>NZ_JAZARD010000004.1:0-800634 GCF_036231885.1 Janthinobacterium sp. P210006 | reverse complement strand
AGCAAGCTCCGTGCTGCCGTTCGACTTGCATGTGTAAGGCATGCCGCCAGCGTTCAATCTGAGCCAGGATCAAACTCTTCAGTTTAATCTCTGTTACTTTGCCCTTTTACAGGCACCATCATTGCTGATGGGTCGCTCACTCAAAAAACTGACAGGCTACTTCCGAAGAAGTATCCTATTTCATTATTTCTTGTGAACATTTGATATTTTAAGTTTGACGCTGCTTACGCAGCGCTGCACTTACATCAAATGCCCACACTTATCGACTGTTAATTGTTAAAGAACTGTATTCGGTACTGCTTTCGCGCTATCGACAAAGCGTTGTGTTTGTCAGCTGCGAAGAAGGAATAGTATGAAGCAATTTACTACGTCCGTCAACTCCTTCTTTTTACTACCCAGCCCCGGAAGGCTGTCCCTTTTGTGCCGCAAACTAGTGCGTCTCATTGGGGAGGCGAACTATAGCAAAGCGCCCCTGTAGAAGCAAGGCTTTTCCGGGGTATTTGCGGCCAGCTGCTACAATTTCGCCCCCTCAGCGCAAATCCGCGTCCATCCATAGAAGATTCACCATGAAACAACAAGCTCAAGGATCAGGCCTGACCCTGAAACGAGCTGGCTTTACCACTGGCTTCGGCGTGCTCGCCGCCACCCTCGGTTCCGCAGTCGGTCTCGGCAATATCTGGAAATTCCCTTACCTGACGGGTGCCAATGGCGGCGCCGGCTTCCTGCTCATCTATCTGCTCGCCACCTTATTAGTAGGACTGCCCGTGATGATCGCGGAAATCACCCTGGGGCGCCGCGCCAAGGTCAATCCGATTTCCACCATGGAACAGCTGGCACCGAAGGGCAAGCCCTGGTGGCTGGTCGGCGTCATCGGCATGGCCGCCGCCTTCCTGATCGTCGCGTTCTATTCGGAAGTGGTGGGCTGGGTGTTTGCCTATATCGCCAAGGCCATCGACGGCTCCATCCTCAGCAGCGACAAGCTGGTGACGGAAGCGGCCTTCGCCTCCCTGATCAGCAATCCTTGGCAATCGCTGTTCTGGCAATGGGGCGTGCTGCTATTTATTGGCGGCATCTTGATGCTGGGCGTGACCAAGGGCATCGAAGCGATCGCCAAGAAACTGATGCCGCTGCTGTTCCTGCTGCTGCTGCTGCTCTGTGCGGTCAGCCTGTCGCTCGATAAAGCGGGCGAAGGCCTGGCGTTTCTGTTCCGTCCCGATTTTTCCAAGCTGACGGCGTCCGTCGTGCTGACGGCCATGGGCCTGGCCTTCTTCAAATTGTCTGTCGGCATGGGCACGATGATGACCTACGGCAGCTATTTCCGCGATGACCAGAATATCCCCGTGACCACCTTGCGCGTGATGGCGGCCGACCTCGGTGTATCGATGCTGGCCGGCATCGCCATCTTCCCCGCCGTGTTCACGTTTGGCTTCGCCCCCAGTGCGGGACCGTCGCTGGTGTTCATCACCATCCCCGCCGTGTTCTCGCAAATTCCCATGGGACAAGCCCTGATGGTGGTGTTCTTCATCCTGGCCGCCGTGGCCGCCACGGGCGCAATGCTGTCGCTGATGGAAGTGCCCGTGGTGATTTTCCACGAATGCTTCGGTTGGACGCGCACCAAGTCCACCATCGTGACCATGCTGCTGCTGGCCGTGCTCGGTTCCGTGTGCGCCCTCAGTAACAGCAGCCTGGCCGATTTCAAGCTGTTCAATTTGAATATGTTTGATCTGTTCGACTTTGTCTCGTCGAATATCTTCCTGCCCGTGGGCGGCATTGCGATTGCCTTGTTTACAGGCTGGGCTTGGGGCAAGCAGCATTTCATTGAAGCGATCAGCAATCACGGCCAGTTGCAAAACAAAACCCTGGCGCATGTGCTGCTGTTCCTGCTGCGCTTTGTCTCGCCCGTGCTGATCCTGATCGTGATGCTGAAAGGTTTACAGGTCTTCTGATCAGAGTACCCGGGTGTAGGTCTGGCGCACCAGCACCCGGTCGCCGCAATCGAAATGCCACCATTCGCTGTTGATGCCGAAGAAGCCCGCCTGGAACATAGCGTCGCGCAACAATCGGCGATGCGCCACTTGCTCCTCCGTAATTTCCCCCTTTTCCAGCAAAACCAGCTCCAGTGCCGGGTGCGAGCGCTCACTCAGGTCGTCAAAACCCGTGCCCATATCCAGCTCCTGTCCGTCAGGACCCACGATGGTGATGTCGAGCGCCATGCCGAACGAGTGGATCGAGCCGCGCGACGGCTCGGCGATATAACCGAGCAACTCCGTTCCCTGCAGCGCATCCCACAATTGCTGCTGCACCCGCTGCGGGCGCAGGGCGTCGAGCACCAATAAATGATGGTCGGGGCGCTGCGCGGCCAGCCAGGCCACGGCCTGTTCCAGCGCGGCGGCCGCGTCGCGGTGCAGCCAGGCGCAATCGATGGGGCTGTATAAGTCGCGGCCCACGAAATTGTCGGGCGTGGCGTAGCGCAAATCGACGGCGATGCCGGCGATGCTGCTCAGGTGGCGAAATTGCGGATCGCTGCCGACCGCTTCCAATTGCAAACTTGCAACAGACATCAGACTCCTCTTTCCAGGCAATTGCGCGCCGCCACGCCGATGCTGTCGGCCAGGCGCCGCGCGCCATGCGACAGTGGCGAGTGGCTCGCCGTCAATAAATACAGTTGGATGGGGATCGTGGGCGCCCAAGGCCGGCGCTGCAGCCGCTCGGGTGAACCGGACGCAGCCGTGAATGGATCGACCACGGCCATGCCGGCGCCCGCTTCCACCAAGGAACGGGCAATTTGATAGGTCTGCACCACGGTGGAAAACACGGGGTGAATGTCCTGCGCCTCGCAGGCGGCCACCACCAGTTCGCCCAGCGGATCGTTGTCGGCATGGCCGATCAGCTCGCCGTTCAGGCCATGCGCCGTCAACGGGGTGCCGCAATCGGCCGCATGCCAGGTGCCGGCAGGCGCGATCACCGTCATGACGCCTTGCGCAATCGGTTCGGCCACGATACCCGGATGGCGCGGGTCTTGCAGCGACACGGCCAGGTCCGCTTCACCCAGGCGCAGGGTATTGACGATCTCACCCGTATGATGGGTAGCCAGCTGGCAACGCGTGTGGGGAAAGTCGCGCCGCCACTCCGTCATGGCGAACGGCAAGACGCTGATGGCGAGCGTCGGCGTGGACACCAGGCGGATGGTTTCCACCGCATGGCCCTTCAGGCTGGCTGCCAGGCGGCGGATGCCCAATAAATCGCGGTTGAGTTTTTCCGTCTCGACAAACAAACGGTGCGCCTCGGGCTTCGGGTACAGCTTGCCCCGCACGCGCTCGAACAGCGGCATGCCCAGTTGCAATTCGCAATGTTGCAAGACCTTGGTCACGGCCGGCTGCGAGATATGCAGCACCTGGGCCGCGCCGCTGATGGTGCCAACTTGCATGATGGCGTGAAATACTTCGATATGACGCAGCCGCATGAGCTATTCCTTTACCTTGCCGTGGCCACCAGGGCCGTCCATGTTCAGCATATAAGAAAAAGTCATGGGCTGGAACGGCCGTGCTACTTTGTTGCAACAGCCGGGGCCGGCGTCGTCAGTACTTCCAGCAGGGCCGCCGTTTCGCCATCGGGCGTGCCGTCGAACAGCTTGTTGCGGTATTTCATCTGGAAAGCGATCAGCACATTGCGCGTTGCTTCGTCGAACACGCCTGTAGTCGGCGTGGCATAACCGTGCTGGGCCAGCTTCTTCTGGAACCAGACGGCGTCCGGCACCTGCTGATCAAAAATCAGGCGTTGCGTGGCGACACGGTTGGCGTCCGGCCACACGATCAGGCCCGCATCGGCCAGCTGGCGCCATGGGAACAACGGGCCCGGGTCCTGCTTGCGCTGCGGGGCGATCTCGTTGTGGCCCAGGATGTTTTCCGGCGCGATGTTGTAGCGGGCCTGGATATCTTTCAACAGGGGGATCAGTTCATCGATCTGGGCCTGCGGGAATGGATACCAGAGGCGGCCTTCCGGCGTGTCCTTGTAGCCTGGGTTGACAATCTCGATGCCGATCGAGCTGACATTCAACTGTGTATACGTCTTCCAGTTACTTACACCCGCGTGATTGGCCTGGCGCGATTCGTCGACCAGCACGTAAAACTTCGGCTTGTCCGTGTCGGTCAACAAATAATGGCTGCTGACCACTTGTTCCGTCAGGATCTTGATCGAGCGGGGCAGGTCGCTGACCGTGTAATGGATGACGATGAATTTCACGCGCGGGCTCTGGCTGCGCGCATTCAAGCTATGGTCGAGGTGCGGCGCGGGCGTGGTACAGGCGGAGAGCAGGGCCACCAGCAGGGCGAGGGCGATTTTTTTCATGAAAGATCCGTGTCCGGGTTAATAAAATAGTCAGTCTTTGCCAGCATACAAGCTGGCCGTCCTCGCTGCCAGCTTGGCCGCGGCCTCATGCGAACGAGCAACTTTTTGCTCCATCGTCAACGATACAGGCAAAGCGGCGCGCATGGCTGCCGCGATGGCCGGGTGCAATTGCGCCGCGCGGCCCGCCAGCACCACGGGACGGGGACCGTAGCGCGCCGTCAGGGCCAGCGCCAAGCGCGCCAGTTCCTGCCCCGCACGCTGCAAGATGTCCAGCGCCAGCGGGTCGGCTTCCGCACTGGCGGCCACGGCCAGGGCCAGCCGGCCGATGGCGCCCCGGTCCTGGCCATACATGAAGGCACGCGACAGCGACCAGTCGCTGCCGCCCAGTTGCGCAAACACGGCCTGGGCCATGGGAGAGCCTTGCCAGCTGCCGGGCGCCTCGTCTTCGCCGCGCCAGATGTGGCGCAAGGCTTCGCGCGCGATCCAGTAGCCGCCACCGCCATCGTCGAGCAGCACGCCACGCCCGCCCGCGCGGTGAAACACGCCATCCGCATCGATCCAGGCAGCGATCGACCCCGTGCCAGCGTAGACCAGATAACCTTGGCCAGGTTCAAAACTGTCGCGATAAGCGATGTCGATATCATTGCCCAAGCGCACGTCGCTGGCGTCCAGCGCCAGCAATTCTGCCAGCATGGGCGCCAGCGCCGCATCGTCGCCGCCAAAACCCGTCAAGCCCGCCACCACGGCGCGGGGCTGGCCGATGGCCAGCACGGCCTGGCACAGCCGGGTAAACGTGGCGTGCACGGCTGCGCGACCCGCATCGCTGCTCATTTGCAAGGCAGACAAGCCTTCCACGGCGCCGTCGGCCACGATGGCGCCGTCCACGGTGGCCAGGGCCCAGCGCGTCTGCGTGCCGCCCGCGTCGATGCCCAGGCCCAGCACGGGCGCTGCATTATTGGCTGTAGGGAAGGAAATCATGGCATGAGTGTAAAGCCAAGCTGGGCTTGCAGGCATGAAAGCTTGCGCATGTTTCATGCCTGCAGGTTATGGACTACCGGTGATACGGCAAAGTTACTTGGCAGCCGTCGTAAACGGTTCGCGCACGGTGACGCGGGGGCTTTCATTGCCGAGACGATCCACGGCGCTGACGACCACCGCATTGACTTTGCCAGTGGCATCATCGACCAGGGTCAGCTCGCCTTGCACGCCCGTGACCACGGTAAAACGCCAGTCTTCGCCGTAGCGGGCCCAGACGGCGTACTGCGCCACGGGTTTGCCGCCGCCCGCCGCCAATTTGACGTTCAGGCTGGTGGAATCGCGGCGCAAGGCCAGCACGGGCGTAGCGGGCGCCTCCTTGCCCAGCCACGGCGTGGCGGGAATCAGGGCGGGGCTTTGATACACGGTTGCCTTGAGCTGGTCGCTGACACCTTTGCGGTTCTGCATCAGCGGCACCATGCTGAAATGCACCTGGCCATTCGCGCCGGGGCGCGTGCGCGTCACTTCGATCTGCTTGATGATCTCTTGCGGCGTGAAGGACTTGGCGGAATTGTCGATCCGGCTCGTATATAGACCCGGCCACACGTGGCGGCCATACGGATTTTGCGCCAGCCAGTAGTCGAGCAGCACGCCAAACGCTTGCGGCGCCTGCGCCACGGGCCAGTACAGCTGCGGCGACAGGTAATCGAGCCAGCCCTTGGCCAGCCACAGTTCCGCATCCGCATACAATTTGTCGTACTGGCTGAAGCCGACGATGCCGGCAGGGCGGCGGTCCGGACGGCCGATGCCGAACGGGCTGATGCCGAAACGCACCCAGCTCTTCTCGCGGTGGATGCCTGTATACAAGGCTTCAATCAGCTGGTTGACGTTCTGGCGGCGCCAGGAAGCGCGGTCCAGCTGACCACCGGCCAGCAGATATTGCTGCCAGGAAGGCTCATCGGGAAACGGCAGTTCGCGCTTGGCGCCGCCACTGCCCGCGTCCAGCGCGGCCGTTTCCGCGCCGGCGCCGGCGCCAGGCGCATCGATCGGATATGGATAAAAGTAATCGTCGATGTGCACGCCGTCGATATCGTAGCGGCGCACCACGTCCAGCACCACGTCCGTCGTGTGCCTGGAGGCAGCGGCGTCGCCCGGGTCCATCCACAGGTAGCGGCCGTATTGCTTGACGGATGCCGGGTTGGTGGACGCGAAACTGTCGCGTGCCAGCGGCGACTTGGCCGTCGCGTGGCGGGCGCGGTAGGGATTGAACCAGGCGTGCAATTCCAGGCCCCGCGCATGCGCCTGGGCCACCCAGAAGGCCAGCGGGTCATACAGGGGCAACGGCGGCTGGCCTTGCTTGCCGGTCAGATACTCCGACCACGGCTCCAGCTGCGAAGGATAAATCGTGTCGGCGCTGGGCCGCACCTGCAGCACAATCGCGTTCAGATTCAAGGACTTGGCGCGGTCGAGGATGGCCAGCGCTTCCGCTTGCTGCTTGGCGACCGGCAAATTGCTGCGGCTAGGCCAGTCGATATTGGCCACCGTCGATACCCAGGCGGCGCGGAACTCGCGCGGCGCCGGCGGCGGCACTTCGCCCGTAATGTGCTGCACGGGCGGCACGGCCGGCAAGCCCGCTTCTCCTGGCGCCACGGCGGAAGGCATCTTGGTGCTGGTACAGCTGCTGAGCAATGTGGCGGTGGCCAGCGCGGCCAGCACGCCCGCGCTGGCGCCCAGGCGTTTTTTAAAAGTAGACAACAAAACAATTCCTTGCAGTGGTGGAGCGCAGGTCTATCGGTGGGGCATTTTACTGTGCGCCCGCCATCCTTGCGGGCGCACAGTTCAAAAGAATCAGGCCTTGGCCTTCTTGCCGAATTCGGGATCGATCTTGACCAGCGCGGCCATGATGAAAGCGGGAATGGTGGCGATGCACACCCAGATGAAGAAGTGCTGGTAGCCGAGCATTTGCTGAATCCAGCCGCTGGCCATGCCCGGCAACATCATGCCCAGAGCCATGAAGCCCGTGCAGATGGCGTAATGGGCCGTTTTATGCGCGCCATCGGACACCATGATCATGTACAGCATGTACGAGGCGAAGCCGAAGCCATAGCCGAATTGCTCCAACGCAATGCCACCGGCGATCACGTAGATGCTGCTGGGCAAGGCCGTAGCCAGGTAGACGAAGACCAGGTCGGGCAAGTGAACGGACAGCACCATGATCCACAGGCAGCGTTTCAAGCCGAAGCGAGAGATGATGAATCCGCCCAGCAAGCCGCCCAGGGTCAGGGCGATCACGCCGATGGTGCCGTAGACGAGACCCACATCCTCGGTACTGAGGCCCAGGCCGCCCTTGGCGACGGGGTCGAGCAGGAAAGGCGCGGCCAGTTTCAGCAATTGCGCTTCACCGAGGCGGAACAGCAGCAAAAAGCCCAGGATGACCAGGATATCCTTCTTCTTGAAGAAGGCGGCAAACGTGGCGACGAACTCTTGCAGCGGAGACACGCCGGCGTCCTGGATGCTGGGCCGGTCATCCTTGGGCTTGGGCAAAATGAAATAGTGGTACAAGAAGAGGGCGATGAACAAGCCCGCCAGAATGGCGAACACGACGGACCAGGCCAGCTGCACATTGCCCGTCGCATGCGTCAGATAGCCGGCCAGATACACGAGGCCGCCCTGGCCCGCGATCATGGCCAGGCGATAAAACGTGCTGCGCACGCCCACGAAGGCGGCCTGCTGGTGCTCTTCCAGGCCCAGCATATAAAAGCCGTCGGCGGCAATATCATGCGTGGCAGAACTGAACGCCATCAGCCAGAAGATGGCCAGGCTGATCTGGAAAAAATGGGGCAGGGACGTCGTCAGGGCCACCAGCGCCAGCGCGGCGCCGATCACCAGCTGCAAGCCGACGATCCAGAAACGCTTGGTGCGGTACATGTCGATGAAGGGCGACCACAGGGGCTTGATGACCCAGGGCAAGTACAACCAGCTTGTATACAGCGCGATATCCGTATTGGAAAAGCCGTAGTTCTTGTACATGATCACGGACAAGGTCATGACCACGACATAGGGGATACCCTGGCCGAAATACAGGGAGGGGATCCACAGCCACGGCTTATTTGACGGCTTATTCGCGCGCGCCGGGGCGGTTTGTTTCACAAGCTCCATACATCCTTCTTGGTCTCCCAGACAGAAGAATGCCGCGCCATCGGATCACGCCGCCAGTGCCGCCCGCACACTGCCGTCCGCGCCGGCCAACAATGCCTGTGCCTGGTTTGTGTTGATTTTTTTGATCAAGGCAACAATTGCCACCTTGACGTGAAATTGGCATTGCTCCAGCACGGTCCTGGCCTGCACTTCGCTGGCGCCGGTGGCATGCATGGTCAGACGCACCGCCCGCCAGATCAGCTTGGCGTTGGTCGGCTTCAAGTCTACCATCAAGTTTCCGTAAGTTTTATGCAAACCGACCATCAAGGCACTGGAAATCGTGTTCAGGGTGATTTTTTGCGCCGTGCCCGCTTTCAGGCGGGTGCTGCCGGAAATGACTTCCGCGCCTGTATCGAGCACGATGCCGCAGTGCGCCTCGTGCGCCACGGGAGTGTCCACATTGTTGGCGATGCCGATGGTCAAGGCGCCGGCCTTGCGCGCGGCCAGCAGCGCCCCCAGCACATACGGCGTGGCGCCGGACGCGGCCAGCAGGATCGCCACGTCATTGACTTGCGGCTGCAGAGCCAGCAAATCCTTTTCGCCTTGCGCTAAATCATCTTCCGCCCCTTCGACGGCCGTGAACATGGCGCCCGTGCCGCCAGCCAGGATGGCGACGGCCCGCTCGGGCGGCCAGGAAAACGTGGGATTCAATTCAACGCTGTCGAGCACGCCCAGGCGTCCCGACGTGCCCGCGCCCACGTACAGCAGGCGTCCGCCCGCAGCGATGCGGGGCAGGGCAGCCGTGATGGCCGCCCCGATCTGCGGCGAGGCCAGCCGCACGGCTTCGACGGCCCAGAACTGGTCATCGACCAGCGCCGCCACCAGTTGCTCCACCGGATACAGGTCCAGATCCGGATGCCGCCGGCTCGGGGTTTCAGTTTTCAACATGATTTTCGAACATGGTTGAAGGTGAAACCAGTTTAATACCAACGAGCGGGATCAACCATGAAAGGATGGCAGGCGGGCATAACGGGAGTTTATGGCTGGTGCAGGAACGTGGTGTATTACTTGTACTTCGATACGGTGCCGTTTGTGTCTATACTTCAGCTCGACGCCAACATCCACGACACGCCCATGATCGCTCGCCAATTGCTGTTCCTGTTTAGCGCCCTTGGCGCCATCAACGGCATTTTCCTGGCCGTCTATTTTTTCAGCCGCCGGCCCCGCTGCCTGGCCGACTGCATGCTGGGCGCCTTGCTGCTTGCCGTCGGGGTGCGCACCGCCAAATCCGCCTTCCTCTACTTCAACCCGGCGATCGCCATCGAATTCCGCCAGCTGGGCCTGTCGGCCTGCCTGCTGATCGGTCCCTTGACCTATCTCTATGTGCGCGCTTTCGTGGCCGGGCTCGCGCAACTGCCTGCTGGACAACAATGGCGCTGGCATCTGGGCTTGTCCTTTCTGCTGATCGGCATAGGCGTTGCCTTTCCGTATTCCGCGTACCGTTCGGTGTGGGACCTGTCGAGTCATGCCATTCATGTGTTCTGGCTAGGCTACCTGCTGGCAACCGCCAGGCTGCTCTGGCAAAGCCGCCGTGCATGGTGGAACGAGGGACAGCGGATGGCGACCAGCAGCGTGCTCCTGCTGAGCGTTTTTGCAGGCAGCTGTATCATGCTGGCGGCGTACGCGAGCACGCCGTTCACGTCCTATATTGTCGGCGCCTTGTCGTTCACCTTCTCGCTGCATGTGGCGGTCATGGTCTTTCTGCTGAGAAAGGAAAGCCTGGCGCCATCCGAACCCAGGCAGAAGTACCAGAATAACCGCCTGGCGCACGAAGATACGCTTGCCGTGCTGGCCGCGCTGGAACAACAGATGAGCGGGCAGCAATCCTATCTGAATCCGAACCTGACCCTGGCCCAACTTGCCAAGCGGGCGGGATGCACGCAGGCGCAGGTGTCTCAGGTACTGAATGACAAGCTGGGCAAGAGCTTCACTACCTACGTCAACGAATACCGTATCGCCGAAGCGAAACAGGTATTGAGCGACGAGCCGCAATTGAACATGGATACCGTTGCCGAACGCTGCGGGTTCAATTCCAGTTCCACCTTCTACTCGACCTTCAAGAAAGTGACTGGCCAGACTCCCGCCAGCTTCCGCGCCCAATCCAGCCAGGCGGCCAGGGCCATTTCCGCGTAAAACCACTCCGGAATCGCCATTCCGGAGTCTGAAATCATGTTTGGCGACATCAATTCCCCGGCACTTCGATAAATTATCGAGCACCAGCGACCAGCATCGGTCGTTGCTCCGATAAACGTCATTCTTCATTCGAAGGTATAGCCATGATTCAGTTTTTATTGCGAACGGTATTCGCCTGTTGCTTGTTAAGCATCACCGCCGCCGGCACCGCCGCAACCGCAGACCAGGACGAAAATGCCATCCGGGAGACCGTGCGCCTGTATCTGCATGGCACCAGTTTCAACGTACAGGAGGAGATCAACCAGGCCTTTTATGCAGGCTCCCGCCTTTACCTGGACGGTAAAAACGATGCGGAATGGGAGTTGAGCGGTCCCGAATACGCCAAACTCTTTTCCAAAGAGAAAGCAATGCAATTCAATGGGCGCCACGGACGCTTGATCAAGATCGACGTGAGCGGCAAGGTGGCCACCGCCAAGGCCGAGATCCACATTCCCCAGCAAGGGGTCCGCTATGTGGATGTCTTTCTGTTGAAAAAGATCGCCGGCAACTGGAAGATCGTCAGCAAGTCGGCAGATCGCGAGCCAGCAGCCCCGCGCCAGGCACGCAAGGTGCTGCTGGTGGTGTCGAATGTGCATCAATATCCGGGTACAAAGGTTAACGCAGGCAATAATTTTCCCGAACTGGCCTATACCTATGATGCATTTCGCAAAGCAGGGTATACCGTCGACTTCGTCAGTCCCGAGGGCGGCGCCATTCCCCTGGAAATGATCGTCACGTCGGACCAGCTGCTCAAGAAGCATCTGTACGACAGTGATTTCATGTGGGCACTGGCCCATACCAAGCCCGTCTCCGAGATCAAGGCAAACGACTATGCAGGCATGGCCTTCGTCGGCGGCGGCGCGGCCATCGTCGGCATCCCGGAAAACAAGGCGCTGCAGGACATCGCCTTGCGTATCTACGAACAACAGGGTGGGGTGATCGCGGCCATCTGCCATGGCACCGAGGGCATCAAGAATCTGAAGCTACGTGACGGTACTTTCCTCATCCAGGGCAAGGTGCTCACCTCGTTCCCCGATGCGTTTCTCAACAAGGAATCGCCGGTATACAAGGCCTATCCCTTTTCGGCAGAAGCCAGCATCAAGGGCCATGGCGGCATCTTCAGGCACGGCGCCAACGGCAAGAGTCACGTCGAGGTCGATGGCCGGCTGGTGACGGGCATGAGCTGGGAATCGTCCGTTGGCGTGGCGGAATCCATGATCCGCCTGATCGAGCAATAAATTTACGGCGCGCGGCGCATTTCCGCCACGAAGTCGTAATGATCGCTGCGGCAATACGAATGCGTGAGTTCCACCGCTTCGCCCGATTCCAGATAGGCGATGCGCGTGATAAACAGCACGGCCTGCCCATCGGGGATGCCCAGCTGCTTGGCCAGCACGTCCGTCGCATTCATGGCGCGGATGTGCTGCAAGGCGCGCACGGGCGCCTTCTTGATACTGCTCAAGTATTCGTACAGGGAGTCGCCCACGGCGCCCGGGTCCGACACCACGCTGAACGGCAGCACGCTCACTTCATACGCCATCACCACGTCGTCAGCCAGGCGCAAGCGCTCCAGGCGCGCCACTTTCGTGTTCTGCGCCAGGCCCAGGCTCAGCTGTTCATCGCTGCTGGCGATGACAACATCGCGCTTGAGCCAGCGCGAGCCGGGGCGGTAGCCGCGCTGCTGCAGCTGCTCGGAAAAGCTCGACAGGTTCGACAGCGGCTGCTCGATGCGCGGGGCAATATAGTTGCCCGACCCACGGCGGCGCACGACGAGGCCTTGCTCGACCAATTGATCGATGGCCTTGCGGGCAGTCACGCGCGATACGTCGAGCAGTTCGGACAGGGTACGTTCGGATGGCAGGGCCTGGTCTACCTGGTAGCGGCCGTTGCGTACGTCATCGCTCAGCTTGCGGGCGATCTGCATATATAAAGGCGAATTGTCATTTAAATCGACCTTGAGTTCTACGCTGGTCTGGCTCATACAGTTCTCCTTGTCCTCCTAGTGTAATAGCGATGGCGCCTGCGCGTAGCCCGTCCACCCATGAATAAATGGAAAATGACCATAAATAACGGTTATACACTTAAAAAAACAATGTTTTACCGTACGTATAGCTTTGCATTATAGATAAATAAGCAATTTTCATTAGCGTCGCAAACCATCCCGGCCTATGCTGGTGGCGCCTCCACCACACTGCGACACAGGGAAACATGCACAATAAAATGACGGGTTTGCTGGGCTTGCTGCTACTGGGCACGACCTGGACCGCGCTGGCCGCACCGCCCGGCAGCGGCGCCGACACGACGGGACAGGACGGCCAGCCGCGCACGCTCGATGCCACGCTGGCCGCCATCGTCGACGACCCGGCCCACCCGCTGGCCAGCCTGTCCGTGCTGGCCATCCGCCAGGGCAAGGTGTCGTATCAGCAGCAATTCGGCTACCGGCACATGGGCGCCACGCCGGCGGACAGCTTGCCCGTGACGCCGGCCACCCTGTTCCGCATCGCTTCCGTCTCGAAGATGATGACCACCCTGGGCCTGATGCGCCTGGTCGAGCAGGGCAAGCTGAGCCTGGACCAGGACGTGGGCGTCTATCTGGGCTTTTCCCTGCGCAACCCGCACTTTCCCCAGCAGCCGCTGACCCTGCGCAGCCTGCTCAGCCACACATCCTCCTTGCGCGACGCGGGCGGCTATGCCTGGGGTCCCGAGCGCAGCTTGCGCGACGTGTTTACAGCAGGCGGCGACCTCATGTGGGATGCGGCCGCGGCACCGGGCCGCTATTTCACGTATGCCAACCTGAACTGGGGCGTGATCGGCACCGTGATGGAAAAGGTCACGGGCGAGCGCTTCGACTTGCTGATGCGGCGCCTGCTGCTCGATCCCCTCGATGTGCGCGGCGGCTACAACCCGGCCGCCTTCTCCGCGGACGAGGTGGCCAATACGGCCACCCTGTACCGCAAGCGCACGCTGGACACGGAAGTGTGGCGGCCGGCAGGTCCCTGGATTGCCCAGGCCGACGATTTCCACGCCCGCGCGCCCAACGCGCCGGCCGGCCTGGCGCACTATGCGATCGGCAGCAACGCCACCGTCTTCAGTCCCACGGGCGGCTTGCGCATCTCCGCCGCGGGGCTGGGCAAGGTCATGCAGATGCTGCTCGACGGTGGCCGCCATCAGGGCAAGCAACTATTGCAGCCAGCCAGCATCGCCCTGATGTTTGGCCGGCAATGGCAGCTGGCGCCAGACGCCGGCAATGGCGCCAGCGAGCGGGGCCTGTACCGCGCCTGGGGCCTGGGCAACCAGCAGTTCGATGCGGTGGCGGGGCAGGGCAATGGCCTGGCCGAGGGCGCCAGCTTCACGGCCGTGGGCCACTTGGGCGACGCGTATGGGCTGGTGTCCGCCTTCGTGCTCGATTTCAAGAACCGGAATGGCATGGTGATGCTGGTGGGCGGCACGGGCAGCGACCCCGCGCAGCATGCGGGCACGTATTCCGCCATGGGGCGCAGCGAAGAGCGGATACTCACCGCGCTCTACCGTGGTGCGATTGCCAACAATGAATCCTTGCATTGAAATGGTGCATTCCTGAAAGTTATGGCTGCACCATGATGTTTCATTGGCTGCGTTGGCGGCCAGCCTCTAAGCTCTTCCCGAATGCTCTCGCACCATGGGAGCGCAACGCAGCGAGGCAACATGCAGCAACAAGTCATCATCATCGGCGGCGGCATCGTCGGTCTGACATCGGCCTGGTGGCTGGCCGAGGCCGGCTACAAGGTCACGGTACTGGAACGCAACGAACAAGTGGCGATTGCCGCCAGCTACCGCAATGGCGGCCAGCTCAGCTACCGCTATGTGGCGCCGCTGGCCGATGCGGGCATCCCCTTCAAGGCCCTGCAATGGCTGCTGCAGAAAGACGGCCCGCTGCGCTTCCGTCCCGAAGCGGACTGGCGCCAATGGCGCTGGATGGCCAGTTTCTTGCGCAATTGCAACAGCGCCAGCAATGCGCGCACGACGGCCAAGCTGCTGCAATTGGGCGAATGGAGCCGCGCCGGCATGGCTCAGCTGGAATTGACGGTGCCGCCGGAAGCATATGCCTGGCGCGATGCAGGCAAGCTCATCGTCTACCGCACGCCCGCCATCTTTCAGCGGGCCGTGGCGCGGCCGGAATCGGAAGAGGCGCGCCTCGTCCTGTCGCCGTCTGAAGCCGTGCAGCGCGAACCGGCGCTGGCGGCCCTGCAGGGCGCCCTGGCCGGCGGCATTTTCACGCAGGGCGAGGCAGTGGCCGATTGCCACGCCTTTTGCCTGGCGCTGGAAGCGCGTTTGCTGCAGCATCCGAACTGCTCGCTCCTGCTGAAAGGCGAGGCGCGCCGCCTCGTCACGCACAAGGGCAGGATCACGGGCGTCGACACCAGCCTGGGCCTGCTGCAGGCAGATCACTATGTGCTGGCGGCCGGCATCCAGAGCCGTGACCTGGCCGCCACGGCGGGGATCTACCTGCCCCTGTATCCGCTGAAAGGCTACAGCCTGACGGCGCCCATCCGCGCGCAAGACCAGGCGCCCGAGATCAGCATCACGGATTTCGAGCGCAAGGTGCTGTATGCACGCATCAAGGGCGACCTGCGCGTGGCCGCCATGGTCGACATGGTGGGCGCCGACAACAGCATCGACTGGGGCCGCATCGCCGGCCTGACGCGGCTGGCGCGCGAAGCCATGCCGCACGGCGCCGATTACGACCAGGCCACGGCCTGGGCCGGCCTGCGCCCCGCCACGCCGAACAGCGCGCCGCTGGTGGGCGCCAGCAAATACGCGAACCTGTGGCTGAACGTGGGCCATGGCCCGCTGGGCTTTACCTTTGCCGCCGGCACGGCGCGCATCCTGGCCGATCTCATGGCCGGCAAGGCGCCGCCGTTCGCGCTGGACTTCCTCAGCCCGCGCAAATAGGCGGACGGGCAGCGGCGGCGACCGGCGCCGCCGTTATGGCGGATAATTGCGGAACTTTCCTGTTCCCTTTTTCCGTTCCTGATAGCCAGCGCATGCCCACATCCCCGAAATCTGCCGCCTGCCCCTGTGGCGGCGCCTCCTACGCCAGCTGCTGCGGCCCGTATATCGCGGGCGATGCCGTGCCGCCCACGGCCGAAGCCCTGATGCGTTCGCGCTACACGGCCTTCACCTTGCGCGATGAAGCGTATCTGCGCGCCACCTGGCATGCCAGCACCTGTCCCGCCGACGCCTTGTTTGCCGAAGAAGAAAAAGTCCACTGGCTGGGACTTGAGGTAAAATCTGCTTTACGTTTACGTCAACGTAAAGCAGAATCAGCAGATCAAGCCGAAGAGATATACCGCGACAGCGTGGAATTCGTGGCCCGCTACAAGGTCAACGGCCGCGCGCACCGCCTGCATGAAGTGAGCCGCTTCGTGCGCGAGGCGGACCAGCGCGGCGATGGCGCCCTGCGCTGGTTTTATCTCGACGGCAGTTTTCCCGAATAGCGCGACCCGAGAGACCGGGCGATAATAAAAGGAACCGCAATGCCGCACATCGAAAGCAAACTCAATCCGCGCAGTGAAGATTTCAAGGCCAATGCCGCGGCCATGCAAGCCATCGTCGACGATCTGCGCGACAAGGTCGAGAAAATCGCGGCCGGCGGCGGCGAGGCAGCCGCTGCCAAGCACCTGGCGCGCGGCAAGCTGCTGCCGCGCGACCGCGTGCAGATGCTGCTCGATCCCGGCACGCCCTTCCTCGAGTTTTCCCAGATGGCGGCCTACGCCATGTACCAGGACGCCAAAGGCGTCGATGCGGCGCCATCCGCCGGCATCATCACGGGCATCGGCAGGGTCTCGGGCCAGGAATGCGTCATCGTCTGCAACGACGCCACCGTCAAGGGCGGCACCTACTACCCGATGACGGTGAAAAAGCATTTGCGCGCCCAGGAAATCGCCGACCAGAACAACCTGCCCTGCATCTACCTGGTCGATTCGGGCGGCGCCAACCTGCCGAACCAGGACGACGTCTTCCCCGACCGCGACCATTTCGGCCGCATCTTCTACAACCAGGCGAACCTGTCGGCCAAGGGCATCCCGCAAATCGCCGTGGTGATGGGTTCTTGCACGGCGGGCGGCGCCTATGTGCCGGCCATGAGCGACGAATCGATCATCGTCAAGGAACAGGGCACGATTTTCCTCGGCGGCCCGCCGCTGGTGAAAGCGGCCACCGGTGAAGTGGTGACGGCCGAAGACCTGGGCGGCGGCGACGTGCACACGCGTTTGTCCGGCGTGGTCGACCACCTGGCGCAGAACGACCTGCATGCACTGTCGCTGGCGCGCACCATCGTCTCAAACCTGAACCGCAAAAAACCGCAGCAGATGGACTTGCGCGCATCCGTCGAGCCCAAATACCCGACGCAGGAACTGTATGGCGTGATCCCCGTCGATACGCGCAAGCCGTTCGACGTGAGGGAAGTGATCGCGCGCATCGTCGACGGCAGCGATTTCGACGAATTCAAGGCCCGCTACGGCACCACCCTGATCTGCGGCTTCGCGCACATCTACGGCGTCAAAGTCGGCATCATCGCCAACAACGGCATCCTGTTCTCCGAGTCGGCCCTGAAAGGCACGCATTTCATCGAATTGTGCTGCCAGCGCAAGATCCCGCTCGTCTTCCTGCAAAACATCACGGGCTTCATGGTGGGCCGCAAATACGAAAACGAGGGCATCGCCCGCAATGGCGCCAAGATGGTCACGGCCGTGGCGACGGCCGCCGTGCCGAAGTTCACGGTGATCATCGGCGGCAGCTTCGGCGCCGGCAACTACGGCATGTGCGGCCGCGCGTTTTCGCCCCGCTTCATGTGGATGTGGCCCAATGCGCGCATTTCCGTCATGGGCGGCGACCAGGCCGCGTCCGTGCTGGCCACCGTCAAGCGCGACGGCATCGAAGGCAAGGGCGGCGCATGGAGCGCGGACGAGGAAGCGGCCTTCAAGCAGCCGATCAAGGATCAATATGAACACCAGGGCCACCCGTACTACGCCACCGCGCGCCTGTGGGACGACGGCGTGATCGACCCGGCCGACACCCGCATGGTGCTGGGCCTGGGCCTGTCGGCCGCGCTCAACGCGGAAATCCCGGACACGAAGTTCGGCGTATTCCGCATGTAATCGGCAGGCAAGGGAGAAAACCATGGAATTTGAAACCTTAAAACTGGTCATCGAGGGCAATGTCGCCACCGTGACCCTGAACCGCCCCGACGTGCGCAACGCCTTCAACGAGACGACGATCGCAGAACTGGCGCGCGCCTTCGAGGGACTGGGACGCAGCGACATGGTGCGCGCCATCGTGCTGGCGGCCAATGGCGCCGCCTTCTGCGCCGGCGCGGACCTGAACTGGATGAAGAAGATGGCAGGCTACACGCATGCCGAAAACCAGGCCGACGCGCTGCAGCTGGCGCAGATGCTGCGCACGATTTACCTGTGCCCGAAACCCGTCGTGGCGAAGATCCAGGGCGACTGTTATGCGGGCGGCATGGGCCTCGTCGCCGCATGCGATATCATTCTGGCTGCGGAAGACGTGCATTTCTGCCTGAGCGAAGTGCGGCTGGGACTGATTCCCGCCACTATTTCACCGTATGTCATCAAGGCCATGGGCGAAAACGCGGCACGCCGCTATTTCCTGACCGCGGAGCGATTCTCCGCGCAAGAGGCGCTGCGCATCGGCTTTGCCCACGAGGTAGTCGCTGGCGACGCACTGGACGCGAAAACCGCCGAAGTGCTGAAAGCGCTGACGAGCAACAGCCCGCACGCCGTAGCGCAAGCGAAAACGCTGGTGCGCGAGATCGTCGGCCAACCCGTCGACGATGCGCTGCTGGCGGACACCGCCGAGCGCATCGCGCAGATCCGCGCCTCGGAGCAGGGACGCGAAGGCGTGCAATCGTTCCTCGACAAGCGCAAGCCGAGTTGGCTCATGGGCTAGTTAATAGTCCAGAGCTCATGGACCAAGAATATTCATTGGAGCAGTTTTGAAAGCAGAAAAACAATCGGGCTGGGTCGAACGCAGTCTGCGCAGCGTGTGGCATCCGTGCACGCAAATGCAGCACCACGAGACGGTTCCCCTCATCCCCGTCAGCCATGGCCGCGGCGCCTGGCTGTACGACCACGAAGGCCGACGCTACCTGGACGCCATCAGCTCCTGGTGGGTGAACCTGTTCGGCCACGCGAATCCCCGCATCAATGCGGAACTGAAGGACCAGCTGGACCGGCTGGAACACGCGATGCTGGCCGGTTTCACGCATGAACCCGTGATCGAGCTGTCGGAAAAACTCTCCGCATTGACCGGCGGCGTGCTCGGTCACAGTTTTTATGCGTCCGACGGCGCCTCGGCCGTGGAAATCGCCCTGAAAATGAGCTTTCACGCGTGGCGCAACAGCGGCAAGGGCGACAAGCAGGAATTCGTCTGCTTGAAAGGCAGCTACCACGGCGAAACCATCGGCGCCCTGGCCGTCACGGACGTGGCCCTGTTCAAGGATGCCTATGGCCCCTTGCTGCGGGCAACGCAGACGGTGATGTCGCCCGACTTCCGCCAGGCGGCCGAAGGCGAAACGGCGCAGGACGTGGCGCGCCGCGCCGCCGCCGACGTAGAACGCCTGTTCCAGCAAAAATCCGAAAAAATCGCCGCCATCATCATCGAACCGCTGGTGCAGTGCGCCACCGGCATGGCCATGCACGACCCGCTGTACCTGTCGCTGGTGCGCGCCCTGTGCGACCGCTATCAAGTCCACCTGATCCTCGATGAAATCGCCGTCGGCTGCGGCCGCACGGGCACTTTCTTTGCCTGCGAACAGGCCGGCATCTGGCCCGACTTCGTCTGCCTGTCGAAAGGCATCAGCGGCGGCTACCTGCCCCTGTCCCTGGTGATGACGCGCGAAGACATCTACCAGGCGTTCTACAGCACCGACGTGCGCCGCGGCTTCCTGCATTCGCACTCGTACACGGGCAACCCGCTGGCCTGCCGCGCAGCGCTGGCGACGCTCTCCATCTTCGAGGAAGACGATGTGCTGTCGGCCAACCGGGTGCGCGCCGCCAAAATCACGCAAGCGCTGGCGCCGCTGGCGCAGCATGAAAAAGTACACAATTTCCGCCAGCAGGGCATGATCTGGGCGTTTGACGCCGTCGATGCGGCGCCCGATTTCTCGCGCCGCTTCTTCAGCACGGCGCTGGAACACGAACTGTTGATGCGCCCCATCGGCTCCACCGTCTACCTGATGCCGCCGTACATCCTCGACGACGCAGAAATCGCGGGCCTGGGCCAGCAGACCCTGGCCGTCTTCAACCATGTGATCGGGGCCTGAGATGGAACTGATCGCCCGATTACAACAGCAGCTGCAAGGGCTGGAAGAGCGCAGCCTGATCCGCCGCCGGCGCACCGTTGACACGCCGTGCGCGCCGCGCCTGACGGTGGACGGCCGCGACATGCTGGCCTTTTGCAGCAATGACTACCTGGGCCTGGCGTCGCATCCGCGCATCGTGGCGGCGCTGAAAGAGGGCGCCGACCTGTATGGCGCCGGCAGCGGCGCTTCGCACCTGATCAGCGGCCATAGCCGCGCCCACGCGCAGCTGGAAGAACGCCTGGCCGCGTTCGTGGGCGCCAACCTGGAACACGCGCGCGCCCTGTATTTCTGCACCGGCTACATGGCCAATTTAGCTGTGCTGACGGCCCTGTCGGCGGGCGATGCGGAGACCGAGATTTTTTCGGAAGCGCTGAACCACGCTTCGCTGATCGACGGCACGCGCCTGGCCCGCGTGAAAACGCGCGTGTATCCGCATGCGGACCTCGATGCCCTGGCGGCCCTGCTGGCGGCCAGCACGGCACAGACGAAAATCGTCGTCACCGACAGCGTCTTCAGCATGGATGGCGACCTGGCGCCGCTGCCCGCGCTGCTGGCCCTGTGCGAGCAGCACGGCGCCTGGCTGGTGGTCGACGACGCGCACGGTTTCGGCGCGCTGGGCGAGAACGGCCGGGGCGCACTGGAACACTTCGACCTGCATTCGCCCTACCTCGTATATGTGGGCACCCTGGGCAAGTCTGCCGGCGTGGGCGGCGCCTTTGTGTGCGCCCACGCAGCCGTGATCGACACCCTGATACAAAAGGCGCGCCCATACATCTTCACCACGGCAGCGGCGCCCGCGCTCGCGCATGCGCTGCTGGCCAGCCTGGACATCATCGCCGGCGAAGAAGGCCGGCAGCGCCGCGCCCACCTGGCGGCGCTGGTGGCGCAATGGAACGAAGGCTTGCAGCTGCAGCGCTGGCAAGCCTTGCCGTCGCTCTCCGCCATCCAGCCCGTCATCGTCGGCGACAATGCGGAAATGATGGCCATCGCCGCCACCCTGTACGAACAGGGCCTGTGGGTCGGCGCCATCCGCCCGCCCACCGTGCCAGCCGGTACGGCGCGCCTGCGCGTGACCCTGTCGGCCGGCCACACGGCGCAGGAAGTGGCGCAATTGATCAACGCAGTCAACACCCTCGAAAGGACTCGCCATGAGCCTTGATGACCCCATCGTGGCCGAGGTGCTGGCGGACCTGGCGCCGGCCGTGCAGCCCGCGCCCGCCGCCACCGGCCTGCCATCGCACTTTGCCTGTTTCGTCACCGGCACCGACACGGAAATCGGCAAGACATTGACGTCGTCGGCCCTGCTGCATGCGCTGGTCGCGCGCGGCGTGCGCGCCTGCGGCATGAAACCTGTCGCCGCCGGCGCAGAAATGCGCGACGGCGAGCTGCATAATGAAGACGCCGACAGCCTGATCGCCGCCGGCAACGTCACCATGCTGCGCAGCCTGACCACGCCCTACATGCTGAAGGAACCGGCGGCGCCGCACATCGCCGCCGCGCTCGAAGGCGTGAGCATCGAGTCCGTGCCCATCCTGGCCGCCTACCTGGAAATCGCCGCCGCCTCGGACGCCGTGGTGGTCGAAGGCGTGGGGGGCTTCCGCGTGCCGCTGTCGCCCGGTTTCGATTCGGCCGACCTGGCGCAGCAGCTCGACCTGCCCGTGATCCTCGTGGTCGGCATGCGCTTGGGCTGCATCAGCCAGGCCTTGCTGACGGTGGAGGCCATCGAAGCGCGCGGCTTGCGCGTCGTCGGCTGGGTCGCCAACACCCTGGAAATGGAAATGCGCTTCCTCGACGAAAATATCGATGCGCTGATCGAGCGCATTCCGGCGCCGCTGCTTGGCAGGGTGCCGCGCCTGGCGCAGCCCAGCGCGGAAGCGGCGGCCGCCTATCTCGATTTCACCGGCTTGCCCAACTGGCCGGCGCAGCATCCAAACAACTGAACGTATCCAAAAATAGAAACGAAGGAATCACCATGTCTCACGTCCAAGAAGCAGCAAAAACCGTCGAACTGCACCGCCCTGCGGCGCGCATCACCGTGCCGGAAGCGGCCACCTGGCCCGTCGCCGACGTACTGGCCCTGTTCGACCTGCCATTCAATGACCTGATGTTCCAGGCCCAGCAAACCCACCGCGCCAACTTCCCGGACGGCGACGTGGAACTGGCAACCCTGCTGTCGATCAAGACGGGCGGCTGCGAGGAAGACTGCGGCTACTGCCCGCAGGCGGCCCGCTACGACACGGGCGTGGAAGCGAAAAAAATCCTCGACATCGACACGGTGCTCGACGCAGCCCGCCAGGCCAAGGCCAACGGCGCCACGCGCTTCTGCATGGGCGCCGCCTGGCGCAGCCCGAAAGAGCGCGACATGGAAAAAGTCGAAGAGATGGTCAGCAAGGTAAAAGCGCTGGGCCTGGAAACCTGCGCCACCCTGGGCATGCTGGAAGAGGGACAAGCCGACCGCCTGAAAAACGCGGGCCTCGATTTCTACAACCATAACCTCGATACGGCGCCCGAGTTCTACGACAACGTCATCTCCACGCGCGAATACCAGGATCGCCTGGATACCCTGGGCCGCGTGCGCGAAGCGGGCTTGAAGGTATGCTGCGGCGGCATCGTCGGCATGGGCGAAACGCGCTTGCAGCGCGCGGGCCTGATCGCCCAACTGGCGAACCTGAATCCTTATCCGGAATCGGTACCCGTCAACCACCTGGTGCAGGTGGAAGGCACGCCGATGTACGGCCTGGAAGCGCTCGATCCGTTCGAATTCGTGCGCACCATCGCCGTGGCCCGCATCACCATGCCGAAGGCGCGCGTGCGCTTGTCGGCGGGCCGCCGCCAGATGGGCGAAGCCGTGCAAGCCATGTGCTTCCTGGCCGGCGCCAATTCCATCTTCTACGGCGACAAGCTGCTCACCACCGACAACCCGGAAGCGGAAGACGACCGCACCCTGTTGAATAAACTGGGCTTGCAAACGCGCGGCGCCATGCTGGACTCGGTGCAGAAAGAGAAGTGCGGCTGCTGATCGAAGTCAACCGGGGTCAGACCCGCCGGGTCTGACCCCAGCTTTTGCTTTTGGGTTAAACAAGAACCCAACGTCTGTCCTGCCGGGGTCTGACCCGTCGGGTCAGACCCCCAAAAAAAACTTCCAGCCACGAGCTGCAAAGAGAGAGACCATGTTCACTAAAATCCTGATCGCCAACCGCGGCGAAATCGCCTGCCGTGTCGCCGCTACCGCGCGCCGCATGGGCATCCAGACCGTCGCCGTGTATTCGGAAGCGGACGCCAACGCCAAGCACGTTGCCGTGTGCGACGAAGCCGTCCTGATCGGCCCCGCGCCGGCCAAGGAAAGCTATCTGTGCGGCGACAAGATCATCGCCGTGGCGCTGGCGACAGGTGCGCAGGCGATCCATCCCGGCTATGGCTTCCTGTCCGAAAACGCGGATTTCGCCGACGCCTGCCATGCGGCGGGCCTCGTCTTCATCGG
Source organism: Janthinobacterium sp. P210006 (assembly GCF_036231885.1). Taxonomy (NCBI): domain Bacteria; kingdom Pseudomonadati; phylum Pseudomonadota; class Betaproteobacteria; order Burkholderiales; family Oxalobacteraceae; genus Janthinobacterium; species Janthinobacterium sp. P210006. The sequence goes on along the minus strand of NZ_JAZARD010000004.1, from coordinate 777,097 downwards.
CCCGCCGGCATCCGCCATGCGCGCCATGGGCTCGAAGTCGGCCGCCAAGTCGCTGATGGAAAAAGCGAATGTACCGCTGGTGCCCGGCTACCACGGCGAGGAACAGGATGCGGACTTCTTGCACGGCCAGGCGGACAAGATCGGCTACCCCGTGCTGCTGAAGGCCTCGGCCGGCGGCGGCGGCAAGGGCATGCGCGTCATCGACAACAGCGCCGACTTCAAGGCCGCGCTGGCCTCGTGCAAGCGCGAAGCGATCAGCTCTTTCGGCGACGACAAGGTGCTGGCCGAAAAATACCTGTCGCGTCCGCGGCATATCGAAATCCAGGTGTTTGCCGACACCCTGGGCAACTGCATCTACCTGTTCGAGCGCGATTGCTCGGTGCAGCGCCGCCATCAAAAGGTGCTGGAAGAAGCGCCGGCGCCGGGCATGCCTGCCGACCGCCGCGCGGCCATGGGCGAAGCGGCCGTCGCTGCCGCCAAGGCCGTCGGCTACGTGGGCGCGGGCACGGTGGAATTCATCGCCAACCAGGATGGTTCGTTCTACTTCATGGAGATGAACACGCGCCTGCAGGTCGAGCATCCGGTGACGGAAATGATCACCGGCACGGACCTGGTGGAATGGCAGCTGCGCGTCGCCTTTGGCGAGCCGCTGCCGAAAAAACAGCATGAACTGGCCATCCACGGCCACGCCATCGAAGCGCGCATCTACGCGGAAAACCCGGAAAAGGGTTTCCTGCCGTCGATCGGCACCTTGCGCCACATGCAGTCGCCGTCGGCCGTCACGTTCGAGCTGGGTGGCACGGTGGCTCCGGCATCCGTGCGCATCGATTCGGGCGTGCGCGAAGGCGACGCCATTTCGCCGTTCTACGACCCGATGATCGCCAAGCTAATCGTCTGGGGCGCGGACCGCCGCGAAGCGCTGGCGCGCATGGCGCAGGCGCTGGCCGACTACCAGATCGTGGGCCTGGCCAGCAATATCGCCTTCTTAAAGCGCTTGGTCGAAGGCCAGGCATTTGCCAGCGCGGACCTGGACACGGGTCTGATCGAGCGCAATCAGGAGTCGCTGTTCCCCGCCTTGCAGGCGGCGCCCGACACGGCCCTGGCGCTGGCGTCCGTCGCCCTGCTGCTGGAAGAAAAATCGGCCGCCGAAGCGCAATCGGCCAATCGCGCCGACCCGTGGGGCAATGCCCTGGGCTGGCGCTTGAACAGCACGCTGGGACGCAGCCTGGCGTTTGCCGATGAATTCACCCATGCCGGCGACGGCAAGGCCTATGCCGCGCGCATCGCCTACCAGACGGATGGCTGGCTGTTCAACGGCCAGGCCCTCAGCTTGACGGCGCGCACAGGCAACGAGCTGCACATCAAGCTGGGCGAACGCGCCGTGCATGGCACGGTCCTGCGCGACGGCGAGCAGTTCCACGTGTTTAGCAGCGGCTTGCACTACACCCTGCATTACAGCGACCCGATGGCGCATGCGGGCGAAGTGGAAGCGGAAGGCGGCCGCCTGACGGCGCCCATGCCGGGCAAGGTCGTCGCCGTGCTGGTCAACCAAGGCCAGGACGTGAAAAAGGGCGAACCGCTGGTCATCATGGAAGCGATGAAGATGGAGCACACGATCGCCGCGCCGCACGACGGCCTGGTGGAAGAAGTGCTGTACGCCGTCGGCGACCAGGTAGCCGATGGCGCGCCGCTGCTGGCCTTCAAGGCTGCCGCATAAGGAGCGCTCTTGGAAACGTCCATGCGCATTCTTCTACAACGTTCGGACGGCAAGGAAGCGGCGTGGATCAGCGACTTCCGTGACTTGCTGCCCGAAGCGCAGATCCATTTCTGGCGCGAAGGCGACACGGCCGCGCCCTGCGACTACGCCGTTGTATGGCAGCCGCCGGCCGCCATGCTGCCCGTATTGAGCGACGTCAAAGCCATCTTCAACACGGGCGCCGGCGTCGACGCGCTCTTGAAATTCGGCGACGCGCTGCCCGCCCACGTGCCGCTGGTGCGCCTGGACGACGCGGGCATGGGCGTGCAGATGGCCGAGTATGTGAGCCATGCCGTGCTGCGCCACTTCCGCCGCTTCGACGATTACGAGGCGCAGGGCCGCGCCGGCATCTGGCAGCCGTTGCCCGCATTCGACAAGGGGGATTTCCCCGTCGGCGTGCTGGGCATGGGCGTGCTGGGCACGCGCGTGCTGCAAGCGCTGGCGCAGTTCGAATTCCCCCTGCGGGGCTGGAGCCGCAGCCAGAAACACATCGATGGCGTGGCATGCTTTGCGGGCGAAGAGGGACTCGAAGCCTTTTTACGCGGCACGCGCGTGCTCGTCTGCATGCTGCCGCTCACACAAGACACGCACAACCTGCTGGACCGCGCGCGCCTGTCCATGCTGCTGCCGGGCGCCTATGTCATCAACGTGGCGCGCGGCGCGCATCTCGCCGAACCGGACTTGCTGACCCTGATCCGCTCCGGGCATATCGCCGGCGCGACGCTGGACGTGTTCCGCAACGAGCCGCTGCCGCAGCAGCATCCGTTCTGGCAAGAACCGCGCATCACCATCACGCCGCATATTTCGGCAGCCACCCTGCGCCGCGAAAGCGTGGCGCAGATCGCCGCCAAGATGCGCCGCCTGCACGCCGGAGATTCTGTCGCTGGCATCGTCAACCGTTTGCAAGGATATTGAAATGAATCCAACTCCTAGTCTGCCCAAGCAGGTCAAGATCGTCGAAGTGGGTCCGCGCGACGGCCTGCAAAACGAAAAGGAAACCATCAGCGCCGCCGTCAAGATCGAGCTGGTCGACCGCCTCACACAGGCCGGTTTCGCCAACATCGAGGCAGCGTCCTTCGTGTCGCCGAAATGGGTGCCGCAGATGGCCACCAGCGCGGAAGTGATGGACAGGATCGCGCGCCGCGCCGGCACGATCTATTCGGCACTGACGCCGAACATGCAGGGTTTCGATGCGGCGCTGGCGGCCAGGGCCGATGAAGTGGTGATCTTCGGCTCGGCGTCGGAAGCGTTCTCGCAAAAGAACATCAACTGCTCGATCGCCGAATCGATCGCCCGCTTCGAAGGCGTGGCCAAGGCAGCCAAGGAACACGGCCTGCGCCTGCGCGGCAGCATCAGCTGCGCCTTCGGCTGCCCCTACCAGGGGGACGTGCCGCTGGACGCCGTGGCCGACGTGGTGGGCCGCATGCGCGACCTGGGCTGCGACGAAATCGACATCGCCGACACCATCGGCGTGGCTACGCCGCGCAAGACGCAGGCGGTGATGGAACGCGCGATCCAGGCTTTCCACGTGGGCAGCCTATCCGGCCACTTCCACGACACCTACGGCCAGGCGCTGGCGAATATCTACGCCAGCCTGGAAACGGGCATCGCCATCTATCACTCGTCCGTCTCGGGCCTGGGCGGCTGCCCGTACGCCAAGGGCGCCACGGGCAACGTGGCCACCGAGGACGTGCTGTACATGATGCAGGGGCTGGGGATCGCTACCGGCATCGACCTGGACCTGGTGGTCGATGCGGGCCAGTTCATCTCGCAGCAGCTGGGCCGCAAGGGTTCCAGCCGCGCGGGCAACGCCATTGCGGCGAAACGCCTGGGGTAAATGCAAAGGGGCCGATGGCCCCTTTTTTTATGCATGCCGCATGCACGAACGACAGACGAAAAAAAACCCAAGAGCCTGAACTCTTGGGTTTTTTTCTACAAATTTGGTCGGAGTACAAGGATTCGAACCTTGGACCCCCTGGTCCCAAACCAGGTGCGCTACCGGGCTGCGCCACACTCCGAAGACCAAGATAATACAGGCCGTATCCACTTCGGTCAAGGGCCAGGTGAAACTCTGTGTAAATTATTTACGCGCGGCACTGGGACGCATGTATTTTTCAAAACGAATGAAGTATGCGACACTCACTTGGCAAGTTTTCCCGATCAGACATGAAGGCGACGACGGCAATGGAGTTCAGTATCGAAAGAAACGGCGGAAGCGGCGGTGGCCGGCCCTTGCCGGACCGCCGCGGCATCGCGCTGGGCATCGCCGTGTCCCTGCTGCTGCATGGCGCCCTGATCTCCCTGTGGTGCCATGTACAGCCCGCTATCCAGCCGGATACGGCGCCGCGCGTGGAATCGATCGCCGTGTGGATACGCCCGCTGGCCGCCAAGCCGCCGCCACCGCCTGTCGAAGTCATCAAGCCGAAACGCGAACCCAAGCCCATCAGCAAGCCAAAACCGGCCACGCCCCGGGAAACGCCGGCGGCAGCCACGGCGCCAGCATCCAGCCCGCAAGCGATCACGGTCGTCCCGGCGGCACCGGCCACGCCCGCAGCCAGTGCAGACACCTTCAGGCAAGAAACCCCAGAAACGCCGAAATTCGACATGGACGCGGCCAGAAAGACGGCGCGCAAGATGGCGGGCGAGCGCGACCCGTCCAAGGTGGGCACGGCCGTGGGACAAATCCCCGACAAGCCGCTGCAAACGGAAACCCAGCTGGCGCGCGACATCGCGCAAGGCAAGCGCGGCGATTGCCGTACGGCCTATTCCGGCGCAGGCTTGCTGGCGCCCGTGCTGATGCTGCTCGACAAGAAAGATAGCGGCTGCAAGTGGTAATTATTTAATAACATACCCAGATTGGACAGGATCCTACCCAATTGGGTAGGCTGGAATCAGGCTATTCCTGCCCCTTCAGCTGCAACGCCCGCTCATACAGGGCATTTTTCTTGCGGCCCGTGATTTGCGCCGTCAGGTTGGCCGCCTGCTTGACGCTGCATTCGGTCAGCAGGATATTGAGGATGCGTTCCGCTTCCACGTCTTCCGCGTCCTGCGCTTCCGTGGCGCCTTCCAGCAGGACGACGAATTCTCCCTTTTCGCGGTGCGCGTCGGCGCGGATCCAGCTTTCCGCTTCGGACAGGGGGCAGCGGTGGATTTCTTCGAACAGTTTCGTCAGCTCGCGCGCAAACACCACCTGGCGCGTCGGCTCGAACGCGGCCGCCAGGGCCGTGGCGCAATCGAGGATGCGGTGCGGCGCTTCATAGAACACCATGGTGGCCGTCACGCCGCGCAGGCTGTGCAGCATGTTTTCGCGCTGCTTGGCCTTGGCCGGCAGGAAGCCGACAAAGTAAAACTGGTCATTGAGCAAGCCGCTGGCGGAAATGGCGGTAATCGCCGCCGACGGGCCGGGCAGGGGCAGCACGCGCAGTCCCGCCGCGCGCACGGCGTCGACGATGCGCGCGCCCGGGTCGGAAACGGCGGGCGTGCCCGCATCGGAGACGAGGGCGATGCGCTCGCCCGCGTGCAGGCGGGCAATCAGGGTTTGCGCCACTTCGCGCTCGTTATGTTGATGCGCCGCAATCAAAGGCTTGTTCAGGCCAAAACGCGTCAGCAGGTGCGCCGTGTTGCGCGTATCTTCACAGGCGACGGCGTCGGCAAGGCTCAGCAGATGCAGCGCACGCAGGCTGATATCGGTCACATTGCCGATCGGCGTGGCCACTATATACAATGTTGCGCTAGGATAGACCTGGTGCGCCGCCTCTGTCATGATGGGCAGGCTGGCGATGGAACTGATTTCTTGTACGGTCATTTTGGAGGTTAAATGCTTGCTAATAGTGTGAAGTTACTGCTTGTTTGTGCCGCGACCGGCATGCTGAGCGCTTGCAGCACGCCTTGCGACGCGCCCGGGCAATTGTGCGCGCCTATTGAATCTAACACAAGGCCGCTACCACCTCCGAAGCCACTGCCGCCCCCCGTGCCGCCCAAACCGCCCGCACCGGAGCCGGTGACGTTTGCCGTGGCCGTGCCCGATATTACCGCGTATGACGGCAATGGCGCGCCGCTGGCGCCCATCACGGGCAAGCCGGCGACAGGCACGCCGCTCGACATGCCGGCCGCCACGGCGCCGGCGCCCGCCGACGGCAATGTCCATCACATCGGCCTGCTGCTGCCGCTGCGCTCGGCGTCCCTGGGCCCGGCCGCAGAACTGCTGCGCGCCGGCTTCATGGCCGCATATGAGCGCGACCGCAGCGGCTTCGAAGTGACGGTGGTCGACACGGGCGATGGCAGCACGGATATCCTGAACAAGTTTGCGCAAGCGCAAGAGGAACAGGACATCGTCGTGGGACCTTTGTCGCGCTCGGCCGTGACGGCCGTGGCAAATAGCGACCTGGTACGCAAGCCGACGATTGCCCTGAACCACCCGGACAACCGCGGCGAAGCGCGCCTGCCGGCCAAGCTGCTGGTGATGGGCTTGTCGATCGAGGCGGAAGCGCGCCAGGTCGCCGCCTGGGCCGCCAGCGAACAGCCGGGCGCGAGCGCGCTGATCCTGTCGGCCGGCTCGCCCTCGCAGCGCCGTACCAGCGCCGCCTTCAAGCAGGAATGGCTGCGCCAGGGCGGCAAGATCGAGACGATGGACTTGACGGCCACGAATGGCTACCTGAGCGATGCGGAACTGGTGCAGCTGCGCGCGCGCCTGGCCGCCACGCCACCGGGCCTGCTGTTTGCCGCGCTCGACGCCGACCAGGCGCGCCAGCTGCGCGTGGCCATCGGCAGCGATTTGCCCCTGTATGGCACCTCGTCCTTGAATCCCGGCGCAGGACGCGGCGCCAGCGGTCCCGAACTGGACGGCGCACGCCTGCTCGACCTGCCGTGGCAAGTGCAGCGCGACCATCCGCAAGTGATGGTGTATCCGCAGCCGCCGCAGCCGGGCGACGCCCGCCTGACGGCCGACATGGAACGCCTGTACGCGCTGGGCATCGATGCCTTCCGCGTGGCGCGCGAAGTGGCGCTGCGCCCGAACGCGCCGTTCACGCTCGATGGCGTGACGGGCCGCCTGGCCGTGCGCTTTGAAAATGGCCAAAGCGTGTTCGAACGCACGGAGCAGGCCGCCACCTACCAGCAGGGCGCACTGGGTACCTGGCCGCCGGCCACGGCAGCAACACCGGCCGCCTTGCCGCAGGCGCAATAAGGACAGGCCATGCCGCCCCTGCCGTTCCAGAACAAGCAGGCACGGGGACGGCAAGGCGAAGACGATGCGCTCGCGTATCTGTTGCTGCAAGGCTTGGTGCTGCTTGCACGCAACTATCTGTGCAAGGGCGGCGAGCTGGACCTGATCATGCGCGATGGCCCCTCCGTCGTCTTCGTGGAAGTGCGGCTACGCAGCAGCGCAGCGTTCGGCGGCGCCCTGGCCAGCATCACGCCAGCCAAGCAGCGGCGCATGGTGGTGGCCGCGCAAACCTGGCTGCTGGGGCAAAAAAGCGTGCCGCCATGCCGTTTCGACGCCGTGGCCATCGATGACGGGCGCATCAGCTGGCTGAAGAACATCCTCGATATGTAAGCATTTTTAACAGTGCTTGTCCGCCATGCCGCGCGCCTGCACTATAATCGGCAGACTATGAATAATCAACGCATCCTCTCGCACTTCCACGAAAGTGCCGAACTCAAGATCCAGGCCGCTACCGTACTGGCGCAACCCATTGCGCAGGCGATCGACCTGATGTTTTATGCATTGTCCAACGGCAACAAAATCCTGGCGTGCGGCAATGGCGGTTCCGCCGCCGACTGCCAGCATTTCGCCGCCGAGCTGGTCGGACGTTTCGAACGCGAGCGCTTTCCGCTGCCGGCCCTGGCGCTGACGACGGATACCTCGATCCTGACGGCCGTGGCGAACGACTACAGCTACCGCGAGATTTTCTCGAAGCAGGTGCAGGCGTTCGGCCAGGCCGGCGACATCCTGCTGGCCATCTCCACGTCGGGCAATTCGGCCAACGTGATGGCGGCCGTGGAAGCGGCGCTCGAGCGCGAAATGCGCGTCGTGGCGCTGACGGGCAAGGACGGCGGCGCCATCGGCAAGATGCTGACGGATGCCGACGTGCATATCTGCGTGCCGGCCGAGCGCACGGCGCGCATCCAGGAAGTCCATCTGACCACCATACATTGCATCTGCGACGGCATCGACGTCGCCCTATTCGGAGGAGACGTGAATGACTAAATTCGGTACTGGCCCAGGCTGGAAACGCGCACAACGCCCATTGGCCACCGCACTGCTGTGCGGCGCCATGCTCACCTCGCTCACCGGCTGCATCGAACTGATGGTCGGCGGCGCCGTGATGGGCGGCGTTGCCGCGGCAGACCGCCGCACCCTGGGCGCCCAGACCGAAGACAAGTCGATCGCCCTGAAAGGCGAAGCACGCATCCCCTCCATCGTCGGCGACGTGGGCCACGTGAATGTCACCAGCTTCAACCGCCGTGTCCTGCTGACGGGCGAAGTGCGCGACGAGGCGATGAAAAATGCCGTCGAGCGCGAAGTGCGCAATATCGAAGGCGTGGAATCGGTGGCCAATGAACTGATCATCGCCGGCCCGGCCAGCTACACCTCGCGCTCGAACGACGCGCTGATCACGACCAAGGTCAAGGCCAGCCTGGTGGACATGAAAACCATCTCGGCGGCCTCGTTCAAGGTCGTCACGGAGAACGCCACCGTCTTCCTGATGGGCAGAGTGACCCAGCGCGAAGGCACGGTCGCGGCCGACGTGGCACGCGGCGTGGGCGGCGTGCAGAAAGTGGTCAAGCTGTTCGACTACATTTCGGAAGCGGAACTGAAGCAATTGCAGCCGGACCCGCCGCAGCAGCGCACGACGAACACGGTCAGCGATACGGTACAGCAGTAAGCGCCTACGCCATCCGGCCTAGGGCACGCCGACGATGCGGCGGCTATAATAGGGACATCGTGGCCGCATCGCCCCGCTTTTCAAGTGACTCATTTCAACTTCGCCATGTCAACTTCGCCATCCGCAAGCAAGTCCTGGATCAAGCCAGCCCTCATCGCCGTCTTCGTGGCGGGCGTGGCGGCAGCCGGCTATCTGTCGCTCAATGACAAGCAAAGCGCGCCGGACGTGACCTTCCACGGCATCCATGGCGAGAAAATCACCTCGGCCAGCCTGCGCGGCAAGGTGGTGATGGTCAATTTCTGGGCCACCTCGTGCACGACTTGCGTGGCGGAAATGCCGGACATGGTCGACACCTACAACAAGTACAAGGGGCAGGGCCTGGAATTCGTGGCCGTGGCCATGAAATACGATCCGGCCAACTACGTGCTGAACTTTGCCGAAACGCGCCAGCTGCCGTTCAAGGTGGCGCTCGACGTGACGGGCGAGGCAGCCAAGGCCTACGGCGACGTGGCGCTCACGCCCACCACCTTCGTGCTCGACAAGCAGGGCAAGATCCTCAAGCGCTATGTGGGCAAGCCGGAATTCGCGGAACTGCACAAGCTGCTGGAAACCGCCATCGCCGGTTGATCCAACACAAAAATACCCACCCTACACCGCACAAAACTCTGTTGCCAACAGTTGCCAAACTGTTATAACCTTCCCAAGTGTGATTTCCACTCACCTTGTGAAGGCCTGCCGTGTCCCTAGCCGCTCAATCGCCCGACCCGCAGCAACTGAAAACCTGGCTGCTTGCCGCCGGCAACAAGGACGCCACGGCGTTCCGCCAGCTATATAACTGCACATCATCGAAACTGTTTGGCTTCGCGCTGCGTATATTGCATAAGCAAGAGCTCGCTGAAGAAGCCTTGCAAGAGGGGTTCGTCGCCATCTGGAACAACGCCGCCGCTTACCAGAGCCATCTGGCGGCGCCGATGACCTGGATGGCCACCATCGTGCGCAACAAGGCGTTCGATGTGTTGCGGCGCAGCGACGATACCGTGGAAATCGATGCCGAACAGTTTGATAGCGAAGTCATGAATGCACTCCGAGACCCCCAGGCCACGCCCATCGAGTCACTGCAACTGAGCGGTGACGCCAAGGCGCTGGCGTTTTGCATGTCCGCCCTGGAAGGGCTGCACCGGCAGGTGGTCGCCCTGGCGTTCTATCATGACCTGTCGCACAGCGAAGTGGCGCAGCAGATGTCGCTGCCGATCGGCACCGTGAAGACCTGGATACGGCGCAGCCTGGAACGGCTGCGCACGTGCCTGGCAAAACGGGAGGCATCATGAATATCCGCGGCAATGACGTGCTGCGCCAGAAGCTGGCGTCCGAATACGTGCTGGGCACCTTGAAAGGGGGCGCGCGGCGGCGTTTCGAAGGCTGGCTGCACAACGACGCCGATTTGCGCAATATCACGGCCGAGTGGCGGCAGCGCCTGGAACCGATGGCGGAATTTGCCACGCCCGTGGCGCCGCCCAAGCGCGTGTGGCAGCAGATCGAGCGGCGCCTGCACCTGGCGCCGCAGGGCGGCTGGGCACTGTGGCGCGATTCGCTGTCGTTCTGGCGTTCGCTGGGCATGGCTTCGAGCGCCATCGCCGCGCTGCTGGTCATCGTCGTGGCCACGCGCGTGATGGATGCGCCGCAGATCAGCTATGTGGCCAGCCTGACGGACGAAAAAGCGCAGACGGCCCTGCTGCTGACGGCCGACAGCCGCCACGGCGCGCTCGAAGTGCGCATGGTGGGCAATGCGCCCGTGCCGAGTGATAAGGATCTGGAACTGTGGGCCGTGCCGAAGAGCGGCAATCCCCGCTCGCTCGGTTTGCTGGCCGACAAGGGCAACGTGAAACTGGCCCTGTCGCAGCGCGCCATCGGCAGCGACGTGGCCTTGCTGGCCGTCACCCTGGAGCCGAAAGGCGGTTCGCCCGATCCGAACGGACCGACGGGCCCAATCTTGTACAAGGGTAACTGGGTGAAAATTTAACCACCCCACAAGCGGGGGCCGGGGTCGTAGCCTGGAAGGTACGACCGCGGGTGTTGCCCTTGGGCTTATTTAGGATACAAAATCATCTGCGTGCAGCGGAACAGGGCAATCGTCTTGCCCGTTTCCTTGCTTTTCACCACGGCATCCCACACTTGCGTGTTGCGGCCCTTGTGCTCGACCTTGGCAGTGCAGGTGAGCGTGCCTTCGCGGGCCGTGCCCAGGTGGTTCGATTTCAGTTCGATGGTGGTGAAATTGCTCGCGCCTTCGGGCAGATTGACGATGCAGCCATAACCGGAAGCCGTGTCGGCCAGGGTCACCACGCTGCCCGCGTGCAGATAACCGTTCGGCGCCAGCAGATGCGGCAGCACGGGCAATTCCGCCGTCAGCTGGCCGTCGCCCACTTCCGTGATGACGATGCCCAGGTGGCCGGGCAGGCGGCCCGTGCCGCGTTCATTCAACATTGCTACGGTGATGTCGGGATTGCTCATGGTCTCTGCTTTTCCTTGTTATTGAGTGAAGCCGGACCATGCGATGGCCCGGAAAACACTGCGATCATAGCAATTTTCCCCGTTTTGGTTTGGCCGCCGCCTATTTCCGGCCACGCCGCCGTTTCCACCACACCAAGGTCCCCGTCAGCATGAACAGCAAGGGCATCAAGCCGAAGAGCGTGATGAAACTGCGCCCGGCCACGCCAAACGCCTGGCCCGAATGCAGGGGGAATTGCCAGCCCAGGAAGCGCTCGCCATACGACGCCGTCAAGGGGTCGCGTATGCGCAGGGGCAAGCCGCTGCGCGCATCCAGCGTGATGCGCGTGGCGCCGTCGCCATGGGCGATTTCGTCGGGCTGGCGCACGCGGATGTCATACGGCAGGTCCTTTTTCGCCGGCAGCACGATGCGCGATACGCGCGCCTGCGGATACAGCCGCTGCGCGGCGGCCATCGCGGCGCCCGCATCGAGCAGCGCCCCATCCCGCTGCACATTGTTCAGCTTGGCCGTGTCCGGCACCGTCGACACCAGGTCTACCAGCGGCACGACCAGCTGCGGCAAATTGAAATAGATGCCGGAAAAGGCGATCACGGCCAGCACGGGCGCGGCAAAGAAGCCGGCCGCCTTGTGCAAGGTGTAGTTGAAACGGGGCCAGGAGCCGCCATGCGACACCGTCAGGGCCCGCTTGATCGCCGTCCACTGCATACGCGGCCACCACAGGTAGATGCCGCTCAAGGCCATCAGCAGCAACAGCACGCCGGAAATCCCCGTGACCGTCTTGCCCGTGTCGCCCGTCAGCAGATAGCGGTGCAAATGAAACATGCCCGACATCAGCAGCGGGCGCGTGAGGCCGAAGCGGCCCCAGTCGCGCTCGCCTTTGACTTGCAAGGTGTAGGGGTCGACCATCACCTGGCGCACGATGGCCTGGCTGAACGGCGAAGGTTTGCCCGCCTGCCGGTACGAGGCCACATACACGTCGCGCGCATCGGCGGGCGGATTGAGCTGGGTCGGCTTGCCGTAGGCGGGATCGGCAGTCAGCTGGTCGACCACCGCTTGCACCGTGCCTGGCGTCACGCGAAACACCTGGCCCGCCGCGGGCGTGCTCGCCTGCAACAGGGTGGGATTCAGATACGCGTCCAGCTCCGGCATCCAAGCGATGGCAGAACCCGTCAATCCCAGCAGGACGAACAGGGCGCCGAACCACAGGCCCGCATACAGGTGCAGCTTGGCTAACAGCCATTTGATCGGGCGCTTGGACATGAATGAGGGACTCTGGGAATTTTGGGCTGCGAAACGATAGCATGAATGAAGGGGAGTGAAAATCATTATCAGCTGGCATCCTGCCTGGCCGACATAGCGCAAATGAATTGCAACAAGCGCTGACAAGGCGGCGATTTTCTTGCTACTATGCGCCCATGTCTTCCCGCCAGCCCACCCGCAAGCTTGCCCATCACGGTGCCGCCGCCCTCGCGCGCACGCCGTGGCGCCTGTGCGTGGCCCTGTTCAGTGCGCTGGCCCTCGTGTTCCTGCTGTCGACGGCCGCCTCGCACCTGCACAAGACCAGCCTGGACGCGGAAGAGTGCGCGCTGTGCGCCACGGCCATCGACAAGGTGACCGATATCGCCGTGCCGCCGGCCATCGCCGAGCCGCCCGCCCAGTTACTGCCGTACCGCCTGCTGGCCGTCGCGCCCGCCGCCCTGGCGCCTGCCGCTGCCCTCATCCTGCCGCCCGTGCGCGGCCCGCCTGCCGCCTCGTTGTAGTTCCCACGCTGTTCTTATCCTTTTTTCAGGCTGCACTGCCGCGCGCGTCTTCATGCGCGCCGTGCCGCCTGGCGTAGACTATTTTCGAGGTTCACCATGCAACACACACCACGCTTGAGCGCCCTGTCGCTCGCCCTTGCCAGCCTGTTCAGCTTTTCCGCCCATGCCGCCGAGCCTGCGGATGCCAGCCCGGCCGCTTCCGGCGCCGACGCTGCACCACAAGAGATGCAAAAAGTGGAAGTCACGTCCGCCCACCTGAAAAGCGCGCGCATCGAGCTGTCGCCGAAAGTCGGCACCACCATCTACAGCATCGACAGCCACATGGTCGACATGCTGGGCCAGGGCGACAACACGCCATTCAATGAAGTGCTGCTGCGCCTGCCAGGCGTATCGCAGGATTCCAAGGGCTCGGGCGCCCTGCACGTGCGCGACGATCATGCCAACGTGCAATACCGCATCAATGGCGTGCAGTTACCGGAAAGCATCAGCGGCTTCGGCCAGTCGATCGACACGCGATTGATCGACAAGACGGATTTCATGACGGGCGCCTTGCCGGCCCAGTTCGGCCTGCGCACGGCTGGCATCGTCGACATTGAAACGAAGGAGGGCGGCATGACGCCGGGCGGGCGCATCGGCATTCTCGTGGGCAGCCACGACCATGTGGAGCCGAGTGCCGAATTTTTCGGCAGCGTGGGCAAGTTCAATTACTACCTGTCCGGCAGCTACCTGGGCAATTCCCTGGGCGTGGAAAACCCGCAAGACACGCGCAGCGCCCTGCACGACAAGACGCGCCAAAACAAAACGTTCGGCAGCCTGTCGTATTTCCTCGATGACAATACGCGCCTGGCCGCCATGTTCGGCACCTACAACGGCCGCTTCCAGATCCCGAACAACCCGAACCAGGCGCCTGCGTTCAGCCTCGATGGCCACAGCGATGCGCAGGCGGGCACGTCCAGCCTGCCGTCGTCGCAGCTCAATGAAAACCAGCGCGAAGTGAACCGCTTCCTCGTGCTGTCGCTGCAAAAGAGCCTGGGAGACATCAATTACCAGGTGTCCGCCTTCCACCAGTACTCGGAGCTGCACTTCACGCCCGATTCCATCGGCGACCTGATCTACAACGGCGTGGCCTCGGACTCGCGCCGCTCGAACAGCGCGTCCGGCGCCCAGTTCGACGCCAGCTACAAATGGCACCAGGACCACACCGTGCGCGCAGGCCTGGCCTACACGCGCCAGAAAACCACCAGCGACAACACGGTGGCCGTCTTCCCCGCCATGGACGGGGTGCAAAGCGCCACCACGCCGGTTTCCATCATCGACAACAGCGGCAAGACGGGCACCCTGGCCAGTTTTTACCTGCAGGATGAATGGCATATCAGCAAGCCTTTGACCCTGAACTATGGCGCCCGCTTCGACAAGGTGTCGGCCTACACGAGCGAGCAGCAATGGAGTCCGCGCGTCAACCTCGCGTACCAGCTGGCGCCGGGCACGGCCCTGCACGCCGGTTATTCGCGCTACTTCACGCCGCCGCCGCAGGAACTGGCGGCGCAAGGCAGCATCGACCTGTATGCGAACACGACGAATGCGCCGGAAATCGGCCAGTCGGACAACGTCAAGTCCGAACGCACGCATTACTACGACGTGGGCATCAGCCACCAGCTCACCCCGAAGCTGACCGTGACGGCCGATGTGTACTATAAAAAGATCAACAACCTGCTGGACGAAGGCCAGTTCGGCCAGGCGCTGATCCTCACGCCATTCAACTATGCGGACGGCTACGCCAAGGGCCTGGAATTGTCGGCCATCTACAGCGAGAAAAACTGGGGCCTGTTCCTCAACGCCAGCACGCAAAAGGCGCAGGGGCGCAACATCAATTCGGGCCAGGCCCTGTTTGGCGCCGATGAGTTGAACTACATCAGCAAGAATTATGTCTACCTTGACCATGACCAGAAATACACGCTGTCCGGCGGCGGCCATTATCACTTCGGCGATTCGCAAGTGAGCGCTGACTTCCTGTACGGCAGCGGCCTGCGCATGACGCCGGATGGCGGCGCACCGAATTCCGGCCATTTGCCGAGTTACTTCACCGTCAACACGGCGCTCACGCACACGTGGAAAAACACGCCCGTGGGCAAGGTCGAAGGCCGTTTGGCCCTGATCAACCTGTTCGACAAATCGTATCTGCTGCGCGACGGTTCCGGCGTGGGCGTGGGCGCGCCGCAGTATGGCGCCCGCCGCAGCCTGTATGCGGGATTGTCGACGAGCTTCTAGTTCCCCGAACGCGCGAGGACAGCGGCAGGGAGCAACGCCTGCCGCTGTCGGTTGCCGTCAAGAATCAGCTTTACCCCAGGCGATGGCCGCCTGGCCATGCGCCTGCAGGTAGGCATTCGCCTGGCTGAACGGCTTGCTGCCAAAGAAACCTTTACCAGCCGACAAGGGGGACGGGTGGGGCGCCGCCAGCACCAGGTGCTTGCCGGGGTCGATCAAGGTGCGCTTGGCTTGCGCGTAGCCGCCCCACAGGATGAAGACGAGATGGCTACGCTCGGCGGACAGGTGGCGGATCGCGCTGTCCGTCAATTTCTCCCAGCCCTTGGCCGCGTGCGAACCGGCCGCCCCGGCCCGCACGGTCAGCACGCTGTTGAGCAAGAACACCCCTTGTCCGGCCCAGTCCGACAAATCCGTGCGCGTGCGCTCGATGCCCACGTCCGTGGACAATTCCTTGAAGATGTTCTGCAGGCTCGGCTGCGGCGGATGGCCGTCCGGCACGGAAAAGCACAAGCCCATGGCCGCGCCGGGCGTGTGATACGGGTCTTGCCCCAGGATCACGACTTTCACTTGCTCGAACGGCGTCAGGTCGAAGGCCCGGAAGATATATTTGCCCGGAGGACAACACGGTCCCGCCGCATATTCCGCCTTCACGAATGCGGCAAGGCGTTCCCAGTACGGCTGGGCGAATTCCCCCTCCAGCCGCGCCTTCCACGATGCGTCGATGCGTATGTCCATACCTCACCTCATAGCCGATTCGTCAACCATGCCTTTTCAGCATGCCAGTATAGGACGCTCAGCCGATGAGGCGCATACGATACGAACAGGCAAAAAAAAGCCGCCCGGCTTTGCAGCGGGCGGCCTTGATGTGGCGCAGGGTGCTTAGAAATTCAGCGCCGATTCCACGCCGGCGCTGTGCGCCTGTTCATCCGCGTGGTACGAGCTGCGCACCATGGCGCCCACGGCAGCGTGGGTGAAGCCCATTTTATACGCTTCCTCTTCGAACATTTTGAAGACGTCCGGGTGCACGTAGCGGCGCACGGGCAAGTGGCTGTTCGACGGCGCCAGGTACTGGCCGATGGTCAGCATGTCGATGTCGTGCTCGCGCATGTCGCGCATCACTTGCAGGATTTCCTCGTCCGTCTCGCCCAGGCCCACCATGATGCCGGACTTGGTCTTCACGTCCGGATACATGGCCTTGAAGTCTTTCAGCAGTTTCAGCGAGTGCAGGTAGTCGGAACCGGGACGCGCTTCCTTGTACAGGCGCGGCGCCGTTTCCAGGTTGTGGTTCATGACGTCAGGCAAGCCATCCTTGAACAGGTTGAGGGCTTTTTCCAGGCGGCCGCGGAAGTCGGGCACCAGCACTTCGATGCGGGTGTTCGGCGACAGCGCGCGCGTTTGCTGGATGCACTCGACGAAATGGCCGGCGCCGCCGTCGCGCAAGTCATCGCGGTCGACGGAGGTGATGACGACGTAGTTCAAACGCAGCTTGGCGATGGTTTTCGACAGATTCGACGGCTCATCCTTGTCCAGCGGGTCCGGGCGGCCATGGCCCACGTCGCAGAACGGGCAGCGGCGCGTGCATTTGTCGCCCATGATCATGAAGGTGGCCGTGCCCTTGCCGAAGCATTCGCCGATATTCGGGCAGCTGGCTTCCTCGCACACGGTGACGAGTTTGTTTTCGCGCAGGATGTCCTTGATTTCATAGAAACGGGTCGATGCCGAAGCGGCCTTGACGCGGATCCAGTCCGGCTTTTTCAGGCGCTCGACTTGCTCGATCGGAATGATCTTGATCGGGATGCGCGAAGTCTTGCTGGCGCCTTTTTGCTTTTCGCTCGGGTTGTAGGCGGGAGCGGCGGGGGCGGTGCTGGAAATGGTCTCAGAAGTCATGGCTGCAAGCCCTTGAGGGGCAAAGTTTGGTTTGTTTGCTCAGACATCCGCTGTCTGAGGCGCGCCTGCGGCGCTGTTTGCTTCGCTTACATCGAGTAATACGGTCAATTCATGGGCCAGGGCCCGCTGCACCTCGGCCAGCGGCGCCACGACGCCCATGCTGCGCATGTCCACCGTCTTCAGGCCGGAATAGCCGCAGGGGTTAATCCAGGAAAACGGCGCCAGGTCCATCGCCACATTGAGCGATACGCCATGGTAAGTGCAGCCGTTGCCGCGCACTTTCAATCCCAGCGCGGCGATCTTTGCACCCTTGTCTGGCCCGCCGGCAATATAGATGCCGGGCGCGCCATCGATGCGCTCGCCAGCGAGATTATACGCCGCCAGCACGTTGATGATGGCTTGCTCGATTTTATGCACGAACTGGCGCGCATACAGCTTGCCGCCCGGCTTGTTGCGGCGCAAGTCCATCAGCAGGTAAATCACCACCTGGCCGGGGCCGTGGAACGTCACTTCGCCGCCCCGGTCCGTCTGCACCACGGGCACATTCTCGGCGCCGGCCAGCAGATGGCCGCGGTCGGCCGCCAGGCCCAGGGTGAACACGGGCGGATGCTCGACGATCCACAGTTCGTCGCGCGTGTCCGTCGTGCGCGCGTCCGTAAACGCACGCATGGCGGCAAAGGTCGGCTCGTAATCGACGCGGCCCAGCTCGCGGATCAGTGCCGTTTCGGTTCGGGTGGTGGTCATGACAAAGTCTGTGGTCAGCTGCCGGCGCCCTGCGGACGCTGCGGCGAAGCCGTGATTATAAGCCAGGCGGCCGTTTCATTCAGCCGTGGGCGCCGGCAGCAGCAGTCTGCCCAATTTTTGGGCAGCATGGCGTATCTGCGCGGCGCTGAGGGCCGTGTAGCCCAGCAGCACGGCCGGCGCCAGCCTGGCGCCGTGGCAAAAATCACCGAGCGGCTGCAGCGCCAGCCCCTCTTGCGCGGCGCGCGTGCAAAACGCCCGCTCGTCGCTGTCCGGCGGCAGCCACAGCACGCAATGAAAGCCCGCCTGCTGGCCCGTGACCGTGTAGCGGCCCGGCGCCGTCTGCTCGAGGCAGGCGAGCAGCAGGTCGCGCCGCTCCTTGTAGGCCAGCCGCGCCTGGCGCAAATGGCGCACGAAAGCGCCTTCCTCCATCCAGGCGGCCAGCGCCAGCTGTTCCGTCACGCCCACGGACCGGCCCGTCAACTGCACCATGCGCAGCAGCTGCGGACGCAGGCCCGGCGGCAGCACCATGAAACCCACGCGCAGGCCCGCAAACAGGGTCTTGTTGAAACTGCCACAGTAAATCACGCGCTGGTACTGGTCCAGCGCCTTCAGGGCCGCCAGCGGGGCGCTCTGGTAATTGAATTCGCTGTCGTAATCGTCTTCCACCACCCAGGCGCCGTGGTCGTTCGCCCATTCCAGCAAGGCCAGGCGGCGCGTGACGGACATGGTCACGCCCAGCGGCGACTGGTGCGCCGGCGTCACATACGCGAGGCAGGCGTCCGCATGCGCGGCCAGGGCGGCGCAATCGATGCCCTCGGCGTCGACGGCTATGTCCACGGGCACGGCGCCGGCGAGGGCGAACAGGGCGCGCGCGGCCGGGTAGCCCGGTTCTTCCAGGCAGACCTTGTCGCCGTCGCGCACGATGCTGCGCGCCAGCAAGTCGATCGCGTGGCGGATGCCCGTGGTGACGACGATATCGTGCGGGTCGCAGCGGATGCCGCGGTACTTGCCGAGGAAATCGGCGATCTGCTGGCGCAGCTGGGGCAGGCCGGCCGGATCGGCGCTGCACAGCTGTTCCGGCGTGGCGGCCGCCAGCGCCCGCGTGGCGCACCGGGACCAGGCGGCCATGGGAAACAGGCTGGCGTCGGCGCGCCGCGCCACGAAGGGCAAGCCGTCGCGCACGCCCGTGTCCGACGCGGGCGCAGGCATGGAGGCCGGTGCCGCCGGGGCGGCATCGCCAAAGCCGGCCATCAGGAAGCGTTCCGGCACGACGGCGCACACGCGCGTGCCGGAACCGGGCACGCGCGTCACGTAGGCTTCCGCGTGCAGGCGGTCGAACACGGTTTCGATAGTGCCGCGCGACAACTCCCACCGCTCGGCCAGGGTGCGGCTGGACGGCAGACGGCTGCCCGCCGGCAGCATCTTCGTCAAGATGGCCGAGCGCAGCGCTTCATACGCGCCATCCTGCTTGTTGACGCCCGCCTTGTCGAGCCAGCTGGTGGGACGAGGCAAGTCCAGGGCGTGCGGTGATTTTCCTCGCGGCATGATAATGATCGTCCAAGTGGTCCAATGAGTTTTCTGATGACTGGCACTTCGCATTACACCACAACCATTCTACTCTCACCGTTCCCGTGCGCCAGTGGGGCGCACGCTTGCATGGACCGTGTAAAACAATGCAGAAACAACTCGCTTTATGGGCCTGGGGCGGCATCGTGCTGCTGCTGGTCTGCCTGTCGCGCATCAGCATCGACATCTACCTGCCTTCGCTGCCGGCCATGGCCGACGCCCTGCATGCGAGCGATGCCCAGTTACAACTGACCCTGAGCCTGTTCATGGCCGGCTCGGCCGCCTCGATGCTCGCTTGCGGGCCGCTGGCCGACCGCTACGGACGCCGTCCCGTGCTGCTGGCCGGCACGGGCATCTTTGTGCTCGCCAGCATCGTCTGCACCGTGACTTCCGATGTGCACGTGCTGATCGCCGCGCGCGTGCTGCAGGCGTTCGGCGGCTGCAGCGGCACCATCATCGGCCGCGTCATGGTGCGCGACCGCTTCGATCCCGCCACGCAGGCGCGCATGCTGGGGAAAATATCGATGGCGATGGGCCTGTCGCCCATCGTGGCGCCGCTGGCCGGCAGCGTGCTCGACGCGGCCTTCGGCTGGCGCGCCGTGTTTGGCGTGCTGTGCCTGCTGGGCGCGCTGTCGCTGTGGCTGATCGCCGCCTGGGTGCCGGAAACCAGGCCGGCCAATGTCGTGCCACAGGGAAATACCCTGGCGCTGTACCGCCGCCTGCTGGGCGACGCGTATTTCCTGCGCTATGCGCTGGCCATCGCTTGTGTGTATTGCACGTATTTTCCATTCATCGCGGAATCGTCCGTGCTGTTGCAGAGGGGCATGCATCTGTCGCCGCACGCGTATGCGCTCGTGTTCGCGCTGACGGTCAGCGGCTATGTGGCGGGATCGAGCCTGTTTCGCGCCCTGGGGCCGCGCCTGGGCGCCGACTACATGCTGGGCGTGGCAGTGCTGATCAATGTGGCGGGCGCGGCCAGCCTGTTGCTGGCGGGAACTTGGGCGCCGCAGCACGTGGCGTCGCTGGTGGCGCCCATGCTGCTGGTGATGGTGTCGGTGGGCATGGCCATCCCGGCCTGCCAGCTGGCCGTGCTGCAGCCATATGGGGCCCAGGCGGGCAGCGCCTCGGGCCTGTTCTTCTTCATCCAGATGCTCATCACGGCCGCCTGCGGCGCCGTGATCGCCGCCATCACCGATGGCAGCGCACAGCCGCTGCTGTGGGTGACGGCGGCGGCCAGCGCGGCGTTTGCCCTGGTGTGGCGGCTGACGAAACGCCAGCCCGCCAGGGCGGCGGCATGTCTTACATGACGATCTTGACCATCGGGTGGCCCGACAGCGCCGTGTACAGGGCGTCGAGCTGCTCGCGGCTGATGGCGCGCACGGTGACGGTCAGGCCCGTGTAATTGCCCTTGCCCGATGGACGCTCTTCCATGCGGCCCGCGTGGAAGGTCGGATCGTGGCTGATGACCAGTTCCAGCATGGTCGGCGCGAAGTCCACATGCGTGGGACCCATGATCTTGATGGGAAAATCGCTCGGGTATTCGATCAGCGATTCGCTGGGAGGAATAATGTGTTCGCTGGGTGGGGTGGTTTGCATGGGAATTCCAATCAGTGCCGGTCAGGACAGGCGGCGCGGCGTATGGCGCGCGGCGGCTGCATAAAAGCGTATTGTAGCCAACTTTGGAGGCGGATGCGCCCGTTGCCATGGCGCCGGCCTGGCGGAAAAAAAAAGCCAGCTGGGTAAGCTGGCGGAAAACTATTTCGTTGAGACAAAATAGCCGGAAAAGTCGATGCTGTCACTTGGAGGATAAGCAGTGGTCGTACTGTAGACAAACCACGGCGGCTTTACCTCCCGTATGTGACGAACTGCGCATTTTGCGGCTTGAACGTCGATACGGCGCGACAGACGGCATGGCCGTCAGCGCTCCACTTCCTGCATCTGGCCATTGCGGCCGGGGCGGCCGCGCTCATTGTTCCGGTCATTGCTCCGTTCGCGTGGCGGCCCGCTGCGTTCGCCCCCGCGCGCTTCCTGTGCCGGACGCGCCGCCGGCGCCGGCATCGGCGGCGGCGCGGGCCGCGGCTGGGCCACGGGCGGCGGCGCAGGCATGGCAGGCGACGGCGCCGTCTGCAGCACTTCGCGGCGGCCGCCACGCTCCCAGCGGTTGCCGTCCGGGCGCTGCGCCTCGGCAGGACGCTCGATGGCGGAGCGCGGCTGCGGCCGCTCGGCACGGGGCCGCTGTTCGCCACGCCAACCGGGATGCGCCACCGGGTCTTGCACGGGCGGCAAGACCGGCGCCGCCGGTATCACGGGCTGGGCCGGTATAGGCGGCTGTTGCGGTATCGGCGGCCGTTGCGGTATCGGTGGCTGAGACGGCTGTGGCGGCTGTTGCGGCACGGGCGGCCGGTTCGGCTGCATGGGGCGCGGCGCCATGTGCGTCTGGCCATCGTCCGTCTGCAAGCGGCCGGGACGGTTGACCCAGTCGCGCCGGAAACCATTGTCGCCGCGCGGGGCATCGGCGGGACGCTGCCAGTTGCCCGCCGGCGCAGGCGCCGTGCTCAAGGGCAAGCTTTGCATGACGGGCGGCGGCATGGTGGTGCGGTTGCGGCGCGGTACGTCGATCGTGCGCTGCTGGCCAAAACGCTCGCCCGGCAGCATGGTCATGCCTTCGCGGCGTTCGCGCTCGCCCGCCACGGAACGGCGCCCCTCGGCCACGCGGTTGATGCGGCGTTCATAGTCGGCGCTGGCGCGGTAGCCGGGCACGTAGCGGTCGTGCGGCGACAGGGGGAACCAGCCGACGCCGGGCGCTGGCCGCGGGCCATGCTGCTGCCATTGGTTGCCGCCCACCCAGCCCACCAGCGCGGGCGCCCACGGCACACGGCCGCGTTCGCGGCCCGGCGCCCAGCCCCAGCGGTGGCCCAGCAGCACCCAGCGGCCGTAATGCGAGGGCGCGTAGCCCCACGGCGCATTGTCGACCCAGGTCCAGCCCCACGGCGCGATCCACGTCCAGCGTCCGTCGCTGTACGGCACCCAGCCGGCCGGCACGGCGCTGGGCAGCCACAAGGGGCCGTATTCCGCATCGTCCTGCCAGGCGCCGTAGCGGTCCAGCTCTTCATAGCCGGTGGTATCGTCCGTGACGTAGCGCAAGGCCGGCGCGGCGGAGGGCAAGGCTTCGGGCCAGTTGTCGAAAGCGACTCTCTGCAGGGCGCCCGTGCGCAGTTCCTCGTCCGTCAGCTCGGCGCGCTTGCCGGCACGCAAGGTGACGCTGCCCGTCGCGCCATCGACATCGGCCGCGCCTTCGAGCACGCTGACGACGCTGGTGCCGGGCTGGCGCCCCGCCTCGATGCGCACCCAGCCCGGCTGGGTGAGGATCACGCGCGCCTGGGCCGTGGTCAGCTCGAAGCCGCGCAGCGCGTCGGGATTGCGCACGCGCACGCTGGCCGTGCCATAGCTGAGGTGCAAGGTAAAACGGTCGTCATCGAGCGCGTTTACTTCCAGCTCGGAATCGCCATCGAGGCGCACGGCGGCCGCGCCCACGCGAAATTCCGCCAGCGCGCCGCGCAGGGTGGTCAGGCGGTTGTCCGTGGTGACGGGCCAGTTCAGCAAGGCGTTTTGCGCCTCGCCATCGCCCGCGCGCACCAGCACCTGCCCTTCGACGGTGGAAATGCGCCCCACGCGGGCAGGCGGGTCCTGCGCCAGGGCCAGGGTGCACGCCGACGACAGCAGCACGGCGCACACGGCGTTCAGCAGGGGGAAAGACAGGATAGGACGCATGGCAGCGCTCCAGGCAGGACTTACAAGGATGACATGCTATCGATTACATCCGCATCGGGCGGGCATCGCAAGCGGGCTTACAAATGTTTGCATGTTGACCTGGCTCAGGATGCCGCCTGGCCACCCCGCTTGACAAAGAACAGGGCCGCGCCAACGGCCATCAGCAAGCCGCCAAAGAAGCGGTTCTGCTTTTTCACGGCGCTGGCGTCGCGGAAGAAACGCTGCATCGAGGATGCGAGGAAGGCGTAGCTGTGCATGACGATCAGGTCGATCGTGCACATGGTGACGGCCAGGATCAGCAGCTGCGGCAGCAGGGGCGACGCAGGGCTGATGAATTGCGGCAATACCGCCACCATGAAAATAATGCCTTTCGGATTCGTCACGTTGGTGAGAAAACCCGTCAGCACGCGCCGGCGGCCCGTCGGCAGCACGGCGGCCGCATGCAGGTCGCCCGTCACGGCCACCCTGGCGCGCCACTGCGACAGGCCCAGGTAGATCAGGTACAGCGCGCCCACCGTCTTGACGATATTGAAGGCCACTTCGGACGCGAGCAGCAGGGAACCCACGCCGGCACCGGCGATGCCCAGCACCACCAGCAGTCCCAGCTGCAGGCCGAGGATGGTGGCGCTGGCCTTTTTCACCCCGTACGACAGGCCATGCGACATCGACAGCACGGCGCCCGAGCCGGGCGAGACGGCGATGATGGAAGCGGCGATGACAAAGGTGATCCAGGTGGCAAAGTGCATGCGGTGTCCAAAAATGGTGACGAGAGGCAATTTTAACCCGCCCCGTGCGGCCCTGCCGGCCCTGCCTGAGGTAAGATCGGGGTCAAGCCTTAGCCACATCGTCCCTTGCCGTACAACCAAGAATAACATCATGAAAAACAACACTTTCCTCGCCCCACGCTTCCCTGCCACCACTGCGGGAGTACGCTGAGATGGCCGGCTCCAGCCTGCTGGCCCTGCTCGACGACATCGCCAGCATCCTCGACGACGTTTCCCTGATGACCAAGGTGGCGGCCAAGAAGACGGCCGGCGTGCTCGGTGACGACCTGGCCCTGAACGCGCAGCAGGTGGCCGGCGTGCGCGCCGAGCGCGAACTGCCCGTCGTCTGGGCCGTCGCCGTCGGCTCGCTGAAGAACAAGGCCATCCTCGTGCCCGCCGCGCTGGCCATCAGCGCATTCGCCCCGTGGGCCATCACACCGCTGCTGATGGTGGGCGGCGCCTACCTGTGCTTCGAGGGCTTTGAAAAGATCGCGCACAAATATCTGCACCCGGACGACAGCCACAAGGCCGAGCTGGCACAGGCGCTGCGCGACCCGCAGGTGGACCTGGTGGCGCTGGAAAAGGACAAGATCAAGGGCGCCATCCGCACCGATTTCATCTTGTCGGCAGAAATCATCGTCATCGCCCTGGGCACGGTGGCTGCGGCCACCTTTGCCGAGCAGGTCGCGGTGGTGGTCGGCATCGCCATCATCATGACGGTGGGCGTGTATGGCCTGGTGGCCAGTATCGTCAAGCTCGATGACGCCGGGTTTTATCTGTCCGCGCGCAAGGGCGCGGGCGCGCTGATGCAGGGCGTGCGGGCGTTTGGCCGCATGCTGGTGTCGGCGGCGCCAAAGCTGATGAAATTCCTGTCCGTGGTGGGCACCCTGGCCATGTTCATGGTGGGCGGCGGCATTTTGACGCACGGCTGGCCCTGGGCCAGCGGCATGCTGCACCACGTCGAGGAAACGGTCGGCAGCGTGGCCGGCATCGGCCCCGTGCTGGCCGCCGTCACGCCCAGCCTGATCAATGCGGTGGCCGGCGTCATCGCCGGCGGCCTGGTGCTGGCCGGCGTTACGGCCGTGTCGGCTTTGTTGCGCATGGTCAAATCGCGCAAATGAACTTTCTGGTCTGATGGGGCGGCAGGCGCATCCGTGCCTGCCGCCCCGGCCATGCCGGCGGCGCCCGCTGCCCATGGAGACCTTATGCAGACTTCCCCCGCCCCACGCCCCAGCAGCGCCTTTATCGGCGCGTCCTGGGCGGCCTTGCTGATCGGCATCGTCACTTACCTGTCCGGCCTGTGGAATGCCGGCATGGCCCTCAACGAAAAGGGCTATTACTTCACCATCCTCATGTACGGCCTGTTCGCCGCCATCTCGCTGCAGAAATCCGTGCGCGACCGCAGCGAGGGCATTGCCGTGACGGGCATCTATTTCGGCCTGTGCTGGATTTCCGTGCTGCTGGCCTTGCTGTTGCTGACCGTCGGCCTGTGGCATGCCACCCTGCAAAACAGCGAAAAGGGCTTCTATGCCATGGCATTCCTGCTCAGCCTGTTTGCGGCCGTGGCCGTGCAAAAGAATGTGCGCGACGTAGCGCGCGCCTCGGCCGCCGCACCCGCCGAGCTGCCGGGAACTTAAACACCGGCAGCGCATCTATCCCAGTATCCAAGTCGGGAGAGGATGATGGGCGACCAGCAGAAACGTTTACAGATGGCCCTGGAAGCGGCGCACATGGCGATCTGGGATTCGCGCATCGTCGCAGGCCAGGTCATCGACGGCACGGTCAGCTGGTCGGCCAAGGGCGCCACCTTGCTGGGCCTGGAAGAGCGCGCGCTGACGCAGCCGTTCCGCAGCTTTCTCGACTGCGTGCACGCCAGCGACCGCGACAAGGTCGTCGATGTGCTGCAGGACGGCGTGCGCCGGCGCGCCGGCTACGCGCTGCAATACCGCGTCGTCTGGCCCGACGGCAGCGAACACTGGCTGGCGGCCAAGGCGCAGGTCTTCATGGACGGCGGCGGCCATCCCGAACGCACCTTGGGCATCATCTGGGATATCACCGAGCACATGGCGCGCGAGCTCATGATCGCCGAGCGCAAGGAGCTGGCCGAAGTGACGCTCAGTTCCATCGGTGACGGCGTCATCACCACCGATCCGCAGGGCAAGACGCGCTACCTGAACCGCGTGGCCGAGCAATTGACGGGCTGGACCAACGACATGGCGCAGGGCCTGGACATCGGACTGACCCTGCCGCTGGCCGATGAATGCACGGGCGAAGCACGCGAGCACGTGGCCATGCGCTGCCTGCAACAGCGCCAGGCCATCGGCATTTCGCCCCGCTCGCAGCTGATCACGCGCGAAGGCCGGCGCATCGCCGTCGAGGAGTCCGCCGCGCCCATCTGGTCGCGCGACGGCGATATCCTCGGCGCCGTCGTCGTCTTCCGCGACGTCAGCCACGAACGCAAGCTGAGCCAGCAACTGTCGTGGCAAGCCACGCACGACACCCTGACAGGCCTGATCAACCGGCGCGAATTCGAGCACCTGGTGGCCAACGCGCTGCGCACGGCCAAGCAGGACGGCCACGCGCATGCGCTGCTGTACCTGGACCTGGACCAGTTCAAGGTCATCAACGACACCTGCGGCCACGGCGCCGGCGACGTGCTGCTGCAGCTGCTGGCCAAGATGCTGCAGGGGCAGATGCGCGACAGCGACATCCTGGCGCGCCTCGGCGGCGACGAACTGGGCGTGCTGCTGCCCCACTGTCCCATCGAGCATGCGCGCCTGATCGGCGAACAGCTGCGCCAGTCCGTGCGCGAATTCCAGTTCGCCTGGGACGAACGCAGCTTCGAACTGGGCGTGAGCATCGGCATCGTGGAAATCAACCAGGACAGCAAGTCCATGAGCGAGCTGCTGAGCGCCGCCGACCAGGCGTGCTACCTGGCCAAGGAGCAGGGCCGCAACCGCCTGCACGTGTACCAGGAGTCCGACGTCATGCTGGCGCAGCGGCATGGCGAAATGCTATGGATTTCGCGCCTGAACGAAGCGTTCACGCACGATTATTTCCGCCTGTACGCCATGCCCATCGTGCACCTGCACGACAGCCCGGAACACCACGACGAAGTGCTGATCCGCATCCGCAACAGCCAGGGCGACCTGATACTGCCCGGCGCCTTCATCCCGGCCGCCGAACGCTACGACATGATGCTGTCCATCGACCGCTGGGTCATCCGCGCCGTCTGCCACCATATCCAGAGCGTGCGCGACAGCCTGCCACCGCTGGCCGCGCTGGCGGAAAGCCGGCGCCGCGCACCGGCCCTGTATTCCGTCAACCTGTCGGGCATGTCGCTGGCCGACACGGGCTTGCAAGACTACATCACCGAGCAGTTCGTGCAATACGCGATTGCGCCTGAGCAAATCTGCTTTGAAATCACGGAAACGGCCGTCATCGCCAACCTGCCCAAGGCGCAAGTGTTCGTGCGCCAGCTCAAGGCCCTGGGCTGCCGCTTTTCGCTCGACGACTTCGGCAGCGGCTTTTCCTCGTTCGGCTACCTGAAAGCGCTGCCCGTCGACTACCTGAAAATCGACGGCGTCTTCGTGCGCGACATCGCCAGCAACGCCATCAACCGCGCCATGGTCAAGGCCATCAATGAAGTGGGCCACGTGATGGGCCTGCAAACGGTGGCCGAATACGTGGAAAACGCGGAAACCCTGGCCATCGTCCGCGAGCTGGGCATCGACTACGCGCAAGGCTACGCCGTGGGCAGCTTGCGGCCGCTGACGGCGGGCATCGATTAGGCATCGCCGGCAACCAATACCTTTAAAACAATGCTGCATTGCTATCGCTAAATGCGTCTAAGCACGACCAATCTGGAGGATTTTGATCTACATCAATAAATTTGCGTAGGCGACTCCTTACACTGATCTCCATTCTTGCAATCGTGCAAGTCTTACTCACCAATTACTTATTTAACCGATCAGGAAGCCGCGACCATGCGCCAAAATTTGCCAGTGACTAACCGTGAAGTCCTCGTCTTGGACGATCAGGCCATCGTGTCGAAAACGGATATGAACGGCAATATCGTGTATGTGAATCCGTACTTCAGCCAGGTCAGCGGCTTCAGCGAGGCCGAGCTGCTCGGTTCGCCCCAGAACATCGTGCGCCACCCGGACATGCCGGCCGAAGCGTTTGCCGACCTGTGGGCCTCGATCCAGGCGGGCACGCCATGGACGGGCCTGGTCAAGAACCGCTGCAAGAACGGCGACTTCTACTGGGTGCGCGCCAACGTCACGCCCATCCGCGAAGCGGGCAAGACCATCGGCTACATGTCCGTGCGCGTCAAGGCCGACAAGGACCAGGTGAAAGCGGCCGAGGAAGCGTATGCGGCCATCCGCAACAAGGAAGGCGGCAATATCGTCATCAAGAACGGGCAGATCGTGCGCCCGGGCCTGGCGCACCTGCTGCACAACCTGACGCACATGTCGCTCAACCTGCGCATCTGGGCCGCCACCTCCATCGTCAACTGCCTGCAGCTGCTGGTGTGCGTCATCA
The DNA here is from genome assembly GCF_036231885.1 of Janthinobacterium sp. P210006. Lineage (NCBI taxonomy): Bacteria > Pseudomonadati > Pseudomonadota > Betaproteobacteria > Burkholderiales > Oxalobacteraceae > Janthinobacterium > Janthinobacterium sp. P210006. Next base: position 748,646 of record NZ_JAZARD010000004.1, on the reverse strand, counting down.
GCCTGTTCGCCAGCGGCGGCCAGATCACCAATTACGCCATCTTCGGCGCCACCCTGTTCGGTTTCCTGATCAACGTCTTCCTCTGGTACACCTTGCGCATGTCCGTGCTCAAGCCGCTGGGCAAGGCCCTGAACGGCGCGCGGGCGATTGCCGCCGGCGACCTGTCGGGCAGTTTTGAAACGGAAAGCACGGATGAAGTGGGGCAATTGCTGCGCGCGCTGCAACAGATGAACAGCAACCTGATCGCCACCATCCGCGACGTGCGCATCAACGTGGAAACCATGGCCGTGGCCACCAAGCAGATCGCCGTCGGCAATATGGACTTGTCCGGCCGCACGGAATCGCAGGCGGCCAGCCTGGAAGAGACGGCCTCGAGCATCGAGGAATTCTCGTCGACCGTCAAACAGAACGCGGACAACTCCGTGCAGGCAAATGAACTGGCCGTGGCCGCCTCGAAGGTGGCCGTGCAGGGCGGCGAGATCGTTTCCGAAGTGATCACCACCATGGACGAGATCAACACCTCGTCGAAGAAGATCGTCGACATCATCGGCTTGATCGAAGGCATCGCCTTCCAGACCAACATCCTGGCCCTGAACGCGGCCGTGGAAGCGGCCCGCGCCGGCGAACAGGGCCGCGGTTTTGCCGTGGTGGCGGGCGAAGTACGCAACCTGGCGCAGCGCTCGTCCGTGGCAGCCAAGGATATCAAGCAACTGATTGAAATTTCCGTCGGCAAGGTGGGCGCCGGCATGCTGCAGGTGAACCGCGCCGGCGCCACCATGGAACAGGTGGTCAGCTCCGTCAAGCAGGTGACGGCCATCATGCAGGAAATTTCCATCGCTTCGCGCGAACAGAGCATCGGCGTCGACCAGGTCAACCAGGCCATCGCCCACATGGACCAGGTAACGCAGCAGAACGCGGCCCTGGTGGAAGAAGCCGCCGCGGCCGCCACGCGCCTGGCGGAAGAAGCCGCCAGCCTGTCGCAAGCCGTGAGCCTGTTCAATTTCGGCAAGATGCCGCCACCGCGCCGTGTCGCCATGCCTGGCGGCAAGGGCGGCGCCGCGAACGCGGGCAAACCCGCCGGCCTGAAGCGCCTGGCCGCCTAAACCTTTCAAGACTTTACACACACCATGCCTACACTACTCAGCAGTGCTTCCGCCGACCTGGACGCCGTCGTCGAATTCGACCCGGTCATCATCGGCAAAATGAGCCAGTCCGGCCCCCGCTACACGTCGTATCCGACCGCCGACCGCTTCAATGGGGAATTTGGCTACGGTAACTTCCTCGAAGCGCTGGCCGCCCTGCGCATGCGCGGCGGCCGCCGTCCCCTGTCGCTGTACGTGCACGTGCCGTTCTGCGACACCTTGTGCTACTACTGCGCCTGCAACAAGATCATCACGAAAGACCGCAGCAAGGCCGCCACCTACCTCAGCTATTTGAAGCAGGAAATCGCCATGCAGGGCAAGCTGTTTGCCGGCATGAACCAGATCGAACAACTGCATTTCGGCGGCGGCACGCCCACCTACCTGAGCGAAAAGCAGATGGACGAACTGATGGCGCACCTGCGCCAGCATTTCGACTTCGCCTCCGATGAAGACGGCGAATATTCGATCGAGATCGATCCCCGCACCGTGTCGCGCGAACGCGTGTTTTCGCTGCGCGCGCAAGGTTTCAACCGCATCAGCCTGGGCGTGCAGGATTTCGACGCCGACGTGCAGAAGGCCGTCAACCGCATCCAGCCCGAGGCGGAAACGGTGGCCATCATGCAGGCGGCGCGCGACGCGGGCTTCCGCTCGATCAGCATCGACCTGATCTACGGCTTGCCCAAGCAAAGCCTGGAGACCATGACGGAAACCCTGCGCAAGGTGATTTCCGCCAGCCCCGACCGCATCGCCCTGTACCACTACGCGCACATGCCGCACCTGTTCAAGCCGCAGCGCCGCATCCTCGACGCGGACATGCCCGACAGCGCCACCAAGCTGGCCATGCTGGGCCTGTGCATCGCGCGCCTGACGGCCGCCGGCTATGTGTACATCGGCATGGACCATTTCGCCAAGCCCACGGACGACCTGGCCGTGGCGCAGCGCCAGGGCCGTTTGCACCGCAACTTCCAGGGCTATTCCACGCGCGCGGAAGCGGACCTGATCGCCTGCGGCGTGTCGGCCATCAGTTCCGTGGGCGCCGTCTACAGCCAGAATGAAAAGACGCTGGACGCGTACTACGAAAAGCTCGACGAAGGCGTGCTGCCGATCGCGCGCGGCATCAAGCTCGATACGGACGATCTGTTGCGCCGTATCATCATCCAGATGCTGATGTGCAATTTCGAATTGTCGATCGCCACCATCGAACAGGCGCACCCCGTCAAATTCCGCAGCTATTTCGCCGCCGAACTGGAAAAGCTGCGCGAACTGGCGCGCGACGGCTTGCTCGTCATCGAGGAAGACTGGCTGACGGTGACGCCGAAAGGGCGCTTGCTGATCCGCAATATCTGCATGGTCTTCGACCGCTACCTGACCCTGGCGCGCGCCACTGCGGCGCCCGATGCGGTGCAGCCGCTGCGCTACTCGAAAACGGTGTAGCGCCGCGCGATGAATGCCCTGAGCCTCGTGCCCATGTTCTTGGTCGGCCTGGCCGGCAGCGTGCACTGCATCGGCATGTGCGGCGGCATCGTGGGCGCCCTGTCGCTGGGCGGCGGCACGCCCGCGCACCCCGTGATCGCCATCGCCGTGGCGCGCCCGGCGCTGCAGACCACCTTGCCTGCGAACGTGCTGCGCGTGCTGGCCTACAACGGCGGGCGCATCGCCAGCTACATGCTTGCCGGCGCCCTGGCCGGCAGCCTGGCGGGCGCGGGCATGCTGCACCTGGCGTCGCTGCAAGTGGCCGGCTACTGGCTGGCCAACCTGATGCTGGTGGCTTTGGGCCTGTACCTGATGGATGTCTGGCGCGGCCTGGCCCGCCTGGAAGCGGCCGGCAACGTCGTCTGGCGCCGCGTGCGCCCCCTGTTGAAACCGCTGATGCCGATGGATACATCGCTGAAAGCGCTGGCCGTGGGCGGCCTGTGGGGCTGGGTACCGTGCGGCATGGTCTACAGCGCCCTGCTGACGGCCATGATGCAAGGTTCGGCCCTGCAGGGCGCGGCCGCCATGGCCGCCTTCGGCCTGGGCACCCTGCCCACCCTGCTCGGCATGGGCTTGCTGGGCACGCGCTTGCGCGCGCAGATGCAGCGCCGTCCCGTGCGCATCGCCAGCGGCTTGCTGGTGCTGGGCTTCGGCTTGCTGGGCCTGCTGCGCGCCGCCAATGGCGTGTCGCTGGGCTGGCTCGACGCCCTGTGCGTCACGGGCCATCCATGAAAAGACGCATGAAAACAAACCCATGAATGCTGTATTAAAACCGTCCGCCTGCTTCCATTGCGGCTTGCCCGTGCCCGCCGGCGCCAGCTGGAGCGTCACCATCGACGACGTGCCGCGCGCCATGTGCTGCCCCGGCTGCGAAGCGGTGGCGCAAACCATCGTCGACATCGGCCAGAGCGCGTATTACCGCGACCGCGACGAATACGCCGTCAATGCATTTGACGCCACCCTGATGCCGCCCGAACTGCGCCTGTACAGCAATGACGATGCGCAATTCGCGCGCGACGCCAGCAGCTGCGAAGCGACCCTGTCCGTCGAAGGCATCCGCTGCGCCGCCTGCGTCTGGCTGATCGAACGCCAGCTGACGCGTTTGCCCGGCGTGCAGGCGGCCAGCCTGAACGTCGCCACGGAGCGTCTGTACGTGCGCTGGAGCCGCGCCGAATGCGAGCCGGGCGACATCCTGCAAGCCGTGCGGCAAGTGGGCTACACGGCCTATCCGTATGACGCCGTGCGCCATGGCGAGCGCCTGCAAAAGGCCAGCAAAACGCTGGGCCGCCAGCTGTTCGTGGCTGGCCTGTCGATGATGCAGGTGATGATGTACGTGGCGCCATCCTACCTGGCCGCCGAGGATGGCACCCTGGACGACAGCATGGCCAGCCTGATGCGCTGGGCCAGCCTGCTGCTGACCTTGCCCGCCATCTGCTATTCGGCCATGCCGTTCTTCCAGGGCGCCTGGGCCAGCCTGCGCGCGCGCACCCTGGGCATGGACGTGCCCGTGGCACTGGGCATCCTGGCGGCCTTCTTCGGCAGCGTAGTGGCGACGTGGACGGGCCGCGGCGAGGTGTATTACGACTCGGCCACGATGTTCATCTTCCTGCTGCTGTGCAGCCGCTATTTCGAGCTGCAGGCGCGCCGCAAGGCCGCCTCCGCGCTCGAGCGCCTGCAGCACGCCTTGCCCGCGTCCGCTTCGCTGATGGCGGGCTTTCCCGACAGCCGCGCCACCACCCTGGTGCCGGCCGGCAGCCTGGCCGTGGGCGACGTCATCCTCGTGAAGCCGGGCGAGGCGATTGCCGCCGACAGCGTCATCGTCGAGGGCACGAGCGCGCTCGATTTATCTCTGCTGACGGGCGAGAGCGCGGCGCAGCGCAGAAAAACGGGCGAGCGGGTGCCGGGCGGCGCCATCAATGCCAGCGCGGCGATCATCTTGCGCGTGCTGAAACCGGCGCGCGAAAGCACCCTGTCCGATTTATTGAAACTCATCGAGCGGGCCGGCAGCGGCAAGCCGCAGATCGCCCAATGGGCCGATAAAGTGGCGGCCTGGTTCGTGCTGGGCCTGCTGCTGTTTGCCGGCGCCGTGTTCGCCTTCTGGAGCTGGCACGATGCGGCGCAGGCGTGGCCCGTGGCCATTGCCGTGCTGGTCGTTTCGTGTCCGTGCGCCCTGTCGCTGGCCACGCCGACGGCGCTGGCGGCCGCCACCGACAGCCTGCTGCGGCGCGGCGTGCTGATCGTCCAGCCCCATGTGCTGGAAACCCTGCACCGCGCCACCCACATCGTCTTCGACAAGACGGGCACCCTGACCCTGGGCCGGCCCGTGCTGCAGCAGGTCGAGGGCCTGGGCAGCATGGGCGAGGACGCTTGCCTGCAGGTGGCCGCCGCGCTGGAAGCGGGCAGCGCCCATCCGCTGGCGCAGGCGATCCTGCTTGCGGCCGAAGGCTTGCCAGGACAGCAGCCGCGCGCGCATGCGGAACACTTGCAGGAAGTGCAGGGACAGGGACTCGAAGGCATCGTCGACGGCGTGCGCTACCGCCTGGGCAATGCCGCGTTCGTGGCCGCCATCGCGGGGCCGCCGCTGGGCGACACGGCCGTCGGCGTGCAGGGCATGACGCCGCTGTACCTGGGCACGCAGGGACGCTGGCTGACGCGTTTCCTGCTCAGCGATGCGCTGCGTCCGGAAGCGGCTGACGTGGTCGCGTATTTCCACCGACGGGGCAAGCAAGTCGTGCTGCTGAGCGGCGACCAGGAGGCGCTGACGCAAAGCGTGGCGGCGCAACTGGGCATCGCCACGGCCTGCGGCGAATGCCTGCCCGATGAAAAACTCGATTTCGTGCAGCAGCTGCAGGCGACGGGCGCCGTGGTGGCGATGGTAGGCGACGGCATCAACGACGCCGCCGTGCTGAGCGCGGCCGACGTCTCGTTTGCCATGGGTTCCGGCGCCGCGCTGGCGCAGGCGCATGCCGATACGGTGCTGCTGTCGAGCCAACTGGTTTCCGTGCTGGACACGGCCAGGACGGCCGCGCGCAGCATGCGCATCATCCGCGAGAATCTGGGCTGGGCCACCCTGTACAATCTGACGGCCATCCCGGCCGCCGCGCTGGGCTTTTTGAACCCGTGGCTGTCCGGCGTCGGCATGGCTGCCAGCTCGGCCGTCGTCATCGCCAACGCCCTGCGCCTGCGGAAAGTCTAATGGAAGCTCTCTACCTCCTCATCCCCCTCAGCGTCGTGGTCGTCTTCATCGCCCTGTGGGTGTATTTCACGGCCTCGGACAGCGGCCAGTTCGACGACCTCGTCGGACCTGGCCTGCGCGTGCTGCAGGACGACGATACGCCGGCCCAGCCCGCGCCCGACGAACCGCCGGCCTGACTTTTTCCTGCTCAATACGCTGGCGCCCGCCAGCGCCGGCAAGCGTCTTTTGACACAGGTCAAGCAGCGCTTGCAGGGATCTTGTCCGGCTTTTTTGATCGAAATATCACTTTATTTCGATGCCACTTCGCTACGCTTATTTCATCCGGGGAATTTTGATCCACATCAAAGTTTTTTCGCGGTCAAACACTTACTCTCTGGCCACCATCATAAATAGTAATTCCAGGGAGAGTCTTTGTGGATCAATCGCTGAACTATAACTACAAGATCGTGAAGCAATTCGCGGTCGCTACTGTGGTATGGGGCATCATCGGCATGCTGGTTGGCGTTATCATCGCCGCTCAGTTGGCCTGGCCTGCCCTGAACCTCGACATACCATGGCTGACATACGGACGCTTGCGTCCGCTGCACACGAATGCGGTGATTTTCGCCTTCGGCATCTGCGGCCTGTTCGCTACTTCGTACTACGTGGTGCAACGCACCTGCCAGGTACGCCTGTTTTCCGACAAGCTGGCCGCCTTCACGTTCTGGGGCTGGCAAGCGGTGATCCTGTGCGCCGTCGTCACCCTGCCCATGGGCATGACGCGCGGCAAGGAATACGCGGAACTGGAATGGCCTATCGCCATCCTCATCGCCGTCGTCTGGATCGCGTACGCCATCGTGTTCTTCGGCACCCTGATCAAGCGCAAGGTCAAGCACATCTACGTGGCCAACTGGTTCTTCGGCGCCTACATCCTGGCCGTGACGATTTTGCACGTGGTCAATGGCGCCGTCATGCCAGCCTCGTTCACCAAGTCGTATTCCGCGTATGCGGGCGTGCAGGACGCCATGATCCAGTGGTGGTACGGCCATAACGCGGTGGGCTTCATCCTGACCGCCGGCTACCTGGGCATGGTCTACTACTTCATCCCGAAACAGGCCGAGCGCCCCGTGTACTCGTACCGTCTGTCGATCGTCCACTTCTGGGCGCTGATCTTCACCTACATGTGGGCGGGCCCGCATCACCTGCACTACACGGCATTGCCTGACTGGACGCAATCGATCGGCATGGTCTTCTCGCTGGTCCTCCTGGCACCAAGCTGGGGCGGCATGATCAACGGCATCATGACCCTGTCGGGCGCCTGGCACAAGCTGCGCACCGACCCGATCCTGAAATTCATGATCGTCTCGCTGTCGTTCTACGGCATCGCCACCTTCGAAGGTCCGATGATGTCGATCAAGACCATCAACTCGCTGTCGCACTACACGGACTGGACCGTTGCCCACGTGCATGCGGGCGCCCTGGGCTGGGTGGGCTTCATCACCATGGGTTCCATCTACTACCTGCTGCCGCGCCTGGCGGGCCGCACGCAGATGCACAGCACGCGCCTGGTCGACGTGCACTTCTGGGTGGCCACCATCGGCATCGTGCTGTACATCGCGGCAATGTGGATCGCCGGCGTGATGCAGGGCCTGATGTGGCGCGCGGTCAATCCGGACGGCACCCTGACCTACACCTTTGTCGAGAGCGTGAAAGCGACGTATCCGTACTACGTGGTGCGCGTGGCCGGCGGCCTGCTGTACCTGTCGGGTATGTGCATCATGGGCTACAACACCTGGATGACCTTGCGCGGCAGCAAACTCCCCGTCGCCCGCATTCCAGAACTGAACGCGGCGCACGCCTGATAGGAGCGAAAGCAAATGAAATTTTCACATGCATGGATTGAGAAAAACCCCTGGCTGCTGATCGCCCTGGTCACCGTGGTGATCAGCATCGGCGGCGCCGTCGAGATCGTTCCCCTGTTCTTCCAGAAGAGCACGACGGAACCCGTCGCCGGCCTGAAGCCGTACTCGCCGCTGCGCCTGGCGGGCCGCGACATCTACGTGCGCGAAGGCTGCTACAACTGCCACTCGCAGATGGTGCGTCCGCTGCGCGCGGAAACGGAACGCTATGGCCACTATTCGGTCGCCGGCGAGTTCGTCTACGACCGTCCGTTCCAATGGGGTTCCAAGCGCACGGGGCCGGACCTGGCCCGCGTGGGCGCCCGCTACAGCGACGAATGGCACCGCACGCACTTGAACAACCCGCGCGACGTGGTGCCCGAGTCGAACATGCCGGCCTACCCCTGGCTGGCGAAGACCAAGCTGGTGCCTGACGAGATCATGCCGAAGATGCGCGCCCTGAAACGCCTGGGCCAGCCGTACAGCGATGAAGAGATCGCCGCCGGCCCCGCGCAGCTGCAGGACAAGACGGAAGAAGACGCCCTGGTCGCCTATCTGCAAGGCCTCGGTACATTAATCAAAACAAGGAATTAGCATGGCAATCGAAAACCTGTTTGACAGCGCCAGCAGCGTCATGACGGTGGTTTCCTTTACGACGTTCGTGGGTATCCTGTGGTGGACGTTCAGCCGCAGCAATAGCGACTTCGACGCGGCAGCGCGCCTGCCGTTCGCCGACGACGCGCTCGACTATCCGGCCGAGGCCGAGATGAACCTGGCGAAGGAGCATCACCATGGCTGACTTTACCAATGGCTTCTGGAATATTTACATCATCGTGCTGTCCCTGCTGGGCATCATCGGCTGCGGCGTGCTGCTGTACTCGCAGTCGAAAGTGAAAGTGGCCGCCGGCGCGCCCGCCGACGGCACCACGGGCCACGTGTGGGATGAGGACTTGAAGGAACTCAACACGCCGATGCCGCGCTGGTGGATGTGGCTGTTCTACATCACCATCGTCTTCGCCCTCGCTTACCTGTTCCTGTATCCGGGCCTGGGCAACTATGCCGGCAGCCTGGGCTGGAAATCGACGGGCCAGTACGAGGAAGAGCTGAAGAAGGCGGAAGCCGACTACGGTCCCCTGTTCAACAAGTACCTGAGCCAGGACTTGAAGACGGTGGCTGCCGATCCGCAGGCGCAAGCCATCGGCCAGCGCCTGTTCCTGACCTACTGCGCGCAATGCCACGGTTCGGATGCGCGCGGCAACAAGGGCTTCCCCAACCTGACGGACAAGGACTGGCTGTATGGCGGCGATCCCGACATCATCAAGACCACCATCATGCACGGCCGTAACGGCCAGATGCCGCCGATGGGCGCCGCCCTGGGCTCCGAAAAGGATGTCGAGAACGTGGCCCATTATGTGCTGAGCCTGTCCGGTTCCACGTCGGACCCCGTCAAGTCCGTGCTGGGCAAGGCCAAGTTCGGCGCCTGCATGGCCTGCCATGGCGCCGATGCGAAGGGTAACCAGATGCTGGGCGCGCCCAACCTGACGGACAAGATCTGGCTGTACGGCGGCAGCGCCGACACCATCATGGAAACCGTACGCAAGGGTCGCAACAACACCATGCCGGCCTTCAGCGATTTCCTCGGCGAGTCCAAGGTACACGTGCTGTCGGCGTATGTCTGGAGCCTGTCGAATCCCCAGACGCCCGTGAAATGATGTAATGGAACCTCAAGTCATCAAGATGTATGCGGCCCGCGAGCAAATCTACCCTCGCGAGGCCAAAGGACGCTACGCTACCTGGCGATGGGTATGCGTATGGCTTACCCAGCTTGCGTTCTACGGCTTGCCGTGGTTGACCTGGAATGGCAGGCAAGCCCTGCTGTTCGATTTGACCACGCGCAAGTTCTACATTTTCGGCGTCGTGCTGTGGCCCCAGGATTTCATCTACCTGGCGGCCCTGCTGATCATCTGTGCGTATTTGTTGTTCCTCGTCACGGCCATTGCCGGGCGGGTGTGGTGCGGCTTTTCCTGCCCGCAAACGGTATACACGGAAATCTTCCTGTGGGTCGAACGCAAGATCGAGGGCACGCGCAGCGCGCGCATGGCCCTCGACAAGCAGGGCCCGTCCGTGCGCAAGACGGCCAAGAAGACGGCCAAGCACCTGGTATGGGGCGCCATCGCCCTGTGGACGGGCTTTACCTTTGTCGGCTACTTCACGCCGATCAAGGAACTGGCGCAGGCGGTGACCACCCTGAACTTCGGTCCGTGGGAATGGTTCTGGGTCTTGTTCTACAGCCTGGCAACCTACGGCAACGCGGGCTGGCTCCGCGAGCAGGTGTGCAAATACATGTGCCCCTACGCGCGCTTCCAGAGCGCCATGTTCGACCAGGACACGCTGATCATCACCTACGATGCCAAGCGGGGCGAACCCCGTGGCGCCATGAGCAAGAAGGCCGGCAACAACGACAAGCTGGGCGACTGCATCGACTGTACCCTGTGCGTGCAGGTGTGTCCGACCGGCATCGATATCCGCAACGGCCTGCAGTATGAATGCATCGGCTGCGCCGCCTGCGTCGATGCCTGCAACAGCGTGATGGACAAGGTCGACCGGCCACGGGGACTGGTACGCTACAGTACCGACCATGCGATGGAAAACAACTTCAATTCGAAGCAGATACGCCAGCGCGCCATGCGCCCGCGCGTCCTGATCTACACTTCCATCCTGGCCCTGATCATCATCGCCGTGTGTACCTCGCTGGCCCTGCGCACGCCCCTGAAAATGGACGTGATCCGCGACCGCGGTTCGATGGGACGCGAAGTGGAAGACGGCATGATCGAGAACGTCTACCGGCTGCAGATCATGAACACCTCGGAGCAAAGCCAGCATTTTAAAATCAGCGTATCCGGCTTGCCGGGCCTGACCTTGCTGACGCGCGATGAAGTGACCCTGCAGCCGACGGAAACCCTGGGCTGGCCCATCCGCCTGCGCACGCCGCATGGCGTGGGCGAGAAGGGCTCGAACAAGATTGCGATCGAGCTGCAATCGCTGGACGACCCGTCGCTACACGTGCGTGAAAGCGCGGTCTTCATCGTGCCGCGCTAATGCAGGAAGGCCAATCCCCGCATGGGGATTGGCCGTTTAAACAGGAGAAATATCATGTCCGACAGCCTCAAGCTGCAAGCCCCCGTGGCGCCGTGGTACAAGCATCGCTGGCCATGGCTGCTGATGATCGGCCCCGGCCTGTCCGTCGTCGTCGGCAGCACCATGGGCTATATCGCATTTACGCAGCCCGACGCGCTGGTGGTGGGCGATTATTACAAGCAGGGCAAGGCGATCAACCAGGACTTGCGGCGCGATACGGTCGCCAGCGACCTGGCCATGTCAAGCAAGCTGTCGTACGACGTGGCGGCAGCGCGCCTCAGCGGTTCCGTGCACAGCTTCGGCAAGGCGTATCGGGCGCCGCTGCAGCTGCACCTGGCGCATGCGACCCAGCCGGAAAAAGACATCAAGCTGCTGGTGCAGCCTGATGCGGCCGGCAACTTTTCGGTGGCGCTGCCCATGCTCGAGCGCAGCCGCTGGCAAGTGCTGGTGGAAAACGACAAACGCGAATGGCGCCTGTCCGGCATCTGGACCTGGCCCCTGCAGCGCAGCATCGCGCTGCATGCGGATGAAGAGCTGTAAATCCTACTTGCAGTTGTCCGTGCCGGCCGTAATGGCCTTCAGCTTGGCCGGCTGCAGGATCTCGATCTCGCGGTTCGAGACGCGCAGCCAGCCTTCCTTCTTGAACTTCGACAATAAGCGGCTGACGCTCTCGATGGTCAGGCCCAGGTAGTTGCCGATTTCCTCGCGCGACATGCGCAGCTGGAAATTGCTGCCCGAATAGCCGCGTGCCTCATAGCGCGACGCCAGGTTGACGATGAAGGCGGCAAAACGCTGGGTCGCCTGCATATTGCCCAGCAACAGCATGACGCTTTGCTCGCGCGTGATTTCCTGGCTCATCATGCGGTGGAAATGGCGCAGCAGGGTCGGCATATTGCCCAGCAATTGTTCCAGGCTGGAAAACGGAATTTCACACACTTCACTGTCTTCCAGCGCCACGGCATTACAGTGGTGGCGGTCGGCGCTGATGGCATCCATGCCCAGCAGTTCGCCAGCCATCTGGAAGCCCGTCACCTGCTCTTCGCCGCCCGGATTGATCTGGTAGGTCTTGAAGTGCCCCAGGCGGATCGCATACAGGTTCTGGAACGAGTCCCCGATGCGGAACAGCGAGGCGCCGCGCGCGATCTTGCGGCGGCGGCCGATGATCTGGTCCAGCCGGTCCATATCACCCACATCCAGGCCCATCGGCAGGCACAATTGATGCATGCTGCAGGTCGAGCATCGCGCACGCAACGCCTCCACGTTCACTGTGGGCAAGGTTGGAGTGAGTAACGCTTCAGTCATGTCGGTACCTTTTAGAAAATGCAACAACAAGTTTACTGCATACAGGGTTGCCGTGTGCCAATTTCACGGTAATTTCGGCGAATAAACGACGTCCAGCCTTTAATTATATGGCAACATCGTCAAAAGCCCGTATGGGGCAAGGCAATTTGCGCAGCGGCGCTTGCCAAGCTGGGGCATTGATAGGAAAATTCCTGACAGCATTATCTGCCGCTGTGCCGCCCGGTACTGAAAAGGAAATCATGAAGCCTCTCGGCATCAAAGCAAAAGTCGCGCTGGCCACCAGCCTGACCTCGATCGCCATGATCGCGCTCGTCACCATGATCCAGGTGCAGCACATGCGCGCCGACTTCACCAAAGTACTGCTGAGCCAGCAGTCTTCCCTGATCAGCCGCACCGCTGCCGAGCTCGACGACAAGCTGGCCATGCTGCTGCAGATCGTCACCCTGACGGCCCGGCAGCAGCCGCCGGAATTGATCGCCCAGCCCGCCAAGCTGCGCGAATACTATGCGCGCCGCTCGATGCTGGTGCTGTTCGACGACGTGCTGGTGCTCGACGCGCAAGGCGCCGTCGTGGCCGACATGCCGGAGGTAGCGGGGCGCGCCGGCATCAACGTCGCCGAGCGCGAATATTTCCAGACCGTCCTGCGCACGCGCCAGCCCATGATCACCGAACCGATGCTGGGCAAATCGAGCGGCATGCCCATCGTGCAGATGGTGGCGCCCGTGCTGGACGCCGATGGCCAGGTGGCTGGCGTGGTGATCGGCGTGCTGCGCCTGTACAAGGACAATCTGCTGGGGCGCCTGCGCTCGGAAAAGATCGGCAAGAGCGGCTATTACTTCATCCTCACGCGCGGCGACGTGCCGCGCTACGTGCTGCACCCCGATACCAGCCGCTTGCTGCAGCCGCGCAAGCCGAATGCCAACCTGACGACCACGCAGCTGCTGAAGGAAGACGGCGAAGGCAGCATGGTCAGCACCAACAGCCGCGGCGTCACGGCCGTCAACAGCTTCAAGCGCCTGAAGTCCGTAAACTGGCTGCTGGCCGCCTCGCTGCCCGTCGAAGACGCCTTCGAACCATTCGATGGCGTGCTGTACCGGCTGGTGCTGTGGAGCATTCTCGCTTCGCTGCTGGCCGCTGCCGTTCTGGGCTGGGTGACCGTGCGCCTGCTGTCGCCGCTGGTGCGCCTGCGCGACACCCTGCTGGCCCTGCGTAGCAGCGGCAGCCGCTTCACGCCCGTGCCGGTGCAGCAGCGCGACGAGATCGGCGAACTGACGGAAGCGTTCAACGGCCTGATGAGCGAACGCGACCGCCTGCAGCAAGAACTCGAAGCGCGCGCGGCAGAGCTGGAACAGGAGCGCGACCGGGCCGAGGCGGCCAACCGCGCGAAGAGCGACTTCGTGGCCAACATGAGCCATGAAATCCGCACGCCCCTCAATGCCGTGCTGGGCATGGTGTATTTGCTGGGCAACACCAGGCTCGACACGGAACAGCGCAAATACCTGACCATGGTGCGCGTGGCGGGCCAGTCGCTGCTGGGCATCCTCAACGACGTGCTCGATTATTCGAAGATCGAGGCGCGCCGCATGGAATTGTCGCCCGTCGAATTCGACCTCGACGAAGTCATGAATACCCTGGCCACGACGATGACCATGAATGCGGGCGAGAAGGAACTGGAACTGGCCATCGCCGTCGAGCCCGACGTGCCGCGGCGCCTCGTGGGCGACGCCCAGCGCCTGCAGCAAATCCTCGTCAACCTGGCTGGCAACGCCATCAAGTTCACGGAGAACGGCGAAGTGGTAGTGGCCGTCAGCCTGGCCGACAGCCAGCAGGGCAGCGCCTGGCTGCGCTTTGAAGTGCGCGACACGGGCATCGGCATGACGGAGCAGCAGCAACAGCAACTGTTTGCCGCGTTTTCGCAGGGCGACCAGAGCATCACGCGGCGCTTCGGCGGCACGGGCCTGGGCCTGGCCATCAGCAAGCAGCTGATCCACATGATGGGCGGCGAAATCGCCGTCGCCAGCAGCGAAGGCAAGGGCAGCCGCTTCTGGTTCAGCGTACCGTTCGAGATGCTGGCGCAGCCGGCCGAAACGCGGCGCACGCCCGCCCTGGGCCAGCTGCGCCTGCTGGTGGCCGACGATAACCGCACCACGCGCGAACTGATCGTCAAACTGATCGAGGCATGGGGCTGGCTGGCCGACGAAGTGGACTCCGGTTTTGCCGCCATCGAACTGTACCGCGAGCGCCTGGCGCAGCAGCAGCCGTACGACGTGGTGCTGGCCGACTGGCACATGCCCGTGATGGACGGCCTGGCCACGGCCAAGGCCATCCGCCAGGCCGCCGCTGGCCAGCGCCAGCCCATCGTGGTGATGGTCAACGCGTTTGCCCGCAACCACCTGGAGGAAATCTCCAGCGCGGCCGAGGCCGACGTCGTGCTGATGAAGCCGATCACGGGCTCGAGCCTGTTCGATGCCCTGCACCAGGCGCTGATCGCCAAGGACGACGGCGGCGAGCAGCGCATCCTGCATCAGCCGCTGGGCACGGAACTGGCCGGCGTGCATTTCCTGCTGGTGGAAGACAACCACCTGAACCAGGCCGTGGCGCGCGGCATCCTCGAACACATGGGCGCCACGCTGGACGTGGTGGGCGACGGCTTGCAGGCCGTGGAACGGCTGCGCACGGAAGCGCTGCGCTACGACATCGTGCTGATGGACATGCAGATGCCCGTCATGGACGGTTTCAGCGCCACCCACATCATCCGCACGGAACTGCGGTTGAACCTGCCCGTGATCGCCATGACGGCCGGCGTGCTGGCGTCCGAGCGCGAGCGCTGCATGACGGCCGGCATCAGCGATTTCATCGCCAAGCCCGTGGTGGTGGAAGAGATGATGGAAGTCATCCTGCGCCACCTGCCCAAGCGCCCGCAAGTGCAGACGGCGGAAGCAGCGCCCGGCGCCGATGAGGAAGTATTTTCCATGGCGCCCCTGATGCGCGTGATGGGGCGCGATGCGAAGGGCCGCGGCGTGCTGCGGCGCATGGTGGAAGACGCGCTGAACAAGGGCATGACGCCCGTGCACGACGCCGAAACGGCGTTGCAGGCAGGCCGCCACAGCGACGTGGCGCGCATCCTGCACGGCGTGCGCGGTTCCGTGGGCACCCTGGGCACCAAGCGCCTGATCCGCGCCGCGTTTGCCACCGAGGAAGCCATCGATGCGGGCCGCTTCGATGCGGTGCCGGCGCTGCTGGCGCACACGGCGCAGGAACTGGAACTGGCGCTGGCGGCGGCGGCCGATTGGTTGTCCCGGCTGAAGGATTAAGCTCGCTTGAACCCAAGAGATAAAGGCCGGGGTCGTACCCTCAGGGTACGACCCCAGTGCTTGCTTCGGGTTTAGGCCGGCACGCCCAGGATCACGCTGGACGCCTTGAAGATGGCCGTCACATTGCTGCCGAGCTCGATGGCGAGGTCGGTGCTGCTCTGGTTGGTAATGATGGCGGCTATCGTGCCGCCACGGGGCAGGTCCAGCACCACTTCCGTGTTGACGGCGCCCGTCTGCACGCGCGTGACGGTGCCGGCCAGCTGGTTGCGGGCGGAAAAGCGCGCCCCTTCGCTGTCGGCCACGAGGATGATGGACGACGCCTTGATCAGCGCGAACGCTTCCGCGCCCGGCACCAGGCCCAGGTTTTCGCTGCTGTCGCGCGTGACGATGGCGACGATGTGCTGGCCGCCTGGCAATTCCAGGGTCACTTCGTCGTTGACGGCGCCCTGTTTTAGTTCAGCAACTTTGCCCAGGAATTGATTGCGTGCCGTGGTTTTCATGGCCATTCTCCGTATGAGTAAAAGATCGTCGGCGATGCCTTCCGCCTGGCTGCCCAGCTGGCGCAGATAGCGGGCATGCTCACGCTCGATGATACGGAAATTGTCGACCAGCTGGCGCCCCCGAGGCGTCAGCCGCGTGCCGCCGCCGCCCTTGCCGCCCGTCAGGCGCTCGACCAGCGGCTCGCCGGCCAGGTTGTTCATGGCGTCGATGGCGTCCCAGGCCGCCTTGTAGCTCATCTTCACAAGCTTGGCCGCCTGCGTGATGGAGCCGCACTCGGCGATGGCGCCCAGCAATTCCACCCGGCCGACGCCGCCCAGGTGCTCGCCGCCCACCGTCATCCATACCGAGCCTTGCAGGCCGATTTCCGCTGCCGTTGATTTATCCAATGCGTTCACCCAATGCCCTATGTTCTTCCATGCTGTCAATTTGTCCGTCACGCAAGTAAAGCACATGTTCACCCAGGATGCGCGCATCTTCCGGATCATGGGTGATCAGGATCATGGGCACGTCCAGGCGCTGTTGCCACTGGCTCAGTTCCAGACGCATTTTGACACGCAGGGCCGGATCGAGGGCGGCAAACGGCTCGTCGAGCAGCAGCGCGCTGGGCTCGGCCACCAGTGCCCTCGCCAGCGCCACCCTTTGGCGCTGGCCACCGGACAACTCGTCGGGAAACTGGTGCGCCAGTTCCTGCAAGTGAAACGCATCGAGCCAATGGTCGACCTTGGCCAGCTTTTCCCGCGCGCGGGGATTGAACCAGCCGCGGCTCAGGCCAAAGCCCACGTTCTGGCGCACCGTCAGGTGCGGAAACAGCGCGTAATCCTGGAACAGATAGGCCACGTTGCGCTGCTGCGGCGGCAGGTTGATGCCGGCGGCGGAATCGAACAGGGTGCGGCCGTTCAGGCGGATATGGCCCGCATCCGGCGTGAAGAGTCCGGCAATGGCTTTCAGGGTCATGCTCTTGCCGGCGCCGGACGGGCCATACAGGGCGATGCGCTGGCTGCCGGACGTGCATTGCACCTGCATGTCGAAACGGCGTTTTCCGGAGCGCAAAGTGGCGCGGAGGTCGAGGTCGAGTTGCATGGCGTTATTTGTGAGCGATGCGCCCGGGCGCCAGGCGGCCAGCCGACAGCAGCACCACGATACACACGGCGGATGTAATCAGGACCAGCGTATTGGCCACATCGTCCTGGCCCGCCTGCACGGCTTCATACACGGCGACGGACAGGGTCTGCGTCTTGCCGGGAATGCTGCCGGCTACCATCAGGGTGGCGCCAAACTCGCCCAGCGCGCGTACAAAGCCCAGCAGCACGCCAGCCAGGATGCCGCGCCAGGCCAGCGGCAGGGTCACGCGGAAAAAGATGGCCATTTCAGAAATGCCCAGCACGCGGGCCGCCTGCTCCAGCTGGCCGTCGACCGCCTCGAAGGCGGCGCGCGCGGGCTTGAAAACGAGGGGAAAGGCGACCACCGTGGATGCGATCACGGCGCCCTGCCACGTAAAGATCAGGTTGATGCCGAAGTTATCCTGCAGCCAGATGCCCATCGTGCCGCGCCGGCCCAGCAGCACCAGCAGGTAATAGCCGAGCACGGTGGGCGGCATCACCATCGGCAGGGTCAGGAGGGCGTCGAGCAGCTCGCGCCCGGGAAAACGCGTGCGCGCCAGCAGATAGCCCGTGCCGATGCCGAGCAACAAATTGAGCGCCGTGGCCCACGCCGCTACCTTGAGCGACAGGGCCAGCGCGGTCCAGGCGATATCCATGCGGGCGCGTACCTGAATTATGGCTTCTTGAAACCGTACTTGGCTAGGATCGCTTGCGCCGGCGCCGACTGCAGGTAGCTGACGAAGCGCTTCGCTTCGGCCCCATTGCTGCTGCCCTTGATGGTGGCGATCGGGTACAGCACGGGCGCCTCGAGCGGCACGTCCAGCACCACGTTCACTTTATCCTTCATGATGGCCGCGTCGGTGGCGTAGACAAAGCCCGCATCGACTTCGCCGCGCGCCACGTAGTCGAGCGACTGGCGCACGTTCTGCGTGCCGATGGCCTTCGGCTGCACGGCATCCCACAAGTTCGCCTTTTTCAGCGCGCCTTCCGAGTAGCGGCCGACGGGCACGCTGGCGGGGTTGGCGATGGCCACGCGGGTCACGCCCTTGTGCGTCAGGTCGCTCAAGCTCTTGATGCCCAGCTTGCTATCGTGCGGCACGATCAGCACCAGGCTGTTGCTGACGAAATCCATGCGGTCGGCCGGCAGCACCAGGCCCTGCTTTTGCGCCGCATCCATGGTTTCCTGGTCGGCCGAGGCAAACACGTCCACGGGCGCGCCCTTGACGATCTGTTGCAGCAGCACGCCCGAGGCGGCGAAGTTCAAGGACACCTTGCTGCCCGGATACTGCGCCTCATAGCTTTGCGCCGCATCCTTGAACGCATTCGTCAGGCTGGCCGCGGCCGATACGACCACTTCGCCGGCAAGGGCGGACGAGGCGGCGCTGGCGAGCAGGGCGGTGCCGAGGAGCTTGGCGAGGGAGGTGAGGCGCATGATCGTATCCTTAATGAGAAGAGAACAAGGCCCGTAATATACACCGATATATAACGTTCTGCCATGCATCAGGTCAAGCCTGCACAAGGCGGATTCCCTGATATACTGTATATAAACACAGTATATCGAGGCAAGCCATGGAATTGACGGACAAGCTGGAAATCCTGGCCGACGCGGCCAAGTACGATGCGTCCTGCGCCAGCAGCGGCGCGCCCAAACGCGACTCCATCGGCAAGGAGGGCTTTGGCGCCACCACGGGCATGGGCATCTGCCACAGCTATACGCCGGACGGGCGCTGCGTCTCGCTGCTCAAGATCCTACTGACGAATTACTGCCTGTACGATTGCCAGTACTGCGTCAACCGCCGCACGTCGAACGTGCCGCGCGCGCGGTTTACGGTGGCCGAAGTGGTCAAGCTGACGGCCGATTTTTACCTGCGCAACTACATCGATGGCCTGTTCCTCAGTTCCGGCATCATCCAGTCGGCCGACTACACGATGGAGCAGCTGGTGCAGGTGGCGCGCGAGCTGCGCGAGGCGCACCAGTTCCGCGGCTACATCCACCTGAAAACCATCCCCGACGCCGATCCCGCCCTGGTCGCGCAGGCGGGCCGCTATGCCGACCGCCTCAGCGTCAACATCGAACTGCCGACGCAGGACAGCGTGCAAAAATTGGCGCCGGAAAAGAGCGTGCATACGATCAAACTGGCCATGGGTGCCATCCGCCGCAAGCTCGATGAGAAAGCGGAAGAACCGCGCTCGCCCCGTTTCGCGCCGGCCGGGCAAAGCACGCAGATGATCGTCGGCGCCGATGCCAGCGACGACCAGCAAATCCTCTCCACGGCCGAGACCTTGTACGGCAGCTATAAACTCAAGCGCGTGTACTATTCCGCCTTCAGCCCGATTCCCGACAGCCCGAAAAGCGTGCCGCTGGCGCCGCCGCCCATGCTGCGCGAACACCGGCTGTACCAGGCCGACTTTTTGCTGCGCAGCTACGGTTTCCAGGCCAGCGAACTGCTGCCCGCCACGGGCGGCAACCTGGCGCTCGACATCGATCCCAAGCTGGCCTGGGCGCTGGCGCACCGCGAACATTTTCCGCTGGACTTGAACCGCGCGGCGCAGCACATGATCGCCCGCGTACCTGGCATTGGTTTGCGCAACGCCCAGCGCATCGTCGACCTGCGCCGCGTGCGGCAGGTGCGCTACGCGGACCTGTCGCGCCTGCGCTGCAGCATGAAAAAGATCGCGCCGTTCATCATCACGGCCGACTACTTTCCCGCGCGCGACACCACGGCATCGGAACACCTGCGCCGCGCCATGGCGGAGGCACCGCAGCAAATGCCTCTGTGGCCGGAGCTGCAGGCAGCATGAACGCCGTCGTCCGGCTGGCGCAATCGTTTGACGAGTGGCGCGCGGCGGCGCGCGAATTGATCGCCCGGCAAGTGCCGCCGGCATGCGTGCAATGGCAGTCCCGGCCCGGCGAGGGCGACCTGTTTTCCGCCACGCCGGACGCGGCCGGTACCGATGCCCCCATCCTGCGCCTGCCCCGCCAGCTGGTGGAACTGCTGCAGGCCGCCGCCTGTTTCAATGTGCATGACCGCTGGGCCTTCTTGTATCAGGTGCTCTGGCGCTGGCAGCTGGGCCAGCACGACGTGCTGTCCCCGGCCGATGCGGACGGCGCACGCCTGCATGCCATGGCCAAGGCCGTGCGGCGCGAAGAGCACGACATGCATGCGTATGTGCGCTTCCGCGAACGCGGCGAGGCGCAAGGGGCACCCCGCTTCGTCGCCTGGTTCGAACCCGTGCACGAAGTGTTGCCGCAAGTGGCGCGCCACTTTGCGCGCCGCATGGGAGCCATCAGCTGGATGATCGCCACGCCATCGGCCAGCATGCTGTGGGACGGTCAGACCTTGCACGCGGGACCGGCCCTGCTGCGCGGCGCGGCCGATATCGACGATACGGGCGAAGCCCTGTGGCTGACCTACTACCGCAGCATCTTCAACCCGGCCCGCGTGAATGCGGATTTGCTGCACAGCCATATCCCCTCGCGCTTCTGGAAAAACCTGCCCGAAGGCGCCATCGTGCCCGCCATGCTCAGCGGCGCCGCCAACGGCGAACGCCGCACGGGCCAGACGGCCAGCGTGGGCCAGCGCGGCAGCGCCACGATGATCCCGATCTCGGCCGAGCGCGCCCAGCCCGCGCGCGCGGCATCCACCACGCTGGACCAGTGCCGCCGCTGCGCGCTGTGGGAAAGCGCCACCCAGGCCGTGCCCGGCGCCGGCCCGCAGACCGCCCGCATTATGCTGGTGGGCGAACAGCCGGGCGACCAGGAAGACCTGGCGGGCTTGCCCTTCGTGGGCCCGGCCGGCGCAGTGCTCGACCAGGCCATGCAGGAAGCAGGCATCGCGCGCGACAGCCTCTATCTGACCAACGCCGTCAAGCATTTCAAGTGGGAAGCACGCGGCAAGCGCCGCCTGCACAAGACCCCGGCCCAGCGCGAAATCCTCGCCTGCCATGGCTGGCTGGAAGAAGAAATCCAGCGCGTAAAACCGCAGGTGATCGTGGCGCTGGGCAGCACGGCATTGAAATCGATATTGCAGGATGGCGCGGTGAGCATGGCGCCGCTGATCGGCACGCCGGTGCAGCATGAGGGGCGCTGGGTGGTGGCCGTGTATCACCCGTCGTACGTGCTGCGCGCACCCGATGCGGCGAGCCGGCGGCAGGCGTACACGGTGATTGTCGACGGCTTGAGGCGAGCGCAGGAGTTGCTGAAAGGCTAGCCAGAAGCGACGACATCGCTTGCTGATGGCGCCTGCGTGACAATGTGTGTATATCGAACCCGGACCGCTTGCTATGCTCGCTTCTCACTTCACTTCTCGCAAAGCATATGACCCTGCGCCGGCTGTTGACCTTTCTGCTGTTTGCCTGCACCGTCCACGGCGCCAGCGCCGCCCCCGCATCCGGCGACATGGCACCCGACTACCTGGGCAGGACTCTGGAGGATAAGGAGGTGGCCGTCAGCCACTATCGGGGCAAGGTGCTGGTGGTGTCGTTCTGGGCCACCTGGTGTCCGTATTGCTTGAAAGAGCTTCCCATTCTCGAAGGCATCCAGCAGACGGCAGGCACGGACAAGGTACAAGTCATCGCCATCAACACGGAAAACCGCGATGTCTTCCGCAAGGTCAGCCGCGCACTCAGCAAGCTGACGCTCGGCATGTCCTATGACCCAGGCAAGAAAAGCGCAACCTTGTATGGCGTCCAGGGCATCCCGCATCTGCTCATCATCGGCCGCGACGGCCGCATCCAGAATGTGTACCGCGGCTACGACGAATCATCGCTCGACGGCATCGTGCAGAGTTTGAATGCGGCCATCAGTATGCCGGTGGAGGCCGTCAATAACTAAATTCAATAGCAACATTCATCTAGCAAAAAACTGCTTTCTTTGTCTCTCACAACGAGAGCAGTTTCCACCAGATTACCCCCCATCCTATGCCTGCGATAGCGAAAAAAGCGCCATGCTTACGCAATCCGAGCCATACCAAGGTGCCAAGAAAGGCATAGAAAACCACATTGGCTGCCATCGCAAACAAGAAAATGCCTGTTTCCATCTGAGGGTTGGCCGCCGCCAACATCATGATAGACGTCGGCCATAACAGCAGTTGCAGCTTGAACACCATGAGCTGCATATCGAAACTGTAATCAAGAAAATGCCATACGACCCGAGAAAGCAGTGGAATGCTCAATCCACTCAAGGAAAAAATGGCGATGATTCCTGCAAATGACCTCATGAACGCGTCCCGGATCAGCACTGCAATTTATCAAGCAACTCTTTTCGCACAGCAAACCCGGACTTGGCACCCTCATCGTTCATGCGCATCATCCTGGCGATCTCCAGCCTTGAATATTGCTTGTCAGCCGATACATTACAACACAAAAAATGCCTGAAAAATAACGGCCTTTCGAACTGAATGTCCCGAAGTGTTTCTCCCACGGTCTGGCGTGCCTATCCAAGGCTTTCCGCGCCGCGCAGGCAAAAAAATACCGCGCCAGGCGCGGTATGGAAAGCGGGGCCGTCGCTCAGGATGTCGACACGGGCACTTCCTGCCCCTCATCCCGGCGCGCATAGCGCTGCGCGATCACGGCGCAGATCATCAATTGGATCTGGTGGAACAGCATCAGCGGCAGGATCACCATGCCCAGCGAGCGGGTGGAGAACAGCACCTTGGCCATCGGCACGCCGCTGGCCAGGCTTTTCTTCGAGCCGCAAAAGACGATGGCGATTTCGTCTTCCTTGTTGAAACCCAGGCGGCGACTGACAAAGGTGGAAATGCCCAGCACCAGCGCCAGCAGCAAGAGGCTGATCAAGCCCAGGGCCACCAGGGTTTCCACCGAGATCGTGTGCCACAGGCCTTCGCTGACGGCTTCGCTGAAAGCCGTGTAGACCACCAGCAAGATCGAACCCTGGTCGACGAATTTCAGCGTGGCCTTGTGGCGGTCGACCCAGCGGCCGATCCAGCGGCGCAGGAACTGGCCGGCCAGGAAGGGCAGCAGCAGCTGCATGACGATGGAGAGCACGGCGTCCACCGACGACTTGCTTTCCGCACCCTTGGCCACCAGCAAGCCGACCAGGATGGGGGCGAGGAAAATGCCGATGAAATTCGAGGCCGAGGCGCTGCAGATGGCGGCCGGCACGTTGCCGCGCGCCATGGCCGTCATGGCGATCGACGATTGCACAGTGGACGGCAGCGCGCACAGGAACAAAATGCCCATGTACAGGTCAGGCGTGAGAAACGTCAGCGCCAGCGGACGCAGGGCCAGGCCCAGAAGCGGAAACAGGACAAAGGTGCTGGCCAGCACCAGCAAGTGCAGGCGCCAGTGCATGGCGCCCGCCACCACGGCTTCGCGCGACAGCTTGGCGCCATGCAGGAAGAACAGGGCGCCGATGGCGACCGTGGTGATGTTGCCGAAGACCACGGCCGTCGTGCCCGTGCAGGGCAGGAACGTGGCCAGCGCCACGGTGACGAGCAGGGCGATGGTGAAATTATCGGGTTTCAGATTGCGCAGCAGGGCGGCGGGAGAAAAAGAAGACATGCGGTAGCCTGGTAACGGCGCAGCCTTGCAACAGCATGCTGTGCCGGAGATGACAAACAGCGCCGGGAGCGGCGCCAGTGCTGGCTATTCTACTTGTATTTCCCTCCTCCTTGCCTGG
Source organism: Janthinobacterium sp. P210006 (assembly GCF_036231885.1). Lineage (NCBI taxonomy): Bacteria > Pseudomonadati > Pseudomonadota > Betaproteobacteria > Burkholderiales > Oxalobacteraceae > Janthinobacterium > Janthinobacterium sp. P210006. Next base: position 724,963 of record NZ_JAZARD010000004.1, on the reverse strand, counting down.
CGGCATCAGCATGGCTGGCCGGGTAAAACCGCGCGGACAAAAAAATGCCCTGTCCGCAGACAGGGCAACCCGGAGTAAAGTACAGCGCGAGGGGGATTAACCGGCGGCTTTGACTTTCAGCTCGTTCTTGATTTCTTTCACGCCGCTCACGGAAGCGACGATCTGCACGACGCGGTCACCCGCTTCGGCGCTCGGCACGTCGCCCGACAGGACGACCACACCTTGCTGGGTTGCTACCTTGACGGGCAGGGCAGCGGCTTGCGCATCGGCGCTCAGGGCGGCCTTGGCCGAGGAAGTGATGGTTTCATCAGGGACGGCTGCGGCAGCGTTGGCGGCCACGACGGTGTCAGCAGGAGCTTGTGCTTTTGGTGCGGAGTCAGCGGCATGCGAAGCGGTGATCGAGGCGCCCGACAGTACGATAGCGGCAACCAGGGTATTGAACAGTTTCGATGTTTGCATGGTAGTTCCTCTCAATGAAGTTAAAAGCTTCTTACTTGGATAAAGCAACACTTTGAAGCGTCACATCTACCCATACAGCAAGCACCGTGCCAGCTTTTAAATTCTCATTGAAATCAACGACTTATATTCAAACCTGATTTTTCCGGCGCGTTTTCCGGCTATCTGCCCCGAAAAACCGCGCTTTTTGTCGCCTGACAGCGACAACTTGTGGAAAGACCATCAATGTTTTACGCTAAGTCGCTGATTTTCCACGCTTTATTTTTGTCGCTATTCAGCGACAGGGTCGCCGTCGGCGCGGAACAGGGCCGGCGTCAGCTCATATTTCTGCAATAAACGGTAGAACTCCGTGCGGTTGCGGTCGGCCAGGCGGGCCGCGTCGGCCACGTTGCCGTCCGTCAGCCGCAGCAGCTGGATCAGGTAGTCGCGCTCGAAGCGCTGCTTCGCTTCGTTATAGCTGAGCGCTTCGAGCGATGGCACGCGCAGCGCGCGCTGCACCAGGCTCAAGGGCACCAGCGGCGCCGTGGCCAGCGCGCATACTTGCTCGACGACATTGACCAGCTGGCGCACATTGCCGGGCCATGGCGCGGCCACCAGGGCCGTCAGGGCGTCGGGCGCGAAGCCGTTCAAGGGTTTTTCGTACTTGGCCGCCAGCTTCTGCAGGAAATGGTTTGCCAGCAAGGCGATGTCTTCGCGACGCTCGGCCAGCGGCGGCAGGGTCAAGGTCACGACATTGAGCCGGTAATACAGGTCTTCGCGGAATTGCCCTTCCGCCATGGCCACGTCCAGGTCGCGGTGCGTGGCGGACAACAGCCGCACGTCGACGGGACGCGTCTGGTCGGCGCCCACGGGGCGCACGGCCCGTTCCTGCAGCACGCGCAGCAGTTTCACCTGCAGCGGCAGCGGCATGTCGCCGATCTCATCCAGGAACAGGGTGCCGCCATCGGCCGCCAGGAACAGGCCTTCGCGGTTGCCCACGGCGCCCGTAAACGAGCCCTTCACGTGGCCGAACAGTTCCGATTCCAGCAACTGCTCGGGTATGGCGCCGCAGTTGACGGCGATGAACGGCGCCTTGGCGCGGCGGCTGGCGTTGTGCAGGGCCCGCGCCAGCAACTCCTTGCCCGTGCCGCTGGGGCCGCGGATCAGGATGCTGGCGTCGGACCCCGCCACCAGCTTGGCCTCAGCCAGCAGCTCGGCCATCTGCGCGCTGCGGCTGATCAACTCGGCGCGCCAGCTCTCGTCGCCGGACGCGGGCGCCGGCATGACGGTGGACAGGTTGATCGCATACGCCACCTTTTCCATCAGCAGCTTGCCGTCGAACGGTTTCGTCAGATAGGCAAACGCGCCGCGCGCCGTCGCCTCGACGGCATCGGGAATGGTGCCGTGGGCTGTCAGCAGGATGACGGGCAGGGCCGCATGCTGACGGCGGATTTCGTCGAACAGGGCCAGGCCGTCGCGGCCCGGCAATTGCACGTCGGTAATGACCAGCGATGGCAATTCCACGGCCAGACGCGCCAGCGCCGCTTCCGCGCTGCCCACGGCCGTCACGCGGTAGTTGCCCGCCTTCAAGCGGATGGTCAGCAGGCGCAGCAGGTCGGGATCGTCGTCGACCAACAGGATGTGGGCGTGCTCGCTCATTTCGGCGCTCCCGCGGCGGGGCGCACGGACAGGCTGCGCTCGATGTTTTTCAGCGCTTCGAGTTTTTCATTGAGCTGGTCGATGCGGCGCTGGGCGTCGCGCAGCTGCGTGTTGAGCTTGTCGATGCTGTCTTCCTGGCGGCGCAGCTCCCCGTACTGGCTGCTGAGCAATTGCACCAGCGGCGCCAGCAGTTGCGCGTCCTTGCCCGTGGCCGTCAGCAACGGCTCGAGCAGCGCCTGCGCGCGGGCCAGGTCGCCCGTGCCGCGCACGGTCACATGCAGCATGGCGCGGCGGATGGTGTTGGGCGGCGCGTGATCGGCCTTCGCCAGGTCCAGCTGCGCTTTGACCAGTTCCGACGGCGTCATCAGGCGCAAGGCGCTTTGATACGCCAGCAGTTCCGTGAGCTGGGGATCGGCCACCACGACCACGCGCGGCGGCGTTTGCACCAGCACGGGCGTCTGGACAGGAGGCTTGGCGGCGCAGGCGCCCAGCAGCAGCGCGCAGGCGGCCATGCCGGCCAGGGGAATTCTCGTCATCATAAGGGCAGTTCTATCCGAAAATGCGCGCCGGCGGAGCGCGGTAAAAGAGTGACGCTGCCATCGTGGGCGGCGATATATTCGCGCACGATGGACAGGCCGATGCCATTGCCGTTGCGCGCGCCAGCCGCCTGGCGCACACCCTGGTAAAACGGCTCGAAGATGCGCGCGGCGTCCTCTGGCGCCACGCCAGCGCCTTCGTCGGTGCAGTCGATGCGCACGCGGCCCCCTTCGCTGGACAGGGCAAAGCGCACGGTGCCGCCTTCCGGGCTGAAGCGCACGGCGTTCGACAGCAGGTTCGCCAGGGCCGTGGCCAGCTTGTCGCGGTCGGCCAGCACGATCAGGGACGCCCCCTGTACCTCGACCGTCAGACGGCGCGCCAGCCATTGCAGGCGCTGCCCGGCCACCACATCTTGCAGCAGGACCAGCAAATCCACCTTGCTGTGCGCCAGATGCTGGGCGTCAAAAGCGGCAGTATTGTAGCGCAGCAAGTCTTCAATCTGGGTTTGCAGGGACGCCGTGTTTTGCTGCAGGATGCCGGCGATTTCGCGCTGGCCATCGCTGAGCTTGCCCGCCACCTCGTCTTCCAGCAAGGCCACGCCTTCGCGCAGGGCCGCCAGCGGGGTTTTCAGCTCATGCGAGATATGGCGCAGGAAACGTTCCTTGTCGGCATCGAGGTCCGCCAGGCGCTGGCGCAGCCAATCGAGCTGCTGGCCCAGGCGGCGCGTGTCGGCCGGGCCGCCGACGACGATGGGCTGATCGTAGCGCTTGTCGCCCAGGCGCTCGATGGCCGTCTCGATGCGGCGCAGCGGGCGCGACAATAGAAAGCCGAAACAGGTGGCCAGCACGGCCGCCAGCAGCACGGCGCCGCCCACCAGCATGCCCAGCACGCGGCGCTGGCGTTCCAGCTCGGCCAGCAGGGCGTCGTTGCGGCTGCCGATTTCCGTCTTGCTTTCGCGCGCCAGGCTGTCGTTGATCTGTGTCATGCGGGCAAACGCGCGGTACACGACGGCATGGCCATCGCGCTTGCGGCGCTTACCTGCTTGCAAGACTTCCCAGGCCGCTTGCGCCTGCACCGTCCATTCGTCGGCCAGCTGGGATGCGAACTCGGGCGTGGCGCGGTTCAGCACCTGCAGCGCCGCCGTGGCTTCGGCGCGGGCCGCCGCGTAGCGCTCGCGGAACACGGGATCATCGAGCACGAGGAACTGGCGCGCGCTGCGCTCCATGGCCAGGGTGCGCTCGGACAGGCGCTGCGACTGTTCCGTCAGGGTAATCGCCTGCGCCGCCGTCTCGCGCCCCAGCCGCGCCAGGTGCTCGAGGGTCAGCAAGGCTTGCACGGAAGTGGCCGTCAAAATGCCCGTCGTCAAGATGAAGGCGGCAAATAACAGTTGGCGAAAGGAAAGTCTGGACAAGGTAAGCGCCTTCGGCTCAGTCAGCATGGAGGAAAGAGCGCATGGTACGCTAAGCTTTCATCCGGGGGCGCCACCTGTAAGTGAGCTATCTGGCAACGTTGTTGCTTTTGCGTCCCGTAAGCAAGCCTCGGCGGCGGCGTGCAGATACTCCTAGTACAATAGGGAAAAGCTTCATACAGGCATCAAGCTGGCACCCGCCCTGGCGGGCCAGCTCTGGCATTGCGCCACTTTGGCCCCATATGCCATGTAGCCCTACCGACCATCCGTATCACCTACCGACGAGATCCCATACCGCATGAGCACATTTGAAAAAGTCAGCAGCAACTTCATTCCAGTCTTGCAGGCAACCATCGAGCAATATGTCGAGCCGGCAACGGGCATGCGTCATATCCATATGCATACCGAGCAGGCTGAGATGGTGTTCCTGGTGGCCTTTCCCACTGTGCCGGAAGTGAGCGACGGACGCGCCCACATCCTCGAACACCTGGCCTTGTGCGGCTCGGCCCGCTATCCGGTGCGCGACCCCTTCTTCTCGATGCTGCGCCGCTCGACGGCCACCTTCATGAATGCGATGACCTATCCGGACCGCACCGTGTACCCGTTCGCCAGCACGGACCGCAAGGATTTCTTCAACCTGCTCGACGTCTACCTCGATGCGGCCTTCTTCCCGAATCTCGATTACCTGAATTTCCGCCAGGAAGGCTGGCGCCATGCGTTCGAAGGCGACAAGCTGGTCTACCAGGGCATCGTCTTCAATGAAATGAAGGGCGCCTTCAACAGCCCCATGCGCGCGCTCGACAGCGGCATCGCCAGCGCCTTGCTCAAGGGCACGACGTACGAAGTGGAATCGGGCGGCGATCCGCTGGTGATCCCCGAACTCACGCATGAAATGCTGAAAGAATTCCACGCCAGCCACTACCATCCTTCGCAAGCCGTCATCATGACGTCCGGCAATATCGAAGCGTCGGCCGTGCAGCAGCAAGTGGCTGAACGCGTGCTGTCCAAGCTCAGCGGCTTTAGCCCGCGCCGCCTGCCGCAGCTGGCGCCCGCATGGACGGCGCCGCAGGAAAACGTGGTGAAAATTCCGTCGCAGGAAGCGCGCGACGATGAATTCGGCCTGCAATTTGCCTGGCTGATGGGCGAGTCCAGCGACCCCATCGCCTACTACCACGCGCATCTGCTGTCGCACGGCTTGTTGGGCGAATCGTCGGCGCCCGTCATGCGCGCCATGGAATCGGCCGGCTATGGCCGCCCATCGGACATGAATGGCCGCGACGCGGGCATCCGTCAGATGGTATTCCACATCGGCATGGAAGGCTTGACGCAGGAACAGATCGCCGATGCGCACCAGCGCATCTGGACGGCGCTGGAAGAAACGGCGCAAGAGGGCATCCCTGCCGCCGTGCTGCACGCGGCCTTGCGCGACATCAAATACAGCCAGCGCGAAATCAGCAGCGGCCGCATGCCTTACGGCCTGGGCCGTTTGCTGCACGCCCTGCCGCTGGCCATGTACGACGGCAACGTGATGGATGCGTTCGACAATGCCGCCATCCTGGAAACCCTGGAACAGCAGATCGAAGATCCGGAATTCTTCAAGCAGCTGGTGCGCGAGCTGATCGCCAACCCGACCCGTTTGACCACCCACGTGGTGCCCGACAGCGCCTACTTCACGGACCGCGCCGCCCTTGAAGACGCCAGGCTGGCGGCCCTGCAGGCGAAGCTGACGGATGCCGAGCGCGAACACATCGTGGCCGAATCGGCCGCGCTGGAAGCGCATCAGCAGCTGCCGTCGAATTCGGAAGTCTTGCCCCGTATCCGCCCCGGCGACGTCAGCGCCTTGCCGCGCCCGGCCTTGCCGATTCCCCCGGCCGTCGACGGCGCCGTGGCGTTTTCCATCGCCTCGAACGGCATCAGCTATGCCAACGTGCTGTATGACGTGTCGGGCTTGCCGGAAGCGTCGTGGCCATGGCTGCGCCTGTACACGGACCTGGCGCCGGAACTGGGCGTGGGCGACATGTCGTTCGACGACGCCAGCGCGTGGCGCCAGAGCATGGTGCCTTCGTTCCACATCGGCCTGGAAGCCATTCCCCGCCCGCAACAGGCAATGCGCGTGGAATTGTCATTCTCGGCCAGCGGCTTGCGCGAAGAACACGCGGCCATTGCCGCCGTGCTGTCGGCCTGGATCGCCAAGCCCCGCTTCGATGAAGAAGAGCGTCTGGCTTTCCTGATCGAAAGCCTGGTGCAGGACAAGCTCTCCAGCCTGGCCGAATCGGGCAACCGCTACGCCATGCTGGCCTCGGCCGCCCCCCTGTCGCCTACGCGCCGCTTCGACGACATCGTGGGCGGCCCGGCCGCGCTGCCGTTCTACCGCCGTTTGCAGCAACTGAGCAAGACGTCCGAAGGCTTGCAGGAAATCGCGCGCGAACTCGACACCTTGCACGCGCACATCATCGCCCAGCCGCCAACCGTGTTGTGCGCGGGCCTGGAACAGGATGGCATCACCCTGGCCCGCCTGCTGGAATTGCCGGCAGCCAACACGGATGCCGCCGCAGCGACTGAAACGCCAGCGCCGGCAGCGTTACCACTGGCCAATACGGCCCTGCATGCGACGAGCCAGATCAACCATTGCTTCGTGTCCTGGGCCGTGCCGGGCGTACACAATCCGGACGCGTCCGCCCTGGCCGTGGCCGCCGAACTGATGACCAACCAGGCGCTGCATACGGCCCTGCGCGAAAAAGGCGGCGCGTATGGCGGCAGCGCCAGCTATGCGGCCGGCGCCGGCACGTTTACCCTCAGTTCCTACCGCGATCCACGCCTGGCCGGCACCTTTGCCGACTTCGGCACGACCCTGGACCAGATCCTCGACGGCGATTTCTCGCAGGAACAAGTGGAAGAAGCCATCATCTGCGTCATCAAGGGTCTGGACAAGCCCCATTCGCCGTACGCGGAAGCGCTGACGGCGTGGAATATGCAGCAGCGTGGCACGACGGAAGCCGTGCGCCAGCAATTCCGCACGGGCGTATTGACTTGCACCCTGAGCCAGATCAAGGACGTCACGCGCACCTGGCTGAAAAACGGCCAGCCTAGCCGCGCCGCGTTCGCGGGCAACACGACGCAAGACCTGGCAGGCCTGGAAGTGGTCGATTTATTGTCGCTGGCCAGCTAAGGCGTGGGCTTAACAAGTGTTTTGACGTGGCTGTTGCAACGCCTGACAAAACCGTAGCGAGCGGCAGTGATTTGTGGCCGAGAAGCGCAACCGTACTTCTAGTACGGTGAGCATCGCCGGCCGCAAAGCGCGACGCGCAGTAGGTTTGGTCAGGCGTTTCCAGGTACCGAATTAGGTTCCATGTACATCAGCTCCCATTGATGGCCATCGGGGTCCTGGAAACTGTGGCCATACATGAAGCCGTAATCGATCGGCTCCTTGTACAGGCTGCCGCCCGCCTGGACGGCCTTCGCCACCAGCGCATCGACTTCGCCCCGGCTCTCGGCCGACAGGCACACGAGTACTTCCGTCGCCACCTTGGTATCGCACAGCTGCTTGGGCGTGAACTGCTTGAATTTATCGTGCGTCAACAGCATCACAAAAATATCATCGGCAACGATCATGCACGTCGCCGTTTCATCCGTGAAATGGGCATTGAAGCTGAAACCCAGCGCCGTGAAAAACGCCACGGAACGTTCGAGCGAATGGACGGGCAGATTGACAAAAATTTTACGGGCCATCATGTCTCCTTGTAGGTCGAATGAGTAGATCCTGCCCGCCGATTCTACACCGCCTGTTCAGCCCTTCGCGCGCGCCACGGTCTTGGGCGCGTAGCCGAAATAGCGGCTGAACGCGGCGCTGAAATTGGCCGGGTGGCGATAGCCCGTTTGCCAGCCCGCCTGCGCCACCTGGCAACCATTTTCCAACAGCAACTTTGCCCGCTGCATGCGCAGCGCCAGCAGGGTGCGCTGGGGGCTGTCGTTGTAGCGGTAGCGCCATCCTTGCTTCAACTTGAACAGGCTCAACCCCACTTGCACGCACAGGTAGTCGAGCGTGAGCTCCTGCGCCATCTGTTCCTGCATCAGCGCGTAGGCGCGCTCCAGTTTGGCGATATCGGTATCGGACCAGCGCGGCACGTGCGGCGATACGGGCCGCAATCCCCGCAACTGCTCCGCCAGCAGGCTGAGCACGCCGATATGCACGGCCAGCGGGTCCGTCGCGCGCAGCAGCGCCCGCGCGTGCAGGGCGCTGGCCGCCGTCGTGGCGGCATGCGCCAGCTGGCGCGCGCCGCCGTTGGGCAGCAGGGACGTCAAGCCCTCGGGCCAGTAGCGCGCCAGCGCCTCTTCATCGACCAGCACGCGCAATTGCGCCGCCCGCTGGCCCGCTTCGAAACGGCGCTCGCCGCTCGTGTGGCGAAACACCGTCATGGTCGTATGGCCGCCCTGGAAACGCAATTGCTCGCCATCGCGCGTGGCGTAATGGGACGCGCCTTCCAGGCCGATGGTGATGACCAGGCCGCCCGCATCGTCATGCTTCGATTGCTCGGCGAGCGCAAGCCGCGGGCGGTAATCGGAATGCACGAGCAGCACGCCCTGGTCGACCTGGCGCTGGTCGGCGCGGCACTCGCCCATCTGCGGGTCCAGCTGGCGCCGCGTCCAGCCTGCCGCTTCCCTGTCCTGTTCCATCCTCGCTCCTCCCAGTCCCTGCGCAACGCTGCGCATACGAAATGCGCCGTGCCGCATACAAATGCAAATGATAATTATTCTCATTGTTGCATAAAATAGCTTCCATGCCCACCTCGCCGAAAGGAAGATCATGCCGTTCACTTCGCAACATGCCTTGCAACCGTATTGGGACCTGGCCGTCGCGCCCGTCCAGGCGGACGGGCTGGCCGCCGCCCTGGAACTGGGCATTCTCGACGTGCTGGTCACGCCGCACACGCCCACGCAACTGGCCGAGACCCTGTCGCTGCACGCGCCGCACACGGCCCTGCTGTTGGAATTGCTGTGGAGCATGCAGGTGCTCGAGCGCGGCGTGGCCCCCAGCGCCGGCGACACGGCGGCCAGCTACCGCTGCACGGCCACCACCTTGCAGTATTTCTGCCGCAACGCTGCGTCCTTTTGTGGCGACGCCTGGCTGTACCGGCTGCATGCGCTGCGCCATTTCGCCACGCAACTGACTACCCTCGTGCGCGACGGCGGCAAGGTCAAGCCCTACAGCACGGCCAATGGCATCAACTGGGCCGCCGCCGCGCAGCAGCAAATCGGCCAGGAACAACGCGCCGTCACCATGCGCGCAGCCCTGTCCGTGATGCAGCGCATCGCCCTGTTTACGGACGGCAGCACGCCGCTGCGCCTGCTCGACGTGGGCGGCGGTCCCGGCTGGGTTGCGATTGCGCTGGCGCAAGCCCATGCAGGCTTGCGCGGCTGCGTCTTCGACTGGCCGGAAACGGTGGCCGTGGCAGCTGCGAACATCGCCCATGCGCAACTATCGGACCGCCTCGATACCTTGGGCGGCGACCTGGACAGCGACGACATCGGCAGCGGCTACGACCTCATCTGGTGCTCGTCCGTGCTGCATTTCGTGCCCGACCTGGCCGGCGCCTTGCGCAAGATACATGCGGCCCTGAAACCCGGCGGCGTGTTCGTCTGCGTGCAGGCTGAAATCCCCCCCGCGCCCGGCGATGCGGCGCGCGTGCTGCCCTATTATTTGCCGATGCGCATGCTGGGCCGCACGGTGACGCGGCAGGGAGAATTGGCGCAGCTGCTGCGCGACACGGGCTGGCGGCAAGTGGAGCAGTACAGCGCCAGCGATTTCCCCATGGCGCCCGTGCAGGTGCTGATTGCACGCTCACAATAATTATCATTTTTATAGCAAGTCAGGGAGCAAATGCGCTAAGCTGTGCCTGCAGCTTGGCCGCTTCCAGGCATGGCGCGCCAGCATTGATCGATGTCAACCGCAGCATTGTGCTGCCCCACAGGGAATCCATCATGAATCAAGCAATTGCAGGGAAAGTCGTCGTCATCACCGGTGCCAGCAGCGGCCTGGGCGAAGCCACGGCGCGCCATCTGGCCGCGCTGGGTGCCAGCGTCGTGCTCGGTGCGCGGCGCATGGATTTGCTCAACACCATCGCCGAGGAAATCACGGCCGCCGGCGGCAAGGCGGCCATTGCCCGTACCGACGTGACCCAGGCGGGCGACCTGACGCGCCTGGTCGAAACGGCGCTGGCCGTGTTCGGCAAGGTCGACGTGCTGATCAACAACGCGGGGCTGATGGCCATCGCCCCCATGGACGCGCTGAAGGTCGAGGAATGGGAGCGCATGATCGATATCAACATCAAGGGCGTGCTGTACGGTATCGCGGCCGCCTTGCCGTATTTCCGCGCGCAAAACAGCGGCCACTTCATCAATATTTCATCGGTGGCGGGCGCGAAGGTGTTCAGCCCCGGTGGCACCGTCTACAGCGGCACCAAGTTTGCCGTGCGCGCCATTTCGGAAGGCTTGCGCCATGAGCTGGCCGCCAGCGGCGGCACCATCCGCACCACCACCATCCTGCCCGGCGCCGTCGATACGGAACTGGCCGGCGGCAGCAGCCACGCGGAAAGCGCAGCCGGACTGAAGGAGTTCTACAAGCAAGCCATTCCCGCCGATGCCGTGGCGCGCGCCGTGGCGTATGCGATCGAGCAGCCGGACGGCGTGGACATCAATGAAATCGTGCTGCGCCCCACGGTGCAGGAGTTTTAGGTAGCCCCTTGCTGCAGCGACTCGATGATCAGGCCGGCCAGCCGCTCGACGGGCGGCCGGGATACGCTGGAGGCGCGCAGCAATTCCAGCGATAGCGGGGGCAGGGCGGGCAAGCCCGCCGCCGCGTGATCGAGCGCGCACACGGACGAAGGCAAGCCCAGGCTGGTGCGCACCGTCACGCCCAGCCCGGCAGCGGCCGCCGCCCACAGGCCGGCCAGGCTGGGACTGGTAAACGCCGTGCGCCAGGCGATGCCGGCCCCGTCCAGCGCCTGCGTGGCGCAGCGCTGGAACAGGCAGTCGCGATCGAACGTGATCAGCGGCAGGGGCTCGCCCGACTCGGGGCGCCAGTCCAGGCTGGACGAAGCGATCCAGCGCATGGCCGGCTCGGCAATATGCTGGCGCTGCTGCAGCGGATACTCGGCCACGTCGGCGATGCAGGCGCCGCCCCACAGCAGGGCCAGGTCCAGCTGGCCCATGGCGAGCCGTTCCATCAATTCCGTGTTGCGCGCCACGTGCGCCTCGATGCGCACTTTCGGGTGCGCGCGGGCAAAGCGCCCCAGCACGTCGGGCAGCAAGGCTTCGCCAAAATCTTCCTGCAAGCCCAGCTTGATCCAGCCTTCCAGTTCCGCGCCGCGCAAGGCGACGGCCACCTCGTCGTTCAATTCCAGCAGGCGGCGCGCATAGCCGAGCAGCACTTCGCCCGCCGGCGTCAGCGCCAAACCCCGCCCATCCTTGCGAAACAGGGGCATGCCCGCCTGCTCCTCGAGTTTTTTCAGCTGCGCGCTGACGGCCGAGGTGGAGCGGCCCACCTTGTCGGCCGCGCGGGCAAAGCTGCCCAGCTCGATGCCAGCCACATAACTGCGCAAAAAGGCGATGTCAAAATTCAGCAGGCTCATGGCGCAAAGGCAATCGTCCGGTTTTATGGGATGGTTAATCGTAAATTATCTGATATTCAGAATGATCGTAGCGCGCAACACTGTCAGGGTCAACCACTTTCCCCTCCCTGCCATGACCACCCGCTGCCCAGCCGTTCCTGTTCTCGTTCCCGTCGCCATCCCCTCGCCCGCGCTGGGCGATGCCCACCGCTGGAAAGTGCTGGCCGTGGGCGTGGCCGCCAATGCCAGCTTTTCCGCCGCCGCCAACGGCATGCCCACGACGGCCATCTGGCTGCGCAGCGGCTATCACCTGAGCAATACAGAATTGGGGGTGGCGCTGGGCGCCATGGGCCTGGGCGTGGCCCTGACCGAATTACCCTGGGGCATGGCCACCGACCGCTGGGGCGACCGCCCCGTGCTGCTGGCGGGCTTGCTGGGCACCATGCTGGCCTTGCTGGCCCTGCTGCTGTGGATCACGCCCGCTGACGGCGCCGTGCCGCCCTTGTGGGCGCTGGCGGCGGGACTGGCGGCAGTCGGCGTGCTGGGCGGCAGCGTGAATGGCGCCAGCGGCCGCGCCGTGATGCGCTGGTTCGGCACGGGCGAACGGGGTTTCGCCATGAGCATCCGCCAGACGGCCGTGCCCCTCGGTGGCGGCCTCGGCGCCCTCGTCCTGCCCAGCCTGGCGTCACATTACGGCTTCGTGCCCGTGTTTGGCGCCCTGGCCTGCGTAAGCGGCCTGTCGGCGTTTTTCACGTGGCGATGGATGCATGAGCCCGATTTCTCTGCCGAGGCCGCCACGGGCCCGCAAAACGCGTCCACGGGCCTGATTGCGGCCACGCCTGCGCCGCCCCTGCCGGGTCCACTCAAAAACCGCAGAGTCTGGCGCATGGTGGCCGCCATCGGCTTGCTGTGCGTACCCCAGTTTGCCGTGCTCAGCTACGCCACCGTCTTCCTGCACGACCATGGCCACCTGGGCCTGGCTGCCATCACGGCCGTGATGGTGGCCCTGCAGGCGGGCGCCATGGTGATGCGCATCTGGAGCGGACGCCATACGGACCGCCACGCGAACCGGCCCGCCTACCTGCGCGGCTCGGCCCTGGTGGCCTTGGCGTCGTTTATTGTGCTGGGATGCATCGCCTGGCTGGCGGCGCCGGGCTGGCTGTTGATGGCCGCCGTGGTGGCCGCCGGCATCGCCGTGTCCGCCTGGCATGGCGTGGCCTACACGGAACTGGCCACGGAAGCGGGCGGCGCCAACGCGGGCACGGCCCTGGGCATGGCGAACACGGCCGTCTATGTGGGCCTGTTCCTCACGCCGATCGCCATCCCGCACCTGCTGGCAGCCAGCAACTGGCCCGTCGTGTGGTGGCTGGCGGGGCTGGTGGCGCTGGCCGCCCGCCCCCTGTTTCCGAAAGCCTAGGGCAAAGGAGAAATGCGGTAGATGCAGCGCATCGCGTTCGTCAGCAAATGCTGCTCGCGCACGATGGTCGCGCCCGGCCCCACCACTTCCTGGAACAGCTGCAGTTCGGAGCGGCAAAAGCCCTGGCAGGTGCGCGCGGCAGCGCAGATGGGGCAATGATCTTCGATCAGCAGCCAGTCCTTGCCATCCGCTTCCACGCGGGCCATATAGCCCTCTTCATCGCGCACGGTGGCCAGTTGCTGCAGCCGCGTGGGCAAGTCCGGCGCCGAGCACGCCAGCGCATACGCGCTGCGGCTTTCCTCTTCGCGCTGCGTGATCAGTTTATCGAGCCCCGCTTCGCCGAACAGCTGGCGCACGGAACCGATCAGCTTGATCGTCAGCTGCGCATGCGTGTCGGGAAAGCGCGCATTGCCTGCTTCCGTCAAGACCCAGTTCTGGCGCGGCCGTCCGGCCCCCGCCTGCGCTTCCTGGCGCCCCTCGATGAGGCCCGCGGCCACCAGCTTTTGCACTTGCTGGCGCGCCGCCTCGCCCGTCATGTCCAGGGTCTTGGCCAGGGTGGCCGTGGAGACGGGTCCCTTGGTCTTGATGAAATACAGGATGCGCTCCGTCGTTTGCGGCGCGTCCTGATTATCCAAACGTTTACTTGTGTAATTCATTTCACTCAACTATCATGAGGCCAGTTAACCAACTAATTGCTTGCATAATAGGCCGGTAGTTCCCCGCTGTCGAGGAGTTTCCACGTCCGTATGCCGGCAAGGTACTCTTTTGACAGGATTTTCCCATGCAACTGTCTGACTCGATCTGGCTGTTTCACGCCATCCTCGCCACCGGCCTGGCCATCTGGCTCAGCCTGGCCACCCTCAACAACCTGCACGCCTTCCACGGCTCCGTCTGGGCCATCGGCAACACCATGCGCATGGACCCGCTGCGCCAGGACCCGACCACCCAGACGCCGCTGCTGCGCCGCGCGCTCACCTCGCTGGCCTTGCACCGCATTGCGCTGGGCGCGGTGCTGGCCTTGCAACTGCTGGCCGCCATCGCCGCCTGGACGGGCGTGGCCCTGTTCCTAGGCGCATCGCTGATGGCTGCGCTGCCCTGGCTGAACCTGGCCTTGTGCGCGATGGCCGCCTTCCTGCTGCTGATGCACCTGGGCGGCCTGTGGTTCGGCTACTGGATCGCCCAGGAAGGCTTGCAGACGACGCACCTGGTGCTGCTGCTGTGGACCATCGGCCTGTTTTTCCTCTTTAACGTTCGCTTCTGACGCGCAGCGGACCTGACCAGCCTCCGCTGCGCCCCTTCTTCCCTTTGTCGTTATCCCTTTCTTGCAGTAAAGGACTTCATCATGAATACGAAAATTGTTGGCGCCTCCGCGCTGGCCATCGTCCTGGCCGTCGCGGGCGCCGCGCTCTACCCGCGCGCCGACTCCCATGCGGCCGGTGCCGCCGCCTACCCCGCCACCAAGGTGGCGCTGGTGCCCGTCGTGCTGGGCACGCAGGAGCGTTTCTTTGCCGGCGTGGGCGAACTGGAAGCGGCGCGCCAGGTGCAGGTGGCGGCCGAAACGGGCGGGCGCGTCACGCAGATCCGCTTTGAATCGGGGCAGAGCGTGGCGGCCGGCGCCATCCTCGTGCAGCTCAATGACGCTCAGGAACAGGCGGCCCTGCTGCGCCAGCGCGCACAGCTGAAAAACGCGGAAAGCAGCCATGCCCGCGCGATGCAGATGGTCAGGGAAAAAGCAGCCACGCAGGAGCAGCTCGATGCGGCGCTGGCCGCGCGCGATGCGGCCCTGGGCGACGTGCGCCAGACGGAAGCGCTGATCGCGCAAAAGACCATCCGCGCGCCGTTCGCGGGGCAACTAGGCATCCGCAAGGTGCACGCGGGCCAGTACCTGAACGCGGCCGACACGGTGGCCAGCCTGATCGACACAAGGTCGCTGCTGGTGAACTTCGCCCTCGATGAACAGAGCAGCGCGGCACTGGCGCCGGGCCAGGCCGTGCAAGTGCTGGTGGACGCCTATCCGAATCAGGTCTTCACGGCGAAGATCAACGCCATCGACCCACTGATCGCCCGCTCGCGCATGGTGCAGGTGCAGGCGGCGCTGACCGATCCCCGTGGCGCACTCAAGGCGGGCATGTACGCGAATGTGCGCGTGGCCCGCGAGGCTGGCCGGCAGCTGACGGTACCGGAAACGGCGGTGACCTACAGCGCGTATGGCGACACGGTGTTTGTGGCGCAGCAGGAAGGCAGGCAGCCGCTCACCGTCAAGCGCGTGGGCGTAAAACTGGGCGAGCGGGCAGGGGGCCGCGTGGCCATCCTCGACGGCTTGCGCGAGGGCCAGCGCGTGGTCGCCTCGGGCCAGCTGAAACTGGCCGACGGCATGGCCGTGCAGGCCGTGGCCAATACCCTCGATGAAGTCAAACGCGCCGCGCCCAAAGCCGGTTCTTAAGGGAAGGCCACTACCATGAAATTGACCGATCTATTCGTGCGCCGCCCCGTGCTGGCGCTGGTGATCAGCACCTTGATCCTGATGCTGGGCGTGATCGCCATCAAGCAGCTGCCGATCCGCCAATACCCGATGCTCGAATCGTCCACCATCACGGTGAAGACCACGTATCCGGGCGCCTCGGCGGAACTGATGCAGGGTTTTGTCACGCAGCCGATCGCGCAAGCCGTGTCGTCCGTGGAAGGCATCGATTACCTGACGTCGTCGTCCGTGCAGGGCAGCAGCACGGTCACCGTGCGCATGGAACTGAACCGCGATTCCACGCAGGCGCTGACGGAAGTCATGGCCAAGGTCAACCAGGTGCGCTACAAGCTGCCCGAAGGCGCTTTCGATCCCGTGATCGAGCGCGCGGCCGGCGACTCCTCGGCCGTCGCCTACGTGGGCTTTGCCAGCGAGAGCGTGTCCGCGCCCGCGCTGACGGATTATCTGGCGCGCGTGGTGCAGCCGATGTTCGCCACCATCGACGGCGTGGCCAAGGTCGACGTGTATGGCGGCCAGCAGCTGGCCATGCGTTTGTGGATCGACCCGGCAAAACTGGCCGCGCGGGGCTTGACGGCGGCCGACGTGGCCGATGCCGTGCGGCGCAATAACTACCAGGCGGCGCCCGGCAAGGTGAAGGGACAGTTCGTCGTCGCTAACATCAGCGTCAACACGGACCTGACCAGCGTGGCGGAGTTCCGCGACATGGTCATCCGCAAGGGCGGCGATGAAAAGGATAGCGCCGCCCTCGTGCGTTTGAAGGACGTGGGCACGGTGGAACTGGGCGCTGCGGCGACGGAAACAAGCGGCATCATGGACGGCGTGCCGGCCGTGTATCTGGGCCTGTCGCCCACGCCCGGCGGCAACCCGCTGGTGATCGTCGACGGCATCAAGAAGCTGCTGCCCGAGATCCAGAAAACCCTGCCGCCAGGCGTGAAGGTCGAGCTGGCGTTCGAGACGGCGCGCTTCATCCAGTCCTCCATCGACGAAGTGGCGCACACCCTGCTCGAAGCGCTGCTCATCGTCGTCATCGTCATCTACCTGTGCATGGGTTCCCTGCGCTCCGTGCTCATTCCCGTCGTGACGATCCCCCTGTCGATGCTGGGCGCGGCCGCGCTGATGCTGGCCTTCGGCTTCAGCATCAATTTGCTGACCCTGCTGGCGATGGTGCTGGCCGTGGGCCTGGTGGTCGATGACGCCATCGTCGTGGTGGAAAACGTGCACCGGCATATCGAGGAAGGCAAGACGCCCGTGGCGGCCGCCCTGGTGGGTGCGCGCGAAGTGGCCGGCCCCGTCGTCGCCATGACCATTACGCTGGCGGCCGTGTATGCGCCCATCGGCATGATGGGGGGGCTCACGGGCGCGCTGTTCAAGGAATTCGCGCTGACCCTGGCCGGCGCCGTGGTGGTGTCGGGCGTGGTGGCGCTGACCTTGTCTCCCGTGATGAGCTCCTTGCTGCTGCAGCCGAAACAATCGGAAGGGCGCATGGCGCGCGCCGCCGAGCATTTCTTCGACGGCTTGACCACGCGCTACGCGCGCCTGCTGGACCGCTCGCTGCACCACCGCTGGCTCAGTGCCGGTTTCGCCGCGCTGGTGATGGTCAGCTTGCCGTTTCTGTACCTGCTGCCGCAGCGCGAACTGGCGCCCGCGGAAGACCAGGCCAGCGTGCTGACGGCGATCAAGGCGCCGCAGCATGCCAACCTCGATTACGTGGAACGCTTCTCGTACAAGCTCGATGAGATCTACAAAAATATCCCCGAAACGGACTCGCGCTGGATCATCAATGGCGGCGAAGGGCCGGCGTCGAGCATCGGCGGCATCAACCTGACGCCGTGGGCCGAACGTTCGCGCAATGCGGCCGTCATCCAGGCCGAATTGCAGCACGCCGTGGGCGACGTGGAAGGCACCAGCATCTTCGCTTTCCAGCTGGCGCCCTTGCCGGGATCGAGCGGCGGCTTGCCCGTGCAGATGGTGCTGCGCAGCGCGCAGGATTACGCCACCCTGTTCCGCACCATGGAAGACGTCAAGCAGCGCGCGCGCGACAGCGGCCTGTTTGCCGTCGTCGACAGCGACCTCGATTACAACAACCCCGTCGTCAAGGTGCGCGTGGACCGCTCGAAGGCGAACAGCCTGGGCATCCGCATGCAGGACATCGGTGTATCGCTGGCCGTGCTGGTGGGTGAGAATTATCTGAACCGCTTCGGCATGGATGGCCGCGCATACGACGTCATCGCGCAAAGCCCGCGCGAGCAGCGGCTCACGGCGCAAGCCCTGACGCAGCAGTACGTGCGCGCCGACGACGGCAGCCTGCTGCCCCTGTCCGCCGTCGTGTCGGTGACGGAACAGATCGAGCCGAACATGCTGACCCAGTTCAACCAGCAAAATGCGGCCACCTTCCAGGGCGTGCCGGCGCCGGGCGTGACCCTGGGCGACGCCGTCGCCTTCCTCGATGGCGTGGCGAAAACCCTGCCGCCCGGCTTCAGCTACGACTGGCAATCGGATGCGCGCCAGTTCGCCACGGAAGGCAATGCCCTGCTGCTGGCCTTCCTCGCGGCCGTCGTCGTGATTTACCTGGTGCTGGCGGCGCAGTATGAAAGCCTGACGGACCCGCTGATCATCCTGATCACGGTACCGCTGTCGATCTGCGGCGCCCTGATCCCGCTGGCCCTCGGCTACGCCACCGTCAACATCTACACGCAGATCGGCCTCGTGACCCTGATCGGCTTGATCAGCAAGCACGGGATCCTGATGGTGGAATTTGCCAACGAATTGCAGGTGCATGAACGGCTGGACCGCCTCAGCGCCATCCGCAAGGCGGCGCAGATCCGCCTGCGCCCGATCCTGATGACGACGGCCGCCATGGTGGTGGGCCTGGTGCCGCTGCTGTTCGCGTCCGGCGCGGGCGCCAACAGCCGCTTCGGCCTGGGCGTGGTGATCGTGTCGGGCATGTTGATCGGCACCTTTTTTACCCTGTTCGTGCTGCCCACCGTGTACACCTTCCTGGCCCGCCGTCACGCGGCCGACGATGCCACGCCGCGCGCACGCGATCTGTCGCAGGCACTGGCGCACGACGCCGCGCCGCACTAAGGAATCCACATGAAAAAACGACTGTTTCCCCTTGCTGTCATTGCTCTGCTGGCCGGCTGCGCCGTCAGCCCCGCCTACGTCACGCCGGGCACGCCCGACATCCAGCTGGCCAGCCCGCAGCAGGCGCAGTTTGCGCCTGGCCAGGCCACTGCCGGCGACACCGCCTGGTGGACGTTTTTCGACGATGCGCGCCTGTCCCAGCTGATCGCCAGCGCCTTGGCGCACAACCTCGATATCGCGCAGGCGCAGGCGAACCTGCTGGCCGCGCGTGCCGTCTTCGACGAGCGCCGCCTCGATGAACTGCCCACCGTCACGGGCCAGGCAGGATGGCGGCGCAGCGTGCAGCAGGATGCGCCAGACAGCCGCGCCGCCAGCGCCAGCACGCGCTTGGGTTTCGATGCGCAATGGGAGATCGACCTGTTCGGCCGCCTCGCGCACGTCACGCGTTCGGCGCAGGCGCGCGCCGACGCGGCGCAGGCGGACTTGCGGCAAGTGCAGCTGACGATTGCCGCCGAGGTGGCGCGCAATTACTACGAAGCACTCGGTTACCAGCAAAACCTGGCGCTGACGCAGGCGCAGATACAAAGCTGGCGCGACACGGTGGCCTTGACCGACGCGCGCATCCGCGCCGGCAGCGGCTTGCCGGAAGAGCGCCACAACGCGCTGGCCAACCTGGCGCGCAGCGAGGCGGCCTTGCCGCCGTTGCAGGCGGGCTTGCGCCTGGCGCAGTACCGGCTCGATGTCCTGAGCGGTCAGGCGCCGGGCGGCATCGCGCTGGCCACCATGCCGCGGCAGCAGGCGCCGCTGGCGGGCCAGCTGCCGCTGGGCGACGTGAACCAGTTGATCAAGCACCGTCCCGACGTGGTGCGCGCCGAACGCCTGCTGGCCGCCTCCAGCGAAGACGTGGGGGCCGCCACGGCAGACCTGTATCCGCGCCTGAGCCTCGGAGGTTTCTTAGGCTTCTTTGCGCTGCGCGGCAGCAGCGTGTTCGACGGCGGCGCGCGCGCCTTCGAGGTGGCGCCCTCCGTCAGCTATCCGGCCTTCCGCCTGGGCAGCGTGAAGGCACGCTTGCGCGGCACGCAGGCCGAGGCGCAAGGCGCGCTGGCCCGCTATGCGCAGACGCTGTTAATCGCGCAGGAAGACGTGGAAAACGCCGTCACGCAGCTGGCGGAAAACCAGGCGCGATTGGCCTCCTTGCTGCAGTCTGCGCGCCACGGCAATGCGGCGCTCGATATCGCCAGCACGCGCTATCGGGGCGGCGTCGGCAGCTACCAGGCCGTGCTGGAAAACCAGCGCGCCTTGTTCGATATCCGGCGCGAAGCGCTGCTGGCGGAAACGGCGTCCTACATCGACGCGATTGCCCTGTACAAGGCGCTGGGATGGGGGCAAACTATGTAGCATTTTTTGCTCAGGAGGAGATGCGATGTTCACGCAAGGCAGCTGGCTGAATCAGCCGGCAACATGGTCCACCGACGGCGCGCAATTGCGCGTGACGACGGATGCGGGCACGGATTTCTGGCGCAAGACTCACTATGGCTTTATCCGCGACAGCGGCCACTTTTTCGGCACGGACGTCGACGGCGATTTTACGGCGCAGCTGCACGTGGCGGCGCAGTATGCTGCGCTGTACGACCAGGCCGGCATGATGGTGCGCATCGATGCGGAAAACTGGATCAAGTGCGGCGTGGAATTTTCCGATGGCCAGCTGCTGCTCAGCACCGTGCTGACGGTGGGTACATCGGATTGGGCCGTCAGCCTGGCGCCCGCCATGCCCGACGGTTTCTGGCTGCGCGTGACGGTGGAAAAGGGCGTGATCCGCGTGCAGTATTCGACCGATGGCCAGCGCTGGCCGCTGCTGCGCCTGGCGCCGTTTCCCGCGGCATCGCGCTACCTTGTCGGACCCATGTGCTGCACGCCGGAACGCGGTGGCCTGGAGGTGGCGTTTTCGCGGTTTTCCATCGGCCCGGCGCAGCGCAAGGACTTGCACGACCTCACGTGAGTGCCCGCGTGTGCATGGCGCATCAGACGGCGGAATCGAGCCACTGACTGGCGATGCACCATTGCCGCACATCGGCGATCAGTTGCGCTGAAACGGGCTGGAGTCCCGGCAGTTTTTTCTCGTATTTCCGGATGCTGGCGGCAAAAAAAGTGAAGAAAGCGGTGCCGATCAATTTGCGTTGCCCAGGCGTGTCTTTTTTCACCGGCACGAAGTCTTCTTCATCCATGGCGATATCGAGGCCGAACATCTTGTCGCTGGCGTAATAGCGGCAGAATGTTTTTCGCTGCAAGTCTTTTGGCACGCAGCGCAAGCAGACAAACAATTCCCAGTCGAGATCAGGATATTTTTCTTCCATCAAGGGACCAAGCTGCCGCAGTTCATGACCAATGTCAAAGACCTTGGTCCAGCTTGGCGAATCCGATGTCGTGTCTATGCGCATCTGTGTTTTCTCCGGGTGCAAGAACCGCATGATACGCGCATCGTCCTTCAGGCAGCGCGCGTGCCACCACGTGGCAAGATCAATCCGCCCGCGCCACCCACGTCTCATGCAGATGGCGCCACAGCAGCGTCCCACCCGGTGTTTTGTCATACACGACGGTCGATAGCCGCTCGGTGTTTTCTGCGCCGGGCAGCGACTGGAATTCGCGGTAAGACACGGTGGCGCCGGCGGCGCTTTCCTGAATCACCTTCAAGTCTGTGATGCGCATGACGAGGCCGGGGCGGCTGCCGCCGGCGCCCTGGAAAAACGCCGTCAAGCCAGCATGGTCGAGCTGCTTGCCGCCGGGGGACACCATCGTGAAACCGGGCGAAAAACGCGCCAGCAAATTGGCGCAATGTTCGGGCGCCGCGGCCTCGCCGGAGAGCCATTCGCGGATCAGCACATGCGTGGATAACACGTCGTCAAAACAGGGGTTCGTTGTCTTCATTTTTTCGCTACTCCATGGTGATGTAAAAGGTCGAGAATGGCGCGGTTATCGATGCGCGCGCACAGCGCCAACGGCAGCACGCACGAGGCGGCGGCCAGTGCAAAACACCAGTGAAACACCTGCGCCGCGCGCGCATGCTGGGCGGGGTCGTCCAGCGTGGCGATACCGCGCGCCGCCAGCAGGCTGTTGAGCAGCACGCTGAGCAGCGCCACGCCCAGGCAAAAGCCCAGCTGGCGGTTGATGTTCCACACGGCGCTGGCCTGGCTCAGCTGCCCGTCCGGCGTGCGCAGGAACGCCGTGCTTTGCGCCGTGCTGCTGCACAAGCCGCCGCCAAAGCCCATCACGGCATACGCGCCGGCCAGCCAGAACAACTGGCCCGCCGAGTCCACCCGCAGCAGCATCAGCATGCCCGCCGCCTGCAGCAGCGCACCAAAGATGAACAGCGGTTGCGGCCCCACGCGGCGGTAGCTTTTCCCTGTGAGCGAAATGGCCGCAAACGAGGCCAGCGCCCACGGCAGCATCAGCGCGCCCGCCGTGGACGCGGGCATGCCCAGCACGCCCTGCAGGTACAGCATGGCCAGCAGGCTCACGCCCATGAACACGCCCGGCACCAGCAGGTACATGAGCATGGACACGCGCAGCAGGGGTTCGGTAGCCAGGCGCAGGTTGAGCAGGGGCGTGGACTTGCGCAGCGCGCCGCGCACATAGCCCCACGCGCAGGCGGCGCCCAGCACCAGCACGCCGGCGCCGGCCAGCCACTCGCCCGGCGTGCCCAGCATGGTCAGGCCCAGCAGCAGCAGCAAAATCGCCATGCTGCCCGCCAGCAGGCCGCCCGTGTCGAGACGGGGAACGGCCGCGCGCGGGGGATCGGGACGCAGCCAGCAGACGGCCAGCAGCAGCGTCAGCACGGCAAACGGCACGTTCAGGTAAAAGATCGCCCGCCACGACAGGCTGTCGACGATCGCACCGCCCAAGGCTGGCGACAGGGCGGGCGCCAGCAAGCCCACCAGCATGATGACGGAGGACAGGCCCGGGCGCTCGGCGGGCTGGTACAGCTGGTAGGTCATGCTTTGCCCCAGCGGGATCAGCAAGCCACCGCCGAGCCCCTGCACGCAGCGCCAGGCGATCAGCGCCTCGATCGACTGCGCCAGGCCGGCACCGATGCTGGCGCACAAAAAGATTAGCAAAGAAGACACAAACACCGTTTTGCTGCCATAATAGGCAGCCAGCCAGGCGCTGGCGGGGATGACGACGGTCAGGCCGAGAATGTAAGCGGTGCTGATCCAGGCCAGCTGCGCCACCGAGGCGTGCAAGGCATGGCCGATGTCGGGGTAGGCGACGCTGGTGATGAACATGTTGATCAGGTCGACGAAAAACCCCAGCAGATAGATGGCCGCGACTTTTTTGCGATAGTCCATGGTGCTCCGAATGGCAAACGGCCAGCTTAAGCGCCCATCGCCATTTGCGTAACGGGCCAGCCCCGATTACACTGTCAAACAAATTTTGACAAACCTCGGAAACCCGCATGTTTACTCATTTTTATTTATGATCAGTCTTGACCGCCTGGGTATTTTCATCGCCATCGTCGACGCCGGTTCGCTGACGGCCGCCGCCGCCGTGCTGGGCCAGAGCAAGGCCGTCGTCAGTTTCAATTTGAAACAGCTGGAAGCGGAGCTGGGCGTGTCGCTGCTCACGCGCAGCACGCGCAGCCTGGCGCTGACGGACGTGGGGCGGCGTTTTTACGAGGATTGCCAGCGCGTGCTCAGCGAAGCGCACGGCGCCATCGAGACGGCGCGCCAGGGCCACCAGGGCTTGCGCGGCACCCTGCGCCTGACCACCACCGTGGAATACGGCAGCCGCACGGTGGTCCCCGCGCTGATCGCCTTTGCCGCCGCCCACCCGCAGCTGCAGATCCAGCATTCCTCGTCATCCTCGCACGAAGACCTGATTTCGGGCGGCTATGACCTGGCCATCCGCATGGGTTCCCTCAACGATTCGAGCTACCGCGCCGCGCTGATCGAGCCGTACGCGATCTGGCCCGTCGCCTCGCCCGCCTACCTGGCCAGCCTGCCCGGCCGCGACATCGCCACCTTGCCCGACCTGCAGCGCGCGCGCTGGCTGGCGCACAGCCGCCTCGCGTCGCCCCTGCGCTGGGACGTGCAGACGCCGGAAGGCCCCGCCGCCTTTGCCGCGCAGGACGATGCCGCCATCCATTCCGATTCCGCCTCGGCCCTGCTGGGCTTTGCCCTGGGCGGCTGCGGCGTGGCCCTGCTGCCCGAATGGCTGGTCGCAGCCGAGGTGCGCGCGGGACGCCTGCGCCGCCTGCTGCCCGACGTCGCCTTCCCGGAGCAGGGCGTGTATGCCGTGTACCCGAACACGCAGCACATTGCGGAAAAAGTGCGCGCCTTTATCGACTTTTTACGCGGTTTCGTGGGCACGCCCGCCTGAGGTTTCACGTGGCGCCACGACGCCCATATCAGGTCGCCAACACTTGTTGAACACAACGATTTCCAAGGGGCAAACGAGCGCCCCTTTCGTTTTTCACGGCCTACACTGAAAGGACGTTGTTCACCGATTGGAGACCATCATGGCACATACATTGGCAGCAGTTTTCGTCCTGCGCGATATGGCCGAGCGCGCCCGGCACGACCTGATCACGGCGGGCTTTCCCAGCGCCAACATCCGCCTGCACGATGCGGGCGGTGACGATATTTCAGCAGCGGAAAACATCCGCCGCGACGACAGCGACAACCTGCTCGACAACATCAAGCATTTCTTTACGGACCTGTTCGGCAGCCACGCCGACCGCCACATCTATGCGGAAGCCGTGCGGCGCGGACATGTCGTGCTGACCCTGGAAGAGGCGAGCGACGCCGATATCCAGCGCGCCACGGACCTCGTCGAGCGCTACGCGCCGCTCGACATCGATGCGCACGCCGAGCACTGGCGCGCCGGCGGCTGGCAAGGCGCACCCACCAGCGACAGCGCGATGCGCCAGGGCGCCAGCATGCAGTCAGGCGCGCCATCGCAGCAGGGCACGCCGGCCGGCAACGTGAACGCCGCGGCATCCACATCGCAGCAATTTGCGGGCGGCATGGCAGCGCCGCCGCCGTCCAGCGCTGGCGCCAACGTGCGCCGCTATCCCGGCGCCGACAACCTGCCCGGCACCAGCTACGACGACGAGCAGTACTACCGCAACCACTGGAGCAGCCAGTACGCCTCCAGCGGCGGTCGCTTCGACGACTACGATCCCGCCTACCGCTATGGGCATTCGATGGCGGGCAGCGACAGCTACCGGGGACAAAGCTGGGAGCAGGTCGAGCCCGAGCTGCGCAGCAACTGGGAACACACGTATCCCCAGTCCGCGTGGGACGACTTCAAGGCGGCCGTCAGGCATGGCTGGGAACGCGTGACGTCCTGACAGGCAGCGAGGGGGAAAGCGCCCCGCGGCGCCCCCTCAGCGCCCCTCGTGCGTGAGCTTGAGGAAGTGGTTCAGGATATGGAAGTGGTCTTCGAAGAACTGCTCTTCCATGGCCGGCAGGGCGCTCACCGGCACCCACTGCGCCAGCGCCGCATCGTCGGCCGCCGTCACGGCAGGCAGCTGACGCGTCTTCAAGTCAAAATAGTGCGCATGCGTGATGGTGCGCCCCCGCTGGCTGCGGTCCGGGTGGTCGAACACGGCCACGCCGACCAGCGCCTCGACGAGGGTGGGCGCCAGCACGCCCAGCTGGGTTTCTTCCGCCAGCTCGCGCAGGGCGCCCTGCAGCAGCCGTTCGCGCGGCTCCAGGAAGCCGCCGGGCAAGGCCCACAAGTCCTTGCCCGGATAGCCGCCGCGGCGCACGAGCAGCACGTGGCCGCCCGTCTGCACCAGCGCATCCACGGTGCAAAAGATGGGCGCATACGGCGCCGTGCGCCAGCGCGCCTTGTACGCTTCGATGGCGCGGTATTCCTGCACCAGCGGCGCGTACCACGGCAGCAAGGTCCACGCCTTCAGATACTGGCCGATGGCCGCCGGCAGCAGCTGCGCCACGGCGCTCAGCGACACGTCCACGTCCTCGGCTTCGAACAGCACGTTGCGGATGGCCGTCGCGCCGATGGGCGCGCCCGCGTCGATTTCCAGATTCAGCAGCTGCCAGTGGGGGAAGTGGTGCAGATAATAGCTGGTAGCGTCCTTGAAGCAGGCCACCAGGGTCACGCGCTGCGCCGCGGGCAGGGCGCCCGCCACGGCGTGCCGCACGGCGTCGGCCCACAGGCCATCGTCGTAGTAATCGCGCACGGCCACGTAATGCACGCGCGCGCGCTGCGCCTCGGGCAAGGTGGCGGCGATCATGGCGGCCCGCTCCTGCCACGTAAACGGGTTCTTCGGACTGCGCGCATGGAAGGCGGAACCGAGCACCACCACCACGCTGGACGCGGTGGCCAGCGCCTTCTGCAGCAGGCCGGCATGGCCATTGTGAAAAGGCTGGAAGCGGCCGATCAGGATGGCCGCGTCGGCGGGATAGGCGAGGGTCATGCGTCGTCTCCGGTGGGGTAGTGGGCGGCAATCGGCAATTGGCGCCCGCTGCCAAAGGCGCGCGAACGCACGCGGATGATGGGCGCCGCCTGGCGCCGCTTGTATTCGTTGCGGGCGACCATGCCAAGGATGCGCGTCACCAGTGCGCGCCCGTCGTCCGTCTGGCGCAGCTGGCCGACAAAGGCCGACGCTTGCGCGCTTTCGGCCGCCGGCAGGCGCCTGCCCTCGATATGCCACTTCAAAATTTCATCGAGCACGGGATACGGCGGCAAACTGTCCGTGTCGCGCTGGCCCGGCGCCAGTTCCGCCGACGGGGGTTTGTCGAGCACGGCAACGGGAATCAGCTCGCGCCCCGCGCTGGCATTGACGTGGCGCGACAGGGCAAACACCTCTGTTTTATACAGGTCGCCGATCAGCCCCAGTCCCCCGTTCGTGTCGCCGTACAGGGTGCAGTAGCCAACCGAGATTTCGCTCTTGTTGCCGGTGGTGAGCAGCAGGGCGCCAAACGCGTTCGAGTATTCCATCAGGATCGTGCCGCGCACGCGTGCCTGCAGGTTTTCCAGCGGCAGCCCCTGCAGCTTGCCGTCAAAGGCCCCCGCGTATCCGGCTTCGTACTGCGCCACGATGTCACGGATCGGATGCGTGTACAGCGCGATGCCCAGGTTGGCGCACAGGGCCACGGAATCGGTGACGGAACCGGCGCTGGAAAACACGGATGGCATGGTGATGGCCACCACGTTGTCCGCGCCCAGCGCCTCGACGGCCAGGGCCAGGGTCAGCGCCGAATCGATGCCGCCCGAGCAGCCGACCACCACTTTCGTGAAGCGGCAGCGGCGCGCGTAATCGCGCAAACCAAGCACGATCTGGCGCCGCGCAAATTCGACGGCGGGGATGCCGTCCGGGTCGGGCACGGGGAAGGGCTGGCCATCGGTGCGCGTAAAACGGCCGCCGGCAAAGCGCAGCAATTGAAAATCCTCGACGAAGCGGGCCGCCTCGAATTGCACGCCGTCGCGCGGAGAGACGGCAAACGAGGCGCCGTCGAACACGAGCTGATCCTGGCCGCCCACCTGGTTGACGAACAACAAGGGCAAGTTCACGCGCGCGCAGGCGGCGCCAAACACGGCGTGGCGCTGCGCGCGCTTGCCGATGTCGGATGGGCTGGCGTTGATGCTGACGATCAGGTCGGGCTCCGCCGCATGCAGGGCGTCGAAGGGGTTGACGGCGTAGGCACGGCCATCGTCGTTCCAGCCATCCTCGCAGATCATGAAACCGACCTTGCAGCCGGCAATCGTCAAGGTGCAGGCGCCGGGCGGGCCCGGTTCGAAATGCCGGCCCTCGTCGAAGATGCCGTAGGTCGGCAGCAGCTGCTTGTAGTATTCGGCCACGATGCGCCCGTCGCGCATCGCCAGCAAGGCGTTATACAGGGGCTTGCCGATGCCGGGATTGGGCCGCGCCGCGCCGATGACGGTGACCAGCGCGGGCCAGCGCGTGGACGCCTGCAGCAAGGTGTCGAGCGCCTGCCGCATGCCGCGCAGGAAGGCGGCATCCTCGAACAGGTCGCCCGGGTAATACGCGCACAGCGACAGCTCGGGGCACACCAGCAGGTCTGCGCCATCGCTGCTCGCGCGGTCCATGCGCGCGATGAGGGCGGCGACATTGGCGTCGAAATCGCCCACGGTGGGATTCATCTGGGCGAGGGCGATGGTCAGCATGGTGATCCTTCAGAGGGTTGCGCTTGAAACCACTATCCTGCCTGAAAAATTTTCTCAGCGTACTGATGCAATCGTGCAAGCCTGCCGCTCCGCCCGCTACAAGGTCTTGAGCCAGGCCCGCAGACGCGTGCGCGCATTTGCATACGGCGACGCCGTATTGAACTGGATCATGCGTCCCATCGTGTAATGCGTGTACCAGGGCTGGCCATACAGTTGCGCATCGTCATGGCTGTCGATCAGCGCCAGCAGCTGGTTTTTGGCCTGCTCCAGGCGCTGCAGCAAGTCGTCCATGCCCAGTTCAGCATAGTCCGCATAGAAGCGCTGCGCCAGTTTTCCCAGAGCGTTCCACGTGAAACCTTCGGCGGGAAAGGCGATGTCCTCGATGGATTTTCCGTCGCGCAGCTGCGCGTGCCAGTGCAAGACCAGCTCGTTCCAGCCCACCAGGTAGGCGAGCAGGTCGCACACGCTCATGCGCGTGCCCGCCACTTGCCCTTCCAGCACGGGGGGGCGCGCCAGCGTGGGCGGCACGCGCGCCAGCTCCTGCATCAACTTTGCATACGTGCCGTTGATGGCGTCGACCAGTTCCTGCTTGCTGTTGGGGATAGCCATCACGCCGCCTTGACGACAGGCAAGCCGGCCGCCTGCCAATCGTCGTAGCCGCTGCCGAGACGGCGCGCATGCAAGCCATGCTGGCGCAGCGCCGCCACTGCCTGCACGGACAGCACGCAATACGGGCCGCGGCAGTAGGCGGCAATTTCTGCGTTCGCCGGCAATTCGCCCAGGCGGCGCTGCAAGTCATCAAAAGGGATATTGATCGCGCCGGGCAAGTGGCCGGCCGCAAATTCCTGCGCGGGCCGCACGTCGAGCACGGTGATG
Organism: Janthinobacterium sp. P210006; assembly: GCF_036231885.1. Taxonomy (NCBI): domain Bacteria; kingdom Pseudomonadati; phylum Pseudomonadota; class Betaproteobacteria; order Burkholderiales; family Oxalobacteraceae; genus Janthinobacterium; species Janthinobacterium sp. P210006. The sequence goes on along the minus strand of NZ_JAZARD010000004.1, from coordinate 696,308 downwards.
CTGGCTTCCTGCATGCGCGCCAGCAACTCGTCGCCCGTGATGGCTTCCACGTGGTCGCCCCGGCTCAGCGCCTGCAACTCGCTGCGCTGATGCTGCGCATACAGTTCCAATGCGGCCAGCAATTGCACGATGGGGCCGCTGCCCAGCCGGTACAGCACGCGCTTGCCGTCGCGCCGCGCCTGCACGAATCCGGCGCGCCGCAACTGCTGCAAATGCTGCGACGTATTGGCCACGGACAGGCCCGTCAACTCCACCAGTTGCTCCACCGCAAACTCGCCCTGCGCGATCTGCTCGAGCAGGCGCAGGCGCGGCGCGCTGCCTAAAATATGGGCAAAGCCGGCGGAACCGGTCAGAAATTCGATATCGGCATTTTTCATTGACACGATGCTAGCACCCTTATAACATTCAAGCAATCAATTGAATGTTAGGAGCAACAATGCAAATACTCTGGCTCGATGCGCTGGCGATCGGCGTGGGCGCGACGGCGGTGATGGATGTGTGGGCGGTGGCGTTAAAGCGCTTCTGGTGCCTGCCCTCGCTGAACTTTGCAATGGTGGGACGCTGGCTCGGTCATTTGCCGCGCGGCACCTTCATCCACGCCAACATCGCCCAGGCGGCGCCCGTGCGCGATGAAGCGATCGTGGGCTGGACGTTTCACTATGCGGTCGGCGTGCTGTTTGCGGCCGTGCTGCTGGCGCTGGCGGGGCAGGAATGGGTGCAGCAGCCGACCCTGGTGCCGGCCCTGCTGGCGGGCGTGCTGAGCGTGGCCGCGCCGTTTTGCATCTTGCAGCCGGGCATGGGTGCCGGCCTGGCCGCCAGCAAGACGCCCCATCCGAACGCCGCCCGCCTGCGCAGCCTGATGGCCCACACGGCGTTCGGCATCGGCCTGTACCTGGCGGCGCTGCTGTGGTCGACGGTCCGCTGATTAGCTCGTCAACGGCGGCACGGGCGCGGGTGACGCTGCGGGTGCCGGCGCCACGGCCGACATCACCGGCGTCTCCGGCTGGGCCGGCACCGTGCTCAGCACCATCGTGCTGGGCTTGGCGATGGCGATATGCGCCGCGTCCAGACGCTTGAGCAACTCGAACAGCAGGGCGCTGCGGATGCCCGAGCTCAGGCGCGGCGACGCGGCAAAGCCCGTGGCGTTGAACAGCAGATAGCCATTGTCGATGCCATCGAGCTGCACGCTGGGCGCCGGCGTATCGAGCACGTCGGGATTGTCGACAAAGGTGGACAGGATCAGCGCGCGCGCCGCCTGCGCATCCGTGCCCAGCGGCAATGGCAGCTTGACTTGCACCAGGCCCAGCGGATTGGCCAGCGTGACGTTGCGCACCGTCTTCGTGATGAATTCCGAGTTCGGCACGATCACCGTGGAACGGTCGCCCAGCTGAATTTCCGTGGCGCGCACATTGATGCGGCGAATGTCGCCTTCCACGCCGCCCAGGGACACCCAGTCGCCCACCTTGACGGGACGCTCGGCCAATAGAATCAGGCCGGACACGAAGTTCTGCACCACCGCCTGCAAGCCAAAACCGATCCCCACCGACAAGGCCGACGCCACCCACGCGATGCGTTCCAGGCCGATGCCGGCCGCCGACAGGGCCAGCGCCACGGCCAGCACCCCGCCGATATAGCCGAACAGGGTGATGAACGACACTTGCATGCCCGTGTCGAGATTGGTGGTCGGCAAATAACTGTTTTGCAGCCAGCGCTTGAACAGGCCCAGCGCAACAAAGCCCACGACCAGCACCAGCAGGGCCTGGATCAGCGCGGCAGGGCGGATCGCCACTTCGCCGATGGCCAGGCCATCCTGCAGCTTGCCCACCCGCTGGAACAGCTCGCCCGGACCTTCGCCGAACGGCGCCAGCAGCAGCATCAGGGCCAGCAGCACGACGATGGCGCGGCCGATGCCCGACAGCAGCACGGCCGCCTGGTCGCGCGCCTTGGGCGTGGCCAGCACGGGGTGGGCCGCGTCCGGCGGCGGCGGCGCGGAGGCCAGCAGCATGCAGATGTCATCGACCAGCACCGTCAGCAGATAAGTGCTGCCCACCACCACGATGACCCAGGCGATTTGCTTGGCGATAAAACTGCCGAACGCCACATAGCCGACCAGCAAGCTGATGACGCTGGACGCCAGCGCCAGCCACAGCAGCACCGTGACGCAGCGCAGCCACAGCGGTGTGACCAGGGTGGCGGGATCGGCTTCGCGCAACTGGCGCCAGCAGCGCTCGGCGCGCATCAGGCCGTAGGCGATGGTCGTGCTCATCACCAGGGCGACGATGCAATTGACGGCCACGGCCGTCGACAGGCCCGCATTGATGACGATGGTGACGCGCTCCGTGGCCCACACGAGCACGACGATGAAGGAAAACATCGAGGGAAAATGGCGCAAGCGGTGCGCCAGCGCATCGGGCAGGGGCAGCAGACGCCACGACACGCGCCAAGGCGACAGCAGCGCATGACCGAGGCCCGCCGTAAAGCCGGCAAAACAGATGATGCCGATCAAGCTGCTGAGGAAAGTCGAGGTTTTGTCGGACAGGCCGCCATCCCAGCGCAAGCCCATGGCCAGCAATTCCGCCACCAGCCCCGGCGTGGCCAGCGCCAGCACCAGCACGGCCAGCGCATGCAGCGAACGGCGCAAACGGCCATGCGGCACGCGCGTGGCCGTGATCACCAGCAGATAGCGCGACGCCCAGACGCTGGCGCCGATCACCAGCACGATACCGGCCAGCAAGCCGCCCCAGGCCGACCATGGCGTGGCGCTTGCCGCGTTGGCCAGCTCCAGCTCCAGCGCCCGCAGGCGCTGCAGATTCTGCGGCAATTCGGCATGCAGCTGTTTCCAGAAGGAACCGGCCAAAATCGAGGCCGTGCGCTCGCCCAGGCGCGCCTGCAGCTGCGCGCGGCGCGCCGTCGACACCTGTTCCGACGCCTGCGTCGCTTCCACGGCCAGCAGGCGCGCCAGCTTCACCTGCGCATCGAGGGCGCTGCTGGTGCGGTCCAGCTGGTTGCGCTGCGCCGCCACGTCCGGCGCATCCTTGCCCCCCGCTGCCGGCTTGCCCAGCTCGGCCAGCCGCGCCTGCACGCTGGCCAGGGTGGGCGCGAGCGACTCGGCCACCTTGTCCGCCTCGGCGCTGGCCGCCAGCGCATCGGCCCGCATCTGCGACAAAGTTGCGTCATCGAGATCGGCCTCGCCATCGAGCGCCTTCTGAATGGTCGTGATCTGCTTGCGCAAGCCATCGAGGCGCTGGTCGGCCGTGGCCGCGTCATCGACGGGCTGGGACCAGGCCGGCGGCGCCGACAGCGAGCACGCCAGCAGCAGGGTCAAGAGCAGCGGCAGCAGCCAGCCACGCCAGTGCGGGCGCGTGGAACGGGAAAGGGGGTTACGAAAAGAAATCATGCAGTCCTATGGGCCAGGTGAGACGGGTGGTACCAAGACAGCATCGCACCGGCGTGCGCGGCCGTGCAATGCCGGCAAGGGGCCGGAAACGATGGGCAGTACGGGAGTTGCTTAACTGTACGGCAAACAGCGACAGACTAGCGCACTCCTGCGATGGATGATGGATATTTTCGTGCGGCAAGACGAATCCATTCCCATCGGCGCCAGGACGTCAGCCTGGAAGCGCCAGCGGCCGCACTGCGGCAAGCACCCAGGCTAGCGCAGGCACCAACATGTTGACTGAGTCAACAATATGCCGCACAATGGCTTGCATATAGATTGTGGAGATATCATGCCTGTCCAGGTTTCCAGCGACCGTGTCGCGGCCGTCCGTGCGTTCAACCGCTTCTTTACGCGCCACATCGGCGTCTTGCGCGAAGGCTTGCTGCATAGCGAATTCACGCTGACCGAATCGCGCGTGCTGGACGAACTGGCGCACCATGGCGACCGGCCGTCGGCCGCGCTATGCCGCGACCTCGGCCTTGATCGCGGCTACCTGAGCCGCATTGTCGCCAAGTTTGAAAATGCCGGGCTGGTCGGCAAAGTGCCTTGCGCCAGCGACGGCCGCACGAAGTTGCTGCATCTGACCCAGCACGGCCGCAGCGTGTATGCGCCGCTGGACCAGCGTTCGCGCGACGAAGTGGGCGAGATGCTGGCGCCCCTCGACGAAGCACAGCAGCTGCGCTTGCTCGATGCCATGCAGACCATCGGCGAACTGCTCGGCAGTAACGCGGCGCCCTCAGGCATGAAATATGCCCAGCCTTTCGTGCTGCGTGCGCACCGCGCCGGCGACATGGAATGGATCGCGCGCCGCCATGGCGAGGTGTATGCCACGCAGCACGGCTGGGATGCCAGTTTTGAACAGCTGGTCGGACACATCTGCGCGGAGTTCGCACGCCACTTCGATCCGGCCTTGGAACATTGCTGGATCGCTGAAATGGCAGGGCAAGCGGTCGGCTCGATCGCCGTGGCGCGCAGCGATGAAGCCGGCGTGGCCAAGCTGCGCCTACTTCTGGTGGAAGAAGCGGCGCGCGGCCATGGCCTGGGATCGCACCTGGTGGACGAATGCCACCGCTTCGCCCGCGCCGCCGGCTACCGCAAGATGCGCCTGTGGACCACCGATCAGCAGAAAAGCGCGCGCCAGATTTACCAGGGCAAAGGCTATGTGCTGGTGGCGCAGCAGCCCGTGCATGCGTTTGGCCAGGCGATGGTCGATGAAACCTGGGAATGCGATCTGTGAGCTGGCCCCCGTTCCCGGCATCGCGCCCTGCCGGCACGCACAGGCGGCGCTCGGCGGGACGGCGGCAGCCATAGGTGCTGACAACAAAAATTTCCACAAGACAATATATCAACTTCTTGTTAAAATATTAAATTATTCTGAATATAAACTAGTGCACCCATGACATTGCCTGTGAATCAAGCCGCGCAGCATTTACGAGCCGCCATTCGCGAGGCCACCGCTGGCCTGGTCGATCGCGAACAACTGGCCGAACTGATGATACTGGCGGCCGTGGCGCGCGAACATCTGCTGGTGATCGGGCCGCCCGGCACGGCGAAAAGCGCAGTAGTACGGCGCGTGGCCCAGAGCCTGGGTGGACAGTATTTCGAATATCTGCTGGGCCGCTTCACGGAACCATCCGAGCTGTTCGGCCCCGTCAACCTGAGCAAACTGCGCGTGGGCCAGGTGGAAACGGATATCGCCGGGATGCTGCCCGAGGCGGAAATCGCCTTCCTCGATGAAGTCTTCCTTGGCTCGACCGCCATCCTCAACACCCTGCTTGGACTGCTGAACGAGCGCCAGTTCCGGCGCGGCCATACGCGCATCGCGTGTCCGCTGCGGGTCTGTGTCGGCGCCGCCAATGCGCTGCCCGAGGATGAGGGCCTGGCGGCGTTCGCCGACCGCTTCCTGCTGCACGTGTTTGTCGAGCCGGTGCCCGACAACCGCCTGGAAGATCTGCTGGCGGGCGGCTGGGCAGCTGGCCAGCACAAGGTGGCGGCCATGCTCGACCTGTCCAGCCTCGACGTGCTGAACCAGGCCGTGCCGCAGGTCGACATGGAGGGTGTACGGCTGGCGCTGGCACAGGCGATCCGCCTGCTGCGCCAGGCCCAGGTACAACTGTCGGACCGCCGCATCGTCAAGGCCCAGCAGCTGATCGCGGCGGCAGCCGTGCTGGCCGGCCGCAAGGCGGCCACCCGCGCCGACCTGTGGCCGCTGCTGTACGTGATCCCGACGGCTGCAGGCCAGCTCAGCGCGCGCGAAATCCTGCGCGAACTGCTGGCGGACGCCAGCCATCCGCTGCTGCACGCGGTGGTCGAACAGGCGTCGCAACAGCCGATGGCGCGACTGGCGCGGCTGGCAGAAAACGCCGACCTGCTGTTGGCGAACACAGGCGCCAGCGATGCCCGCCCGCGCATCGAAGCGCTGCTGCGCGAAATCGACGCCAACTTCGATGCCGCGCAGCTACCGGAGCCTCTGGCGCAACGCCGCCAGCAGCTGGTCGCCGCGGCGAGCACGGCCTGATGCAGGTAATGGCATGGCAAGCGCGCGCCACCCCGCTGGCGCCGGCCGGCATGGTGGCGCCCGCTGCGCTGGTCCCGGCGCTGCTGGCGCGCCTGCACGCCTGCACTGCCAGCCAGTTGCTGGCCTTGTCGGTGCTGGCCACGCGCGACCTGATAGTACTGCTGGGCGCGAACGATGCGCTGCCATGGATCGACGGCGCGCGCTACTGCGCCCCGGATCCGCACGCCCCCAACCTGTGGACGCCAACGCATCTGGAACCGGCGCTGCCGGCGGACCTGGTGCAAACCAATCTGGTCGAGCGTGCCGGCAGCAGCCCGGTACTGCTGTGGCCTGCGCCGGAACTGCTGCTGCCGCTGGCTGCGGCCCAGGCGCTGACGCCATCCTTGCTGGACTGGCTGGCCGGGGAGCTGGCATGACCTCGCTGCCAGCCGCACTGGAGCCGTGGGCGCCGTGGCTCACGCTGTTTCCGCCCGACCTGGCGCCCGCCGTCGGCGCACTGCTGCTGCGCATGCATCCGCTGGTCGGCAAGCTCAGCACCGCCACGCTGGAGCGCGGCGCCGAGCCTGCCGGCATCGGCAATATCGTCCGGCGCGGCCATTACGAACGCCTGCTGATGACGGAATGGGTGTATGCCGACGCCGAGCCGGACGAATTCCTGCGCCGCGCCGCCAGCGGCGAGCTGCTGTTCAACGGCCCCGAGCCGGCGGTGCACCAGCGCTCGCTGCGCAGCGTGGCGCTGTTCGACGCGGGCCCGTCCCAGCTGGGCGAGCCCCGCCTGGCGCATCTGGCGCTGTTCATCCTGCTGGCGCGCCGCGCGCAGCAGGCTGGCGCCCAGTTCAGCTGGGGCATCTGGCAGCGGCCCGGCGTCCTGTTCGAACAGACCGGGCTGGAAGGCTTGCGCAAGCTGCTCCAATCGCGCACCCTGCACGCGGCGCCCGCCGACGCGGGCCAGCAGTGGCAAACCAGGCTCGGCAGCGATCTGGCCGACTGCTGGCTGATCGGCGTTGCCGGCGAGGCGCCCAAGCAAGCCCGTGAGCGGGTGGCGATCCGCCGCGCCCTCTGCGGCAACCATCTCAATGTCAGCGTGCGGCAACGGCATGACTACCGCACCGTGCAGCTGGAATTGCCCGACGCGCCGACAGGCGTGCGCCTGCTGAGAAAACCGTTTGCGCCGCGCGCGCCGGCGGGCGTGATCCATCACCGGGGCCATCAGCCGTCACGCGCACAGGCGCCGCGCTTCAGCAGCGGCGGCAACCTCGTGTGTGTGGCGCAACTCAATGGCGGTGCGGTCATCTATCACGTGCCGCAGTCGGCCTCCGTCAAACCCGGCAAGCCGCGCATCATCTCCGCGCCGAAGCATGGCGCCATCCTGGCGGCAGGCGTGTTCAAGCCGACGCTGTCCTGTATCACCTCGGCCGGCGGCACGCTGGGTTTTCACAGCTTTCCCGGCCCCCTGTTTTCCAGCAAACCGGTCATGTGCGACCGGCCGCCGCGGGAACACTTCCATGCGCCACCCGGCATGGGGCGATGGCTGCAGACGTTCTATCTGCTGGCGAACCACCGCATCGAGTGCTACGAACACGTTGTTGTGCTCGATACCAAAGGGCGGCTGGTCTGCTGGCAAGCCACCCCGCCGGCATCGCCCAAGCAAGCGCCCATCGTGTCCTTCCACCCTGTGCTCGACAACGTGATCGGCGTTGACCAGCTGGGGGACTCGCTGTATATCGGCTGTACCGATGGCGACGGCGTGCAGCTGTATCACTGGCATCGCCAGAATGCGCTCCCGTACAAGATGCAGCGGATCGAGCAACAAGGCAGCAAGCTGCTGCACGGCGCCTTGAAAGGCGTGCATGCCGGCCACAGCGGCAACCTGCTGGCGATCAAGACCGGCGCGAGCCGCTGGTGGGTCGGCAGCCACGACACGGGCGAGACGATGGACATCGATGATGGCGCCATCGTGCTGGGCGTGGCCATCAGCCAGAAAAACCCCAACCCCGGCCTGGTGGTGCTGCATCCGGGCCACCGCCGCATCGAATTGCGGGTCGGCCATCTGCGCTACACGCTGGCCACTTCGCCCGAAGCGATACAGCAAGCCAGCATGGATCCGGTCAGCGCGCGCATCGCGTGGATCACGGCCAAGAGCAGTACCCTCGTCGTGTGCAATATCGACGAGGAACAAGCGCTGCTGCAAATTTCCTGCGATAGAGACATTGATGAGTCATAAGGTCCGCCGCCCCCTGCATGACGGCATGCAGCTGGTGCATGCGCTGTGGTTCGACCTGGCCCTGCTGGGCGAGGCCGAGGTGCGCCGCCGCGTGCTGCGGCACTGGGCGCCGGGTGCCCGCCTGCACCGGGTACAGGAGGGTTTCCTGCTGTTGCTGGCAACGCCGCGCTACAGCCACTGCGCCGCGCTGGATGGCTTGCCGCTGTGCGAACAGGCGGGCATCCTCAGCAGCGCGCCGCTGGCGGCGGACGAACGGGCGGCCACGCCTCCGTCCGGCATCTGGCTGGTGCGCGCGGCACAGGCGCAGCTGATCAGCCTTGCGGCGGCGCCTCGTATCGATCCGGCCGCCTGGCTCGATCTGCGCGCGATTCCCCTGCATGCGCCATTGCGTCCGCCACCAGTCGCTGCGACTGCCGCTACCGCGGCCCTGCTGGAAACGCTGCCCGTGCGCGACATCTTCGCGGACGCACTTGCACCGCCCAGTGACAAACGCGAAGCGTTTCTACGCCAAGTGGACAAGGTGCAACACGGCGGCACGGCCATGCGGCGCGGCGCCGGCATTGCGCTGGCGGTGGCGGGCGTAGCGGCCGTCCTGCTGGGCGCCATACCGCTGGGCTTGATCAAGCTGCTCGGCGGACGCAAGCAGGCGGCTCCCGCGCAAGCGCACGGCCGCCGGCAACAAAGACCGCCATCGGCGCTGCAGCAACGCCTGGACGCGCTGGCGACCCGGCTGGCGATCATGACGCGCGCCTCCACGGTGATCGGCTGGCGCCAGGCCGCCTATCTGCGCAAGATGATGCATCTGCTGGAACAGGGCGACGTGCGCGAAGCCCTGCGCCATGCGATCCCGCTCGACACGCTGTCGCAGGCGCGGCGTCCCGCCTTCGGCACGCCACGCCCGCGCACCAGCCTGGAGATCTCCGGCCCCGGTCAGGCGAGCAGCACGATCAGCCTCGGTGGCGAGCTGGAACAGTACTTGCGCGGCACCTACCGCGCCACCTTCGAGCGGCTCGATCGTGAAGGCAAGATCGACGAAGCCACCTACGTGCTGGCGGAACTGCTCAAATGCGGTAGCGAGGCGGTCGACTATCTGGAGAAAAAGGGCCGCATCAAGCAAGCCGCGCAGCTGGCGGAAACCATGGAGCTGGCGCCCGAAGTCGCCGTGCGCCTGTGGTGCATGGCGGGCGACGTCGAACGGGCGGTGAAGCTGGCCCGGCTCGGCCAGGCATTCGCCGCCGCGGTGCAGCTGCTGGAACGGCGCCGCAGTCCGCAAGCACTGGAGATGCGCCTGCTGTGGGCCGAGGATCTGGCCTTGCGCGGCCAGCTGAGCGAAGCGGCGGAAGCCATCTGGCCGTTGCCGGAGCAGCAGGGCAAGGCGCTGGCATGGCTGCTGGAAGGCGAACGCACGGGCGGCGTGCTGGGCATGCGGGCGCTGCTGAAAAAGCTGGCCTTGCTGCCAGCCAGTCTGGCCGATAGCGAAGCGGCCGTGCTGCAGTTGCTCGACGACGACAGCGAGGAAGGCGCGCAGCAGCGCATGCGTCTGGGCATGGAATTGCTGGTGCTGTCGCCACATTCGCCGGCCACCAGGCGTGTGACGGCGGAACTCATGCGCCCCCTGCTGGCCGACCGCATGGCCGAACGTATCGCGTTCGACAAGAAATCACTGACCAGGCTGCTGTCACTGTCCGACGGCTCCGTCCTGCAGGCCGACCTGCAGGCATTGACCTTGCCTGCGATGGCACCGCTCCCCGAGCTGAGAAAGCGCAGCGAACCATTGCGGGTGCATCTGACCGAACGGGGCCTGCTGACGATCCATGATGCACGCCGCCTGCCTGATGGCCATTACCTGCTGGCGCTGGGCGAGGGCGGCGTGATCCGCATCGACCGGCATGGCCGGCAACTGGCGCAGTTCGCCGTGCCGGCGACGCGGCTGGTGATGGCGGCCGGCGGCCAGCGCGCGCTGGCACTGGTGCCGCGCGACAGCATGTGGCGCGTCAGCCGCATCGACCTGAGCGTGCGCAAGGTCTCGGACTGGATCATCGAACCGCTGCGCTTCTGGGCTGACAACTATGACGGTCTGATCTGGAACGCGGTGATCGACAACCGGCTCGTCGCCATCGATACCAGCAGGGACCAGCTGGCCGTAAGCTGGCAGGTAGCCGACTTGCCGGGCCGGGTGGTAGCCTTCCAGGAAGAGTACGGAACGCAAACCTTGCTGCTGTCGACGGCGAAGGACATCCAGCAATGGCGCTATCAATTGCCCGCGCGCCGCCTGGTGCAGCGCGACAGCTTCCCCTATCCACGCGATACGGCGATGGCACTGCTGCCGCATAGCACGCGTGACGCGCCGACCCTGGCCTACATCATGGAAGATGGCGGGCATCCCTGCCTGCAAGTGCATCACGGCGGCGCCACCGCGCCCTTGACGCTGCCCTTGCAGGTGATTGCTTCAGTTCCCGAGGTGACCCAGGCGGCAGGTTTGCTGCTGGTGCGCAGCCACCACAACGACGACAGTATCCTGGAATGTCTGGTGGCCAATGGCAGGACGGGATCCATCCTGGCCCAGTTGCTGCTGGCAGACTGCGAAACGGCGCGCGTGCATGTCGATGACGACCACATCCTGTTGTTCGACGACGCTGGCCGGCTGATCGATATCGACTGCGAAAACAGCCAGGTGCACACGCTGACGCTGGCATAGATGCGTGCAGGATCGGCCTGATATGGAGCATAGAATCTCCATAGGGGGAGGGCAGGATCGCATTCGGCACGTCGCCTTGGGCGACGGACCGAAACGGCACTTCCCCAGCCTGCTACGAGATTTCTCTGCGGATGATTTCTGCGCCGGCGCTGAGCGCATGCAGTTTGCCTCTGGCGACCCGGCGCGCCAGCGGCGCCATGCCGCAGTTGGTGCTCGGATAGAGCTTGTCGGCATCGACAAACTGCAGCGCTTTGCGCAGGGTGCTGGCCACGTCCTCCGGCGTTTCAATGGTATTGGAGGCCACGTCGATGGCGCCGACCATCACTTTTTTGCCGCGGATGAGTTCAATCAGGTCCATGGGAACACGCGAGTTCTGGCATTCCAGCGAGATGATGTCGATACTCGATTGCTGCAGCTTGGGGAACGACTCTTCATACTGACGCCACTCGGACCCCAGCGTATTTTTCCAGTCCGTATTGGCCTTGATGCCGTAGCCATAGCAAATGTGGACGGCCGTTTCGCACTTGAGGCCTTCGATCGCCCGCTCCAGGGTGGCAATCCCCCAGTCATTCACCTCATCAAAGAAAACATTGAATGCGGGTTCGTCAAACTGGATGATGTCGACGCCGGCAGCCTCCAATTCCCGGGCTTCCTGATTGAGGATCTTGGCGAATTCCCAGGCCAGTTTTTCGCGGCTCTTGTAGTGGCTGTCATACAGCGTATCGATCATCGTCATCGGACCTGGCAAGGCCCATTTGATGGGCTGCGTGGTTTGCTGGCGTAAGAACCGGGCGTCTTCGACAAACACGGGCTTGGGGCGGCTCACGGCGCCGACGACGGTCGGCACGCTCGCATCGTAGCGGTCGCGGATTCTGACGGTCTCGCGTTTTTCAAAATCCACGCCGCTCAGATGCTCGATGAACGTGGTGACAAAATGCTGACGGGTTTGTTCGCCGTCGCTGACGATATCGATGCCTGCGTGCTGCTGTTCCTGCAGCGACAGACGCAACGCATCCTGTTTTCCCTCAACCAGTTCCTCGTCTTGTAATTTCCAAGGGGACCACAGCTTTTCAGGCTGTGCCAGCCAGGAAGGTTTGGGCAGGCTGCCGGCGGTCGAAGTAGGCAATAATTTTTTCATGATCAGTAATTTCGTGTATGTGGGTTAATGAGAGAGCGTGGTCGCAGCCCATTGTTCAAGAATATTTTTGTATGGCTTGATGAAGTGCTCTTCTGTATATTTGCCCTGCTTGACAGCCAGCTGGCTGCGCTCTTCCCGGTCATACACAATTTGCGTCAGCGAGTAATCCTGGTTCTTCAGGCTGGGCTGATACAACTTCCCCGCCGCCGAATTGGCATTGTAGATTTCGGGCCGGTAAATCTTCTGGAATGTCTCCATCGTGCTGATGGTGCCGATCAGCTCCAGATTCGTGTAGTCGCCAAGCAGGTCGCCGACAAAATAAAAGGCCAACGGCGCCAAACTGTTTGGCGGCATGAAATAGCGCACCTGCAAGCCCATTTTTTCGAAATATTGATCGGTCGAGGAAAATTCATTCTGCTGATACTCGACGCCCAGTATCGGGTGATGATTTTCCGTCCGATGATAGGTCTTGCTGCTCGAGGCGCTGATGCAGATGACGGGCGGCTTGCTGAAGCGCTCCTTGTAAGCATTGGATTGGACAAAGTGTTTGAACAGCTTGCCATGAAAGTCGCCGAAATTATCCGGAACGCCGAAGGTGGATTTATCATTGTTGTGCTCTGGCAGCACGACGCTGAAGTCGTAATCGCGCACGTAGGAGGAGAAGTTATTGCCCGCGATCCCATCGATGCGTTCTCCGGTTTTTTTGTCGATAACGGTCGGTTTCAATATCTCGATCAATGGGATATTGCCGCCTTGGACATCGATATTCAACTCGACGGAAATGATTTCGAGTTCGACAGAGTAGCGGTCCGCCTTCGGGTTGTCCCAATGCGCCAGGCTGTTGAAGCGGCTGTCGATCATTTTCAGGGTGTTGCGCAAGTTTTCCTGGCGGCTCTTTCCCCTGGCCAGATTGGCAAAGTTGGTCGTCAGGCGCGTATTGTCTGCTGGATGATAATTTTCATCGAAAACAATGCTCTTGATGCTGAATGTAAAGTCTTTGCTCATGGTGATCTGGTGTCCCGATTTCTGCGAAAAAATCTGAATCTGGTGATGGCCGATTCAGTGTTTTAAAAAGTTCTGGTCTGCGTATCAGGCCGCGACCGCTTCGTTGGCGGCGGCTGGCCGCGCATGGCCCGTCAATTCGAGCAACGGCAATGCCCGCTGGACCGCCAGTGCGGCCCGCTGGATCAGGGCCTCGTTCTGCAGGCGGTAGTCGGCGAAATCCTTGTCGGTCGCGTACACGCCCAGCGGCAGGGTGCGTGCCTGGAAAAAGCTGAACAGCGGCCGCAACTGGTGGTCGATCATCAGCGCATGGCGCTCGCTGCCGCCGGTGGCCGCCAACAGGACGGGCTTGTCGATCAGGGCATCCTGGTCAATAAAATCGAAGAAGTGCTTGAACAGTCCCGTGTACGAGCCGCGGAAGACCGGGGTTGCCACCACCAGGATGTCCGCCTGCTCGACCGCCGCAAGTTCCCGCTCCACCGTATGGGGCAGTTGCGATCGCCAGCTCGCGCCGGCCAGCTGCGGTGCGAGCTGGCCCAGTTCGACCAGGCGCTGCTCGCACGGAACGGCGTCGGCGATCAGGTCCAGCAGGTGCGCTGCCAGGGCCGCAGCCTTGGACGGGCGTTGCAGCCCGCCGGAAACCGCTACTAAACGCAGTGGACGTGTCATGTTTGCTTTCATATGGATGGATGCGCGAGGGCCGACAACTGCCGGCAGCAAGGGGATCGATGATAGCGGCGGGGATCGATGAAGTATAATGGTCTTATTTCATACATCCATGAACATGGCTCATCTCAATGCTTGAACGCATCCACCTCAGCATCGTCCAGCAGGTCGAGAAACAGGGGTCCTTGACGGCCGCCGCGGGCGTGCTGCACCTGACCCAGTCGGCCCTGAGCCACAGCATGAAAAAGCTGGAGCAGCAGCTGGGTACCGATGTGTGGCTGCGCGAAGGGCGCAACCTGCGCCTGACGCAGGCCGGCCAGTACTTGCTGGCGGTGGCGAACCGGGTGCTGCCGCAGCTGGACCTGGCCGAAGAACGCCTGGGCCAGTTCGCGCAGGGCGAGCGCGGTGCGCTGCGCATCGGCATGGAATGCCACCCGTGCTACCAGTGGCTGCTGAAGGTGGTCTCGCCCTATCTGACCGCATGGCCCGACGTGGACGTGGACGTCAAGCAGAAGTTCCAGTTCGGCGGGATCGGCGCGCTCTTCGGCTACGAGATCGACCTGCTGGTCACGCCCGACCCGCTGTACAAGCCGGGGCTGACATTCGAACCCGTGTTCGACTACGAGCAGGTGCTCGTCGTGGCCAAGGGCCATGCCCTGGCGTCGGCCGCCTATGTGAAGCCCCAGCAACTGACCCAGGAAGTGCTGATCAGCTACCCCGTGGACATCGAGCGCCTGGACATCTATAACCAGTTCCTGCTGCCGGCCGGTGTCACGCCCAAGCGCCACAAAGCCATCGAAACCACCGACATCATGCTGCAGATGGTGGCCAGCGGCCGCGGCGTGGCCGCCCTGCCGCGCTGGCTGGTCGAGGAATACGCGCTCAAGATGGACGTGGTGCCTGTGCGACTGGGCGTGCATGGCGTGGCCAAGCAGATCTTCCTGGGGGCGCGCGAAACGGACACCGCCATCGACTACGTGCGGGCCTTCATCGCACTGGCGCGCCAGCCTGCCATCGCCAGTGCGCAGTGACCCCAGCGACGCCATCGGTCATCTCTTGATGCATCCCGCTCAGTCCAGGCCCGCTGGCAGCATCACGCACGCCTATTCGCTGGAAGTCAGTGCGAAGGACATGCCGGCGTTGAGCGCAGCGGCGCCCCGCATCGTGCCCGCGTCAACGATTGCCATTCCCTACCTGCCGCGCGAGGACAACGCTGCGCGGCTGGCCGCCGTGCGGACCGTGCGCGGACTCGGCTTCGAGCCCATGCCGCACTTGTCTGCGCGCCGCATCGCCTCGCTCGCCGGGTTTGAGTCATTCGTCCAGCGTGCCGTGGCGGAAGCGGGCGTCGAGCGCTGCTTCGTGATCGCCGGCGATCCATCCACCCCCGTGGGGCCGTTTACCGACAGTGCCGCGCTGATCGACACAGGCGTGTTCGAGCGCGCGGGCATCAAGGTGATCGGCGTGGGAGGTCACCCGGAAGGCCATCCGGTCATGAGTACGGCCGATCAGTGGAATGTGCTTGAACGCAAGTGCCGCAGCATCGTGCAGCGCGGCATGACGCCCTTGATCGTCACGCAGTTTGCGTTTGATGCCGACGTTGTATTGACGTGGTTGAAAGCGCTGCGCGCGCGCGGCATTGAACACCCGGTGCGCGTGGGCGTGCCGGGCCCCGCCAGCATCGCCGTGCTGGCCCGCTATGCCGCCTTGTGCGGCGTGAGCGCCTGCGCCTCGATGTGGTCCAAGTACGGCGTGTCCATCGGCAAGCTGTTCGGCACGGCGGGGCCGGACCTGTTTGTCGAGCGCCTGGCCGCCGGGCTGACCGAGGCACATGGCAAGGTCAGCCTGCATTTCTTTCCCTTTGGCGGCATCGCCCAGTCCGTGAAGTGGATAGAACAGTACCGTTCCCGCACCCACCCGGCTTCTGGGTAATGGCCGCCTCGCCGGCGGCAGCGCGCCGCCAGCGACAGGCAACATCCAGCCTGCTTACTCCACCGTCACCGACTTGGCCAGATTGCGTGGCTTGTCCACATCCGTGCCGCGCGCCAGTGCCGTGTGATAGGCCAGCAATTGCAGCGCGACCACGTGCAGGATCGGCGACAGGTCGCCGTAGTGCTCGGGCAGGCGGATCACGTGCAGGCCTTCGCCGGAGCTGATGCGCGAATCGACGTCGGCGAAGACGTACAGCTGGCCGCCGCGGGCGCGCACTTCCTGCATGTTCGATTTCAGCTTTTCGATCAGCGCATCGTTTGGCGCGATGGTGACGACGGGCATTTCATTCGTCACCAGGGCCAGCGGGCCATGCTTCAGTTCGCCGGCCGGATACGCTTCGGCGTGAATGTACGAAATTTCCTTCAGCTTCAAGGCGCCTTCCAGGGCGATCGGGTAGTGCATGCCGCGGCCCAGGAAGAGGGCGTTTTCCTTGCGCGCGAATTCTTCGGACCAGGCGATGATCTGCGGTTCCAGCGCCAGCACGGAAGCGATGGCGACGGGCAGGTGGCGCATGGCTTTCAGGTGCGCCGCTTCCTGTGCTTCGTCCAGGCGGCCGTTGACTTGCGCCAGGCACAGGGTCAGCAGGAACAGGCCCGCCAGCTGCGTCGTAAACGCCTTGGTCGAAGCCACGCCCACTTCCACGCCAGCGCGCGTGATGTAGGCCAGCGCGCATTCGCGCACCATGGCGCTGGTGGCCACGTTGCAGATGGTCAGGGTGTGCTGCATGCCCAGGCTGCGCGCATGTTTCAGGGCGGCCAGGGTGTCGGCCGTTTCGCCGCTTTGCGAAATGGTGACGACCAGGGTGTTCGGGTGCGGCACGCTGTCGCGGTAGCGGTATTCGCTGGCCACTTCCACGCTGACGGGCACCTTGGCGATCGCTTCGATCCAGTACTTGGCCGTCATGCCCGCATACGAGCTGGTGCCGCAGGCAAGGATCAGCACGCGGTCGATCTGCTTGAAGATGGCATAGGCATTGTCGCCGAACAGTTCCGGCATGATGCCCGTCACGCCTTCGAGCGTGTCGCCGATGGCGCGCGGCTGCTCAAAAATTTCCTTCTGCATGTAGTGGCGGTACGGGCCCAGCTCGGCCGCGCCCGTGTGCGCATGCACGGTTTTCACTTCGCGCTCGACGGGCTTGCCATCGACGTCGACGATCCAGCAGCGCGACAGTTGCAGGTCGACCACGTCGCCTTCTTCCAGGTAGATGATCTGGTCCGTCGTGCCGGCCAGGGCCATGGCGTCGGACGCGACGAAGTTTTCACCGTTGCCCAGGCCGACGATCAGGGGTGAACCCTGGCGCGCGGCCACCACGCGGTGCGGCTCGTCGCGGCAGAAGACGGCAATCGCATACGCGCCGTCCAGGCGTTTGACGGCCTGCTGCACGGTTTCAAACAGGTCGCCGTTGTACATGTGCTCGACCAGGTGGGCGATCACTTCCGTGTCCGTCTGGCTCTGGAAGACGTAGCCGAGGGCCGTCAGTTCGGCGCGCAGTTCGTCGTGGTTTTCGATGATGCCGTTATGCACCAGCGCCACGCGGGCGTTCTCTTCCGTTGGGGAAAAGTGCGGGTGGGCATTGAACGAGACAGGGGCGCCATGCGTGGCCCAGCGCGTGTGGGCGATGCCCGTAAAGCCGCTCAAGCCTTCTTCGGCGATCTGCTTTTCCAGCTCGGCCACGCGCGAGGTGGAGCGCGAACGCTGCAAACGGCCATCGGCATGCAGGGCGATGCCGCAGGAATCGTAGCCGCGGTATTCCAGGCGCTTCAAGCCTTCAAGCAGGATGGGAGTGATATTACGTTGCGCTACCGCGCCGACGATGCCGCACATGGAAACCTCTGTCTAAAATTTAATCAATGCATGCATGCTAATGCAGAGCGTGTGAAATAAGCTTTCTAAATCACGGAACTTTTGAATGAATATTTCATCATCATTTTACGGTGAAATATTATTTCATTTAGAATCAATTTATTTTCCAATTCATCACAATCATGAACGATAGCAACATTACCCTGGACGAGATCGATCGTCGCATCCTGAATGCCTTGCAAATTGATGCATCGCAAACCAACAGTGAGCTGGCGCGATCCGTGCACGTTTCGGCGCCCACCTGCTTGCGGCGCGTCAAGCATTTGATCGATAGGGGCGTCATCGAACGGCAGGTAGCCATCGTCGCGCCGCAACTGGTGGGCGCGCGCCTGACGGCCATCGTGGAAATCACGCTCGATGTGCAGGCGGCGGAACGCATGGCGGAATTCGAGCAGCTCGTGGCGATGGAAGCAGCCGTGCTGCAATGCTACCGCGTCTCGCCCGGGCCCGACTTCGTGCTGATGGTGCAGGTGGCCGACATGCCCGCCTACCACGCGCTGGCGCACCGCCTGTTTGCCGCGCACGCGAATGTGCGCAACGTGAAAAGCTATTTCTCCACGTTCCGCAGCAAATTCGAGACGCGCATCGCTGTGTGATTTCTTCGATTCAACTTACCCACCGCTTGCCCACAGATTTATACCGTGCTTTTCCACCGCTTATGCGACGCTTATGCACAAACTTATACACAAGCACCTGCATAGGTAACACGGAAGCAGGCAAGGGCAGCACGACGAGAGACGGCAGGAAACACGCCTGGACTGGCACGCGATGGCCAAGGCAGGCGCTGCGCCGTCCATGAAGAGCGACAGACAAGCAAGACAAAGTATCCACAGCGAAACTTGTACACCGCTTGCGCACAGCTTGCCAACAAGTTGCCAGCCCACTTATCGACAGGCTTATCCACAGCTGCTCAGCAGCGGCAGACGGACCGTTCAGGGGCGCACTTCGGCGTCGGCAAAGAAGCGATAGCCGGCATTGCGGGCGGTATTGATGGGCAGCGCCAGGCCCGCCGCCTGTTCGGCCTTGCGGCGCAGGCGGCTGATCTGGGTGTCCAGACGGCGCTGGTCGTAGGTGAGAAAATCCTCGCCCAGCGATTGCACGATCTGCTGGCGGCTGACGATGCGTTCCGGCTCGGCCATCAGCGCGTGCAGCACGGTGACGTCCTGTTGCGACAGCGCAATGGCGCCGCAGCCGGGCGGCAAGAGGCGGCGCGGTCCCAGTTCCAGCACCCAGGCCGTGGAGGGCGGCGCGGCGGCAGGCGGCGCACCGAGACGCCGGGCCAGCGCGCCCAGGGTGGCGGCCAGCTCGTCGAGGTCGGCGCTCTTGGGCAGGTAGTAGTCGGCACCACCGCCCAGTCCGTTGACCTTGTCCTGCGTGGCCCCGCGCGCCGTAAACACGACGATGCCGATGGGCTGCCCCTGCGCGCGCAAGGCGCGCACCAGCACCATGCCTTCGCCATCGGGCAAGCCCAGGTCGATGATGGCAATGCGGTGCACGGCTGGCGCGTAGCAGGCGTGGAAGGCGGCCAGGTCGGCCACGGCGCTGACGCGGTAGCCGCAATCGCCGAGAAACTCGGTCAACTCGTGGCGCAGCACAGCTTCGTCTTCAAGCAGGATGAGGTTCAACATGGCGCAAGGATAACCGATCGCCGTGGGGCCGGGAAGTTGTCTTTCTGACTGCCCCGCTGGCCGTGGTAAGCTGCGTCGCCATGAAAATCCTGCTCGCCATTTGCTTGTTGTTTACCGCCCTGTTCTCCCAGATTGCATCAGCGGCATCGGCGCCCCTGGTGCTGCCGGCCAGCGGGAAGCCCGTGTCCGCCAGCGGCCACCTGCAGATGCTGCGCGACACGACGGGTCGGCTGGGACCCGATGCGGCGCTGGCGGCGCCCGGCTGGCGCGCGCTGCCCGGCGCCGTCAGCGCCGGCTACACGCGGGACGCCGTCTGGCTGCGCCTGGAAGTGGCGCGCGCGGCCGCCGCTCCCGATGAATGGGTGCTGCGTTTCAGCAACGCCGTGCTCGACGACGTGCGGCTGTACCGCTGGGACGCGGCGGGCCACTGGATCTTGCAGGAGGCGGGCGCCGATGTGGCGCGCGGCAACTGGCCCATCGACGCGCGCCAGGTGGTGTTTCCGCTGCGCCTGCAGGCGGACACGCCGCAGCGCTGGCTGGTACGCCTGCACAGCAAAAAAGCCATGTCCACCGAACTGACCTTGTTGCCCAGCGAAACCTTCGACGATGTGTCGCGCCGCGAATACCTGTATTACGGCTTGCAGTTCGGCAGCTATTTGCTGCTGATCCTGTTCCATATCTTTTTCTGGCGCATGACGCGCGAAGCCCACAGCGGCTGGTATCTGCTGTACGTGCTGACGAATGCCACCACGGAAGCGCTGACGATCGCCATTCCCCAGCAGATTTTCGCCATGCCGAACTGGCTGTCCGATCCCATGCTGGGCGTGTCGATGGCGATGTCCATCGCCGTCGGGGCGCGTTTTTCCACTTTGCAACTGGAACTGCCGGCCCTGTATCCGCGCTTCAGCCGCGTGGTGGTGGGCTTGACGGCCGCCGCCGCGCTGTGCGGGGCGCTGCTGGTGCTGCACGGCGACTATGCGGCTGGCGTGCTCGTCGTGCAAATGACGGCCTTGCCATTGATCGTGCTGTTCATCACCCTGGCCAGCTGGCTGGCGCTGCGCGGGCATCGGCCGGCGCGCGCCTTCCTGTTTATCTTCGGCATCTTTTATGCGGGCGTGGTGGTCAGTTTCCTGCGCAATATGGCCATCGTGCCGCCGAACTTCTGGACCAACCATGCGGCCACCCTGGGCGCCTTTGTGCACATGATGCTGATGAGTCTGCGCCTCAACCGCCGCTATGCCGAATTGCGCCGCGCCAAGGACCGGGCACAGGCGGAAGCCGTCAGCGCCGTGCGCGCCCTGAATGAACGCCTGGAGGAGCAGGTGGCGCTGCGCACCGCGGCGCTGCGGCAGGAAATCGGCCGGCGCGCCGCGCTGGAAGGCGAATTGCGCGCCGCCCTGGAAGTGGAAACCCGCACCCGCGAAGAGCAGCAGGATTTCGTTGCCATGGTGTCGCATGAATTCCACACGCCCTTGGCCATCATCAATACCACGGCCCAGCAAATTGCCCGCAACACGGAAGCGCCGCGCGAGAAAACCCTGCAGCGCTGCCAGAACCTGCGCGAAGCCAGCGGCCGCATGACGGCGCTGGTGGATGAATACCTGAGCGCCGACCGCATGGAAACGAGCGCGGCAACCTTCCGCCCCCTGCCATGCGACTTGCGCGCCCTGCTGGCGGCCGTGCTGGCCGAATGGGCGCCCGGCCGCATCGAAGCGAGCGTGCAGGCGCTGCCCGACAGCGTCGTGGTGGATGCCAGCCTGCTGCGCGTGGCCCTGCGCAACCTGCTCAGCAATGCCGACCGGCACGCGCCGCAAGCCCTGGCCATCCGCGTGCAGGCGGGCATGCTCGATGACGGCCGCGTGCAGATTACCGTCAGCAACGAGGGAGAAGCGCTGCCCGCCGATGAAATCCCCCGCCTGTTCCAGAAATACTTCCGTGGCCGCATCGCCCAGCACAAACCCGGCGCCGGGCTGGGCCTGTACCTGGTGCAGCGCATCGCCGAATTGCACGGCGGCCAAGTGATACTGGCCAGCGCCGGCAACAACGGCACCATCAGTTTCGCCCTGCGCCTGCCCGTCTGATCCACCGCATGCACCTGCGCATTCCCGACTAAATCAGTCGGGAATCGCTCAGGTTTGCTCAATTTTAAATTTCCCTGTTCTGATATCTTTCCGCTCAGAAATCTTTGTAGCTTTTTATAACGATTGTATTCAAAAAAGCAATAAACAGAGCCGCAAACGGACGCCGTCCACGCACAGCACAGGAAAACATGCACCGCAATCAACTCGCCAGCTACCGCACCGCCCCTTCCTTGTTCGCCCCGCGTTCCTGACACGCTCTTTCCCATTGCCCGTTTGCGCCAGCCCGGCCAAGCCCGCCGGCGCACGGGCGTATCCCCCATTCATCTCAACAAGGACACAGCATGCACCGTCACGGATCGTTGAACCATATCTACCGCCTCGTCTGGAGCCAGGTCTTGAACGCCTGGGTCGCCGTCGCGGAAACCTCGCGCGGGCGCGGCAAGGGCAGCCGCCGCAAACTGGCCGCGGCAACGGCCGCCATGACGGCACTGGCGCTGGGAGGGCCGGCGCTGGCCGCGCCCACGGGCGGACAGGTGGTGGCAGGCTCGGCCAGCATCAGCCAGCAGGGCGGCACCACCACCATCCGGCAGGACAGCCAACAGGCAGCGCTGAACTGGAACAGTTTTAACGTGGGCGCCAATGAAACCGTCAACTTCGTCCAGCCCTCGGCCAGC
Source organism: Janthinobacterium sp. P210006 (assembly GCF_036231885.1). Lineage (NCBI taxonomy): Bacteria > Pseudomonadati > Pseudomonadota > Betaproteobacteria > Burkholderiales > Oxalobacteraceae > Janthinobacterium > Janthinobacterium sp. P210006. The sequence goes on along the minus strand of NZ_JAZARD010000004.1, from coordinate 674,388 downwards.
GCGCTGGCCGTCAACCGCATCTTCGACAGCAACGGCACGCAGATCCTCGGCAAGGTCAACGCGAATGGCCAGGTGTACCTGATCAATCCGAACGGCGTGCTGTTCGGCCGCGGCGCGCAAGTCAATGTGGGCGGCCTGGTGGCCTCGACGCTCGACGTCGACAACGCCAGCCTGGGCGGCGCCAAGCATGCGTTTAGTGGCAATGGTACTGGCCGGGTCGTCAATGAAGGCACGCTGCGCGCGGCCGACGGCGGCTATATTGCCCTGCTGGGCCGGCAAGTAAGCAACCAGGGCAGCATTGCGGCCCGCCTGGGCACGGTCGCCCTGGGCGCCGGCAGCGCCGCCACCCTGAGCTTTGACGGCGCGCGCCTGCTGCAGTTGCAGATCGACCAAAGCACCCTGAACAACCTGGCCGAGAACGGCGGCCTGATCCGCGCCGATGGGGGCCAGGTGCTGATGAGCGCCGGCGCCCGCGATACGCTGCTGGCCAGCGTCGTCAACAACACGGGCGTCATCGAGGCGCGCGGCGTGGAACAGCGCGACGGCAGCATCGTCCTGCTTGGCGGCATGGCCGCCGGCACCACCCACGTGGCCGGCACCCTCGATGCCAGCGCCCCCGCAGGCGGCAATGGCGGCTTCATCGAAACGAGCGCCGCCCACGTGAAGATCGGCAACGACGCCCGCATCAGCACGGCGGCGCCGTCGGGCCGCGCCGGCACCTGGCTGATCGACCCCGTCGACTTCACCATCGCCGCCAGCGGCGGCGACATCAGCGGCGCCGTCCTGACGAACAATCTGCGCAACGGCAATGTGGTCATCCAGAGCACGCAAGGCAGCCATGGCACGGCGGGCGACGTGCATGTCAACGACCAGGTCAGCTGGTCCGCCAACCAGCTGACCCTGAACGCGCAGCGCAACATCAATATCAACGCCAACCTGAACGGTTCCGGCACGGCCAGCCTGGCACTGGAGTACGGCCAGGGCGCTGCCGCGGCAGGCAACACGGCCGTGTATCAGCTGGGCAACGGCGCGCAGGTGAACTTGCCCGCCGGGCAAAACTTCAGCACCAAACTGGGTGCGGACGGCGTGCGCACCGGCTACACGGTGATTACCCAGCTGGGCGCTTACCGCAGTGTCACGGGCACCGACTTGCAAGGGATCAATGGCAAACTGAACGGCAATTTTGTGCTCGGCGCCGACATCGACGCTTCCGCCACCGCCTCAGCCGCCTGGAATCCCGACTGGTGGGATGCGGGTTTCATGCCGCTGGGCAGGGACACGGGCTTTAGCGGCATCTTCGACGGCCTGGGACATTCCATCAACCAGCTCAGCATGATGTCCGGTTACGGCAACGGCAGCGGCCTGTTTTCCAGCACCACCAAGGATGGCCTGATCCAAAACATCGGTTTGAATGGCGGCCACATCAAGACCCACTATTACGCTGGCGGCCTGGTGGGTGAGAACCATGGCACGATCAGGAATAGCTATGCGGCACTCGACGTCAGCAGCACAAGCGTCAGCGGCGGGCTGGTGGCGCGCAACAACGGCACCATCATCGACAGCTACGCCACCGGCGCCGTCAGCAGCAATTGGCAAAGCGGTGGGCTGGTCGGCGAAAATATCGGCAAGATCATTAACGGCTATGCCACGGGCAGCGTGACGGGCCAAAGCATTGCAGGCGGCCTGGTCGGCAACAACATGGGATCGATCGACACTAGTTTCGCCACCGGCCTTCTGATCATCGCGCCTGGCGGCTACAGCGTGGGCGGTCTGGTCGGCAACAACGGCGCACTTCCCGCCACACGCAATAGTTTTTGGTCGATCGGCGGCACGGGCCAGACCACGTCGGCCGGCGGCACCGGCCTGACGGACGCGCAAATGCGTACGGCCAGCAGTTTCACGGGCTTTAACTTCACCACCACGCCTGGCGCAACGGGCAACAACTGGGTGCTGGTCAACGTGGACGGCGGTCTGAACAATGCTGGCGGCGCGGCCGGCGCCACATATCCGATGCTGGCATCCGAGTACTCGACCACCATCTACAACGCCCATCAGCTGCAATTGATGCTCATGGCCCCGGGCGCGGCCTACGTGCTGGGCGCCAACATCGATGCCAGCAGCACGGCGGGCGGCAAGGGTGTCTGGAGCAACGCCGGCTTCGTGCCCGTCGGCAGCGAGGCGCACCCCTTCACGGGCAGCCTGGACGGCCGCGGCTACACCGTCAGCGGCCTGACCATCGACCGGCCGACGTACGATTACGTGGGTCTGATCGGCTACACGAACCCAGGCTCGCTCATCAGCAATATCGGCCTGCTGGACGGCAGTGTGAAAGGTAATTTCGCCGTTGGCGCATTGGTCGGCTCGAACGCAGGCCTGGTCAGCAACAGCCATGCCAGCACCACGGTCAGCGGCGACAACAATGTCGGCGGCCTGGTCGGTGAAAACTACGGCGGCACGATCAGCGCCAGCCACGCCAGCGGCAAGGTCAGCGGCATCGCGGACCGCGTAGGCGGCCTGGCTGGCAGCAACAGCGGCAGCGTCACTGGCAGCTATGCCACGGGCGACGCCAGCGGCTTGCGCAATGTCGGCGGCCTGGTGGGCGACAACCGCGGCTATGACGGCGCCATCGCCCAGGTCAGCGGCAGCTATGCCAGCGGCAATATCACGGCAATCGAAGACAATGCCGGCGGCCTGGTCGGCTACAACAAGAGCGGCACCATCGCCAACAGCTACGCCAGCGGCAAGGTCAGCGGCGACCGCGATGTGGGCGGCTTGCTCGGTTTTAGTTCCCGCGCCACCGATAGCGTCAGCAACAGCTACGCCACGGGCGAGGTGCAAGGCAATGCCAGCACGGGCGCGCTGGTCGGCAGCAATGCGGGCGTGATCAGCAACAGCTTCTGGAAGAATTCGCCAACGGCACCGGGCGTCGGCGAAAACGAGGGCACCCTGACCAATGTGCGGGGCTTGAGCGACGCAGAGCTGCGCTCGCCATCGAGCTTCGATGGCTGGGACATGGCAACCAGCGGTGGCAGCCACGCCGTCTGGCGTATCTATGCAGGCCAGAGCACGCCGCTGCTGCGCAGCTTCCTGACGGCCCTGACCATCAACGCCGATGCCATCAGCAAGACCTACGATGGCAAGAGCTACTCCGGCGGCTTGGTCCATGCCCGCTATTCGCTGGCCGGCGCCGCCGAATCCGGGAAAATACTCTACAGCAGCAATGGCCTGTACGGCGCCATGCGCGATGCCGGCAGCTATAACGCCCTGGACAATTACGCGTACTCCGGCCAGCAAGGTTATGACATCAAGATGATGGCAGGGCCGCTCACGATCCAGCGCGCCGTTATCACGCTCGATGGCATGCGCACCTATGACGCCAGCACCAGCATGGCTGCCGGCCAGTTGACCATGCAGGGGCTGGTCAACGGCGAAAGTCTGTCCCTGTCCGGGAATGGCAGCCTCGATAACAAGAACGTCGGCGCAAACAAGCACATCAACAACGGCAGCCTGACGCTGGCGGACGGCCAGGGTGGCCTGGCGGACAATTACACGCTGGAAGGCGGCCAGCACCGTGCCACCATCACCCAGGCCACGCTGGCGGTGCAGGATGCGGGCGTGGCCAATAAAGTGTATGACGCCACGAACAGCGCCACCCTGACAGGCACGGCCAAGGTGCAGGCGCTGGGCAACGACCAGCTCAGCCTGACGGGCGGCAATGCGCATTTTGTCGACAAAAACGCGGGCAGCGCCAAAACCGTCACCCTCGGCGGCTTTGTCGTGCAGGGCGCGGATGCGGCCAACTATGTCCTCGTGCAACCGGGTCACGTGACGGCCGATATCGGCAAGGCCAGCATTACCGTCGCCGGCGTGGGCGCCGCAAGCAAGGTGTATGACGCGACGACCGGCGCCACCTTGACGGGCAAGGCCACCGTGCAAGCGCTGGGCGGCGACCAGTTGAGCGTGGCCGGCGGCGTCGCCCGCTTTGCGGACAAGAACGCAGGCCAGGGCAAGACCGTCATCGTTGATGGCTACCGCCTGCAAGGCGCCGATGCGTCCAACTATGTACTGCTGCAACCGAACAACATCACGGCCGACATCGGCAAGGCCAGCGTCACCGTCAGCGGCGTAGGTGCGGCAAACAAGGTGTATGACGCCACCACCGGCGCCACCCTGACGGGCACGGCCAGCGTGCTGGCGCTGGGCGATGACCAGTTGAGCGTGGCCGGCGGCAGCGCTTCCTTTGCCGACAAGAACGCCGGCAGCGCCAAGACCGTCACCCTCGACGGCTTTGCCTTGCAAGGCGCCGATGCGGCCAACTATGTGCTCGTGCAACCAGGCAAGGTCACGGCCGACATCGCCAAGGCCAGCGTCACCGTGACCGGCGTGGGTGCGGCAAACAAGGTGTATGACGCCACCACGGCCGCCACCCTGACGGGCAAGGCCAGCGTGCTGGCGCTGGGCGACGATGAACTGCGCGTCGCCGGCGGCAGCGCATCTTTTGCCGACAAGAACGCCGGCAGCGCCAAGACCGTCACCCTCGACGGCTTTGCCTTGCACGGCGCCGATGCGGGCAACTATGTACTGGTGCAACCAGGCAAGGTCACGGCCGACATCGCCAAGGCCAGCGTCACCGTCAGCGGCGTGGGGGCGGCAAGCAAAGTGTATGACGCCACCACGGCCGCCACTTTGACAGGCAAGGCCACCGTGCTGGCGCTGGGCGATGACCAGTTGAGCGTGGCCGGCGGCAGCGCATCCTTTGCCGACAAAAACGCCGGCAGCGCCAAGACCGTCACCCTCGACGGCTTTGCCTTGCACGGCGCCGATGCGTCCAACTATGTGCTCGTGCAACCAGGCAAGGTAACAGCCGATATCGGCAAGGCCAGCTTGCTGTTGACGGCCACGGCCACCAGCTTGACGGGTGGCCGCACGCCAGAAGGATTAAGCGGCAAGGTCAGCGGCCTGCTGGGCAGCGACACCCTGGCAGACGCCACCAGCGGCACCCTGGCCTGGACCAGTCCGGCCACGGCCAGCAGTCCGGCCGGCACCTACGCCATCACAGGCAGCGGCCTGGCTTCAAACGACTATGCCTTCGTGCAAGCCGAGGGCAATGCCGGCGCCCTGACCTTGAAGTCGGCCAGCCTGCCGCCGCCAGCCCAGGCTGCCGTCGTGCAACTGCAGGCGCAAGTGCTGGGCAGCGTGGCCGACACGCGTCCCGGCGCGCTGTCCGCCGCGCCCACCATCACCGTCACGCAGACGGATGCGCCGGCCGACACGGGCGCTGCCGGCAATGCCATGCCAAACACCACCATGCAGATCGGCAGCCGCGGCCCGGCCCTGCAAGTCGTCCTGGGCGGCGTCAAGCTGCCCGCCAACATGCTCAACGTAAATCAATAACACCATGACTCATTCATCGATTCCGCGACACCTGATGCAACAACCATTGCTGTCCCTGCTGCTGCTGGCCTTCGCGCCGCTGGCGGCTGCCCAGACCACCCCGGTCGTGCCCGACGCGGGCGCCATCCTGCGCCAGTTGCAGCCGGCCACGCCCGCCAATACTTCCCCCGGCGCGCCGGCGCTGCGCATCGAGCAGAAAGAGGGCGCGCCGCTGCCTGCCAGCGCGCCATTTTCCGTCACGCGCATCGAGATCGCCGGCAACAGCGCGTTCGATACGGCCACCTTGCAGGCGCTCGTCGCCGACGCCCAGGGCACGACGGTGTCGCTGGAACAGCTGGGAGAACTGGCTGCCCGCATCACCAGCTATTACCGGCTCAACGGCTATCCGCTGGCGCGCGCCATCGTGCCCGCCCAGACCATCCGCCAGGGCGCCGTGCGCATCGAAGTACTCGAAGCGCGCTACGGCCAGGTGGGCATCGACAACCGCAGCGACGTCAGCGACGCCTTGCTGAACGCCACCCTGGCGCCGCTGCAAACGGGCCAGACCATCAGCCAGGCAGAACTCGACCGCAGCTTGCTGCTGCTGTCCGACGTGCCGAATGTCGCCATCACGGCCACGCTCAAGCCCGGCGCCGAAGTGGGCAGCTCCGACCTGCTGGTCGATGCCTGGTCCGGTCCGCGCGTGGCGGGCGCTGCCTTCCTCGACAACAATGGCAACCGCTACACGGGACGCGCCCGCCTTGGCGCCACCGTGTACCTGTACAACCCGCTGCACCAGGGCGACGTGGCCAGCGCCAGCGTGCTCAGCTCGGGCAAGGGCATGTCGTATGCGCGTCTCGGCTATGACCTGCTGCTGAACGGCGCCGGCACGCGCGCGGGGGTGGCCCTGTCCGCCCTGCGCTACCGCCTGGAAGGCGCCATGCAGCCGCTGCATGCACATGGTACGGCCCAGGTCGCCAGTGGCTGGCTGCGCCATCCGCTGCTGCGCAGCCGCGAGGCCAATATGTCGATCCAGCTGCAATACGACCAGGTGCACTTGCGCGACCGCATCGACGCCAGCGCCATGCGCAGCGACCGCCGCCTGGATAACTTGAGCGCCACCCTCGGTGGCGACGTGCGCGATGCCTCCCTGGCCGGCGCCATCACCAGCTGGAGCGTGGCCGCGACGGCTGGCAAGCTCGACATCAGCGACCCGCTGGCGCGCCTGAACGACGCCTTCAGCGCACGCAGCCATGGCAATTACGCGAAATGGAATGTCAACCTGTCGCGCCTGCAAAACCTGGACCAGCGCAACGCCGTGTACCTGGCCTTCGCGGGGCAGTGGGCGGACAGCAACCTCGATTCATCCGAAAAGATGAGCGTGGGGGGCCCGTACACGGTGCGCGCCTATGACGTGGGCGCGGCCGCTGGCGACCTCGGCTATTTTGGCAGCGCGGAATGGCGGCATGAGCTCAGCGCCAGCGACGCGGGACAGTGGCAAGCCGTGGCCTTCGTCGACAGCGCGCGCGTGACGGTGAACCAGCAGCGCTGGACGCCAGGCCCGAACAGCGCGCGCCTGCACGGCGCCGGGCTGGGCGTGAACTGGGCTGGCGGGCAGCAATGGAATGCGCGCGCATTTGTCGCCAAGCCCATCGGCAGCACGCCCGTCCTGCTGGCCTCGCGCAGTTCCGCCCGCCTGTGGGTGGAACTCAATCGCCGCTTCTGATGCGGCAATGACAGCCGGAAGCCGGTTTCCGGCTGTCATTTGATCCAGCGCAAGACTTATCCACCAGCTTTCCACTAGCTATGCAGCGCTTTTCCACAGGCTTACCCACAGCATGAGCAGGGATGCTCACGGCAAAAACGCAGTTATCCTCACTTGTACCCACGCTATCCAGCGCTTATCCGCAGGCTTACGCACAGACTTATCCACAATACGCGGGTAAACGCCATTGCGGCCATCGCAGCGGCTTGAGATCGGCAGGAAATGGATGGGCAGGTGCATGACAGGCGGCATTGACAAATTTACCGACAGCTTATGCGCAGGCTTGCGCACAGGCTTATCCGCCACTTGTGCAGTGGCTTGCCCACAGAGTTATCCACATAAAAAAAGGCAGGCCACGTGGCCTGCCTGAGCGCAAGGATGGAAGTCGCGCTTACTTCTTGATTTTGACGGGACGTGTCCAGCCCTCGATGGTCACCTGGCGCGCACGCGACACGGTCAGCTTGCCTGCCGGCGCGTCTTTCGACAAGGTCGTGCCGGCGCCCAGGGTGGCGCCCTTGCCGACGGTGACGGGCGCGATCAGCTGGCTGTCGCTGCCGATGAAAGCATCGTCTTCGATAACCGTGCGGAATTTGTTCACGCCATCGTAGTTGCAGGTGATCGTGCCGGCGCCGATGTTGACCTTCGAGCCGATGGTGGCGTCGCCGATGTAGGCCAGGTGGTTGGCCTTGCTGTGCGCGGCGACCTGGCTGTTTTTCACTTCGACGAAGTTGCCGATATGCACGTCTTCCGCCAGGACGGTGCCCGGGCGCAGGCGCGCGTACGGGCCGATGATGGAAGCGGCGCCGACGACGGCATCCTCGATATGGCAGAAGGGCTTGATGTGCGCGCCAGCCGCCAGCGTGGCATTGATGATGACGTTGTGGGCGCCCACGCGCACGCCATCGCCCAGTTCCACCCGGCCTTCAAACACGCAGCCCACGTCGATGGTGACATCGCGGCCGCAAATCACTTCGCCCCGCACATCGATGCGGGCCGGATCGAGCAGGGTCACGCCCCGTTCCAGCAGCGCTTGCGCGATATTGTTCTGGTGGATGCGTTCCAATTGCGCCAGTTGCACCTTGCTGTTGACGCCCGCCACTTCCCATACGGCAGCCGGGTGGGCCGAGGTGACGGCCACGCCATCGGCCACGGCCTGGGCAACGATATCGGTCAGATAGTATTCCCCTTGGGCATTGTCGTTCGACAAGGCCGACAGCCATTGCTTCAGCTGCACGGTGGGCGCGACCATGATGCCGCTGTTGATCTCCTTGATGGCGCGCTCTTCCGGCGTGGCATCCTTTTCCTCGACGATGCGCACGATGGCGCCGTTGTCGCGCACGATGCGGCCCAGGCCGAACGGGTCGTCCTGTTCCACGGTCAGGATGGCCAGCTTGTCCTTGCCGGCCGCCTGCACCAGCTGCTGCAGGGAGGCGGCGCTGGTCAGCGGCACGTCGCCGTACAGGATCAGGGTCGGCACGGAGTCATCCAGCAAGGACAGCGATTGCTGCACGGCATGGCCCGTGCCCAGCTGCTGCGCCTGCTCGGCAGCGTCGATCTGCACGGCATGGTTCACCTTGTAGCCGTCGAGCAACTTCAGCACCGCTGCGCCCCCATGCCCGTAAATCACGCATAATCGGGACGGCGCCAGGGTGCGCGCCGTATCGATCACATGCGACAGCAGCGGCTTGCCAGCCAGCGGGTGCAGTACTTTGGGCAGGGCCGACTGCATGCGTTTCCCCATACCGGCGGCGAGAATGACAACGTTCATAGACCGTAATTTTTATAAGTTAAGAATATGAAAAAGTTTAACACGCAGGCCCCGTCTTCCACGCCCTTTAGCCGGTTTAGTTATGCCGTGCTGGCCCTCCTGCTGGTCGTCATGGCCGGCTGCAGCGGCTTGCGCCTGGCCTACAACAACGGCGATACCGTGCTGTACTGGTGGCTGAACGCGTACGTCGACCTGGACCGCGACCAGAAGGGCTGGGTGCGCGAAGACATCGACAAGCTGTTCGACTGGCACCGCAAGACGCAATTGAAGGATTACGTGGAAATCCTGCGCACGGGCCAGAAGCAGCTGCAGGGCAATATCACGCAAGCGGACCTGATGGCTGACTACGGCGAGATCAAGCAGCGCACCGAGGCGCTGCTGCTGAAGGCGGCGCCCGAGCTGGCCGATCTGGCCCGTTCGCTCAAGCCCGAGCAGATCGCGCAGATGGAAAAGAAGTTCAAGTCGAACAATGACGATTACCGCAAGAAATACCTGAGCGGCGACCAGGACAAGCGCCAGAAGCTGCGCTACAAGAAAGCCATGGAGCAATTCGAACTGTGGTTCGGCAGCTTCAGCAGCGAGCAGGAAGCCATCATACGCAAGGCGTCCGACGCGCGCCCGCTGAACAATGAGATCTGGCTCGACGAACGCATGCGGCGCCAGCAGAACGTGTTGAACCTGGTCAAGAAAATCCACCAGGAAAAACTCGGCAAGGAAGCCAGCGTGACCTTGATCAACACCCTGATCAAGGACAGTTTCGAGCGCCTCGAGCATTCCGAGCGCAAGGCCTTTTTTGACAGCTATGAAGCGAGCACGGCGCAGATGGTCTTGACGATGATCAAGATCGCCACGCCCGCGCAAAAAGCCCACGCCATCAAGCGCATGCAGGGCTGGATCGACGATTTCAATTCGCTCGCCAGCGCACCCAAATAAGCGCATGTGAACAGCAGCGCCAGCCGGGGGCCTCGCGCTGGGCGAGGGGGCCATATGCTATAGTGGCCGCCATCGAATCGAAGAAATCCCCATGCAAAAAAAGATTAAAAAACCCGCCAAAGTTCCCGTCCACCACGCGCCGCCACCGAACCAGGTGCGCATCATCGGCGGCCAGTGGAAGCGCTCCGTGCTGCCTGTTTTGCAGGCACTGGGCTTGCGCCCCACGCCGGACCGCGTGCGAGAAACCGTGTTCAACTGGATCAACCACTTGCGCGACGGCGACTGGGCCAATGCCCAGGTGCTGGACCTGTTTGCCGGCAGCGGCGCACTGGGCTTCGAGGCGGCCAGCCGCGGCGCGGCGTCCGTCACCATGGTCGACACGCACACGCCCGTGATCCGCCAGCTGGAAGAGAACAAGGCAAAATTGCGCGCCGACAACGTGCAACTGCTGCGCGGCGACGCGTTGCTGACGGCGCAAGGCCTGGCAGCGCGCGGCCAGCGTTTCGACCTGATCTTCCTCGACCCGCCATACCAGCAGGATTTCCTGGCGAAAGCCTTGCCGCTGTGCGCCAACCTGCTCAAGGAAGGCGGCATGGTGTACGCGGAATCGGGCTTGCCGCTGGTCTTCGACGAAGCCAGCGCCCTGGAAAAACCCGAGTGGATGGCGCCGTGGGAAGTCATCCGCGCCGACAAAGCGGGCACCGTTTATTATCATTTGCTAACTTACAACAAAGTGCCGGCAACTGCCTGAATCTGCCTATAAATGAGGCAAAAAGGCTCCCTGACCCGAGGCGTCGCACCAAGGTGGTCACCAATTTCAGGCATAATGCGCGTCTATATTGGTGCATCATCAGGGAGCCGCAATGGTTGTAGCCGTTTATCCAGGAACATTCGATCCGCTCACGCGCGGTCATGAAGATTTGGTGCGCCGCGCATCGGGTCTGTTTGACAAGCTGATCGTCGGTGTGGCCGACAGCAAGAACAAGCAACCGTTTTTCTCGCTCGACGAACGCCTGGAAATCGCCAACGAAGTGCTGGGCCACTATCCGAATGTGCAAGTGGAAAGCTTTTCCGGCCTGCTCAAGGATTTCGTGCGCAAGCACGAAGCGCGGGTCATCGTGCGCGGCTTGCGCGCCGTCTCCGACTTCGAATACGAATTCCAGATGGCGGGCATGAACCGCTACCTGCTGCCCGATGTCGAAACCATGTTCCTGACGCCGTCCGACCAGTACCAGTTCATTTCGGGCACCATCGTGCGCGAAATCGCGGCGCTGGGCGGCGACGTCTCCAAGTTTGTCTTCCCCTCGGTGAACCGCTGGCTGCAAAACAAGATTGCCGCCAACGCTGCCTCATCGCAATAAGTAAGAGTGAAATCATGGCATTACTGATCACCGACGAATGCATCAATTGCGACATTTGCGAGCCCGAGTGCCCGAATGACGCAATCTACATGGGCGCGGAAATCTACGAAATCGATCCCAACAAGTGCACCGAATGCGTGGGCCACTTTGACGAGCCGCAATGCCAGCAAGTGTGCCCCGTCAGCTGCATCCCCTTCAATCCCGCCTGGCGCGAAAGCCCGGAACAATTGATGGCCAAGTACGAACGCCTGCAGGCGGAACTGCCCGCCGCCAAAACCTAAGCGTTTCTCCACGCCACTTCCGGGCCACGTCTGCGTGGCGCCAGCTTCTGCCAACTGTTCTACACTGTGTGCTCGCTGTTCCGCAGCACATGGTTATCCACGGAGGTAGAAGATGCAAATAAGCACATCCCGTTTGATCCGTTCGCTGGCGGCCGCCTGCGTATGCGCTGCCTTGGCGCAGCCTGCCATGGCCGTCGACGTGGGCGGCGTCAAGCTGGACGATACGGTGCAGCTGGCCAGCCGCGAATTGAAACTCAACGGCGCCGGCGTGCGCTACAAGGTCATCTTCAAGGTCTACACGATCGCGCTGTACCTGCCGGAAAAGAAAACCCAGCTGGCCGACATCCTGGCGCTGCCCGGCCCCCGCCGCCTCGAGATCGTCATGCTGCGCGACGTCACCTCCGACGAGCTGGGACAAGCTTTCATGCAGGGCTTGAAGCGCAGTTCCGACCAGGCCGACCGCACGCGCCTGCTGAGCCAGACGATGCAGTTCGGCGCCATGTTCGAAATGGTGCCGGGCCTGAAAAAGGGCGACATTCTCACCGTGGACTGGCTGCCGGAAGAGGGAACCTTGTGCAAGCTGAACGGCAAACAGGTGGGCGACACGGTGCCGGACCTGGCTTTCTATAATGCGCTGCTGAAAATCTGGATCGGCGCCCATCCGGCCGACACCTTGCTGCGCGCACATTTGCTGGGCGACATGGCGTAATCGGCTGGCGGCAGGCGTAAAAAAAGCCGGCGCAGGCCGGCTTGGTATTTTGCAACAGTTGATCGCTCAGGCGCGCGTCGACAGGGCGCGCAATTCGGCCGCATTGCTCGGCGACACGCCATCCATCTTGCCCAGAGTGCGTTTCAAGGCTTGCGCTTCGCGCATCTGCTGGCGCGCCAGGCGCTCTTCGCGGCTCAGCTTGGGACGCACCACCAGCACCATGGCGCGGGCGATGCCCACCAGCAAAGGCTTGAACAGCAGGGCGAATGCGCCCACGGCCACGATCACCAGCACGAGTTGCAGGGCGTTGAGCAGGGAAATCTCCAGCACGGGTGCGGATACTGCGTACAGGGCGGAGGCGAAGGTAGACATACTGTTCCAGTGCATTATAGAATTTGCCAGTACTATAGTGCAGTGCAACATATAAATCTAATTCCATTTCTTGATACCAATTATATGAATCGTGAATGGAAAACTGTAATATTTTTTTACGAGTGAAAATATTCGTGCCCGGCGCGGTTTACACTCTTAAGTAATCAATTCAACTTTTACCTTGGGCTTTCCATGAGTTTTCTGACGCTGGATCTGAACTTGCTGCGCGTTTTCGACGCCGTCATGACGGAACAAAACCTGACGCGCGCAGCCGGCCACCTGGCGATGACGCAGCCGGCGGTATCGAACGCCATCAAACGCCTGCGCGAAAGCCTCGGTGACGAATTGCTGATCCGCACGGCATATGGCGTGAAACCCACACCCCGTGCCGAGGCGCTGTGGCCATCCGTGCGCTCGGCCCTGGCCAGCCTGGAAGCGGCCGTCACGCCGGAAACCTTCGACGTGTCGAAAACGCATGCCACCTTCCGCATGGCCATGGCCGATGCGACTGCCGCGTTCTGGCTGCCTTCGCTGATGCGCTCGATCGAACGGGAAGCGCCCGGCGTCAACGTGCGCATGATGCCGCTGACCACGCGCGAACCGCGGCCCATGCTGCTGCGCGGCGATATCGACCTGGCCGTGGGCTTCTTTCCCGGCGTGGCGGCGCAATTGTCCAGCGAAACGGGTTCGCCGATCCGCCACGAGCGCCTGTATTCCGGCAAGTATGTGTGCGTGATGCGGCGCGGCCATCCGCTGGCCAACAAGGAATTGACCTTGGATAACTATTGCGCGGCAAACCATTTATTGGTGAGCTTTTCCGGCCGCGCCCATGGCTTGATCGACGAGGCGCTGTCGCAGATCCACCGCGAACGGCGCATCTTGTTGACGGTCAACCAATTCTTCACGGCCGGCCGCGTGGTGGCCAATTCCGACCTGATCACCGTCTTGCCGCGCCATCTGATCGCCTCGACGGGCATGACGGAATCCCTGCTGTACAAGGACTTGCCGCTGACCCTGCCGGCCGTCCACCTGGACATGCTGTGGCACGAGCGCGACGCGCGCAGCCCCGCCCACAAATGGCTGCGCAATCACCTGGAAAGCATGAACACGCCCACCTTGCGCACGGCCACGGCGGCGGGCGGCGGCGTGGCGCCCAAGCCGCATATCGAATAAATGATCTGCCAGCACCAGAAAAAACGCCTGATGAATCATCAGGCGTTTTTTTTCATGCATGGCTGCTGGAGCGATATCCGACCCGGAAACCGCCCCAGTGCTTGCCGTCGACATGGATGGGCACGGACAAATCGTGCATGACCTCGCCCGTGTCGCGTTTATACGTCTGCAACAGGAAGGGCTTGGTGTTGCTGCCGCAGCGCGCGCCCGTGCGGTCACTGAAGATGCGCTTGGTGCGGTTGTTGACGATATCGGTGGCGTAATCGCCCGTCAGCGGTTGGGAAAATTTCTTGTTGTGCGTCGGAAAATAGCCATTGTTGTCGACGGCGCCCGCATACGCCAGGTGGGGCAGGGCGGCCAGCACGCCTTCCTGCAGGTCCGGCAGCACCTTGTCCGTAAACGCGTCGAATTTCGTGTTGTGCTTGGGCGGATTGGTGTTCGGGATGGGCCGGTAGTGGCGGTCGAACAGGGCTTCGCGCGTGATGCGGCCGGACGCGATGGCTTGCTCGAACAGTTTCCCCACTTCACGCGCGGCGCGCTGGGCCGCCTCGCGGATCTCGTCGTGCGGCGTGGCCACGCTCGACTCGCCCAGGGCGCTGGCAATCACTTCGGCCCGCTCGGCCAGGGCCATGGCCGATTGCGTGGCGCGCGGCAATTCGCTGTTCGTCGACAACATGCTGTCGCGGATTTGCAGGATGGCGTCGGCAATGACTTGCGTCGTGTCGACGTGTTCGCGCGAGGCGCGGGCAATTTGCCCGATCTCGTCTTCCGACACGCCCGACGATTCCTCGATATGGCTGAGCGAGGCATGCACGCTTTCCACATTGCGCGCCGCTTCCGTCACGCCGGCCGCCAGCGAACTCATGCCGCGCGCTGCCTTTTCCGACTGTTCATTGATTTCGCGCACCATCACGCTGATTTCATCGGACGCTTCCTTGGTGCGCTGCGCCAATTGCCGCACTTCCCCCGCCACCACGGCAAAGCCGCGCCCATGTTCGCCGGCGCGCGCCGCCTCGATGGCGGCGTTCAGCGCCAGCAAGTTGGTGCGCGCGGAAATATCGGAAATGGCTTCCGTGAAACCGGTGATGCGCTTGGATTTGTCCTGCAGACTCAGCATGGTGCTGGAGGCGCCTTGCGCTTCCTCGCGGGCGTGATTGATGCGGCGCAGGCCCTGATCCACTTCGGCGCGCGCCGCCACGCTTTCCACGCGCACGCCGGCGGCCACCTTGGCGGCCCGTTCCGCATTGGCGGCAATCTTTTCCGTCATCGCGGCATTTTGTGCGGAACTGTCGGCAATGTCGCTGGCCGTGCGCACGTCGAGTTCCACCTTCTGTTTGACGGAATCGACAAAATACGAGGTTTCCGCCGCGCCGATCATGATGGCATCGATGGCATTGCCCACCGTGTCGGCGAACTGGTGCAAGCCGGGCTCGCCGCGCGGGCGGCCGGCAAACGCCAGCAGCGCGGCGCCGGTGACGGCAGCCACGCAGGCGATCAGGTAGGGATGGTCGCCGCCCGACAGCAGCAGCAGATAGGCCAGGCAACAGGCCACGGCCATGGCCAGGATCGTGAATACAAAGAAACGCACCAGCTGATGCTGCAACTGCTTCATTTGTCCCCCGCTGCGCAAACCCGTCACGCCCCCTCGGGGACGTGCCGTAACCGTATGCGGGTGGGCACGATTGCCCACTTTGCACCCTGAACGTCCCGTCTGCGCGGCGTTTCAGGCGGCTACCGGATAGCAGAATTGTAGTTCTACCCTACAACATTTGTTCCGATAGCTCAATCAGAAAAGTGGGGCGGCTACACCAGGGTCACTTAATCGGCAATTTGGTCGTGTTTTTGACCTCTTCCATGACGGCATAAGTGTGGGTTTCCCGCACACCTTTCTGCAGCAGGGTCTTGCCCAGGAATTCGCGGTAGGCGGCCATGTCCTTGACGCGCGCCTTGACCAGATAATCGAAGCCGCCCGCCACCATATGACATTCCAGTACCTCTGGAATGATTTGTACGCTATGCTTGAAGGCATCGAACACTTCCGGCGTCGTGCGATCGAGCACGACTTCGATGAACACCAGCAGCGACACGTCGAGCAGCTGCGGGTTCAACTGGGCCGTATAGCCCATGATGTAGCCGGATTCGTGCAACTTGCGCACGCGCTCCAGGCAGGCGGCCGGCGACAAGTTCACGCGCGCGGCCAGCTCCACATTGCTGATGCGTCCATCGCTCTGCAATTCCATCAAGATTTTCTTACTGATCTTGTCCAGCATTCCTATCACCCCCAAATTAATATTATTTGGTTAAATTGTCGCATCAAAAACTATCTATTGCTAGCCCCCTGTATTACCAGAATTAATCCATAAGAATCCCCTTTACAATCGAATCATCTTAACGTCCGACTTTCTGTATTTTTTTGCACCAAAAAAGAGCAAGAATTACGTCAGTTTTCGTCCCCTTTTTCCTTGTAAAGAGTACTTATGCACCCTGCTGGCCCTTCGGCTTTTACCCCGATTCCTTTCGCTGCGCTCCAGGCAGAAATCCTGCCCGAAGCGACACCACAACGCGCCGCCGTCACGGCCGCCTATAGGCGCGATGAGGTTTCCGCCGTGCAGTGGCTGTTGCAGCAAGTGCGCGCCAGCAGCACCGAAACGACGGCCGAGGGACAAGCCCTGGCGCACCGCCTGGTCTCGAACGTGCGCCAAAAACGCACGCGCGCGTCCGGCGTCGATGCACTGATGCACGAGTTCTCGCTGTCGTCGGAAGAGGGTGTTGCATTGATGTGTCTGGCTGAAGCGCTGTTGCGTATACCCGACAGTCAAACGGCCGACCGTTTAATTGCCGACAAAATCAGCAAGGGCGACTGGCGCAAGCATCTGGGCGAATCGCCGTCGTTGTTCGTCAATGCCGCCACCTGGGGCTTGCTGATCACGGGCAAACTGGTCAGTACCAGCAGCGAATCGGGTCTCGGCTCGGCCATGACCAAGCTCATCGCCAAGGGCGGCGAACCGCTGATCCGCAAGGGCGTCGACCTGGCCATGCGCATGCTGGGCAACCAGTTCGTGACGGGCCAGACCATCGAAGAAGCGCTGAAAAACAGCCGCGACAACGAAACGCGCGGCTACCGCTATTCGTACGACATGCTGGGCGAGGCGGCCCTGACGCAGCAGGATGCAGCCAACTACTACGCTTCGTACGAAACGGCGATCCATGCCATCGGCAAGGCGTCGAACGGCCGCGGCATCCGCAACGGCCCCGGCATTTCCGTGAAACTGTCGGCCCTGCACGCGCGCTACAGCCGCGCCCAGCGCGCCCGTGTCATGGAAGAATTGCTGCCGAAAATCAAGGCACTGCTGCTGCTGGCAAAACAGTACAACATCGGCTTCAACATCGATGCGGAAGAGACGGACCGCCTGGAACTGTCGCTGGACCTGATGGAAGCACTTGCCTTTGATACCGATTTGGCTGGCTTCGACGGCATCGGCTATGTGGTGCAGGCATACCAGAAGCGCTGCCCGTTCGCCATCGATTTCCTGATCGACCTGGCACGCCGCAGCGGCCGCAAGTTCATGGTGCGCCTGGTCAAGGGCGCGTATTGGGATGCGGAAGTCAAACGCGCGCAAGTCGATGGCCAGGAAGGCTATCCCGTCTACACGCGCAAGGTCTACACGGACGTTTCCTACCTCGTGTGCGCGCAAAAACTGCTCGACGCCAGCAGCCTGATCTATCCACAGTTTGCCACGCACAACGCGCAAACCCTGTCGACCATCTATACGTGGGCGAAACGCGACGGCATCACCGACTACGAATTCCAGTGCCTGCACGGCATGGGCGAGACCCTGTACGACCAGGTCGTCGGCCCCGACAACCTGGACAAGCCGTGCCGCATCTACGCGCCCGTCGGCTCGCATGAAACCCTGCTGGCCTACCTGGTGCGCCGCCTGCTGGAAAACGGCGCCAACTCCTCGTTCGTCAACCAGATCGTCGACGAAAGCGTGGCCATCGATAGCCTGATCCGCGATCCCCTGGAGCAAGCGCGCCTGCAGGGCGGCTTGCCGCACCCGTCGATTCCGCTGCCGCTGGACATGTTTGGCAGTGAACGCAAGAACTCGGCCGGCCTGGACCTGTCGAATGAAGACACCTTGCGCACCCTGGCCACGGGCCTGGCGCAGCAGCAATCATGGCAGGCAGCGCCGCTGATTGATGGCGCCGTCAGCCTGAATGGCCCCACACACATGTTGCACAATCCGGCCCAGCACGACGACGTCGTGGGCAAGGTCATGGAAGCCGGTCCGGCCGATGTGGAAACGGCCCTGGCCAGCGCCAGCGCCTACGCCATGGACTGGCAGACGACGGAACCGTCGCTCCGCGCACAAGCGTTATTGCGCGCGGCCGACCTGTTCGAAGAACACCATATCGAGCTGATGGCCCTGGCCGTACGCGAAGCGGGCAAGTCGCTGCCGAACGCGATCGCGGAAATCCGCGAAGCCGTCGACTTCCTGCGCTACTACGCGGCGCAGGTGCAACACGCGCCGAACACCCTGGCGCTCGGCCCCGTCACCTGCATCAGCCCGTGGAATTTCCCATTGGCCATCTTTACGGGCCAGCTGGCTGCCGCCCTGGCGGCAGGCAACGTGGTGCTGGCCAAGCCGGCCGAGCAAACGCCGCTGATCGCCCACCGCGCCGTGCAATTGCTGCATGAAGCGGGCGTGCCGCGCGGCGCGCTGCAGTTCCTGCCCGGCAGCGGCGAAGTCGTGGGCGCCGGCCTGTGCAATGACGCGCGCGTGAAAGGCGTGATTTTCACGGGCTCGACAGAAGTGGCACAATTGATCAACCGCAACCTGGCCGCGCGCGCCGTGGCCGAAGGCATCGACATTCCCCTGATCGCCGAAACGGGCGGCCAGAATGCGCTGATCGTCGATTCGTCCGCCTTGCCGGAACAAGTGGTGCAGGACGTGATGTCATCGGCCTTCGACAGCGCCGGCCAGCGCTGCTCGGCCTTGCGCGTGCTGTTCCTGCAAACGGAAATCGCCGACAAGACCATCCACATGCTCAAGGGCGCCATGCAGGAATTGCGCGTTGGCAATCCTGACCGCCTGGCCACGGATATCGGTCCCGTCATCGATGCGGAAGCGCAAGGTAATCTGCTGGCGCACATCAACAAGATGAAAACCATGGCCATCGACCACTATTCGCTCGATTTGCCCACCGTCAAAGGCACGTTTGTCGCTCCGACCGTACTGGAAATCAAGTCGCTGGCGCAATTGACGCAGGAAGTCTTCGGCCCCGTGCTGCACGTGATCCGCTACAAGCGGGCCGAACTGCCGCAACTGGTGCAATCGATCAACGACAGCGGTTATGGCTTGACCCTGGGCATCCATACGCGCATCGATGAAACCATCGATTTCATCACCAAGCGCGCGCACGTGGGCAATATCTATGTGAACCGCAACATCGTGGGCGCCGTCGTCGGCGTGCAGCCGTTCGGCGGCGAAGGCAAATCCGGCACCGGTCCCAAGGCGGGCGGTCCCCTGTACCTGAAACGCCTGCAGCGCAATGCGCCGGCCGGCGCGCAGCACCAGCGCCAGGCGGCGCCGGCACTCGACGCGCTGACCGTGTGGGCAAAGATGCATGGCCACGACAAGGTCGAGCAGCTGGCACAGGACTATGCACGCACGACCTTGCTGGGCAGCACCACCGTCTTGCCAGGCCCGACGGGCGAGCGCAATACCCTGAGCTTTGCCGCGCGCGGCACGATCCTGTGCGCGGCGGCGACTGCGGGCACGCTGATGAACCAGCTGGCCGCCGTATTGGCCACCGGTAACCAGGCCCTGGTGCTGGCGCAATCGGCGGATGTGATTCCCGGCGACTTGCCGGCGGCGCTGAAGGACCGCATCCAGGTCATCAGCAGCCTGGAATCCATCAAGCATGATTTCCAGATCGCCATGATCGAACCGAGTCTCGATGGCCAGCTCAAGCCGCTGCTGGCGGCCCGGGAAGGGGCCCTGGTGGGCACCATTGCCACCACGCAAGAGGGTGTCATCCCCCTGTGGCGCCTGGTCGCTGAGCGGGCGCTGTGCGTGAATACGACGGCAGCGGGCGGCAACGCCAGCCTGATGATGCTCAGCGTCTAAAATATAAGCAGCTGTTGCATGTAAAAAGGGCGGAACCAGTGGTTCTGCCCTTTTTTTATGCACGCTTGAATAAAAAATCAGCCAGCCAGGCGCTGGCACAGCTGCTGAATGACGGTAAACGCGTACGGCGAGGCGACGGTCTGCACGAAACGCATGAAGTCGACGGCCGCCTCTTCGTTGGCGTTGTCGGAAATGGTGCGCATGACGGTAAACGGCACGCCCAGTTCAAAACACACTTGCGCCACGGCCGCGCCTTCCATCTCGACGGCCAGCAGGTCGGGAATATCTTCTTTCAGCTGGTTCACATGCGCGGCGCTGCCGATGAACTGGTCGCCGCTGGCGATCAGGCCCTGGTGCACTTGCGCGTGCTGCAAGCCAAATTCCGCGATATCGGCCACCTTGAGCACGCTGGAAACATCGTCGCGCAGGAAATCGGCGGCGGCGGCAGCCAGTTGCGTGCTCAGTTCCAGATCCGTGGCAAAGCGCTGCAAGCCCGTCAACGGCACTTCGAAGCGGGGAAACAGGGGGCGCGCATCCATATCGTGCTGCAGCAGCGCTTCGGCCACCACGATATCGCCGACTTTCACGTTTTTATCCCCACTGCCGGCCACGCCGGTGAAGACGATGTGGGTAACTCCGTACTTTTCCACAAGGATAGAAGCTGTCATGGCAGCAGCAACCTTGCCCAGACGCGACAGGACGCACACAGCGTCGATATTCCACAGGGTTCCCAAGGTGTAGTCGCGCATGCCGTGCGAACGCTTCTGGGGGCCTTGCATGGCTTCTACGAGCCCCTGCTGTTCTTCGTGCAAGGCACTGATGATGCCTAAACGCATTTTTTTGGGTGAATTCATGCTGTTTTTATAGGTTTTGGGGATTGCCAGACGGTGTATACGGTGAAAACAGCCGTTTCGGCGACTTTTCCACCGTTCGCGTTTGTCTCTGTGTTTTAAATAAAGATGTATACATAAAAATAGTAGTGATAGTAAACGGCCATTTTTTTGTGGATAAGTCGGTATACCGTATAAAAATCATCGACTTGGCGCACAAAAAAGTAGGCGCACAAGCATTGTATCTACGGAGGACTTGTTTGGGATAAAAATCGGCTTGTGGACAAAGATCGACTTTTCCCACATCTCATCCTGTGGATATGCAGGCACTTATCCACAGCAGCAAGCAAAAATCACGGATTTTCTTGCTGTCGTGGCATGTTTGACGTGCTTTGCCTATCGCTATCGTTGTCCGGCAACCGACCTTGAGCGACCACGAGCGTGGTTCTTGCATGGACGTGCGCGTTCAGGCGATTCCTGGAAGACGGTTTGGCAATGGGTCTGACTGTTGCCGTTGGCTTTTTTTTTGACGTTTTTTGCATGCTTTTTTGAAATATCCCCGGGCTTCCGCTTTTTTTATCGGTATACAATAGATCTATATATAAAAATAGTAGTAATAGTAAACGCGTTTTTTTTCTGTGGATAAGTCGCTTTTTTTCAACAGGATCAATCGTTTACGCGCAAAATAAAGCGTGCATAATCGCTGTATCACGCGAGGAGCAAAATTGTATAAAATGCGGGCCTGCGCATAACTTCGTGTTTACTCACAAGTCATCCTGTGGATATCAAGTGACTTATCCACAATCGTTGTAAATTTCCCCTCTTTTCGATGTCGAACGGCTTGCCGGCACTGTGCCTGCTCAAGCCTGTTGACGCTTCCCTCTTGCAAAACGGTTTGGCAGTGCTGTGCGCGTGTTGTTGGCCGTGCCGGTTTTCGTCGCTCAGTTGTTGGCCCCATTTTTTTTTTTAATCGGTCAACGCTGCTTGCCGTTTTTTTTGAAGACAGCTTGAAGACAGATCCGCGAATGCTCTCGACGGGCAAGGGCAGGCAAAGCGCGCGTTGTCGGGTTTACCTTAACAAGTTCGTATACAAGAATAGTAATAGTAGTTAACGGCGCCTTTTTCTGTGGATAAGTCCCGATTTATCCTTGTAAACAATCGCTTGGCGTACGGATAAACGCTGAGTAAGGGTTGTATCTGCCGGGGATGGTTTTGGGATAAAAAAAAGGCGTCCAAAAAAAATTTCGTTTACGCACATATCGTCCCTGTGGATATCCATACGGTTATCCACAGCTTGAAGCCCCTGTTTGGCGCTGTTTTTAACCTCATCCTGGATGCTGGCCCATGTCGCTGGCCACGATTAATGTCGCCCTGGCCCGGCACTGGTGGTAATCTCGATGTGGCTCAGCAGCCATGCATGCATGAAAAAAGACAGACTCTGGTAGCGGGACGCGGTGGGGAGACACACGGCGCGACAGCTTGATGGCATACCGAAAGGAGCTTCATTGGAATCGGCAGGCGAATTCGACTACATCATCGTGGGCGGCGGCACGGCAGGTTGCGTGCTGGCCAACCGGCTCACACGCGACAAGGATGCCAACGTTTTACTCGTGGAAGCGGGCGGCAAGGACGATTACGTGTGGATCCATATCCCCGTCGGCTATCTGCATTGCATCGGCAATCCCCGTACGGACTGGCTGTATTCCACGCAGGCGGACGCGGGCCTGGGCGGACGCAGCCTGATGTATCCGCGCGGAAAAGTCCTGGGCGGCAGCTCTTCCATCAACGGCATGATCTATATGCGGGGCCAGGCCGGCGACTACGACCATTGGGCCGACCTGACGGATGACGCATCGTGGCGCTGGGACAAAGTCTTGCCGCTCTTCAAACAAAGCGAGGATTTCTACGGCGGCGCCTCGGAAAACCATGGCGTGGGCGGCGAATGGCGCGTGGAAAAACAGCGGCTGTCGTGGGATATCCTGAATGCGTTCCGCGATGCGGCGCAGCAGGTCGGCATTCCGAAAACCAGCGATTTCAATGGCGGCGACAATGGCGGCAGCGCGTATTTCGACGTCAACCAGCGCCGCGGCATCCGCTGGAATACCTCGAAAGCGTTCTTGAAACCGGCGTCGCGGCGCCCGAACCTGACCATCATGACGGGTTGCCACGTGGAACGTCTGGTGCTCGAAACGACGGAAGGGGGACCCCGCTGCACGGGCATCGTGTTTACGGGCGGCGGCACGCAGTGGCAGGCGACGGCCCGGCGGGAAACCCTGCTGACGGCGGGCGCCATCGGTTCGCCCCAGTTGCTGCAACTGTCCGGTATCGGCCCGGCCGCCTTGCTGCAGCAGCACGGCATCGCGCCCGTGCTGGATGCTGCTGGCGTGGGCGGCAATCTGCAGGATCATTTGCAGCTGCGCATGGTCTTTAAAGTGCAGGGCGTCAAGACCTTGAACGTGATGGCCAGCAATATCGTGGGCAAGATGCAGATCGGCTTGCAATATGCGCTGTTCCAGAGCGGGCCCATGTCGATGGCGCCGTCGCAGCTGGGCGCGTTTGCCAAGTCCGATCCCCAGCAAGCCACGCCGAACCTGCAATACCACGTACAGCCGCTGTCGCTGGATAAATTCGGCGAACCGCTGCATGCATTTCCCGCCTTTACGGCCAGCGTCTGCAATCTGCGCCCCACCTCGCGCGGCCACGTGCAGATCGCCTCGGCCGACAGCTATGCGGCGCCGAACATCGTGCCCAACTATCTCAGTACGCCGCAGGACCGCAAGGTAGCGGCCGACGCCCTGCGCCTGACGCGCTCCATCGTTGCCGCGCCAGCGCTCAAGCGCTTTGCGCCGCAGGAGTACAAGCCCGGCGTGCAATTCCAGACGGAGGAAGAACTGGCGCAGGCGGCCAGCCAGATCGGCACCACCATCTTTCATCCGGTGGGCACTTGCCGCATGGGCGTGGCCGGCGATCCGTCCAGCGTTGTCGACAGCACCTTGCGCGTGATCGGCGTGGCGGGCTTGCGTGTCGTCGACGCTTCCATCATGCCGTACATTACTTCTGGTAATACAAACTCGCCCACCGTGATGATCGCGGAAAAAGCGGCGCAAATGATACACGCGGCCTGGAAATAGCTGGGCAAAGCCGCGAGTTTGCGCCATTCGGGCGAGCGAAAAATCCCCGTAGTTATACTGTATTGTGCGTTAAATTTAAGTTGTGTATTATAAAAATGACTAAGTAGTACAAAAAGTACAACTAGGAGACACGATGTCAAACGTAATCTTGGAAACAAGAAATTTGACCAAGGAATTCAAGGGTTTCACTGCGGTGAGCGAGGTGAACCTGAAGGTAGAGCGGGGCCATATCCACGCCTTGATCGGTCCTAACGGCGCCGGCAAGACCACGTGTTTCAACTTGCTCACCAAATTCCTGGTCCCCACTTCCGGACAGATCCTGTTCAATGGAAAAGACATCACGGCCGCCAAGCCGGCGCAGATCGCCCGCATGGGCGTGATCCGTTCATTCCAGATTTCCGCCGTCTTCCCCCATTTATCGGTGCTGCAAAATGTGCGCATCGGCTTGCAGCGCCAGCTCGGTACCTCGTTTCACTTTTGGCAGAGCGAACGGGCATTGAATCAGCTCAACGACCGCGCCATGGCCTTGCTGGCCGAGGTCGACCTGACGGAGTTTGCCGACACCATCACGGTCGACATGCCGTACGGCCGCAAGCGGGCGCTGGAAATTGCCACCACCCTGGCGATGGAACCGGAAATGATGCTGCTCGATGAGCCCACGCAGGGCATGGGCCACGAAGACGTGCACCGCGTGACGGAACTGATCAAGAAGGTGTCGGCCGGCCGCACGATTTTGATGGTGGAACACAATATGAGCGTAGTGTCCGGCATCTGCGACAAGATTTCCGTCTTGCAGCGCGGCGCCATGCTGGCTGAAGGCAGCTACGCGGAAGTGTCGCGCAATCCGCAAGTGATGGAAGCGTACATGGGCACCACGCACGCGGAACTGGAAGGGGCGCATTGATGGCGACACAAGCGAATGGCAGCGCACCCGCGCTGGAAATTACACAGCTGCATACCTGGTATGGCGAATCGCACATCCTGCATGACGTCAATCTGAAAGTGCAGCAGGGCGAAGTGGTGACTTTGCTGGGCCGCAACGGCGCCGGCCGCACCACCACCTTGCGCGCCATCATGGGCTTGACGGGCGCACGCACGGGCTCGATCAAAGTCAACGGCGCTGAAGCGATCGGTTTGGCCACGCACAAAATCGCCCACCTGGGCATCGGGTATTGTCCCGAAGAGCGCGGCATTTTTTCCTCGCTGTCGACGGAGGAAAACCTGCTGCTGCCGCCCACCCTGGCCAGCGGCGAAAAGGGCATGTCGGTGGAGGAAATCTACGCCATGTTCCCGAATCTGCAGGAGCGCCGCCACAGCCAGGGCACGCGCCTGTCGGGCGGGGAACAGCAGATGCTGGCCGTGGCGCGCATCCTGCGCACGGGCGCGCGCCTGCTGCTGCTCGATGAAATTTCCGAAGGCCTGGCGCCCGTCATCGTGCAGGGCCTGGCGCGCATGATCACCACCCTGAAGGCGAAAGGCTACACCATCGTCATGGTGGAACAGAATTTCCGGTTTGCCGCGCCGCTGGCGGACCGGTTTTATGTGATGGAGCACGGTCAGATCGTCGAGACTTTTGCTGCATCCGAACTGGAGGCCAAGATGCCGGTATTGACCGAGCTGCTTGGCGTGTAGTCCCCATGTAGTCTGTTGTACTCGTCATCGTCCAGCAATCGACTGAATAGCAAACAATAATCCCAACGGAGACACTATGAAACGTAACGCTATCGCCATTGCCACCGCCACTCTTTGCGCACTGGGCTTTTCTGCTGCCGCGCACGCCCAGGTATCGGGCGACACCATCAAGATCGGTTTTATTTCCGACATGTCGGGCGTGTATTCCGACGTCGACGGCCTCGGCGGCGCGGAAGCCATCAAGATGGCGATCGCCGACGCCGGCGTGGTCATTGCTGGCAAAAAAGTGGAATTCATTTCTGCCGACCATCAGAACAAGGCCGACATCGCCGCCTCGAAAGCGCGCGAATGGTTCGACCAGCAGGGCGTCGACATGCTGATCGGCGGCACCAATTCCGGCGCCAGCCTGGCCATGGCCAAGGTGGCGGCGGAAAAGAAGAAAATCTTCATTGCCATCGGCGCCGGCTCGTCGCGCCTGACGAATGAGGAATGCACGCCGTACACCGTGCATTACGCGTACGACACGGTGGCGCTGGCGCGCGGCACGGGCGGCACCATCGTCAAGCAGGGCGGCAAGAACTGGTATTTCATGACGGCCGACTACGCGTTTGGCCATTCGCTGGAAAAAGACACGGCCGAGGTCGTCAAGGCGGCCGGCGGCAAGGTGCTGGGCAGCGTCAAGCATCCGCTGGGCGCGTCCGATTTCTCTTCCTTCCTGCTGCAGGCGCAGGCCGCCAAGCCGCAAATCCTGGGCCTGGCCAATGCGGGGGGCGACGCCATCAACAGCATCAAGGCAGCCAACGAGTTCGGCCTGACGAAATCGATGAAGCTGGCCGGCTTGCTGATCTTCATCAATGACATCCATTCGCTGGGCTTGAACCTGACGCAAGGCATGTACCTGACGGACGGCTGGTACTGGGACTTGAATGCGGACACGCGCGCCTGGTCGAAACGCTATTTCGCCAAGATGAAGAAGGAACCGTCGATGCTGCAGGCGGCCGACTATTCGGCTGCGGCAAACTACCTGAAGGCCGTCAAGGCGCTGGGAACGGACGACACCGAGAAGGTCATGGCCTACCTGAAAAAGACCAAGATCAACGACATGTTTACCCAGAATGGCGAAGTGCGTCCCGATGGGCGCATGGTGCACGATATGTACCTGATGGAAGTCAAGAAGCCATCCGAGTCGAAATACCCATGGGATTACTACAAGGTCGTGGCCACCGTGCCCGGTGCGCAGGCGTATGTGACCAAGGCCGAATCGAAGTGTTCGCTGTGGAAGTAACGCTGTAGTCCGACCTCCAGCGGATCGTCCGCCTGTGCGCGGGCGGTCCGTCCTGCATGCTCTTCGCTCGCAGGGTTCGCCTTGCGCCGCCGCGCCAGTCTGCGGTGGCGTGTTTCCCTTGATACCACACCGTTCTCCGGCGGTGCTTTTTATACTGTGATGCCATGGAAATTTTCGGCGTTCCATTACAAGCGATGATGAGCCAGCTGCTGCTGGGTCTCGTCAACGGCTCGTTCTATGCCATGTTGTCCCTCGGTCTGGCCGTCATCTTCGGCTTGCTCAATGTGATTAATTTCTCGCACGGCGCCATGTACATGATGGGCGCCTTCCTGGCCTGGATGGGCCTCAGTTATTTCGACATCAATTACTGGGCCATGCTGGTCATCGCCCCCATCCTCGTCGGCCTGGTCGGCATCCTGATCGAAAAGACCATGCTGCGCTGGCTGTACAAACTCGACCACCTGTATGGCTTGCTGCTGACCTTTGGCATCACCCTGATCATGGAAGGCGTGTTCCGCTCGTTCTATGGCGTCTCGGGCCAGCCGTATGCCGTGCCCGAAGCGCTGGCCGGCGCGACGGACCTGGGCTTCATGATCTTGCCGAACTACCGCGCGTGGGTGGTGATCGCGTCGCTCACCGTCTGCCTGGCCACCTGGTTCGTCATCGAAAAAACCAAGCTGGGCGCCTACCTGCGGGCCGGCACGGAAAACCCGAAACTGGTGGAAGCGTTCGGCATCAACGTGCCGCTGATGGTGACGTTGACGTTCGGCTTCGGCGTGGCGCTGGCCGGTTTCGCCGGCGTGCTGGCCGCGCCCATCATCCAGGTGTCGCCGCTGATGGGCTCGAACCTGATCATCGTCGTGTTTGCCGTGGTGGTGATCGGCGGCATGGGTTCCATCATGGGTTCCATTCTGACGGGCCTGGGCCTGGGCGTGATCGAAGGCCTGACCCGCGTGTTCTACCCGGAAGGCTCGGCCACCGTGGTGTTCGTGGTGATGGTCATCGTGCTGCTGCTGCGTCCGGCCGGCCTGTTCGGCAAAGAAAAGTAATCCTCATCAGTCATGTATTGGAGCTACCACGATGAATAAGAATGTAGGCTACGCCATTGCCTTGCTGCTGGCGTTGGCGGCGCCGTTTTACGGCTATCCCGTCTTCCTGATGAAGTTGCTGTGCTTTGCCCTGTTTGCCTGCGCTTTCAACTTGTTGATCGGCTACACGGGCTTGCTGTCGTTCGGCCATGCGGCCTTCTTCGGCGGCGCCGGCTATGTCACCGGCTACGCGCTGCGCACCTGGGGCTGGCCAACGGAACTGGGCCTGCTGGCCGGCGTCGCCACGGGTGCCTTGCTGGGCCTGGTGATCGGCGGCCTGGCCATCCGCCGCCAGGGCATCTACTTCACGATGATCACCCTGGCGCTGGCGCAGATGGTGTACTTCCTGGCCTTGCGGCTGCCGTTCACGGGCGGCGAGGATGGCTTGCAGGGTGTTCCACGTGGAACCTTGCTGGGCATGATAGACCTGGGCAATGACACCGTCCTGTACTACGTCGTGCTGGCGATTTTTGTCGCCGGTTTCGCCCTGATCGTGCGCACCATCCACTCGCCGTTCGGCCAGGTGCTCAAGGCCATCAAGGAAAACGAACCGCGCGCCATCTCGCTGGGCTACGACGTCAACAAGTACAAGCTGATGGCCATCGTGCTGTCCGCCTCGCTGGCCGCGCTGGCCGGCGCCACCAAGACCCTGGTGCTGGGCTTTGAAACCCTGACCGATGTGTACTGGGGCATGTCGGGCCTGGTCGTGCTGATGACACTGGTGGGCGGCATGGGCACCTTGTCCGGTCCCATCCTCGGCGCCGTGCTGATCATCGCGCTGGAAAACAAGCTGGGCGATGTAGGCACCTATCTGGCCACGCACACGGGCATCGAATGGTTCGGCACCCTGGGCGAATCGGTAGGCATGGTCACGGGCGTGATCTTCGTCATCTGCGTCTTGCTGTTCCGGCGCGGCATCGTCGGTGAAGCCATCGCGCGCTTCGGCGGCAGGGCTGCCAAAGCCGCTGTCTGATTTTCAAGCAACGCCGGACGGATCGTCCGGCGTTTTTCATTGTGCGTCCACTGTTACCTCAACGGAGAGAACCACCATGCAAACGACGATCACGCGCGCCGGGAGCGGCCTGTGCACCCTGCTGGCGTTGGCAGCCTGCGGCAGCAACCATGCACCGGAAGAATTGAACCAGATGCCCAGCTATCTGGGCACGATTGCGCGCGCCGACTACGACGGCAAGACGAATGATCTGCTCACGGCTGGCCTGGGCAAGACGGGGCTGGCGGCAGCGACGCCCGCGTATGCGAACGCCGAGCAGCCGACGTCGGCCGAACTGCGCCGCAATGCGATCCATGCCAACTACCGCGCCGTGCTCGACATTGCCGCCAACAGCGGCTACGGCACCCTGTACGGACCGAACGTGGATGCGTCCGGGAACGTGGGCACGGGCGAGGGCCTGGTCGCGGGCAGCGAATACATCGCGTATGCGGACGATGGCACGGGCAGGAAAAATGTCACCTTGATGGTGCAGGTGCCGGCCAGCTTCGACCCGGACCACGCCTGCATCGTCACGGGCACGTCGAGCGGTTCGCGCGGCATCTACGGCGCCATCGGCAGCTCGGGCGAATGGGGCCTGAAAAAGGGCTGCGCCGTGGCGTATGCGGACAAGGGTTCCGGCACGGGCCTGTATGTGTTCGAGGACGACAGCGTCAACCTGCAGAACGGCGTGCGCGCGGGCAGGGTGGTGGCCGGCAAGAACGCGCTCTTCGCGCCGGACCTGAGCGATGCGGACCGGCTGGCCTGGGCTGCCGCCAACCCGAACCGCATCGCCTTCAAGCATGCGCACTCGCAGCAGAATCCGGAGAAGGATTGGGGCAAGGTCACCTTGCAGGCGATCGAGATGGCCTATTATGTGTTGAACGAGCGCTACGGCGTGCTGGCCCGCGACGGCAGTGCGCGCGTCGTGCGCCTGACGCCGAAGAACACCATCACGATCGCGTCGAGCATTTCCAATGGCGCCGGCTCGGCCTTGCTGGCGGCGGAACAGGATAGCAAGGGCTTGATCGGCGGCGTGGCGGCCAGCGAGCCGCAGGTCCAGCCGGCGCCATCGACTGCCTACAGCGTGCGCCAGGGCGGGGCGCTGGTGGCCAATCCGGGCCGCGCGCTGTTCGACTATGCCACCTATGCGGCCCTGTACCAGCCGTGCATCGCTTCCGTGGCGGGCAACGCGGGACGCTGCACGGCACTCGTCAACAAGGGTTTATTGAACGGCGCGGACCTGGCGGCACAGCAGGCGGATGCGAAACAGCGCTTGCGCGCATATGGCTGGCTGGTCGATTCCGATCCGCTGCAGGCGGCGCACGCGGGCACGAACATCCTCGTGGCCGTCACGTATGCGTCTGCCTACGGCAAATTTTCCGTGACGGACAAGGTGTGCGGTTTCACGTTTGCGCAGACGGACGGCAGCGGCAATCCGGTGGCGTTTACGTCGGCGCAGAAGGCCGCCAGCTTTGCCGCCCAGAGCGGCATCGTGGGCAATGTCGTGTATGAGAACAGCGTGGGCGGCGCCAAGGTCTACACGGCCGGCGTGTCGCCCTCCAGCAATCTGGCGGACCAGTCGCTCGACGGCTTCCTGTGCCTGCGCAGCCTGGCGACGGGCAGGGATGCCGTCAACGGCGCCACCCTGGAGGGCACGCTGGGTGGGCAAAGCGCGCGCGTGCGGGCCGGCATGGCCGAGGTGGCGGCCAGCGGCAAATTGAATGGCAAACCCGCCATCATCGTGCACGGCCGCAGCGACACCTTGATACCCGTGAACCACGCCTCGCGCGCGTATGTGGGCTTGAACGCGTCGGTGGAGGGCGCAAATAGCCGGTTGCGCTATATCGAGGTGACGAATGCCAATCACTTTGACTCGTTCAGCAGCGCCTTGCCGACCCTGAT
This sequence comes from Janthinobacterium sp. P210006, assembly GCF_036231885.1. NCBI lineage: Bacteria > Pseudomonadati > Pseudomonadota > Betaproteobacteria > Burkholderiales > Oxalobacteraceae > Janthinobacterium > Janthinobacterium sp. P210006. The sequence goes on along the minus strand of NZ_JAZARD010000004.1, from coordinate 643,663 downwards.
CGTGCCCCTGCACGTGTACCTGAACCGGGCGCTCGACGCCATGTATGCGCATCTGTCTGCCAAGCAAGCCTTGCCGCCATCGCAGGTGGTGCGCACGGTAACGCGGGCCGATGCGTCGACCTTGATCACGAATGTCAACGTGCCGGCGATCGCTGCGGCGCCGGCGCCCGGCAATGCCATTAGCGTGACGGGGACGGTCGTCGACATTCCCAACTAGGCTGTATCACCATGAAACCTGCGGCCACGTTTTACGTGGCCGTTTTTATTCCCAGGCCGTATCGGGGATATGGCCCAGTCCCTGGAAGACCGGTTTGGAAAACCAGTAGCCCTGCATCAGGGAAATGCCGCAGCTGGCCAGGAAGTCGCGCTCGGCGCGTGTCTCGATGCCTTCGGCCAGCACGCGGACACCGAGCTGATGGCACAGGCTGGCGATGGCCCGCACGATCGCCTGGCGTGGCGCGTGCGTATCGATGCCGCGCACCAGGTCCATGTCGATCTTGATGATGTCGGGCTGGTATTCGGCCAGCAGGTTCAAGCCTGCATAGCCGGCGCCGAAATCATCGATGGCGGTCTGGAAACCGAAGCGCCGGTAGGCGCGGAAGATATCGACCAGATGGGGACGGTCTTGCACCCGTTCGCCTTCCGTGACTTCAAAGATGATTTTATCGGTGGGGAAGCGGTGCAAGGTGGCCGCTTCCAGGGTGCTGCGGATGCATACTTCCGGGCGGTAGACGGCGTTGGGCAGGAAGTTAATCGACAGAAAGCCATGCATGCCCAGCCTGGCGGCACCGGCCACGGCCTTGACGCGGCAAGCCTGGTCGAAGCGGTAGCGGTTGGCGTCGTTGACTTGCGCCAGCACGCTGGCCGCGCTTTCGCCATTGGGACCGCGCACCAGTGCCTCGTGCGCATAGATGCTGCGTGTGGCGAGGTCGACGATGGGCTGATACGCATACTCGAAGGCAAACGGCAGCGGCGCGCTGTCATGGCAGCCGGCACAGGCACCGTGCGGAAAGCTGGTGTTGTCAGGATGAATGGGGATATCGGGATGCATCATGGCGGCAGTGTAGCAGGGTAGGTTGGCAGGCTGCGTCTGCTGGCTCACAGTGCGGCGGCATAGATGGCGCGCGCAGCGCCGCGCGTGACGGGACGGGGATTGTTGCCTAGCAAGCGCGTCTGCAGCATGGCGTCGTCGGCCAGCCGGTCCAGGTCGCCAGCCGCGATGCCCACTTCGCGCAGGGTACGCGCGATACCGGTGGCCAGGGCAATCTCCTGCATGCTGTCGATCAGGGCGTTCGCCCGCGCCTCGTCGCTGCCCGTGATGCCGGGCTGCACGATGGCAGCCAGCTGCGCATACAGGGGTGCCGCGTGGGACAGATTAAAGCGCAGCACGTGCGGCAGCACCAGCGCATTCGACAAGCCGTGTGGCACGTGGAACAGGCCGCCGATGGGATAGGCGAGCGCATGCACGGCGGCCACGGGAGCGTTGGCAAACGCCTGGCCGGCCAGCATGGCGCCCAGCAGCATGGCCTGGCGCGCTGGCAAGTTGGCGCCATCGCGGCACGCCGTGAGCAGATTGCCGGACAGCAGCGACAGCGCCTGCGTGGCCAGCATGTCGGACAAGGGATTTTTCAGCAGGCGGCTGGTGTACGCTTCGATCACATGCACCATGGCGTCGATGCCGGTGGCGGCCGTCACGGCGGGCGGCAAGCCCAGGGTCAGGCTGGCGTCGAGGATGGCCAGGTCCGCATACAGTTGCGGCGCCACCACGCCCATCTTGCTGGTGGCACCCGTGGTGACGATGGCGATCTGCGTTACTTCGGAACCCGTGCCCGCCGTGGTGGGCAATTGCACGAGGGGCAGGCGCTGGCCGTGGACATTGCCGATGCCATACAGTTGGGCCAGTTCCTGGTGGCCCGATGCCAGTACGGCGACCAGCTTGGCCACGTCCAGCGAGCTGCCGCCGCCGAGGCCAATAACCAGTTCCACGTGAAACATCCGGGCCTGGGCCACGCCTGCCAGCACGATGGCTTCGGGCGGATCGGCTTGCACCTCGGAAAAGACATGGGTGTCGATGCCCGCCGTCCGCAGGCTGTGCAGGGGCGCATCGGCCAGTCCCGTGCGCAGAAACCCTGCATCGGTGACGAGCAGGGCACGGCGGACGGTGGGGAAGTGACGGGCGATGTGCGCGCCCAGCTGGGCGGCGGCGCCCGGTTCAACGATCAGATGCGGCACGGTGCGGAACTGGAAGGCGGACATGCAGGCTCCTGACGGCAAGGACAGTAGCCAAGCTTACTCCGCTTTCCCGCCCCGTGCATGTTTCACGTGGAACCGTTCAGCCTTGCTGCTGGCTTGCCAGTCCCAGGCTCACGAGCAGCGACAGGCTGGACACGGCGGCCAGTACGCGGAACGTGCGCGCATCTTGCCGGTACTCGCGCACGGCCGCATACGCGAGGCCAACACCCATCACGATGTTGAGGAAGAGCAGGTTTCTCATTCCCACTCCAGCGCGCCGCGTTTCCATTCATAGGCCAGGCCGATGGCCAGCACGCTCAAGAAGCCCATGACGGCCCAGAAGCCATGCAAGCCCAGTTCATTGACGTTGGCCGCCCACGGCATCAGGAAGATCACCTCGATATCGAACAGGATGAACAGGATGGCCACCAGGTAGAAGCGGATGTCGAACTTCATGCGCGCGTCGCCGAACGCTTCGAAGCCGCATTCATACTGCGACAGTTTTTGCGGATCCGGTTTGTGCGGACCCAGCACGCGTCCCAGCAGCATGGGCACGATGCCGACCAGGATGCCGACGAGAATGAACAGCAGGACGGGAAAATAGTTTTCGAGGAGCATGGGGATTCCTCTCAATGGCTGGACGACATTTTCATCAGTACGATGCCGCACACGATGAGGACGGCAGCGCACACGCGCATGGCATTGAGCTGCTCGCCCAGAAAGACGATGCCGACGATGAAGGCGCCGACGGCGCCGATGCCCGTCCAGATCGTGTAGGCGGTGCCCAGGGGCAGGGTGCGCATGGCCAGCGACAGCAAGCCGAAGCTGGCGATCATCATGACGATGGTAATGACGGAGGGGGTGAGTTTGGTGAAACCCTCGGAGAGTTTCATCGAGTATGCCCACACGACTTCAAACATGCCGGCAATGAGTAATAGTATCCAGGCCATGGCGGCTCCTTATACAGAGCGGGCCGTCCCGGTGTGTTCCCATGATGGGGGAGGCCGTCCTCCTGGATGCTCGTCCCGATGGCCACTGGCGTGATCACGGATGCGGACGATGGGGCAATTGTAGCAAACATTTCACGCTACCGCAGCCCTCTGCCTGGCCACGGTTCGTGTTCCACGTGAAACACAAACGGCCGTTGCCATGCCACTGCTGAGTAAAAATTAAGCAAAAAATGGCCCGTGGAAGGTTGCGCTCGCAAAAAGACTCTATAATCGGAGCTCTCTTCCCGCATTTTTACTTGCACTGTTACCTATTTATCATGTTATTTCCTACAGAATTCGACGTCATCGTTGTCGGTGGTGGTCACGCCGGTACCGAGGCGGCCCTCGCTTCCGCCCGCATGGGGCAGAAGACGCTATTGCTCACGCATAATATTGAGACACTGGGCCAGATGTCGTGCAATCCCTCCATCGGCGGCATCGGCAAGGGCCACCTGGTCAAGGAGGTCGATGCCATGGGCGGCGCGATGGCGATTGCCACCGACGAGTCCGGCATCCAGTTCCGTATACTGAACTCTTCGAAAGGCCCGGCAGTCCGCGCCACGCGCGCCCAGGCCGACCGTATTCTCTACAAGGCCGCCATCCGCACGCGCCTGGAAAACCAGCCGAACCTGTGGCTGTTCCAGCAAGCGGTCGACGATCTGATCGTCGAAGGCGACCGGGTCGTGGGCGCCGTGACGCAGATCGGCCTGAAGTTCCTGGCGCGCGCCGTGGTGCTGACGGCGGGCACTTTCCTCGACGGCAAGATCCACGTGGGCTTGAACAACTACTCGGCTGGCCGTGCCGGCGATCCGCCCGCGATCTCGCTGTCGGCCCGCCTGAAAGAGCTGAAACTGCCGCAGGGCCGCTTGAAAACGGGCACGCCGCCGCGCATCGATGGCCGCACGATCGACTTTTCCGTGATGCAAGAACAGCCGGGCGACCTCGATCCCGTGCCCGTCTTCTCGGTGATGGGCAACACGGCCATGCACCCGCGCCAGGTGCCATGCTGGGTCACGCACACGAATAGCCAGACGCACGACATCATCCGCGCCGGCCTCGACCGCAGCCCCATGTACACGGGCGTGATCGAAGGCGTCGGACCCCGTTATTGCCCCTCGATCGAAGACAAGATCCACCGCTTCTCGGGCAAGGAATCGCACCAGATCTTCCTCGAGCCGGAAGGCTTGACGACGCACGAGTTCTATCCGAACGGCATCTCGACGAGCCTGCCGTTCGACGTGCAGATCGCCCTGGTGCAATCGATGAAGGGCATGGAAAACGCCCACATCCTGCGTCCCGGCTATGCCATCGAATACGATTATTTCGACCCGCGCGGCCTGAAAGCGTCGCTGGAAACGAAGGCCGTCGCCGGCCTGTTCTTTGCGGGCCAGATCAACGGCACCACGGGCTACGAGGAAGCGGCCGCGCAAGGCATGCTGGCGGGCCTGAATGCGGCCTTGCTGACGCAGGACAAGGAAGCCTGGGTACCGGGCCGCTCCGAGGCCTATCTGGGCGTGCTGGTCGACGATCTGATCACCCAGGGCGTGCAGGAACCGTACCGCATGTTCACCAGCCGCGCCGAGTACCGTTTGAGCCTGCGCGAAGACAATGCCGACATGCGCTTGACGGAAATCGGCCGCGCGCTGGGCTGCGTGGGCGACGTGCAATGGCAGGCATTCGAAACCAAGCGCGAAGCGGTGGCGCGCGAGCTCGAGCGCCTGCGTTCCACGTGGGTCAACCCGCGCATCCTGGCGGCCGCGGAATCGGAACGCATCGTTGGCCAGGCCATCGAACGCGAGTATTCGCTGGCGGACCTGCTGTGCCGCCCGAACGTCGCCTACGACACCTTGATGAGCATGACGGGCATGGAAGGCCAGGCCCTGGCCGGTCCCGGCGTGGAGGATCCTGCCGTGCGCGAGCAGGTGGAAATCCAGCTCAAATATGCGGGCTACATCGAGCGCCAGAGCAAGGAAATCGAGCGCCACGAACACTATGAAAACCTGGCCTTGCCGGCCGGTTTTAACTACCTGGATATCGGCGCGCTGTCGGTCGAAGTGCGGCAAAAACTCGACAAGCAGCGCCCGGAAACCCTGGGCCAGGCATCGCGCATATCCGGCGTGACGCCGGCGGCGATTTCGCTGCTGCTGGTCCACCTGAAAAAGCGCGGCTTCGGTGCCGCGCAGACCACCACTTTAAAGGACGAGGTTGTTGAATGAAGCAGTTTGACCGGGCCGCATTGGCCCAGATTTTGAATGAAGGCATCGCCGCGCTGGGGCTGGACCTGAGCGCGGATCAGACGGAAAAACTGCTCGATTACCTGGCCTTGCTGGCCAAATGGAATAGCGTGTACAACCTGACGTCGGTGCGCGATCCCCTGCAGATGCTGACCTTGCACGTGCTCGATTCGCTGGCCGCCGTACCGGCGTTCGCGGCGGCGAAAAACGTGCTCGACGTGGGCGCGGGCGGCGGCTTGCCGGGCATGGTGCTGGCCATTGCGCGGCCCGACGTGAAGGTGTCGATGATCGACACGGTGCACAAGAAGACGGCTTTCCTGACGCAAGTGAAGGCCGAACTGGGCTTGAGCAACGTGACCGTGTACACGAAACGCGTGGAACAGCTGGAAGTGCAGCAGAAATTCGATGTGATCACCTCGCGCGCCTTTGCCGACCTGTCCGACTTCGTCAACTGGTCGGGCCACGTGCTGGAAGAGGGCGGTCAATTCATCGCCTTGAAAGGGGTGGCGCCGCCAGACGAACGCGAGCGACTGCCAGCGGAATGGCGAGTAACGGAGCTACGCGCAATTGCGGTGCCAGGGCTAAATGCAGAGCGTCATCTGGTCTTTATAGCAAGAGTTTAAGGATTGAAAAAATAAACGGTGTAAATCATATAAACGGTTTATACGGTATAAATTATATAAACCGTATAAACGATTTATATCGTATAAATGAAATAAACAGTATAAATCGTTTCGGCCGGATGCCGGGGCGCACGATGAAGTTTGCACCTATTTACAACTAGAAGATACATGGCCAAAATTTTTTGTGTAGCAAATCAAAAGGGTGGTGTTGGTAAAACCACAACAAGCGTCAACCTCTCCGCCGGTCTGGCCAAGTTGAACCAGCGCGTGCTGCTGGTCGACCTCGACCCGCAGGGCAATGCGACCATGGGCGCCGGCATCAACAAGGCCGGCTTGAAGGCGTCCACCTATGAAGTGATGCTGGGCGAGTCCGATGTCAAGACGGCACGCCAGCGTTCGGAAGCGGGGCGCTTCGACGTCCTGCCGTCGAACCGCGAGCTGGCCGGCGCCGAAGTGGAGATGGTCGAGCTGGACAACCGCGAACGCCGCCTGAAGGATGCGCTGGCCGAAGTCGACGGCGAATACGACTTCATATTAGTAGATTGCCCACCGGCATTATCGATGCTGACCCTGAACGGCCTGTGCGCCGCGCATGGCGTGATCATCCCGATGCAGTGCGAGTACTACGCGCTGGAAGGCTTGTCCGACCTGGTCAACACCATCAAGAAGGTGCATGCGAACCTGAACCCGGACCTGAAGATCATCGGCCTGTTGCGCGTGATGTTCGATCCGCGCATGACATTATCGCAACAGGTATCGGCCCAGCTGGAGCAGCACTTCGGCGACAAGGTCTTCAATACCATCATCCCGCGCAATGTGCGTCTGGCCGAAGCGCCGTCGTACGGCTTGCCTGGCGTGACCTTCGACCCCAGCTCGAAAGGTGCGCAGGCGTATATCGCCTTCGGCGCCGAGATGGTCGAACGCATCAAACATATGTAAACAAGGGGCGAGCGCCTGCACATTATGATGTAAGCGCTTACTCTGAAAACACGATTAGGACAGCATGGCTACGAAAAAATTAAAAGGACTGGGTCGCGGACTCGACGCCTTATTGGGCGGCGGCGGCGACTTTGCCAGTCCGGACACGAATCAACCGTCGAACTTGCCCGTGTCACAAATGCAAGCCGGCAAATACCAGCCCCGCACGCGCATGGACGAGGGGGCCCTGAATGAACTGGCCGCCTCGATCAAGGCGCAAGGATTGATGCAGCCTATCCTGGTGCGCCCGATCGGGCAGGACACCCTGAGCGGCGTGATCAAATATGAAATCATCGCCGGCGAACGCCGGTTCCGCGCCTCGCAGCTGGCGGGACTGACGGAAGTGCCGGTACTGGTGCGCGATGTGGACGACCTGGCCGCCGCGGCCATGGCGCTGATCGAGAACATCCAGCGCGAAGACTTGAATCCGCTGGAAGAGGCGCAGGGCATCCACCGCCTGATCGCCGACTTCAATTTTACGCATGAGCAAGCGGCCACTGCGCTGGGACGCTCGCGCAGCGCGGTGTCGAACCTGTTGCGCCTGATGAACCTGGCCAATCCCGTGCAGACCATGCTGATGGCCGGCGATATCGACATGGGCCATGCGCGCGCGCTGCTGGCCGTCGATGCGGCCAGCCAGATCACCCTGGCCAACCAGGTGGTGGCCAAGCGCCTGTCCGTGCGCGAAACGGAAAAGCTCGTCACGCGCACGGTCGAGGAAGCGGCCAACCCCGTCGAGCCGCGGCAGAAGGAAAAGTCCGGCGACATGGCGCGCCTGGAAGAAGAGCTGTCCGATGCGCTGGCCACGCCCGTGGTATTCAAGATGGGGAATAAAGGCCGGGGCCAATTGGTGATCGATTTTGCCGATCTTGACGTGCTCGATGGATTATTGACGCGCTTGCGTGGTTAAATAGCAAGTTGGCAAAGACGGGAAAATGGCAAGCCACAAGCGCTCTGGACAAGCTGTCAACGCTTTCCAGGCGCAGTGCATAATTCCTTGATAACACGGCTGGAAGCGGCCAGACAAGCGACTTTGCCATATAGTGGTGCAAAAGGCGGCGAATAGTCGGTAAAGCGTCAGTTTCACGCAGCAATTGCCCTGCTGCGGTGCAGCAACGTTTGACTCTATAGATCAAAGCCAACTATAATCCCGTGTCTTTGCGTGTGTAGATTTTTCTGGGAACCTGGCAATTGAGTGATTCAAAACAAAGTATTGCCAAACCCGTCTACAAAGTAGTTGCATTGCAGCTAGCAATCGCTATCAGTTTTGCCACCGTCACCCTGTTTTTTGGCGGCAGTGTCAGAGGCTGGTCCGCCGCATACGGCGGCGCTATCGCAGTCATCGGTAGCCTGGTGTATGCCCTGTTGGTGGTTCGCGGTTCTAGCGACGCCAATAAGGCATTCCGGGCGCATTTGCGCGCAGAAGTGGTGAAAATATTTATCACAGCGGTGCTGTTTATATTGGCACTGGTGTTGTTTCAGTCGGCCGCCTGGTTATGGCTGATCTTGGGTTTCGCGGTGGCAACCTTAGCATACTGGTTTTCATTGCTCGCTGTTTAATCATTGGTTTTGGGGCCGGTTGTGCTCTGAAACGACAAATCTAAATTCATTATGACCACAGAACACGCTATTGAAGCGGGCCATGCTGCCCCGGCCAACGCCACAGAATACATCAGTCACCATCTGGCCCACCTGAGAAGTGCCGACGGCATGATCAATCTGGATACGTTCTGGATTTCGGCCATTCTGGGCTTTGTTTTCCTGGCTGTTTTCTATATGGCGTCGCGCCGCGCGACGGCTGGTGTCCCTGGCAAGTTGCAAAACTTCGTCGAAATGGTCATGGAAATCGTCAATGACACTATTAATGGGGCCTTCCACGCGAAAAGCAAGGTCATCGCACCGCTGGCCATCACAATTTTTGTGTGGGTCTGGCTGCTCAACGCGATGGACTTCCTGCCGGTTGACCTGTTGCCGAAGATTCTGAGCTGGTTTGGCGTGCATAAACTGCGCGCCGTGCCGACCGCCGACGTCAACCACACCTTCGCCATGTCGCTGTCGGTCGTGCTGTGCGTGATCGCGTTCTCGATCAAGGCCAAGGGCCTGGGCGGCTGGATCAAGGAACTGTTCACGGCACCGTTCCATGCGAGCGGCCTGATCGGCACGATCGCCCTGGCGCCTGTCAATTTCCTGCTGCAAATGGTTGAGTTGGTTGCCAAACTGATCTCCCTGTCGCTGCGACTGTTCGGCAATATGTATGCCGGCGAACTGATTTTCATCTTGATCGCGTTGTTGCCTTGGTGGGCACAGTGGGCGTTGGGTGGTCCATGGGCAATTTTCCATATCTTGATTGTAACTTTGCAAGCTTTTGTGTTTATGGCGTTGACGGTTGTGTATCTGAGCCTCGCGGTTGAGAAACATTAATCATTAACTTTATATTTTGTTTTTTTAGTATCTTTCGTTTTTAAATTTAGGAGAATTTTATGCAAGCTCTGATCGCACAAGTACAAAGCATGACCGTTCTGGCAGCAGCAATCATCATCGGCCTGGCCGCAATCGGCACCGCTCTGGGCTTCGCTATCCTGGGTGGCAAATTCCTGGAAGCTTCGGCACGTCAACCAGAACTGATGCCACAACTGCAAACCAAACTGTTCGTTATCGCTGGTCTGCTGGATGCTATTTCGATGATCGGCGTTGGTGTTGCTCTGCTGTACACGTTCGCTAACCCGTTCCTGTCCGCTCTGACGGCTGTTGCTCAGTAATTCGCTCCAACCCTAGGAGAAACTTTTAGTTAGGAGCAAAGGTATGGACATCAATATGTCGCTCATCGGCCAGATGATCACCTTCGCGGTGTTGGTCTGGTTCTCGATGAAGTTCGTATTTCCAGCGCTGAACAACGCGCTGGATGAGCGTGCCAAACGAATCGCGGATGGATTGGCTGCGGCCGATCAAGGTCAGGCTTCGATGGCTGTCGCTGAAAAGCGTGCGCAAGAGGCATTGAACAGTGCACGTGAAGAAGCGTCGCAACGCGTTGCGGACGCTGAAAAGCGCGCGCAGCTGGTTGCTGAAGAGATCAAGCAAAATGCACAAGCTGAAGCTGCGCGTATCATTGCGCAAGCCCAGTCGGACGCAGAACAGCAACTGTCGAAAGCACGCGAACAATTGCGCGCTCAGGTGGCTGACCTGGCTGTCAAGGGTGCCGAGCAGATCTTGAAGCGTGAAGTAAACGCTACGGCTCACGCCGAAATGTTGCAGCGTCTTGCTGTCGAGCTGTAATCATGGCAGAACTCGCAACCGTCGCCCGTCCCTACGCGGAAGCTTTGTTCCGCGTAGCCCAAGCTGGTAAGGAGTCAAGCAACCTCGCGGCGTGGTCCGAACTGGTGTCCGAACTGGCACAGATCGGTAGCCACCCCGAGGTACAGGCGTACGCGCGCAATCCGAAAGTTTCGGAAAGCGACGTCGCCGCCACCATCCTGTCGTTGTTGAAATCGCCGCTCAATGAGGAAGTGAAAAACTTCGTCACGATGTTGATCGAAAATGGCCGCATCAGCCTGCTGCCGGAAATCGGCGCGCAATTCCATACGTTGAAAAACGGTCTGGAAGGTGCGGCTGACGCCGAGATCACGAGCGCTTTCGATCTGAGCGAAGGCCAAACGGCCGAGCTGGTCGCAACGCTGGAAAAGAAATTCAGTCGTAAGCTCAACCCTGCCGTCACAGTGGATCCATCGCTGCTCGGCGGCGTGCGCGTGGTTGTTGGCGACCAAGTGCTCGACACCTCGGTGCGCGCCAAGCTGCAGCAACTGCACGCTGCACTGGTGTCGTAAGACACGCGCTTCGGCAGGCCAGCTTAGACAGACCCTTACCCCTCGCGCAAGCTGAGAGAAACACTTTTAGGAGTTAGTATGCAACTCAACCCATCTGAAATCAGCGAGTTGATCAAGAGCCGGATCCAAGGTCTTGACGGCGGCGCTGAAGTGCGTAATCAAGGCACGGTTATTTCCGTCGCCGACGGTATCTGCCGCATCCACGGTTTGTCGGACGTGATGCAAGGCGAGATGCTGGAATTCCCAGGCAACACGTTTGGCCTGGCAATGAATCTGGAACGCGACTCCGTCGGTTCCGTGATTCTGGGTGCCTACGAGCACATCTCCGAAGGCGACACGGTGAAATGCACCGGCCGCATTCTGGAAGTGCCAGTCGGTCCTGAGCTGCTCGGCCGCGTTGTGAACGCGCTGGGTCAGCCGATCGACGGCAAAGGCGCCATCGACACCAAACTGACGGCCGCGATTGAAAAAATCGCCCCGGGCGTGATCGCCCGCGAGTCCGTGTCGCAACCGATGCAAACCGGCCTGAAGTCGATCGATGCGATGGTTCCAGTTGGCCGCGGCCAGCGCGAACTGATCATCGGCGACCGTCAAACCGGCAAGTCGGCTGTGGCGATTGATGCGATCATCAATCAAAAAGGCCAGGGCATGAAATGTATCTACGTCGCGATTGGCCAAAAAGCCTCGTCGATCAAGAACATCGTGCGCTCGCTGGAACAGCACGGCGCGATGGAATACACCATCGTTGTCGCCGCTTCCGCTTCGGAATCGGCCGCCATGCAATACATCTCGCCGTACTCCGGTTGCGCCATGGGCGAATACTTCCGTGACCGCGGTGAAGATGCACTGATCGTCTACGATGATCTGTCCAAACAAGCTGTTGCATACCGTCAAATCTCGCTGCTGCTGCGCCGTCCACCAGGTCGCGAAGCGTACCCAGGCGACGTGTTCTACCTGCACAGCCGCCTGCTGGAACGCGCAGCACGCGTGAACGCCGACTACGTCGAGAAGTTCACCGACGGCGCCGTCAAAGGCAAGACCGGTTCCCTGACGGCACTGCCGATCATTGAAACGCAAGCTGGCGACGTGTCCGCATTCGTTCCAACCAACGTGATTTCGATTACCGACGGTCAGATCTTCCTGGAAACCTCGCTGTTCAACGCCGGTATCCGTCCTGCAATTAACGCCGGTATTTCCGTATCGCGCGTCGGTGGCGCCGCCCAGACCAAGGTCATCAAAAACCTGTCCGGCGGTATCCGTACCGACTTGGCGCAGTATCGTGAACTGGCCGCGTTTGCGCAGTTCGCATCGGACCTGGACGAATCGACCCGCAAGCAGCTGGACCGCGGCGCGCGCGTAACGGAATTGCTCAAGCAAGCCCAGTACTCGCCACTGTCGATCTCGCTGATGGCCGTATCGCTGTTCTCGGTGAACAAAGGCTTCATGGACGACGTGCCAGTCAAGCAAGTGCTGTCGTTCGAAGCTGGTGTCCACGCTTACATGAAGACCAAGCAAGCTGCTCTGCTGGCCAAGATCGAAGAAACCAAGCAACTCGACAAAGACAGCGAAGCAACTCTGTCGGCGGCCATTGCTGATTTCAAGAAATCCGGCGCATATTAAGCGGCCAGGCGGCGCCCACCTTTGAGTGAGGCGCCGCCCTACGCGCAGAAGGAGTAAGGACTCATGGCATCAAGCAAAGAGATACGAGGCAAGATCAAGAGCGTAGAGAATACGAAGAAGATCACCAAGGCGATGGAAATGGTCGCCGCGTCCAAAATGCGCAAGGCGCAAGACCGGATGCGGGCCGCCCGTCCCTACAGTGACAAGATTCGGAATATCGCCGCCAATCTGGCGACCGCCAATCCGGAATACACGCACCCGTTCCTGGCAGCTGCCCAGGGTACGCAAGCGAAGGCAGTGGGTTTCATCGTTGTCACGACCGACAAGGGTCTGTGCGGCGGCATGAACACCAACATCCTGCGCCAGGTGACGTCGAAGTCGCGCGAGCTGGAAGCAGCTGGCAACCGGGTTGAAGCAGTTGCCATCGGTAACAAGGGTTTGGGTTTTTTGAATCGCATCGGCGTCAAGATCATTGCGCACGCCATTCAAACCGGTGATACGCCCCACCTGGACAAACTGATCGGACCTGTCAAGGTCATGCTCGAAGAGTTCCAGGCAGGCAAGATCGATGCAGTGTACCTGTGCTACACCAAATTCATCAACACGATGAAGCAGGAACCAGTCGTGGAGCAATTGCTGCCCCTGACGGCCGACAAGATGGTCGCCGACAAGGGTGCCCACTCGTGGGATTACATCTACGAGCCGGATGCGCAAAGCGTGATCGACGAATTGCTGGAGCGCTATGTAGAAGCGCTGGTGTACCAGGCAGTCGCGGAGAATCTGGCGTCCGAGCAATCGGCACGGATGGTCGCGATGAAAGCTGCAAGCGACAACGCGGGTAGTGTGATCGGCGAATTGAAGCTGATCTACAACAAGACCCGCCAAGCTGCGATTACCAAAGAACTCTCCGAAATCGTCGCCGGTGCGGCTGCGGTTTAAACGAATTTAACTATATTGAAGGAACGAACATGGCTGATGGCAAAATCGTTCAGTGTATCGGCGCTGTGGTGGACGTTGAGTTTCCCCGCAACGCGATGCCTAAGGTATTTGATGCCTTGAAGATGGCAGGCTCGGAACTGACCCTGGAAGTACAACAGCAGTTGGGCGACGGCATTGTCCGTACCATTGCACTCGGCTCGTCCGATGGCCTGCGTCGCGGCATGATGATCCAGAACACCGGCAAACCTATCATGGTGCCAGTCGGTAAAGCAACCCTGGGTCGCATCATGGACGTGCTGGGCAACCCGATCGACGAATGCGGCCCTGTGTCGCACGAGCAGATCGCGTCGATCCACCGCACCGCTCCTGCATACGACGAACTGTCGCCATCGCAAGAACTGCTGGAAACCGGCATCAAGGTGATCGATCTGGTTTGCCCGTTTGCAAAAGGCGGTAAAGTGGGTCTGTTCGGCGGCGCTGGCGTAGGCAAGACCGTGAACATGATGGAACTGATTAACAACATCGCCAAGGCACACAGCGGCGTGTCCGTGTTTGCCGGCGTCGGTGAGCGTACCCGTGAAGGTAACGACTTCTACCACGAGATGGCTGACGCGAAAGTGGTCGATCTGGAAAACCCGGAGAACTCCAAAGTCGCGATGGTTTACGGTCAGATGAATGAACCGCCAGGTAACCGTCTGCGCGTTGCGCTGACCGGCCTGACGATCGCTGAATCGTTCCGTGATGAAGGCAAGGACGTTCTGTTCTTCGTCGACAACATCTACCGCTTCACGCTGGCCGGTACCGAAGTATCGGCACTGCTGGGCCGTATGCCGTCGGCTGTGGGTTACCAACCGACCCTGGCTGAAGAAATGGGCCGTCTGCAAGAGCGTATCACGTCGACCAAGACCGGTTCGATCACCTCGATCCAGGCCGTCTACGTTCCAGCCGATGATTACACCGATCCGTCGCCTGCTACCACGTTTGCTCACTTGGATTCGACCGTTGCGCTGTCGCGTGACATCGCTTCCCTGGGTATCTACCCAGCCGTGGACCCACTGGATTCGACCTCGCGTCAGCTCGATCCGTTGATCGTCGGTCAAGAGCACTACGACACCGCGCGTGCCGTGCAAACGACCCTGCAGCGCTACAAGGAATTGCGCGACATTATCGCGATTCTGGGTATGGACGAACTGGCACCGGAAGACAAACTGCTGGTCGCCCGCGCACGTAAGATGCAGCGTTTCCTGTCGCAGCCTTTCCACGTCGCTGAAGTCTTTACCGGCGCACCTGGTAAATACGTTTCGCTCAAAGACACGATCAAGGGCTTCAAAATGATCGCTTCGGGCGAACTCGATCACCTGCCGGAACAAGCGTTCTACATGGTCGGCACGATCGAAGAAGCAATCGAAAAAGCCAAGAAACTTAACTAAGTTAAGTCTGGGCCTAACCCCGCCCGTTACACGGCGGGGTTCTTCAACCCGATAGGACACACATGGCACACACAATTCACGTTGACGTGGTTTCCGCTGAAGAACTGATTTTTTCAGGCGAAGCAGAATTCGTCGCGTTGCCGGGTGAGCAGGGCGAGCTGGGTATCTACCCACGCCACACGCCTTTGATTACCCGCATCCGTCCGGGCGCGGTCCGCATCAAGGTAGTCGGCCAGGCTGAAGAAGAGTTCGTCTTCGTTGCCGGCGGCCTGCTGGAAGTGCAACCGGATACCGTGACCGTCCTGGCCGATACCGCCATCCGCGGTCACGACCTGGATGAAGCGAAAGCGCTGGAAGCGAAGAAGTTGGCGGAAGAAAATATCCACAACAAGGATTCGGGCATCGACTACGCGCAAGCGCAAGCCGAGCTGGCCAGCGCGATTGCGCAGCTGGCAGCGATCCAGAAGCTGCGCAAGCTGTAATCAGCGAGCCAGCAGCAAGAAAGGCAGCCTTCGGGCTGCCTTTTTTTTCAGCAAAAATTAACGGCGTTTGTCTTTTCCCCGTTCCAGTCCCGCCTTCAAGATCGTCTTCCACTTGGCGCGCGCGGCGATGCGCTCGAGCGGCGTCTCGTCGATACGGCGCGCGTCGCGCAGCAGCTTGTGAAAATTGCGCAGGCGGTCCCCGTCGACGGCGCCGCGCACGGCGCAACCGGGTTCGCTGGCGTGCCGGCAGTCGCGGAACTGGCAGGTGGACGCCAGCTGCGCGATATCGTCGAACGTGGCCGCCAGGGTGTCCGCATCGGCATCGGCCCGCCAGCTGCGCAAGCCCGGCGTGTCGATGATGCAGGCGCCGCTGGCACACAGGTGCAGCGAGCGGGCCGTCGTCGTATGCCGGCCGCGGCCGTCGCCATGGCGCACGCCGTTGGTGGCCTGTCCGGCTGCGCACAGCGTATTGGTCAGGCTGGACTTGCCGGCGCCGGAAGAACCGAGCAGCACCAGGGTCTGGCCCGCACCCAGCCACGGTTCCAGGATGGCCACGTCGTACGCATGGCGCGTATCGACGGCAAACAGGGGCACGTGGGGCGGCAGGCGCTGTTTCAGCTGCGCCAGCTTGCCTGCCACGTCGTCGGCCACGTCAGCCTTGCTGAGCACCACCACGGGCGTCACGTGCGCCGCCAGCACAATGGCCAGATAGCGTTCCAGGCGGCGCGCGTTGAAATCCCCATCCATGCCCATCACCAGCAGGGCCGTATCGACATTGCTGGCGAGGACCTGGCGCCGGCCGTCATTGCCGCGCCGGGCGATCTGCGTGACCGGGGATAAGCGCGCCGTTATCCACAGCGTGCCGTGCGCGTCGGCTTCGGCGGCGACCCAGTCGCCGACCGTGAGGAGCTGCTCCTGTTCCAGCAGTGCGTGCAGCAGCTGCGGCAGCATCTGCGCCGGGCTTTCCCGCAAGCCGTCATGCACGATGATGCTGTCGCGGTGCACGGCGCTCACGCGCAGCAGCTGAGCTGCGGGGGAAGGGAGTTCGAGTTGGGCGGCTGCGCTGGCGATGGCCTGCTGCAGTCCGATGGGGCGTAGTTGCGCAAAATCGAGTGCGATCATGGTAGCGTGATTCCAAATTCTGTCGTCCGCGTGCGGACATGTCGCCTGCGCGTGCAGGCACCGCCAGTCGCGATGACTGGCACGAAAGAAAGGGAAGTCGGCTACGCGATCACGCGTATGGGCAATTGCAGGCTAAAGGTATGAGCCGGGAAAGACAGTGATCAGGCAGCCGACAGCACGGCAGTATCCGAATGGCGCATGTTGTCTACTCCTGTTGTGTGATGGAAAACGCCAGTGTGCCAGCGGCGTGCGCCGCCGTCAATGGATGGCGTGGTTCAGCTGCACATGCCGTAGGCGCTGCGCTCGGGGAAATAGCGGTAGGTAAACGTGCGCACGGGGTAGCGCTTGCCGCCGACGAGCATGTCGGGCATGGACAGATCGAAACGCTGCGGCAGCTGGCGCGGCAGCTGCAGCCGCAAGCGCCACTGGGTTTCCTTGCTGCTGCCCACGGCGGCAAACATGATGGGCAGCTGTTCGATGACGTCGACGATTTCCGCCTTCTGGTTCATGCCGCGCTGATAAATGGTGAGTATCTTGGCTGCGGCGAAGGGCGGTTTCTTTGGTTCTTCCAGCAAAAAGGAAAGGCGCGTAAAACTGGCTTGCGTACCGACCGGCAAGGTAAAAATCAGCGCCAGTTCCGTGCCGCCATCCTTCAGCGTGACGGGCGGCGTGGCATAGATGCTGATGCCGCGCGGCAGCTCGAAACGCGAGCCTTCCGTCCACGTCTTGCACTCCGGCGTGGTGGCCTGGTACAGGCTGGGCGCCGTGTAGTCATCGCAGGCGGTGACGAGCAGTAACAGTGGCAGCAGGGACAGGGCGGAACGGCGCATGGCAGGCAGTGGTTGGGGGAACGAGCCGACAGTGTAAGCGATCGCCACGCGATCCACCAGCGATGCTAGGCGTGCCCGGGCGGCGCGCGCCGCACCGACTGCAGCTGGCAGTGCGCCGCCTGCAGCGCATCCTTGAGGACGTCCAGGGCCAGTTGCGGCCGGGCCGCGCCGCACATGAAGATATCGACGGCGGCAAAGCTGCATTCGGGCCAGGTGTGGATGGAAATGTGCGATTCGGCCAGCAGCACCACGCCCGTGACGCCCTGGCCCGCGCCAAAGCTGTGGAAATGGCTGTGCAGCACCTGGGCGCCGGCCGTGGTGGCCGCTGCGCGCAGCAGGCGTTCGAGCGCCGCGCAGTCGCGCAGGCGTTCCGGCGCGATGCCCGACAGGTCGGCCAGCAGATGCGTGCCCAGCGGCAGATGCGGTGTGGCTGCCATGCCTATTTGTGGCTGCCGCCGCTGGAACCGCCGCCATAGCTGCCGCCGCCGCTGCCCGTGCGCGAACTCCAGCTGCTGCCGCTGCTGCTGCCGGCGACCTTGAACATGCGCACCCAGTTGGCGGCCGTGACGGAAAACGTCACCATCAAGGCATAGATCACATATTTACTCATGGGGGATTCTTTGCATTCTTGTCGAGAAAAACGGCCGGCAGGAACAGCGCCAGGCAGCCCAGCAAACTCCACATCAGGGTGCTGGAGAACGAGACGAACATCGGGATTGCATTGAGCACCAGCACGATGACGATGAAGACCTTGGCGATGCCGCGATGGCTCAGCTGGATATGCTGCGCCTTGGCGCCGCCGTGGAAGGCGGCGCCGAACCAGGCGGCCATCTGGTCGTAGGCGACGGGGATGGAGCGCGACCAGGTCATTTCCTCGCCCGTGATCTCCGCCGCCAGCTTGGTTTGCCCCTGCTCGAATTCAAACACGCGCGTGCTGTCGCCCACGGCCACCTTCCAGTTGAAGGCGCCCGCCGCATACACGACCTGCGAGCCGTAGTCATACAGCTTGGCATAGGTGGCGCCATCGAGCGTGCAGCGCTCCGCCTCCATGGACGGCCAGGTGGGCCAGTTCGGCAGCACGTTGGAGCGCGACCAGCCATCGTCCGTTTCCACCAGCCAGAAGAAGCCGGCGCGCGCGTTGTACAGCAGGTATTCATTCCACTCGCTGCCTTCGTCGTCGGCGCGGCGCATCATGCCGATCACCGTATAGTCGGCATTGCTGATCTTTGCGCTGGCGCCCAGTTCCAGCGTGATGTCGGCGTTGTCGTGCACCTGCTTGCCGATGGCCAGCACCTGCGCTTCCGGGCCGCTGGCGTCGAGCTGCGCGTGGCAGGCAGGGCACACCAGCTGCGCCGCTGCCCCAGGCACGTACTGGATGCCGCTGCCGCAGGACGGGCAGTCGAGCGCATCGAGCTTGCCGCGGTACTTGCCGGCGCTCCTGGCGATGGCATCGTCGTCGCGCAGCAGCTGGCACTGCAAGCCATCGAGGGTGACGGCCACGCCCTGGTAGACGACGGGCTGCGGGCCGTCCGTGTAGTCGAGCGTGACAAAGCTGGCGTAGTTGCGGAAGTCCGCCACCTGGATGCGCCAGCCGGCGCCCACCTTGAACGGCAATTCCCCCTGGCCGGCGATGCATTCGGCGTTGCGGATCTCGGCCGCCGTGTACGGCTCGCCGCAGATCGTGTAGCGGCGGCCCGGCGCCAGCTCGCCAAAGGCGGGCAGGGTGTCTTGCGTCGCGCGTTCGCGCGTCAGGGTGTACAGGCCGGACGAGTCGCCCAGCCAGGCCGTGCTGGCGTCGTCGAACAGCAGATACCATTCATTCCACGTGCCGGCGCTGTAGCGCTGCTGGATGCGCCCGACGACGGTGAAGTGGACGCCGTCGTGCACGCCGGCCGTGCCGATCTGGATCGGCGAATAGTCTTCCAGGACGGCCGACATCTTGCCCACGTCCCTGACGGAATCGGCGTCCTTGAGGATGGTGCTGTGGCAGTACTCGCACACGGCGAGCACGGAAGCGTGCGAGCGGAAGCGGACTTCCGCGCCGCAGCTGGGACAGGAAACAGTTTGCATGCAGTCGCGCTTAGCCGATCAGTTTTTTCAGCAGTTCAGCCTTGGCGCCGTCGTAGTCGGCCGGCGAAATGAGACCCTTGTCGAGCAGGCCCTTGAGCTTTTCCAGGCGCGCCTCGACCGGTTCTTCCGCGGGGGCGGGCGGCGCCGCCGGAACGGGTGCCGGGGCGGGCTGCTGCAATGCGCCCCCCATGCTCTGCGCCATCACCTGGCCGATCGACAGCCCGGCACCGAGACCGGCGCCGATGCCGGCCATGCCGCCTTCGTTCTGCGCCGCCAGCGGGATCGCATTGGCCACCTGGAATTTCGTGTAGCCGCTCATCTTGTCGGCGCCCAGGCCGCCCTTCATGCCGGCCGAGATGCGCTCGTCGAGCGCCGCCTGCAATTCCTCGGGCAGGCTGATGCTGGCCACATTGAATTCATCGAGGCCCACGCCATAGCGGGCAAACGCCTGCGCCAGGCCATCCTTGACTTCCTGCGCCATCAGCGCCTGGTTGGCGGCCATGTCGAGGAAGGGCACGTTCGCGCCGCCCAGCGAGCTGGCCATGCTCGACATCAGGATGCCGCGCAGCTGGTCTTCCACTTCGTCGCGCGTATAGACTTCGCGCGTGCCGCTGATCTCGGTGAAGAAGGTGCGGGCGTCGGCGATGCGGTACGAGTACATGCCGAAGGCGCGCACGCGGATCATGTCGAAATCCTTGTCGCGGATGGTGATCGGCTGCGGCGTGCCCCATTTGCGGCCCGTCTGCACGCGGGTGCTGAAGTAATACACGTCCGACTTGAACGGCGAATCGAACAGCTTGTCCCAGTTTTTCAGGTTGGTCAGCAGCGGCAAGGTCTGTGTGGTCAGCTTGTGCGTGCCGGGACCGAAAACGTCGGCGATCTTGCCTTCATTGACGAAGACGGCCACCTGCGATTCGCGCACATTGAGGATGGCGCCGTTCTGGATCTCGAAATCCTGCATGGGAAAGCGCCAGGCCAGCACGCCGTCCGTCTCTTCGTTCCATTGCAGTACGTCGATAAACTGTTTCTTGATAAAGCTGCCGAGGCTCATGATGGATGTCCTTGAAGAAGATGAAGCGGTGTCAGGAAATGCAGGCGGCGTTGATGGCGCCGATCGACAGCGAGATGGCGCCCAGCAGGCCGCCGAAGGCGCTGTTGTTCGATTCGATCTGGTCCTTCGACATGCGCAGCAGGCGCGTGGTCACCAGGTACACAAGCAGCTGTACCACCATGGCGCCGAAGGCCCAGGCGAAGAACTGCTGGTAGTCGGCCGTGTGCATCAGCGAGGAGGCGATGGTGGCGGAAAAGCCCAGCAGGGCGCCGCCCAGCGACAGCGCGGCCGCGTGGTTGCCCTGGCGGATCAGCAGCACCTCGTCATACGGCGTGACGCGCGTATAGATGATAAAAAATACAATCAGCAGCCCGGCGGCCAGTATAAGATGGATCAGATAGTTTAGGATGGCGGGCACGGCTTTCCTCGCAATGAGTATTTGATAACGTCAACGCATATTAGAACAAAAAAAAGTCCCATGAACAAAAAGATTCTGATTTTGTCCGTCTTCGTGGTCGCTTCCTGCGGCCTCGCGTATGAGCTGATCGCCGGCGCCATGTCCAGCTACCTGCTCGGCGACTCCATCCTGCAGTTTTCCACCATCATCGGCTGCTACCTGTTTGCCATGGGTGTGGGCGCTCACTTTTCAAAATATGTGCACGATGACGACGTGCTCTCGCGCTTTGTCGACATCGAACTGGCCGTGGGCCTGATCGGCGGCCTGTCGGCCGCCATCCTGTTCATGACCTTTTCGTGGATGGCCGCGCCTTTCCGCACCTTATTGTATGTGATGGTGTTCCTGATCGGCGCACTGGTCGGCATGGAAGTGCCGCTGGTGATGCGCGCCCTGAATTCGCGCCAGACGGAATTTTCCGAGCTGGTCAGCCGCGTGCTGACCTTCGATTACCTGGGCGCGCTGGCCGTCTCGCTGCTGTTCCCGCTGGTGCTGTCGCCGTACCTGGGGCTGGTGCGCACGGGCTTCCTGTTCGGCATGCTCAACGTGGGCGTGGGCCTGTGGACGATCTGGGTGTTCCGCACGGAGCTGAAGAACCTCACGGGGCGCTTCCTGCGCGCCTGCGCCGTGATGCTGTTGCTGGTCGCCGGCTTTGCCCTGTCCGACCGCATGGTGGCCTGGGGCGAGCACGGCCTGTTCGGCGACGAGATCGTGTATTCCACCACCACGCCCTACCAGCGCCTGGTGATCACGCGCTGGAAGGACGATACGCGCCTGTACATCAACGGCAACCTGCAGTTTTCCTCGCGCGACGAATACCGCTACCACGAGGCGCTGGTGCACCCCGTGCTCGAAGCGCTGCCGTGGGCGCGCCGCGTGCTGGTGCTGGGCGGCGGCGATGGCCTGGCGCTGCGCGAAATCCTGCGTTATCCCCAGATCGAACACGTCACCGTGGTCGACCTCGACCCGGCCATGACGGCCGCGTTTACCACGCGCCCGGAACTGGCAAGGCTCAATCACGGCTCGTTTTCGGACAAGCGCGTCACCGTCGTCAATGCCGATGCCGCCGTCTGGCTGCGCAACAACGGCGACATGTATGACGCGGCCATCGTCGATTTCCCCGATCCATCCAGCTTCGCGCTCGGTAAACTGTATTCCGTGCCGTTCTACGACCTGGTGAAAAAGCACCTGGCGGCCAAGGGCCTGATGGTGGTGCAATCGACCTCGCCCTTTTTTGCCCCGCACGCCTACTGGACCATCAATGCCACCCTGCGCGAAGTGGGCATGCGCACCTGGCCGTATCACGCCTACGTGCCGTCGTTCGGCGAATGGGGGTTTATCCTGGCCTCGCCCCAGCTCGATTACGTGCCGCCGAAAACCTACCGCCTGCCCATGCGCTACCTGAATGCGGACACCACGCGCGAGATGTTCATCTTCCCGCCCGACATGCAGCCGCTGCCCATGGCACCGAACCGTCTCAATACGCAGTCGCTCGTGCATGAATTCGAGCAGGACTGGCGCCAGGTGATCCGCTGATGCAGCGCCGTTCCTTCATGCTGTGGGCCGCCGGCGGCACCGCGGCGGCGGCGGCCGGCATCGGCAGCATCGCCGCGTACCTGCGCTGGCAGGAGATCACGCCGAAGGTGCTGTACCCGGGCCGCAGCGAGGGGCATTATTTGCGCAAGCTGCTGCGCGAGCGCACGGCGCTGCCGCCACCGGGCGAGACCGTCACTACCGACGTGGCCATTCTCGGCTCCGGCATCGCCGGGCTGACTGCCGCCTGGCGCTTGAATAAACTGGGTCACCAGGATTTCCTCATGATCGATGGGCCGCAGCCGTATGGCAACGCGGCCGGCGGCCACTTCGGCGAGCTCGCCTATCCGACGGGCGGCCACTATCTGCCGCTGCCTTCGCCCGAATCGACCCATGTGCGCGAGATCCTGTTCGACCTGGGGATTATCCAGCGCGATCCGCAGGCCGAAAAACCGTATTACGACGAGCGTTTCATCCTGCACGCGCCCGAGGAGCGGCTGCTGTTCAACGGCCACTGGCAGGATGGCTTCATCCCCACGGAAGGCGTGCCGCCGGCGGAACTGGCGCAGCATGAACGCTTCTTTGCCGAGGTGCAGCGCCTGCGCCAGGCGCATGGCAACGACGGCAAGCGCGTCTTCGTGTTCCCGACCGTGGCATCGTCGCAGGATCCGGCCTGGCAGGCGCTCGACAGCATCACCCTGAAACAATGGATGGAGCGCGAAGGCTATACCTCGCTCACCCTGCACTGGTACCTGAACTACTGCTGCCGCGACGACTACGGCACGCGCTACGACCAGGTTTCGGCCTGGGCCGGCCTGCACTACTACTGCAGCCGCTGGGGCCAGGCGGCAAATGCGGGCAATGGTGCCTGGCTGACCTGGCCGGGCGGCATGCAGCCCGTGGCCACGGCCATGGAGCAGGCGTCGGGCGTGCGGCGCAGGAGCGGCACGGTGGTTTCCGTGCAGACGACGGCGCAGGGCGTGGAAGCGCTGTGCCTGGAACTGGTCGATGGCCAGCCGCGCACCTACCTGGTCAAGGCGCGCAAGGCCATCTGCGCCATGCCCTTGTATGTGGCGGCGCGCGTGGTCAGCGACATCGCCAGCTATGGCTACGACCTCAAGCGCGATACGCCCGCGTATGCGCCGTGGCTGGTGGCCAATTTCCTGCTCAAGCGTTTTCCCGACGAACTGCCGCATGCGCCCCTGTGCTGGGACAACGTGGTGTACCAGGAGCCGGGCCTCGGCTATGTCGTCTCCACGCACCAGGACATCCGCGTGCGCCCGCCCGAGAAAACCGTCTTCAGCGCCTATGTGGCCCTGTCCGACCGCACGCCGCAGGAGGCGCGCAAGTGGTTAGATGTGGCCACGCCCGAAGAATTGCTGGCGCTGGCCAGCGTCGACCTGGAAACGGCGTATGGACGCGATTTTGCCCGCTGCGTGGAACGGGTCGACATCACCGTGCGCGGCCACGCCATGGCCGCGCCCTTGCCCGGCTTTCGCAGCAATGCGGGCTTGAAGGCGCTGCGCGAGCACGATGGCGCGATCCTGTTCGCGCATGCGGATCTGTCGGGCTTTTCCGTGTTCGAGGAAGCGGCGTGGTGGGGAGACCGGGCGGCGCGCCTGGCGGCTAAATAAAAAGGCCGGCGCGAACGCCGGCCAGAGCCCCCTAAGGCTCGAACCTGTGCTTCCTTGTTCTTCTCATTTATTTTTATTAATGACGTCGATGAACACGGCCGCCAGCAGCACCAGGCCCTTGATCACCTGCTGGTAATCGATGCCGATGCCCATGATGGACATGCCGTTGTTCATCACGCCCATGATGAAGGCGCCGATGACGGCCCCCATCACCTTGCCCACGCCGCCCGAGGCCGAGGCGCCGCCGATGAAGCAGGCGGCGATCACGTCCAGCTCGAATCCCGTGCCCGCTTTCGGCGTGGCCGTGTTCAGGCGCGCGGCGAAGATCAGGCCGGCCAGCGCGGCCAGCATGCCCATGTTGACGAAGGTGTAGAAGCTGACCCGTTCCGTCTTGATGCCGGACAGGCGCGCCGCCTTCTCGTTGCCGCCCACGGCATACACGCGGCGCCCCATCACGGTGCGGTTGGTAACAAAGGTGTAGGCGACGATGAGCAGCGACATCACGGCCAGCACGTTGGGAAAGCCGCGGTACGACGCCAGCAGATAGCTGAAATACACCATCACGGCGGCGAAGATGGCGTTTTTCAGCAGGAAGAAGGCGCGCGGCTCGTTTTCCATGCCGTGCTTCATCTGCTTGGCGCGGCTGCGCAGCGAGGTGACGATCAGCGCGGCGGCGGCGATCACGCCCAGCAGCAGCGACAGGCCGCGCAGGTTTTCGCCGCCGAACGGGTCGGGCAGGAAGCCCGAGCTGAGCATCTGGAAGCCTTCCGGGAACGGGCCGACCGACTGGCCCGCCAGCAGCGCCAGGGTCAGGCCCTTGAAGACCAGCATGCCGGCCAGGGTGACGATGAAGGACGGGATCTTGAAAAAAGCGACGAAATACCCTTGCGCGCCGCCGATCACGGCGCCGGCCAGCAGGCAGAGGATGCTGGCGGCGACAAAATGCATGTGGTAATTGACGATCAGGACGGCCGCCAGCGCGCCCACGAAGCCGACCACCGAGCCGACGGACAAATCGATATGGCCGGCCACGATGACCATCAGCATGCCCAGCGCCATGATGACGATATAGCTGTTTTGCAGCACCAAGTTGGTCAGGTTCAGCGGCTGCATCAGGGTGCCGTCGGTCATGTACTGGAAAAAGCCCATGATGACGATCAGGGAGAGCAGCATGCCGTAGTCGCGCATATTGTTTTTCAGGAAGCCGGCATAGCTCTTGGCGGCTGGCGCCGTGCTGGGGGCGGCGCCTGCCGCCGTCCCCGCTGTCAGTTTATTGTCCATTGTTTTCTCCGTGTGTAACGATCGCGCGCATGATGCGTTCCTGCGACGCTTCTGCTGCGCTCAGTTCTGCCGCGAAGCGGCCTTCGTTCATGACATAGATCCGGTCGCACATGCCCAGCAATTCCGGCATTTCCGAGGAAATCATGATGATGCATTTGCCTTCGGCGGCCAGCTCGCTGATGATGCTGTAGATTTCGTATTTGGCGCCGACGTCGATGCCGCGGCTCGGTTCATCGAGGATCAGGATGTCGGGGCGCGAAAACAGCCACTTCGCCAGCACCACTTTCTGCTGGTTGCCGCCGGACAGGTTGACCACTTTTTGCAGGATGCTCGAGCAGCGGATCTTGAGCTTGCGGCGGAATTCGTCGGCCACGCCGAATTCGCGCGCCTCGTCGATGACCGTGCGGGTCGATACCGCATCGAGGTTGGCCAGGCTGGTGTTTTTCTTGATGTCTTCCTCGAGGATCAGGCCCAGGCCCTTGCGGTCTTCCGTGACATACGCGAGGCCGTGGCCGATCGCCTTGCCGATGGTGCTGACGTCGATTTCCTGGCCATTCTTGAGCACCGTGCCGCTGATGCGCTGGCCGTAGGCGCGTCCGAAAATGCTCATCGCCAGTTCCGTGCGTCCGGAGCCCATCAAGCCGGCGATGCCGATGATCTCGCCCTTTTTGGCGTGCATGTTGATGCCCTTGATGACGGGACGCTCGGCATGCTCGGGGTGGAACACGCGCCAGTCGCGCACCTCGAAGATGGTCTCGCCGATGGTGGGCGTGCGCGGCGGATAGCGGTCCGCCATCTCGCGCCCGACCATTTTTTCGATGATGCGGTCTTCGCTGACGGGCTTCACGCGGCAGTCGAAGCTGTCGACCGTGTTCCCGTCGCGCAGCACCGTGATGGCATCGGCGACCCTGGAGATTTCATTGAGCTTGTGCGAGATCAGGATCGAGGCGATACCCTGGCGTTTCAGGTCCAGCAGCAAATCGAGCAGGGCTGCGCTGTCGCTCTCGTTCAGGCTGGCCGTCGGCTCGTCGAGGATCAGCAGCTTGACGTCCTTGCACAGCGCCTTGGCGATTTCGATCAGCTGCTGCTTGCCCACGCCCAGGTTGGTGATCAGGGTGTCGGGCGACTCCTTGAGGCCCACCTTTTGCAGCAGCTCGCGCGTCTTCGCTTGCGCGTATTCCCAGTCGATGACACCCATATGGGCCGGTTCGTTGCCGAGGAAGATATTCTCGGCGATCGACAGCAGCGGCACCAGCGCCAGTTCCTGGTGGATGATGATGATGCCGATTTCTTCGCTGTCCTTGATGCCGCGGAAGTGCCGCGTCTGACCCAGGTAGTCGATGTCGCCCGTGTAGCTGCCATGGCCGTACACGCCGCTCAGCACTTTCATCAGGGTCGATTTGCCGGCGCCGTTTTCGCCGACGATGGCGTGGATCTCGCCGCTGCGTACCCGCAGGTTGACATTGTCGAGCGCAACGACGCCCGGGAATGTTTTGCGTATCCCGCGCATTTCCAGGATAGTGTTCGTCATATAACCTCTCTGGCACGACCGCATGCTGCTTGGCTTCGGTCGTGCGGCAGTCTTGTTCTGGATAGTGCATGAAGCGAAAGGCCCGGCATGGCCGGGCCTTCAGTAGCGTGGCCGCTTATTTCACTTGCGCTTCCGTGTAGTAGCCGCTGCCGGTGACGAGCACCTGCTTCCAGTTCGTCTTGTCGACGGTGACGGGTTTGAGCAGGTAGGACGGCACCACCTTGATGCCGTTGTTATAGGTCTTCGTGTCGTTGACGGTCGGGACCTTGCCCGACATCATGGCGTCGACCATATTTGCCGTCACCTTGGCCAGCTCGCGCGTGTCCTTGAACACGGTCGATGCCTGTTCGCCGCGGATGATCGATTTCACCGACGGGATTTCCGCATCCTGGCCCGTCACGACGGGGAACGGCTGTTTCGGCGTGCCGTAGCCGACGCCCTTGAGCGAGGACAGGATGCCGATGCTCAAGCCGTCATACGGCGACAGCACCGCGTCGACTCTCGCATTGCCGTAATAGGCGCTGAGCAGGTTGTCCATGCGCGCCTGCGCCACGGCGCCGTCCCAGCGCAGGGTGGCGACCTTTTCCATGCCCATCTGCTTCGAGCGCACCACCAGCTTGCCGCTGTCGATGTACGGTTTCAGGACCGACAGCGCGCCGTTGTAGAAGAAGTGCGCGTTGTTGTCGTCGGCCGAGCCGCCGAACAGCTCGATATTGAACGGGCCCTTGCCTTCCTTGAGTTTCAGCGCCGATTCGATATAGCCCGCCTGCAGCACGCCGACCTGGAAGTTGTCGAAGGTGGCGTAGTAATCGATGTTCTTCGTGCCACGGATCAAACGGTCATACGAGATGACCTTGATGCCCTTGTCGGCCGCTTTTTGCAGCACGTTCGACAGGGTGGTGCCGTCGATGGCGGCAATCACCAGCACCTTGGCGCCCTTGGTGATCATGTTTTCCACCTGCGCCAGCTGGTTCGGGATATCGTCGTCGGCAAACTGCAGGTCCGTCTTGTAGCCGCGCTCCTTGAATACCTTGACCATGTTGTCGCCGTCGGCGATCCAGCGCATGGACGATTTGGTCGGCATCGAGATGCCGATGGCGCCCTTGTCGGCGGCGCTTGTCACGGGTATTACGGCCATGCCGGAGATGGCCAGCGCCAGGCTCGCGGTCAGCATTTTCATTGTTGTTTTCATTTCAGGTCTCCACCGTCTTCGATAGTTGAATGTGCCAGGGCCGTCGTCCCAGTGGGCGGGCTCCGTGCGGATGGCCAATTGCAGGCCACGGCTGATACTAGTTTGTCCATCCATCCCCCACCAATCACTTTTTTCACATCGGCGATATCCAAAACGGTATCGATCAGCAGATTGATGCAATGCGCCATGCGGCCCCTTCCAGCCGTGCGGGCAGGGCAGGAATGCAGGCCGTGCGGCGGCTTTTTTTGGTGCGCTGCAATACCAATAATCATCATCCAATTTGGTGATTTTCGTAATTGCGGCGACACAGGCCGGCGCGCAGAATCGGTCCGGACTTGAAGACCAGCCATCCCGCCACGCTCTTTTGAAAGCTTGCCATGCAGCCGATTTCTCCCGCCTCCCTGTTGCCCGCCGATCTGGCGCAGGCCACCCTCGTCGGCCGCATCTGGCGTGACGGTCCCTGCGTCGTCGCCGTGCGCGGCGGCGAAGCGGTCGACATCACGCAGACGGCAGCGACGGTGGCGGAACTGTTCGAGCGCAGCGACGCGCTCGATATCGCCCGCCATGCGCCCGGTATTGCGCTCGGCCCCGTGCAGGCGCTGATGGCGCAAGCCCTGGCCGCGCCAGCCGATCAGCCGCTGCTGCTGGCGCCGTGCGACCTGCAAGCCGTCAAGGCCTGCGGCGTGACGTTTGCCGTCAGCCTGCTGGAACGGGTGATCGAGGAACAGGCGGGCGGCGACGCGGCACGCGCGGCCAGCCTGCGCGCTGCGCTGCAAGCCACCCTGGGCAGCGACCTGTCGGCCTTGCAGCCCGGCTCGGACGCGGCGCAGCGGCTGAAACAGCAGTTGCAGCAGCGCGGCGCCTGGTCGCAATACATGGAAGTGGGGATCGGCCCCGATGCGGAAGTGTTTACCAAGGCGCAGCCCATGTCTTCCGTTGGCTGCGGCGCGCAGGTGGGCTTGCTGCCGTCGTCGGCCTGGAACAACCCGGAGCCGGAAATCGTCCTGGCCGTCAACAGCCGCGGCCAGGTGCTGGGGGCGACCTTGGGCAACGACGTCAACCTGCGCGATATCGAAGGGCGCAGCGCCCTCTTGCTGGGCAAGGCCAAGGACAACAACGCTTCCTGCGCCATCGGCCCCTTCATCCGACTGTTCGACGACGGTTTTACGCTCGATACCGTGCGCCAGGCGGAAGTGTCGCTGCTGATCGAAGGCGCGGACGACGGCTTCGTGCTCGAAGGCGCCAGCTTCATGCGCGAGATCAGCCGCGACCCGCTGGACCTGGTGCGCCAGACGGCGGGGCAGTACCACCAGTATCCGGATGGCTTCATGCTTTTCCTCGGCACGATGTTCTCGCCCGTGAAGGACCGCGCCGCGCAGGGCGGCGGCTTCAGCCACCACCTGGGCGACCGGGTCACCATCGCCAGCACCGCGCTGGGCGCGCTGGTCAACGAAGTGCAGCGCTGCGATGCGATTCCTCCCTGGACGTTTGGCGTGCGCGCGCTGTACCGGAGCCTGGCGCAGCGCGGCCTGATCTGATTTCCCCCTTCCTATAACGAGAGACACCATGCAACATGCAAGCTATCCCAGCCTGGCAGGCCAACGCGTCGTCATCACGGGCGGCGGCACCGGCATCGGCGTGGCCATCGTCGAGGCGTTTGCGCGCCAGGGCGCCCACGTCACCTTTCTCGACATCGCCAGCGAAGCGTCGCTGGCGCTGCAGGAAAAACTGGCGCACCTGCCGCAGCCTCCCGTTTTCCGCTATTGCGACCTGACGGACCTGGAGGCCCTGGCCGCCACCTTCGCCGAGATCGAACACAGCGTGGGTGCCACGGATATCCTCGTCAACAACGCGGCCAATGACGACCGCCACCAGCTGCAGGACGTCACGCCCGCCTACTGGGACGAGCGCATCGCCGTCAACCTGCGCCACCAGTACTTCTGCGCGCAGGCGGTGGCGCCCGCCATGCGCGCCAAGGGGCGCGGCGTGATTCTCAACCTGGGCTCGATTTCCTGGCATCTGGCGCAAGCGAACCTGTCGATCTACATGACGGCGAAAGCCGGCATCGAGGGCCTGACCCGCGGCCTGGCGCGCGACCTGGGTGTCGACGGCATCCGCGTCAACTGCATCATTCCCGGCGCCGTGCGCACGCCGCGCCAAGAGCGGCTGTGGCATACGCCGGAGGCGGAAGCCGTGATCCTGCAGGGACAATGCCTGCAGGTGCGCGTGGAGCCGGACGACGTGGCGGCGCTGGCGCTGTTCCTGGCGTCAGACAATGCGGCCAAGTGCGCCGGACGCGAATACTATGTCGACGCAGGCTGGTACGGCGCATGAACGTTCCCGCCCATCGCCCGTCGCGGCGCTTCCGCTCGCAGGACTGGTTCGACAATCCCGAGCACATCGACATGACGGCGCTGTACCTGGAGCGCTTCATGAACTACGGGATCACGGCCGAGGAGCTGCGTTCGGGCCGTCCCATCATCGGTATTGCGCAAAGCGGCAGCGATATCAGTCCCTGCAACCGCATCCACCTGGAGCTGGCGCAGCGCGTGCGCGACGGCATCCGCGACGCGGGCGGCATCCCGATGGAATTCCCGCTGCACCCGATCTTCGAGAATTGCCGCCGTCCTACAGCCGCGCTGGACCGCAACCTGGCGTATCTGGGCCTGGTGGAAATTCTGCACGGCTACCCGATCGATGCCGTGGTGCTGACCACGGGCTGCGACAAGACGACGCCGGCCCAGCTGATGGCTGCCGCCACGGTGGACATTCCCGCCATCGTGCTGTCGGGCGGTCCCATGCTCGACGGCTGGATGGACGGCGAACTGGTGGGCTCGGGAGCGGCCATCTGGAAGGGCCGCCGCCAGCTGTCCGCCGGCTTGATCGACAACGACAAATTCCTGCAGATCGCCGCCGCCTCGGCGCCGTCGGCCGGCCACTGCAACACCATGGGCACGGCATCGACCATGAATGCGCTGGCCGAGGCGCTGGGCATGTCCCTGACGGGCTGCTCGGCCATTCCCGCGCCGTACCGCGAACGGGGCCAGATCGCCTACGAAACGGGACGCCGCATCGTCGGCATGGCGCATGACGACGTGCGCCCGTCGAGCATCCTCACGCGCGCGGCGTTCCTGGACGCCATCATCGTCAACGCCGCCATCGGCGGCTCCACCAACGCCCAGCCGCACCTGATGGCCATGGCGCGCCATGCGGGCGTGGAATTGGCGTCAAGCGACTGGATGGCGCACGGCTACGACGTGCCGCTGCTGTTGAACATGCAGCCGGCCGGCAAATACCTGGGCGAGCGCTTCCACCGCGCCGGCGGCGTGCCGGCCGTGATGTGGGAGCTGCTGCAGGCGGGTTTGCTGCACGCCGAGCGCCCCACCGTCACGGGCCGGAGCATGGCGGAGAACCTGGCCGGGCGCGAAAGCGCGGACCGCGAGATGATCCGCCCGTTTGCCGCGCCGTTGAAGGAAAAGGCCGGTTTCATGGCCTTGCAGGGCAACCTGTTCGATTTCGCCATCATGAAGACCAGCGTGATTTCGCCCGCTTTCCGCGAGCGCTATCTGTCGCGCCCCGGCAGCGAAGGCGTGTTCGAGGCGCGCGCCATCGTCTTTGATGGTTCGTCCGACTACCACGCGCGCATCAACGACCCGGCGCTGGGCATCGACGACAGCTGCATGCTGGTCATGCGCGGCGCCGGTCCCGTGGGCTGGCCCGGTTCGGCCGAAGTGGTCAACATGCAGCCGCCCGACGCGCTGCTCAAGGCGGGCATCCTGAACTTGCCGACCCTGGGCGACGGGCGCCAGTCGGGCACCTCGGACAGCCCGTCGATCCTGAACGCCTCGCCGGAAAGCGCCGTGGGCGGCGGCCTGGCCTTGCTGCGCACGGGCGACATCATCCGCGTTGACCTGAACGGGGGCCAGTGCGACATGCTGGTCGATGCGCAGGAGCTGGCGCGCCGCGCCACGGAGCTGCCGCCGCCAGTCCACGACAGCGCCACGCCATGGCAGGAAATCTACCGCGCCAGCGTGGGCCAGCTGGAAACGGGCGCCTGCATGGAGCTGGCGCTGAAGTATCGGGCCGTGGGACAGACCTTGCCACGCCATAACCACTGATTTTTGAAGCCGCAACACCCGTAGTGAAAAAACGTCGTTAAAAAAATCCAACAAGGAGACACGTAATGAACAAGATCATCAGTGCAGCCATCATGACCGCCATGCTGGCATTGACAAGCAGCGCCGCCCTGGCCGATGCGAAAAATCCGAAGATCGGCTTTTCCATCGACGATTTGCGCGTGGAGCGCTGGACGCGCGACCGCGATTTCTTCATCGCCGCGGCCGAAAAGCAGGGCGCCAAGGTCTTCGTGCAATCGGCCGACGCCAGCGAACAGCGCCAGATCTCGCAGATCGAGAACCTGATTTCGCGCGGCGTGGACGTGCTGGTGATCGTGCCGTTCAACGCCACTGTCCTCAACAATACCGTCAAGGAAGCGAAAAAGGCCGGCATCAAGGTGCTGTCGTATGACCGCCTGATCCTGAACGCCGATATCGATGCCTACATCTCGTTCGACAACGAGAAAGTGGGCGAGATGCAGGCCGAAGGCGTGGTCAAGCTGCAGCCGAAGGGCAATTACTACCTGCTGGGCGGTGCGCCGACGGACAACAACGCCAAGATGCTGCGCGAAGGCCAGATGAAGGTGCTCAAACCGTTCATCGACAAGGGCGACATCAAGGTCGTCGGCCAGCAATGGGTGAAGGACTGGAGCGCCTCCGAAGCGCTGTCCATCGTGGAAAATGCACTGACGGCCAACGGCAACAAGATCGACGCCATCGTCGCCTCGAACGACGGCACGGCCGGCGGCGCCATCCAGGCGCTGGCCGCGCAAAAACTGGCAGGCAAGGTGCCGGTTTCCGGCCAGGACGCCGACCTGGCGGCAGTGAAACGCGTGATCGCCGGCACGCAATCGATGACCGTCTACAAGCCGCTGAAAACCATCGCTGCCGAAGCGGCCAAGCTGGCCGTGCAGCTGGCGCGCAATGAAAAACCGGCCTACAACTCCAGCTATGACAATGGCTTGAAAAAGGTCAGCACGGTGCTGCTGAAACCGACGCCGCTGACCAAGGCAAACGTGAACATTCTCGTCGACGACGGCTTCTATACCAAAGCTCAGTTGGGCAACTAAAAGCTGGGGTCAGACCCGCCGGGGGAGTACGCCCGAATGGGGCGCACTCCGATCCCGCAGGGACTGACCCCTGATTTCTGTTAATCCGCAACGAGAGTGAGCATGTCCGACTATCTGCTTGAAATGAAAGGCATCGTCAAACAGTTTGGCGGTGTCCGCGCGCTCGACGGCATCGACCTGCAGGTGCGGGCCGGGGAGTGCATCGGCCTGTGCGGCGAGAATGGCGCCGGCAAGTCGACCCTGATGAAGGTGCTGTCCGGCGTGTACCCGCACGGCACCTGGGATGGCGAGATCCTGTGGGATGGCCAGCCCCTGCGCGCGCAATCGATCCGCGACACGGAAGACGCAGGCATCATCATCATCCACCAGGAGCTGATGCTGGTGCCGCAGCTGTCCGTGGCCGAGAATATCTTCATGGGCCGCGAGCTCACCCTGCCCGGCGGGCGCATGCATTACGCGGCCATGTACAAACGCGCCGACGAGCTGCTGCGCGAACTGAAGATTCCCGAACTGAACGTGGCGCTGCCCGTGATGAATTACGGCGGCGGCCACCAGCAGCTGGTGGAAATCGCCAAGGCGCTCAACAAGAATGCGCGTTTGCTGATTCTCGACGAACCATCGTCGTCGCTGACGGCATCGGAAATCGCCGTGCTGCTCGATATCCTGCGCGCGCTGAAAGCCAAGGGCGTCACCTGCATCTACATTTCGCACAAGCTCGATGAAGTGGCGGCCATCTGCGACACCATCGTCGTCATCCGCGACGGTAAACATATCGCCACCACGCCGATGGCGCAGATGAACGTGGAACGCATCATCGCGCAGATGGTGGGCCGCGAAATGAACCAGCTGTATCCGCAGCGCTCGGCAAAACAAAAGGGCGCCATCGGCGAGGTGCTGTTCGAGGCGCGCCACGTGACGTGCATCGATGCGGACAATCCGCGGCGCAAGCGTGTCGACGACGTGTCGTTTACCCTGCGCAAGGGCGAGATCCTCGGCATCGCGGGGCTGGTGGGGGCGGGGCGCACGGAGCTCGTCTCGGCCCTGTTCGGCGCCTACCAGGGGCCGTGCCAGGCCGAAGTCTGGCTCGATGGCCGGAGAATCGATACCAGTTCGCCGCAAAAGGCCATCGCCATGGGTCTGGCCATGGTGCCGGAAGACCGCAAGCACCATGGCATCGTGCCTGACCTGGACGTGGGGCAGAACATCACCCTGGCCGTGCTGGAAGAATTTGCGCGCGCCACGCGCATCGACGGCGAGGCGGAACTGGCAGCCGTGCGCGGCGAGATCGCCCAGCTGGAGCTCAAAACAGCCAGCCCGTCGCTGTCCATCACCAGCCTGTCCGGCGGCAACCAGCAAAAAGCCGTGCTGGCCAAGATGCTGCTGACGCGCCCCCGCGTGCTGATCCTCGACGAGCCCACGCGCGGCGTGGACGTGGGCGCCAAGTATGAAATCTACAAACTGATGCTGGCGCTGGCCGACCGGGGCGTGGCCATCATCATGGTCTCGTCGGAACTGGCCGAAGTGCTGGGCGTGTCCGACCGCGTGCTGGTGATGGGCGAAGGCCGGTTGCGCGGCGACTTCATCAACGATGGCCTGAGCCAGGAAACCGTGCTGGCGGCAGCCCTGTCCCAGCACCCTGCGCCCGCCGCCCCTACCGCCTACAAGGAACCCGCAGCATGAAACCGCACAGTATCAAACAACTGTTCACCCAATACAAGATGCTGGCCCTGCTGATCGCCGTGGCGCTGATCTGGGCTTTTTTTTCGTGGAAGACGCAGGGCAGTTTCCTCACGCCGCGCAACCTGTCGAACCTGCTGCGTCAGATGTCCGTCACGGGCATCCTCGCCTGCGGCATGGTGCTGGTGATTATCGCCGGCGAGATCGACCTGTCGATTGGCTCCCTGCTGGGCCTACTCGGCGGCATCGCCGCCGTGCTGGACGTGACGCAGCACTGGCCGCTGGCGCTGAACCTGGCGGCGGTACTCGGCTGCGGCCTGGTGATCGGCCTGCTCAATGGCTACCTGACGGCGTACCGGGGCATTCCGTCCTTCATCGTGGGCCTGGGCGGCATGCTGGCGTACCGCGGCATCCTGCTGGGCATCACGGGCGGCATCACGATCGCGCCCGTTTCCGAGCCGCTCGTGTACCTGGGGCAGGGCTACCTGCCCGCGGTGCCCGGCATCGCGCTGGGCATCGGCCTGTTCCTGCTGGCCGCCTTCCTGACGTGGCGCGCGCGCGCCAGCCGCGCGCAGCATGGCTTGCCGCAGACGGCGCCCTGGGCCGACGGCTTGCGCCTGGCCGTCATCGGCGCCGTGCTGTATGCCTTCGTGCAGACCCTGAACGGCTATGAAGGCATCCCGCTGCCCGTGCTGTTGCTGCTGGCCTTGCTGGGATTGTTCAGCTACATCACCAGCCAGACCGTGTTCGGCCGCCGCATCTACGCCGTGGGCAGCAATATGGAGGCGACGCGTTTATCCGGCATCAACGTGAAAGCCGTCAAGCTGTGGATCTTCGGCATCATGGGCCTGATGTGTGCGCTGGCGGGGCTGATCAACACGGGCCGCCTGGCGGCCGGTTCGCCGTCGGCCGGCACCTTCAGCGAACTCGATGCCATCGCCGCCTGCTTCATCGGCGGCACCTCGATGCGCGGCGGCTCGGGCACCGTGTACGGCGCCCTGATCGGCGCGCTGGTCATGGCCAGCCTCGATAACGGCATGTCCATGCTGGACGTGGACACCTACTGGCAGATGATCGTGAAAGGCAGTATCCTCACCCTGGCCGTGTGGGTCGATGTCAGCACGCGCGCCGGACGCCGCTAGCGGGGAACCTCGACAAACCTGCTGCGCGTCCCACTATCGCCTCTGCGTTGCTCAGCGTACCTCCGCTTGCGCTACTCAAGGCGATATTGGACCGCTCGCTACGGTTTTTCGAGGCCCCGAAAGGCCTGGCCGCCACATGGAGGAGACACCAGCATGAAGATGCCGACCGCGCACCGGATCGCGCTGCTGTTCAACGGGAACAAGATCTATGACCGCGACATCATCGCGGGCATCGCCGCCTACCTGAACACCACGCGCGTGTCGTGGGACCTGTTCCTAGAAGAGGATTTCCGCTGCCGCCTGCCCGGCATCGAACGCTGGCAGGGCGACGGCATCATCGCCGATTTCGACGATCCCGCCGTCTGCGCGGCGCTGGCGCACAGCCGCCTGCCCGTGGTGGCCGTGGGCGGCTCGTATGCGCGCGCGGAAGACTACCCGGCCGGCATCCCGTATGTGGCGACCGATAATTTCAAGATCATCAAGCTGGCCTATGAACACCTGGTGGAAGCGGGCTTGACGCGCTTTGCCTGTTTCAGCCTGCCCGAGGCCGATGTCAACCGCTGGGCGCAGGAGCGCGAAACGGCGTTCTGCGCCCTGATGCAGCGCGACCACATGCGCGCCGACGTGTACCGGGGCGTCGCCACCAGCGCACCGTCGTGGGACGAGGCGGTGGAGCAGCAGATCGCCTGGCTCAACAGCCTGGAAAAACCCGTCGGCATCATCGCCGTCAGCGACGCGCGCGCGCGCCAGCTGCTGCAAGCGTGCATGCACGCAGGCATCGCCGTGCCGGAGCAGGTGGCGCTGATCGGCATCGACAACGATCCGCTGGCGCGCATGCTCACGCGCATTCCGCTCAGTTCCGTCATCCAGGGCACGGAGGAAATGGGCCGCACGGCGGCGCATTTGCTGCACCAGATGCTCAATGGCGCGCGCCTGTCCGGCACGCGCATTCTCGTGCCGCCGGCCGGCCTGAACGTGCTCGCCTCCACGCGCCACCAGCCTTTCCAGCACCCGCAGGTGATGCAGGCGCGCCACTTCATCCGCCAGTACGCGTGCCAGGGCATCAAGACGGAGCAGGTGGCCGATTACGTGGGCGTGTCGCGCTCCTCGCTGGAAGCGCACTTCCGCCACGAGCTGGGACGCAGCGTGCACGACGAGATCCTGCATTTCAAGCTTGATGCGGCCAAGACCCTGCTGGCACGGGGGCCGGGGCAGGTGGCCGAGGTGGCCGTGCGTTGCGGCTTTACGACGGTGCAGTACATGCATGCCGTCTTCAAGCGCGAACTCGGTTGCACGCCGCGTGAATTCCAGCAGCGCAGCCGGCCGCCGCCGGCGCCCGGGCAGGCGCCATGATGCATCTGCTGCGCAATGCGCGCGGCATGCGCGTGGCCATCGGCGCGCACGATGCCAGCGTGCGCGCCTGGTGGGCGCCCGACCGCTATGGCCGCCTGGCCGACGTGCTGGGCGCGGCGCCCCTCGCGGCGCATGCACCCGCGCACTGGCAGTGCGACCCGCCGGACGGCGGCCACTTGCTGTTGCACCTGGCCCGGGACGGCCTGTCGGTGCGCCTGGCCTACCGCCTAGATGACGATGGCAGCCTGCATCTCGATTGCGCCGCCATGGCCGATAGCGTTTCCCGTTTTGCGCTTGCCGCGCCCCTGTTCAATCTGCAGGGCCGCAATGCGGCCGTGGGCGACCATGTGCTGCGCCTGGCCGCCGACCATTACGGCCCCTGGCCTGGCGGCGGCG
This sequence comes from Janthinobacterium sp. P210006, assembly GCF_036231885.1. Lineage (NCBI taxonomy): Bacteria > Pseudomonadati > Pseudomonadota > Betaproteobacteria > Burkholderiales > Oxalobacteraceae > Janthinobacterium > Janthinobacterium sp. P210006. The sequence goes on along the minus strand of NZ_JAZARD010000004.1, from coordinate 605,864 downwards.
CGGGCGGCGCGCCGCTCGACGTGGCGGGCAGCGCCTTCGACTTCCGCCAGCCGGCGCCGCTCGCTTCGCGCCTGGCCTGGCCCGCGCTGACCCACTTGCCGGGCTTCCGGCATGACTTCTACTGGGCCGGCAGCGGCCAGCTGCGCGAGGCGGCGCGGGTGGCCGACCCCGCGTCGGGCCGGGTCCTGCGTTTTTCCAGCACCCAGGACGGCTGCCATCTGTATTCCGATGCGCGCTGTTTTTCCCTGCTGGCACAGGGCGTGCAATTGCAGCCGGGACAGGCGATGCGGTTCACGCTTGCCTACCGTTTGGGCGTGCAGGATATCGACGCATTTGACATATCCGAACCGGTATCAATGACGCCAAATAAGTGATTGGTCAGATATGCGGGGCAGTTCTACCATGAGGTAGTTTTTCCCTCATTTATTTTTGCCCTTACCGACGCCGCGAACCTGCCCATGAACATACTCACCATCGATGCCGGCACTACCAATACGCGTACCTTGCTGTGGCGCGCAGGCGCCGTCGTCGCCCAGGCGCAGCTGGAAACGGGCGTGCGCAATACCGCCATCGATGGCCATAACGGCGCGCTGAAACAGGCGCTGCGCGACACCATCGCCAGCGTGCTGGCCAGCGCGCGCATCGCGCCGTCCGAGGTGAACCTGGCGCTGGCCTCGGGCATGATCACCTCGCCCATGGGCGTGCAGGAAGTGCCGCATGTGCCGGCGCCCGCCGGCCTGGCCCAGCTGGCGCAAAGCATGCAGGCGGTGGACTTGCCCGACGTGCTGGCGCAGCCCCTGTGGCTGATTCCCGGTGTGCGCAACCAGCATGGCGCCGTCGGCCTGCATAACGTCGAGGCGATGGACATGATGCGCGGCGAAGAGACGGAAGTCGTCGCGCTGCTCGAGCGCCTGCAGCTGCGGGGTGCGGCGACCCTGATCATGCCCGGCTCGCATACCAAATTGATCAGCGTGGACGAGCAGCGCCGCATCCTCGGCTGCAGCACCACCATCGCGGGCGAGCTGCTGCAGGCGATCACGCAGCACACCCTGATCAAGCAATCGGTCGACGGCGGTTTTGCGCAGACCCTGGTGCCGAAAATGCTGCTGGCCGGTGCGGCCGCGGCGCAAAAGACGGGACTGGCGCGCGCCTGCTTCAGCGTGCGCACCCTGGGCCAGTTCAGCGCCATCGAATGCAACGAGCGGGCCAATTTCCTGATGGGCGCAGTGCTCAGCGGCGACTTGCTGGCGCTGCGCAACAGCACCGCCATCCAGATGCGGCCCGATACCCCGCTCGTCATCACCGGCAAGCCCATGCTGCGCCAGGCGCTCGGGCTGCTGATCGAAGAACACGGATTTTTTTATGGCAAGCGCATCATCGTCGACGACCAGCAGCAGGCAAATCTGGCTGGCCACGGTGCGCTGCTGATCGCCGCCGCGCGCGGCTTGATTTCCCCGCAGGAGACAGTATGAGTGACAATAAAAAGCAGCCCCAGCTGCGTTCGCAAGCGTGGTTTGGCGGCGATGACAAGGACAGTTTCATCCACCGCAGCTGGATGAAGAACCAGGGTTATCCTGGCGATGCCTTCGATGGCCGTCCCGTCATCGGCATCTGCAATACCTGGTCCGAGCTGACGCCCTGCAATGGCCATTTCCGCGACCTGGCCGAGATGGTCAAGCGCGGCGTGCTCGAGGCGGGCGGCTTTCCCGTCGAATTTCCCGTGATGTCGCTGGGCGAGACGAATCTGCGCCCGACGGCCATGCTGTTCCGTAATCTGGCCAGCATGGATGTCGAGGAATCGATCCGCGCCAACCCGATCGACGGCGTGGTGCTGCTGACGGGCTGCGACAAGACCACGCCGGCCCTGCTGATGGGCGCGGCCAGCGTGGACTTGCCCACCATCGTGCTGTCGGGCGGCCCCATGCTGAACGGGAATTACCGCGGCAAACCGATCGGTTCGGGCACGGACGTGTGGAAGTTTTCCGAAGACGTGCGGGCCGGGCGCATGACCTCCAGCGAATTCAAGCAGGCCGAATCGTGCATGTCGCGCTCCGCCGGCCACTGCATGACCATGGGCACCGCCTCCACCATGGCCAGCATGGTCGAGGCGCTGGGCGTGACCCTGCCCGGCAACGCGGCCATTCCCGCCGTCGATGCGCGCCGCAAGCTGCAGGCGCAGCTGACAGGCCGGCGCATCGTCGACATGGTGCGCGAAGACCTGAAACTGTCGCAGATCCTCACGCGCGAAGCGTTTGAAAACGCCATCATGGTCAACGGCGCCATCGGCGGCTCGACGAATGCGGTGATCCACCTGCTGGCCATCGCGGGGCGCATCGGCGTGGACATGCGCCTGGCCGACTGGGACCGCCTGGGCCGCGACATACCGTGCCTGCTCAACCTGATGCCGTCGGGCCAGTACCTGATGGAAGATTTCTACTATGCGGGCGGCCTGCCCGTGATCATCCGCGACCTGCTGGGCAAACTGCATGGCGAGGCGCTCACCGTCACGGGCGCCAGCATGGCCGTCAACGTGGCCGAGGCGGAAAACTTCAATCCCGACGTGATCACGCCGCTGGCGCAGCCATTCAAGGACGAGGGCGGCATCGCCGTCCTGCATGGCAACCTGGCCCCGCGCGGCGCCGTCATCAAGCCCTCTGCCGCTTCGCCCGAGCTGATGCAGCACCGTGGCCGCGCCGTCGTCTTCAATAGCATCGAGCACTATAAAAAGCGCGTCGACGACCCGGCGCTCGATATCGACGCCAGCTGCGTGATGGTGCTGCAAAATTGCGGCCCGCAGGGCTATCCGGGCATGGCCGAAGTGGGCAATATGGGATTGCCGAAAAAACTGCTGGAACAGGGCGTGCGCGACATGGTGCGCATCTCGGACGCGCGCATGAGCGGCACGGCCTACGGCACGGTGGTGCTGCACGTGGCGCCGGAGGCGGCGGTGGGCGGGCCGCTGGCCCTGGTGCGCGATGGCGACATGATTGAACTGGACGTGGCGGGACGGCGCTTGCACCTGGACGTCGACGAGGCCGAGCTGGCGCGCCGGCGGGCAGAATGGAGCGCGCCGCCACCAGCCATGAAGGGCGGCTACCAGTCGATGTACATCAGGCACGTGACGCAGGCCGACGAAGGGGCGGACCTGGATTTTCTCGTCGGCTGCCGGGGCTCGGCGGTTCCGCGCGAATCACATTGAAAGAAGGAACAGACATGGGGACACAGGCCCAATTACTGGTCGATGCGCAGGATTTCCTGGGCGAGGGCGTACGCTGGTGCGAACGCAGCGGCCGCGTTTTCTGGACGAATATCGAAGGCTGCCAGCTGCATGCGCTGGTGCTGGCCACGGGCGAACGCCAGCGCTGGGACATGCCCGAGCGCCTGGCCTGCTTCGCGCTGACGGACAACGCCGAGGTGCTGCTGCTGGGACTGGCCTCGCGGCTGGCGTGGTTTGACGCGCGCAGCGGGGCCGTCACGCCCTTGCACACGGTGGAGGGCGACTTGCCCATGACGCGCCTGAACGATGGCCGCTGCGACCGCCAGGGACGCTTTGTCTTCGGCACGCTCGATGAACGCCCGTGCCGCGATGCCATCGCCAGCTTCTACCGCCTCAACCTGGACCTGACCCTGGAGCGCCTGCCGCTGCCGCAGATCGCCATCTCGAACAGCATCTGCTTCAGCGTCGATGGCACGGCCATGTATTTTTGCGACTCGATGAAGAAGGCGATCTACCGCTGGGACGATTACCTGGGGGGCGACGCCAGCCGGGTGCGCGTGTTTGCCGTGCTCGATCCGGGCCCCGGCGCCGCCGATGGCGCCACCATCGATGCGCACGACCACCTGTGGAGCGCGCAGTGGGGCGCCGGCAAGGTCTTGCGCTTCGCGCCGGACGGCAGCATCGAGCGCGCGATCGGCTTGCCCGTGTCGCAGCCCAGCTGCGTGAGCCTGGGCGGCCCCGATTATGACGAGCTGTTCGTCACGACGGCCCAGGAAAACCTGACGCCGGCACAGCTGGAAAGCGAGCCGCTGGCCGGCGGATTGTTTCATGCGCGCCAGCCTGGCTTGCGCGGCTTGCCGGAGGTGCGCTTCGGCGCCCTGCCGGCCTGACAGGAGAGAGCATATGCAAAAGCACCTGGTTTTCAAGGGCATCCTCGAACGGGGCATGGTGGGCATCGTGCGCGCCCCTTCGGCGCAGGCGGCCGTGCAGATCGCCGAGGCGTGCATCGCCGGCGGCATCACGGCGCTGGAAGTGGCCTTCACCACGCCCGACACCTTGGGCGTGCTGCGCACCCTGCGCGAACGCCACGGCCATGACGTGCTGCTGGGCGCGGGCACGGTGCTCGATACGGAGACGGCGCGCGCCGCCATCCTGGCCGGCGCCCAGTTCATCATCTCGCCCGGCGTGAACGTGGAGACCATCGCGCTGTGCCAGCGCTACCAAGTGCTGGCCATGCCGGGAGCGATGACGCCGACGGAAATCGTCACGGCCCTGCAGGCGGGCGCCGACATCGTCAAGGTCTTCCCCGCGGAGATGTTCGGCCCCGCCTACATCAAGGCGCTGCGCGCGCCGTTGCCGCAAGCGCCCTTGATGCCCACGGGCGGCGTGACGGTGGAGAACCTCGATGAATGGTTTGCCAGCGGCGCCGTGGCCGTGGGCATCGGCAGCAGCCTGAGTGGCCCGGGCGCCACGGGCGATTACGGGGCCGTGACGGCGCGCGCGCAGGCCTTCGTGGCGAAAATGGCGGCCGTGCGGACTTCTAGGTCTTCTGGATAGCTCCCTGCGCTGGATAATTCTGCTACGCTAGGCGGGCAATGTCGCACGCCCAACCACGAACAGAATATGTCCAACATCGCCCGCATCCTGCAAGACAGCCGCATCATCGCCATCGTCGGCATGTCCGACAAGCCCGAACGCGCCAGCCACGAAGTGGCCGATTACCTGCTGCAGCATGGCTACCGCGTATTGCCTGTCAATCCGGCCCTCGCCGGCAAGCAGGTGCTGGGCCAGCAGGCCTATGCGTCCCTGACCGAGGCGGCGGCCGCCGTCGCGCCGGCGCGCATCGATATCGTCGACTGCTTCCGCAAGCCGGCAGACATTCTGCCCATCGCCGAGGAAGCCATCGCCGTCCAGGCGCGCTGCCTGTGGCTGCAGCTGGAGGTCGTCAATGAAGAAGCGGCGCGCCTGGCGCGCGCGGCGGGGCTGGAGGTGGTGATGGACCACTGCACGAAAATCGAGCACCGCAAGCTGGCGGTGGCGGCATGAAGGCGCGCACGCAGTTCCGGGCCGGGAAGGACTTCGACCTGAACGAGGATTTCGCGGGCAAGCGCCTGCTGGGCGCCGCCACCAAGGCGGCAAACAAGAAGCTGACGGCGGCCCAGTGCAAGGCGCTGGACCGCGAGGAAACCGTGGCGCTGACGGCGCAGATCGCCGAGTGCCAGAGCATGCTGTACGCGCAGCACAAAAAGAAGGTGCTGCTGGTCCTGCAGGGCATGGATACCTCGGGCAAGGACGGTACCGTCAAGGCCATCTTCAGCAATATCAACCCGATGGGCATCCGCGCCGTGGCGTTCAAGGGGCCCACCGATATCGAACTGGCGCACGATTACCTGTGGCGCGTGCACCAGCACGTGCCCGTCAAGGGCGAGATCGCCATCTTCAACCGCAGCCATTACGAGGATGTGCTGATCACGCGCGTGCAGGACATGATCGACAAGGCCGAATGCCAGCGCCGCTACGCGCAGATCCGCGATTTCGAGCGCATGCTGAGCGAAACGGGCACCGTCATCCTGAAAATCTTCCTGCATATCTCCAAGGACGAACAGCGGGGACGGTTGCAGGAGCGGCTCGACGATCCCGACCGCCAGTGGAAGTTCGATCCCAACGATATCGCCCAGCGCAAGAAGTGGGATGGCTACCAGCGCGCCTATGAAACGGCCATCCGCGAGACGGATGCCGACCATGCGCCCTGGTACGTGGTGCCATCGAATTCCAAGACCCAGCGCAACCTGGTGGTGGCCTCGCTGCTGCTGGAAACGTTGCAGGGCATGAAGCTGGAATATCCGGCGCCGGACCCGAAACTATCGTCTTTCAAGGTCGAGTAGCGCCTGGGGGAGTTTGGCGCCGCGCCTGCGGAATCGGCCGCGCTGTGGCATAGTATCCCTCGTCGATAATTCAAACCAGACCGGAGATGCATATGCTGCAGTTGAAAGATCCTACCTTGTTGCGTCACCAGGCTTACGTGAATGGAGCCTGGGTCGATGCCGATGGTGGCCAGACGATTAATGTGAGCAATCCCGCCACGGGCGAGCATATCGGCACGGTGCCCCTGATGGGCGCGGCCGAGACGCGCCGCGCCATCGAGGCGGCCAATGCCGCCTGGCCTGCCTGGCGCAAGAAGACGGCCAAGGAGCGCGCGGCCGTGCTGCGCCGCTGGCATGACCTGATCCTGGAAAACGCCGACGACCTGGCGCTGATCATGACCACCGAACAGGGCAAGCCCCTGCCGGAAGCGAAGGGCGAAGTGCAGTTCGGCGCCTCGTTCATCGAGTGGTTTGCCGAAGAAGGCAAGCGCGTCGCAGGCGACACCCTGCAATCGCCATGGCCGGACCGCCGCCTGGTCATCACCAAGGAGCCGATCGGCGTGTGCGCCGCCATCACGCCGTGGAATTTCCCCGCTGCCATGATCACCCGCAAAGTCGGCCCGGCCCTGGCTGCCGGCTGCCCGATGGTCCTCAAGCCGGCCGAAGCGACGCCGTTTTCCGCGCTGGCGCTGGCCGTGCTGGCCGAGCGCGCGGGCGTGCCTGCGGGCGTGTTCAGCATCGTCACGGGCGCGCCGAAGGACATCGGCGGCGAAATGACGTCGAACCCCATCGTGCGCAAGCTGACGTTTACGGGCTCGACCCAGGTGGGCCGCCTGCTGGCCGAGCAATGCGCGCCGACGATCAAGAAGCTGTCGCTGGAACTGGGCGGCAACGCGCCGTTCATCGTTTTCGACGACGCCGACCTGGATGCGGCAGTGGAAGGCGCCATCGCCTCGAAATACCGCAATGCGGGCCAGACCTGCGTGTGCGCCAACCGCCTGTACGTGCAGGACAGCGTGTATGACGCGTTTGCCGACAAGCTGGTGGCCGCCGTGGCCAAGCTGAAGGTGGGCAATGGCATCGAGGCGGGCGTCACGCAAGGCCCGTTGATCGACGCCAAGGCTGTCGCCAAGGTGGAAGAGCACGTGGCCGATGCGCTGGGCAAGGGCGGCCGTCTGCTCGCTGGCGGCAAGCGCCATGCGCTGGGCAACGGCTTCTTCGAGCCGACCATCATCGCCGACGTGACGAACGACATGCGCGTGGCCACGGAGGAGACCTTCGGTCCGCTGGCGCCCCTGTTCCGCTTCAAGACGGACGATGAAGTCATCGCCCTGGCCAACAATACGGAATTCGGCCTGGCTGCCTACTTCTATTCGCGCGACATCGGCCGCATCTGGCGCGTGGCCGAAGGCCTGGAAACGGGCATGGTCGGCGTCAATACGGGCTTGATCTCGAACGAGATCGCACCCTTCGGCGGCGTCAAGCAATCGGGCCTGGGCCGCGAAGGGTCGACCTACGGCATCGAAGACTACCTGGTCATCAAGTACATATGCATGGGCGGTATCTAGGATGCTGGATTAAATCTGCCGGGCGGCGCGCTTTCCGGCCTGCGCTTCCTGGCCAGAAATCGTTGCCGCTCGCTACGATTTTCTCAAGCATCCGTGACGTCTGTCAGTGACGGCTGTTGCGAGCCGATCCTAACCTGTCCAGCATGCCCTTGACCGCCTGCATCTGCGTGCCGCTCTTGCGGTAGAAGTCCGGGTCGATCGGATTGAGGCTGGTGTAGCCCCAGAAATCCCAGCAGCCTTTCGGGTTGTACGGGTAGACGGGGCTCGGTTCGGCCTGCGGATACAGCACGATGATCTTGTTGGCGTCCGCTACCTGGTTGTAGCCGGTGCTGGTATAGAACCGGTCGCCGATGGCTTGCGTCGTTTGCAGGCAGCCGTGGAAGACCACGTGCACGCGGCAGCTCTCGCTGTCGCAGGCTTTCGGGATATAGGCGTAGCCCGTATTGTTCATGCTCGAGTACGCGCTCTGGATGAAGCTGCGCTGGTTGAAGGAGATCAGCTTGCCCGTCAGCGTGGCCGACGCGGGCTGCAGCCCCGGGTACAGGTGCTGCAGGATGTCGCGCGCCTGCACGAAGTCGCAGTCATTGATGAAGGGCGACGCCGTCACGCCGCAAGCCGTGTCCTGGTTGTTGTCCGTGATGATGGCATGGCCTGCGCCGACATTGTCGACGAAGCGGATCTGCTCGGCCGGCGTACCTGCCAGCGCATAGAATTTTCCTACCTGTTCCACCACGGGCTGCGTCACGGTCTGGTCTTTCGTTCCGCTGAACAGATACACGCGCTGGCGTTTCAGGTTGGCCGTGTCGTCGATCAGGCGCATGCGCGCAAAATCGTTCGCTGCGCGCAGCAATTCGCTGGCCACGGGCGGCGCCACCTGCGCGCTGCCCGGGTTCATGCAGGTGGTCAGGGCATTCGTCAGGTAGGGAATGTAGGGGAAGCGGCCCGGCTGGCCAGAGCAGAAATACGGGCCGCCCGCGATGATGCCGGCGCCGGCAACGGTGGCCGAGTAGGCGACGGCAAACTGCGCGGCCATGAAGCCGCCCGAGGACAGGCCGGACACGGTGGTCTGGCTCAGGTCGGCCTGGTAGCCGGGCAGGGTGGGGGCGTCTCTTGTCGCGGCGGGCTTGACGGCCTTGGCGGCCTTGACGGTTGTGGCGGCGTGGGCGCCGGCTGGCGCGAGGGTCAGCAGGCCGGCGGCCAGCAGTGCGCAGACGGGACGGGAAAGGGCGGGGAAGGGCATGGCATCTCCACAAGACAGGAAAAAGGACAGGAAGGCCGAGCATAGGTAAAAAAACTGTGCGTTGGGCAAGTACTGCACCGTCGTTGATGTCGCTCAAGCTATCGCTGTTGTTGTTGCTCTCATACGCGCGCGCAGCGTTTGACATAGAATGGTTTTTTTCCTTCCCACCATGGTGCCCCTCATGTCCAAGACCTTTGCCCAGCTGTTTGCGCTGACCACCCTTGCCGCCAGTGCCAGCCTGGCCATCCCCGCCCATGCTGCGGAAGCCGCCACGGCTGCTGCCGCACCGGCCGCCTGCCCCGCCATCCTCAAGCAGACGTTCAACCGCTTGCAGGATGAAGCGCCGCAAAACCTGTGCCAGTACGCGGGCAAGGTCGTGCTGGTGGTGAATACGGCCAGTTATTGTGGTTTTACCAACCAATACGAAGGACTCGAGGCGCTGTACGCCAAGTACGGCAGCAAGGGACTGGTGGTGCTGGGCTTCCCGTCGAACGATTTCGGCAAGCAGGAGCCGGGCAACAGCAAGGAAATCGCCGATTTTTGCTACAACACCTATGGCGTGAAATTCCCCATGTTTGCCAAATCGGTGGTGTCGGGCCCGGCGCCGAATCCGCTGTACGTGGATCTGATCAAGCAGACGGGCAAGACGCCCGCCTGGAATTTCCATAAATACCTGATCGACCGCCACGGCAAGGTGGTGGAAAGCTTCCCCAGCAAGGTGACGCCGGACGACAAGAAACTGGTGGGCGCGGTGGAAAAAGCGCTGGCGATGTAAGTTGCCGGGACACAAGCAGGCTTGAACGCCTGCTTTTTTTTAATGCCGCGCTTGTCGTCTTGCCATCACTGTCCTAAGCTGGGTGTTCGCGTTTGTCACAACAAAGGAGAACATCATGGCGTATGTCGATGGATTTGTGGTGCCCGTACCGAAAGCCAAGCTCGATACCTATCTGGCCATGTCGCGCGCCTGCGGCGCCGTCTGGCGTGAATATGGCGCACAGGAATTTCGCGAATGCGTGGGCGACGATGTCAAGCCGGGCAAGCTGACCTCGTTCCCGCAGGCGGTGGACTTGCAGGATGGCGAAGTGGTGGTGTTCTCCTGGATCGTGTTCGAATCGCGCGCCAGGCGCGATGAAATCAACGACAAGGTCATGAAAGACCCGCGCCTGGCCGAGATGATGGACCCGGCCAAGCTGCCGTTCGATGGCAAGCGGATGATCTACGGCGGTTATGAAATGCAGGTAGATATCAAATAAGCAGCTGTGCGGGCAGCGCCCCGCGCAGTGCATTGCACACGATGATGGCCTCGGCTTGCGCCAGCATGGCGCGCGTGATGACGGTTTCCTGCGCGTCCCAGGCGGGATCGGCCAGCATGGCCGCGCGCTGCACGCCGGGCAGCAAGCCGCAGGACAGCGGGGGCGTGTGCCAGCGGCCATCGAGTTTCACGAACACATTGCTGCGCCCGCCCTCCGTCAGCTCGCCCCGTTCATTGAAGAACAGCATGTCGAAAGCGCCTTGCGCCTCGGCTGCGCGCCAGGCTGCGTCATAGCGCGCGCGCACGCTGCTCTTGTGACGCAGGAACAGGTCGTCCGCCATGGTGGCGTCGGGCGCCAGCAGGACGTTGACCGTGTCCGGCAGGGCGGCGAGGGTGCCGCTTTGCACCGTGCACTGGCCATCCTGGCGCAGCGCCAGGCGCAGGCGGAATGGTGCATCGTCCGGCCGCTGCGCGCAGGCAGCCTGCAGCGCGGTGCGGGCGGCATTCTCGTCCCACGCAAAACCGAAGTAGGCGCAGGAAGCGGCCAGGCGCGCCAGGTGGCGTTCCTGCTGGCGGCAGCCGCCCGTGCGGCTGGCGTGCAGGGTCTCGAACAGTTCGAAGTCGTTGGCCAGTCCCGTGAGGAAGCGGGCCTTGAGCTGGCACTCCGCAAATTCCTCCTGCGGGTCGCTGTCGAGCACGATGCCGGCGCCCACGCCCATCTCGCCGCGCCGGATGCCGCCAGGGCCTGCCGGCTGCAGGGCCAGGGTGCGGATAGGTACGGACATGCAGAAGTCGCCCACCGGGCGGGGAGTGCCGGCGTGTGGCGGATCGAACCAGCCGATGGCGCCCGTGTAGATGCCGCGCGGCACCGGCTCCAGCTCGGCGATGATTTCCATGGTGCGGCGTTTCGGCGCGCCCGTGATCGAGCCGCATGGATACAAGGCCTGGAAGATGTCGGCCAGGCTGGCGTCGTCGCGCAGGCGCGCCTGCACGGTCGACGTCATTTGCAGCACGCTGCTGTAGCGCGTCACCTCGAACAGGGCCGGCACCGTGACGGACCCCGTGGCGGCGATGCGGCCGATGTCGTTGCGCAGCAGGTCGACGATCATCAGGTTTTCCGCGCGGTTTTTCGGATCGCTGGCCAGGGCGCTGGCGCGGCGCGCGTTTTCCTGCGTCTGTTCGGCAGGGGCGGCCGGCGCCGTGCCTTTCATGGGACGCGCCGTCAGCTCGCCTTGTGCATGGCGCACGAACAGCTCGGGCGACAGCGACAGCAGGGCGCCGCCATCGGGCAGCATCACCAGCGCGCCGTACGGCACGGGCTGGCGCGCGCGCAGCCGCGCATACAGGGCCAGGGGCGAGCCGAAGGCGTCGAAGCGCAAACGGTAGGTGTAGTTGACCTGGTAGGTGTCGCCGGCCACGATGTAGTCGTGGATGCGGTGCAGCGCGCGCGTGAACTCGGCCTGATCCACGCTCGCGCGGATGTTGGCCACGCCGGCCAGCGCGGTGTCCTCGCGGACGCGCTCATCCAGCCACTGCAGCACCTCGTCCTGCGACAGCGGTGTGCAGTGTTCAAAGACGAGCACTTGCGCCAGCGGCGGCGCGCCGATGCCGGCCGCACGCGGCGGCATGGCCAGCAAGTGCGCGCCCAGTTCGTAGCTGCACACGCTGACGGCGTGCTGGCCGCGTTGCAAGGCCTCTTGCAGCCCTGCGAGCAGGGCTGGCCACCCGCTGCCCTCGGTGCATTGCAAGACCGCCGCCAGGCCCGTGTACAGGCGCGAACCGGCGCCGGGCGCGCTGGCGTCGTCGAGCAGGGCGAAGCAGTCGGCAGGCATGGGGACAGCTATCCCAGCAGCATGGCGATTTGCAGCGCCGCTTCCTGGGATGGATTGATCTTGAAGCCGCTCTTGGCGTAGCGGTGCCAGCGTCCGATGACGTAGCCGACGATCAGGGTGGCGCGCGCCGCTACTTCGCTTTCCTTGCCATGGCCTTCGGCGGCGGCCACGCGCAAGGACTGCTTGAGCGCCAGTTCCACGCGGTCGTAGAACTGGTTCATGCGCACTTGCAGGCGCTCGTCCTCATTGACCAGGGCGTCGCCGATCAGCACGCGCGTCATGCCCGGATTGCTGATGGCGAAATTGAGCAGCATGCCGACGATGTCGCGCGTCTGCGTCATGCCGTCGCTGTGCTTTTCCGCGATCTGGTTGATCAGGCCGAAAACGCTCGACTCGATGAATTCGATCAGCCCTTCGAACATTTGCGCCTTGCTGGCGAAATGGCGGTACAGGGCAGCTTCCGAGACGGCCAGTCTGGCCGCCAGTGCGGCCGTGGTGATCTTTTCGCCTTTCGGCTGCTCCAGCATTGCGGCGAGGGCCTGAAGAATTTGTAGCCTGCGTTGGCCCGGCGGTGTGCTTGCCATATTTTCTCTTGTCGTTAAAAAAAATGCTGCCTTGATGGGGAGGTCCGTCACCGCCGCTAGCGGTGCGGCTTCCGGCGTCAACCGGAAGCCCAGGAATCCCCTTCAACGCAGTCGGTGAAGGCGGCGTGCCAAATGCCGGACAGATTTTACTTTGACATCGACGTAAGCGGGGCGATTTAACGCCTTGGGCAGCTTGGCCACGCCGATCGGATCGGCCATTTTCAGGTATTGCGTGACCCAGGCCGTGCGCAGGCCCAGCTTTTTTGCCCCCTTCAGGTTGGCCAGGGTGTCTTCCACGAGGATGCAGCGGCCCGGGCGGAGCTGGTGCTTGCGCATCAGTTTGCGCAGCATCAGGGTCGATGGCTTGGGCCGCAGCTGGCGGTGCACGTGCATCGCCTCGATGGCGATATGCTGCGCAAAGTGCTGGCGCAGGCCCAGGTGGCGCATGACGTCGCTCGAATAGCGCAGCGGCGCATTGGTGAGTAAAATTTTACGGCCAGGCAGGCGTTTGAGTAAAGCCCCCAGTCCCTTCTCGGCGCGTATCATGGCGTGCAAATCGTCGAACGCATGTGTCTCGTGGAGGAAGTGCGCGGCTTGCACCTGGTGGTGCTTGACCATGCCCAGCAAGGTGGCGCCATAGCGGCGCCAGTAGGCCGCGCGCGCCGCATTGACGATGGCGTCGTCGGCCGGCGTCACGCCGTCGCCCAGTACGCGGGCAATATAGGTGTTCATATTGGCCGTGATGGTGGGAAAGATGGCGTGCGAGGCATTGTGCAGCGTGTTGTCGAGGTCAAACAGCCAGACCGGCGACGAGCGGTTAAGATGGGACACAGGCACAGGAGTCTTTGCTAGCGAGAGAAGATGAAAAATTCAACAATCAGGAAAACCATGCGACGCCAGATTATAGTGATGTTTTGCGGATTATTCTTGCTGCCGTTGCAGGCGGCCTTGGCCGACGCGGCACCCGTGGCGCAAAACCGGGGCGCCCTGTTCAATGTGCAGGACGGGGGCCACACCCTGTATTTGTTCGGCACCATCCATGTCGGCGCGCCCGATTTTTATCCGCTCGAACCGACGGTGACGCAGGCGCTGCAGCAGGCCGGGGCGCTGGCGCTGGAGATCGATCCCGGCGCCGATCCGCGCGCCGCCCTGGGCGCCGTGCTGAAATACGGCATGGAAGCGCCAGGCAGCAAGGTGCCGCCGGACTGCCGCCAGACCCTGGCGCCGCGCCTGGCGCCGTTGTTGCAAAAATACGGCATTCCGGCCGAATCGGTGGCGCCGATGAAGCCGTGGATGCTGGCCAGCATGCTGGCCATCGGCGAATTTTCCACGCTGGGCTACCGCTCGGAACTGGCGGTGGACAATTATCTGTCGCAGCAGGCCAAGGCGCGCAAGATCCCCGTGGTGGAACTCGAATCGATGGAAGGCCAGATGGCGCTGTTCGGCGCCATGTCGCCGGCCGACCAGTGCCGCTTCCTGGAAGACGGCGTGGTGTCGATCGAGGACCAGGAGCAAAGCCAGGAAGCGCGCGAGATCGCCGACGCCTGGCGCACGGCCGATGCGGCCGCCTTCGACAAACTGGCCGCCAAAGCGGCGCAAGACCCGTCGTTCGCCGCCCAGTTCGTGCAGAAAGTGCTGCTCGACGGCCGCAACCCCGCCCTGGCCGACGGCATCGCCAAACTGCTGGCACGCGAAAAGTCCAGCCTCGCCGCCATCGGCGTGCTGCACCTGGTGGGCACGAAAAGCGTTCCGGATCTATTGCGTCAGAAGGGCTTGAAGGTCGAGCGGATTTATTAGTTTTGACGACAGCAGGAAGAATAGATGACGCTAGCTCCGCCGCGCAAAACACGCGGCAGAGCAGATGGAAAAGTGTTCAGGGCAAGGCGGACTGACGAAGACAGTACGCAGGTACGGCGAGGAAGGACAACGCCGCCATGGACATTTCTAACGATGGTGAGATGACGGCAGAGTAGATGAAAAGTGTTCAGGGCAAGGCGTCGAGCCGAAGACAGTACGCATGTACGGCGAGGCGAGACAACGCCGCCATGGACATTTTTCAGATACGGGGATAAATCGATGGTGCCCTTGACGTGGATCGAACACGTGGCCTCTCCCTTACCAAGGGAGTGCTCTACCACTGAGCTACAAGGGCAAATTAAAAGCGGCGCCAGGTGATCTGCGCCGCCAAACTACTCGCCGTGATGCACGGCGATTTTTTTAGTGCGAACGGATCATAGTACCAAAAGCCTGCTCGGTCAACACTTCCAGCAATAATGAGTGTTCGATGCGGCCGTCGATGATGTGCACCGTGTTCACGCCGGACTTGGCGGCGTCGAGCGCCGACGAGATCTTCGGCAGCATGCCGCCCGAGATCGTGCCATCGGCGAACATCTCGTCGATTTCGCGCGCCGACAGGTCGGTCACCAGGTTGCCCTGCTTGTCCTGGACGCCGGCGATATTGGTCATCATGATCAGCTTTTCCGCTTTCAGGATTTCCGCGATCTTGCCCGCCACCACGTCGGCGTTGATGTTGTAGGCCTGGCCGTCCTGGCCGAAACCGATCGGCGAGATGATGGGAATGAAGGCATCGTCCTGCAGCGCCTTGACGACGGCCGGGTTGATCGCGTCGATCTCGCCGACGAAGCCGATGTCGAGGAATTCACCCGGATGTTCGCGGTCCGGCATCTGCATCTTGCGCGCGCGGATCAAGCCGCCATCCTTGCCCGTCAGGCCGACGGCCTGGCCGCCGTAATGGTTGATCAGCATGACGATATCCTGCTGCACTTCGCCGCCCAGCACCCACTCCACCACTTCCATGGTTTCTTCGTCGGTGATGCGCATGCCTTGCACGAAGGTGCCTTGCTTGCCGATTTTTTTCAGCGCGTTGTCGATCTGCGGTCCGCCGCCGTGGACCACGACGGGGTTCATGCCGACCAGCTTAAGCAGGATGACGTCGCGCGCGAAACCGTGCTTCAGGCGTTCGTCCGTCATGGCATTGCCGCCGTATTTGATGACGATGGTCTTGCCGTGGAAATTGCGGATGTAGGGGAGGGCCTCGGCCAGAATCTGCGCCTTGATTTGCGGCGACACCGCCGTCAAGTCGTCATTCATGTCCAGGTTCAAGTTAGCTAGTTGATTCATGGCGAGTCCGGAAAATAGATTGGTGAGATTTTACAGGGAAGACGAAAATCTTGGAGGCATTATAGGGCGATCTTGTTGTATTTTCCCTGATCATCCTATAGTCTGGTCCGATATGTCCGCCAGCCAGCCCTTTTACTGCCAGTTACATCTGCGTCGCGCGGGGACCTGGCGTGTCACACACTTGCCAATTCAAACACAGCCATGAGCCAGTGCAGCCGCTGCGGCGCCACTTTCCAATGTGGCCAGACCGACCCCCAGGCCAGCGGACCATGCTGGTGCACGGCCCTGCCGCCCGCCATGCCCGTGCCGGGCAACAGCGCCATCGGCTGCTGGTGCCCTGCCTGCCTGCAAGCGCATATCGCCGCGCTGCCGCTGCCCGCAAAAGCCATAACGTCGGCCAATTAAGCGCTTCGGCATGCAATTGCTTTGCAATAAACCTTGCATTCTGTAGGGGAATACGTTCAGACTTCGATTTTTAAGAATTTCTGATAGGAAAGTCATGCGCTTCAGGGATATCCGGATCGGCGTGCGCATCAATGCCGGTTATGCCATTTTGATCGTGCTGATGCTGGTCGTCATCGTGCTGGCGGGCAGCCGTATCTATGCCATCCGTGCCGAGACGGACGATATCCTGCAGCGCGACTGGGTCGCCGCCAAGGCCACCAGCAAGATCCACAGCCTGGCGCGCGAGGCGGCCACGCGCATCGCCAGCCTGCCGAGCCAGCACAAGCTGGCGCAGCGCCAGGCGAACCAGGAACGCCTGGAGGCGATCCGGCAAGGCATCGACGACCAGGTGCGCATCCTCGACGGGCTCGATGCGCGGCCCGACGAGCGGCGCCTGCTGCAGCAGATGCACCAGGCGCGCGCCGGCTATTACACGTCCCTGCAGTCCCTGTTCGCACTGGTCGGGCAGGGCGACGATGCCGGCGCGGAGCAGACGATGCAGACGCAAACGCTGCCCGTGCTGGAAAAGGTGCTGCTGTACGTGGGCCAGCTCGACGACCTGCAGCAGCAGCAGATCCGCGACAGCGCGGCCAGGATACGCAACGACATCGACACTTCGCTGCTGCTGATGGGCGGCATCGGCCTGGCTGCCCTGCTGACGGGGCTGGCCTTTGCCTGGTCGGCACGCTCGATCACGCGTCCGCTGGGCGAGGCGGTGGCGATCGCCACGCGCGTGGCCAATGGCGACCTCAGTTCCATCATCGAAGTGACCTCGCGCGACGAGACGGGCGAATTGCTGCAGGCGCTCAAGGACATGAGCACCAGCCTGGCCGTCGAGCAGGACCTGCGCCACGCCGTCGAAGTGGCCGAGGATGCGACCAAGATGAAGTCGGACTTCCTGGCCAATATGTCGCACGAGATCCGCACGCCCATGAACGGCATCATCGGCATGACCCACCTGGCGCTGCAGACGGATCTCACGTCGACCCAGCGCAATTACCTGGAGAAGGTGGAATCGGCTTCGAAGAACCTGCTGGCCATCATCGACGACATCCTCGATTTCTCGAAGATCGAGGCGGGCAAGATGGCCTTTGAAAAAGTCGATTTTTTCCTTGAAGACGTGCTGGCGCAGATCGCCGACCTGTCCGTGATGCGGGCCCAGGACAAGGGACTGGAACTGCTGTTCGACATCGGCCCCGACGTGCCGAATGCATTGCAGGGCGATCCGCTGCGTCTGGGGCAGGTGCTGATCAACCTGACCAACAATGCCATCAAATTTACGGAAAAGGGCGAGATCGTCGTCACCATCCGCCTGCAGCAGCTCGAGGAGCATGCGGCGGTCTTGCGCGTGGACGTGCGCGACACGGGCATCGGGCTGACGCCGCCCCAGCGCAGCAAGCTGTTCCAGGCCTTTACCCAGGCCGACACCTCGACCACGCGCCACCATGGCGGCACGGGCCTGGGACTGACCATCAGCAAGCGCCTGGTGGAAATGATGGAAGGCGAGATTGACCTGGTCAGCGAAGCGGGCGTGGGCAGCACCTTTTTCTTTACGGCCCGCTTCGGCCTGGCCGCCGTGCCGCGCGACAGCCTGCCGGTGCCGCTGCAATTCCAGGGCCTGCGCGTGCTGGTGGTCGACGACAACCCCAGCGCGCGTGAAATCTTCGTCAGCATGCTGACGGCGCTGGGCTTCGAGGCGCGTGCCGTGTTTGGCGGCGTGCTGGCCATCGGCGCCGTGGCGCAGGCGCGCGCCGAGGGGCGGCCGTACGGGCTGGTGCTGATGGACTGGAAAATGCCGGGCATGAACGGCCTCGATACCCTGGCCGGCATCCGCGCCGACGCCGCCGGCATCGATGCGACGCCGGCCTGCATCATGGTCACGGCCTTCCATCGCGAAGCGCTGCTGGAGGCGGCGCGCCAGCGCGAATTGCCGCTCGACGGCGTATTGAACAAGCCGGTCAGCGCTTCGACCCTGCTCGACCAGATCTCGTTTGTGTTTGGCGGCGTGACGGGGCAGAGCCGCAAGACGCAGCGCCAGAGCAGCTACCGCGACGACGAACGCGCGCTGCGCGGCGCCTGGCTGCTGCTGGTGGAAGACAATGAGGTCAACCAGGAAGTGGCGCAGCATATTCTCAACGACGCCGGCATCCGCGTCGATATCGCGGGCAACGGCGCCATCGCGCTGGCAAAGATCGAGGAAAACGCCTATGACGGCGTGCTGATGGATTGCCAGATGCCCGTGATGGATGGCTACCAGGCCACCCGCAAGCTGCGCCAGGACCCCCGTTATTCGAATCTGCCCGTGATCGCCATGACGGCCAATGCCATGGTGGGCGACAAGGAAAAATGCCTGGACGCGGGCATGAACGATTTCATCGCCAAGCCGATCGACGTGGCGCAGTTGTTCGGTACGCTGGCGCGCTGGATCGCGCCGGCCGCGCCGCAGGAAATGACGGCGGTGGTGGCGCAGCCGGAAGCGGAGCTGCCCGTGATCGCCGGCCTGAAAATGGCGGAGGCCATGCGCCGCGTGGGCGGCAATGCCGCTTTGATGCGAAAATTGCTGGACCGTTTTGTGGAAACCCAGTTCGATGCCATGCAGCGCATCGTTGCCGCCATCGAAAACAACCAGCTCGAGACGGCGATCCGCGAAGCGCATACCCTGAAGGGCCTGGCCGGCAATATCGGCGCCGGTGGCCTGGCCGACAGCGCCGCGCGGGTCGAGCATTTACTCAGCCTGGGCTCGCACGACGGCTTGCCGCAGGCGCTGGCCGCCTGCACCCTGGCGCTTGATGAACTGGTGCCGAAGATCGTGCTGGCCATGCAGGCGCGCAGCAATGCGGCCGAGGCGGGCGCTACGCCGGCGGTGCAGGTGGCCGCGGTGGATCGGGCGCAGCTGGAGGCGGGCTTGCGCGAGCTGTCGCAACTGCTGCAGCAGGACGATGCGCAGGCCGTCAAGCACCTCGACGGCATCGGTCCCGTGCTGGTCGCGGCGGGCCAGGCCGAACATGCGCGCCAGCTGAAGCGCATGCTGGGACAATACGATTTCGAAGGTGCGCTGGCGCAGCTGGGCGAGGTAGCCGATGCGCTGGAGCTGACACTGTGACAAGGATAACTATGCAAAGCGAAGGACGGGCATGAGAGCGCCGGCAAGCAAGCCAACCATCCTGGTGGTCGATGACACGCCAGACAATATCGACCTGCTGCGCGCGGTGCTGGAAGACGATTACCGCACCAAGATTGCCGTCAATGGCGAGCGCGCGCTGAAGATCGCCGCCGGCAGCGACCAGCCCGACCTGATCCTGCTCGACATCATGATGCCGGGCATGAGCGGCTACGACGTGTGCCGCGCGCTGAAGGCCGATCCCGCCACGGCCGCCATTCCCGTGATTTTTGTCACCGCCATGAGCGAAGTGGCCGACGAGCAGCTGGGCCTGGCCCTGGGTGCCGTCGACTACATCACCAAGCCGATTTCGGCGCCCATCGTGCTGGCGCGCATCAAGACGCAACTGGCGATGAAGCAGATGCAGGATTTCCTGCGCGACCAGAACCAGTACCTGGAAACGGAGGTGGAACGCCGCGTGCAGGAAGTCAAGGCGCTGCAGGATGTCACCATCCACGCCATGGCTTCGCTGGCCGAGACGCGCGACAGCGAGACGGGCAACCATATCCGCCGCACCTCGCACTACCTGAAGGCGCTGGCCGAGAAGGTGCGCGGCTTGTCGCGCTTCCGCGATTTTTTGACGGACAAGAATATCGAACTGCTGTTCAAGACGGCACCGCTGCACGACATCGGCAAGGTGGGCATCCCCGACCATATCCTGCTCAAGCCGGGGCGTTTCGAGCCGCACGAAATGGCCATCATGAAGACGCACACCACCCTGGGGCGCGACGCCATCCTGGCGGCCGAACACGAGCTGGGCATCGAAGTCGATTTCCTCAAGTACGCGAAAGAGATCGCCTACAGCCACCATGAAAAATGGGATGGCAGCGGCTACCCGCAAGGGCTCGCCGGCGAAGACATCCCGATTTCGGCGCGCCTGATGGCGCTGGCCGACGTGTATGACGCCCTGATCAGCCGGCGCATCTACAAGCAGGGCATGGACCATGCGCAGGCCGTGCAGATCATCGTCGAGGGGCGCGGCTCGCACTTCGACGCCGAGATCGTCGACGCTTTCCTGGAAATCCAGGACCAGTTCATCGCCATCTCCAACCGCTATGCCGACGGCGTGTGCGAGATCGCCGACAAGCAGCGGCAGGTGGCGCCGTTTGCCGACAAAATCAGCTGACGGTTCAGCTGACGGTTTTGAAGAAGCGCAGCATCTCGCGGCTGGCGTCCGGGCCCTTGCCGTCCGTATAGCTGCCGCTGCCGCTGCCGCCCGACCACGCGTGGCCGGCGCCGTGGATCACCCAGTGTTCCCCCAGCGGCGAACCGTCGGCCTGGCGGTGCGTGGTGCGCGTATAGCGGTGGCCATTCGGCACGCTGCCATCGATGGAATCGGCCCTGGCGGCCTTGCCGCCGGCCTGGCTGCGCACGCCCTGGGCGATCAGTTCATCGCCATTGCGCGGGTTGACGGTGGTGTCGCGGTCGCCGTGGAAGACGATGATGGGCACGCCGCCCGCCGGCGCCTGGCGCTGGGCATTGGGCATGGCGCCGCCTTTCATGGCGGCCAGCGCCGACGGCAAGTCCTGTGCCGAGGCAAAGGGCAGACCCGAATGCACGCCGACGGCGGAAAACACGTCCGGATACAGGGTGCCGACGATGACGGCCATGGCGCCGCCCGCCGACAGGCCGGCGACGAACACTGCGCGCTCATTGACCGGGTATTCGTCGATGACCTGCTGGGCGATGCCGGCGATCAGCGACGGCTCGCCCTGGTCGCGCTGCTGGTCGATGGCATTGAACCAGTTCCAGCAGCGCGAACTGTTGGCGCCCTGCGTCTGCGCCGGGTAGACGACAAAACACTCCTTTTCTTCGGCCAGCGCATTCATCTGCGTGCCGGCGGCGAAATCGTCGGGGTTCTGCGTGCAGCCGTGCAGCATGACGATCAGCGGCATGGCCTGGCCGTGATAGCTGCTGGGGATATACAGCTTGTACGAACGCGTGCCCGCATGGTTGCGGTACACGCCATCGATGAACTGCGCGCCAGCGGGCATGTCCGCCGGCGCCGTGGCCGGCGCGTTGAAGCCGGGCGGATGAAAATTCGGCAGCTCGAAGCTGGGCATGTCGAAGCCGTGCTGCCCCAGGCCCACGGGCACGCCCAGGCGCGCCATGAAATCCTGCGCGAAGTCCTGCGCCGCCTGCGCGGGCGTGGGCGGCGCGGCTGGCGTTTCCGGTGCGGCGGCCGCTTGCGGCTGGGCGCCTGCTGCAGGCGCCGGTGGCGGATTGATGTCGCGCATCGGCTGCGGTGGCGGTGGCTGCGGCGCGGCTGCCTGCGGCGCCAGGCCAGCGGCGGCCAGCGCCTGCTGGATGGCTTCGGTGGCGGCGGCGGGCCCCTGGCCCATCAGATTGCGGGTTGCGGCGCGCATGTGCGCCAGCATGTTGAGAGGTAGTTTCATGACCATCCTTAACGGTGCCGCGCATCGGCCGGGTCATCGCCGCGAACCGATACGCTAGTGAATTCGCCCTGCGAGCGCCGTCTTGACGACGGTGCTGGCATGCAGGGCACCTAATACGAAAATAGACTCGATGGTGGCCAGTGCCAGTTCCACGGAGACGTCGCTGGCGATGCTGGCCAGTCCCAGCACCTGGATTTGCAGGCGCTGGCCGGCTGCCTGGATCGCTTCCAGGTCGGCGCGCGAATAGTGCTGCATGCCCAATACCAGGCTTTTACGGGCGACGGTCTGTTTCACCACGTCGGCGTGCGTACCCAGCTGGTTGCGTATGGCCGTACGGATCAGATCCGTGCGGTTGGAATAAAATCCCTCCTGGACCAGCAGATCGATCTGCCCCAGGTCGATCAAACCGAGGTTGATCGTGATTTTCTCGGATTCCCCAATTTTGGGCTTGCTGTCTTGCTTGGCCATAAGTCTCCAAAAACTCCATGTGGCATCCATTTGCCATCTGTATGGATGGTAGTATAGTTCTGAAACACCTCAAGTCAAGCGCGATCTGGCCCGATCGGGGCGCAGGATGGGCCGCCGCAGAGTGAGAATGTCACGTAAAATATATTTTCGAAGCATGCATTTTTCGTCATGTTTTCTTTAGAAAATATATGCACGGAAACATTGCATGGCGATGCCGCCGACTCGCCCGCGTGGTTTCGCGGCATAATGAAAGCCTTCACGTTTACCGATGCCGCTCCATGATGGTCGATACTCCGCCAGCCGTTCCGCTCCCCTTGCCGTCACCGGTACCGTCGCCCTGCGTCAGCCTGTGCAAGATGAACCGCGGCAGCGGCTTGTGCGAAGGCTGTTTGCGCACGCTCGACGAGATCATCGCCTGGAGCAAGGCCGACGACGACTTCAAGCGCGCCGTGTGGGCCGAATTGCCGGGCCGTGTATCCCTGCTCGATTTCGAACCCGACTACTGAGGACGCCCATGCCGCGATCGCCAGCGCTGTTCCCCGATTCCATTCAGGTGTTCGAACGCGGCTGGCTGTCGTCGAATAACATCCTGTTCCAGGGCAGGGACGACACGGCCCTGATCGACAGCGGCTATGTCACGCATGCGCCGCAAACCCTGGCCCTGCTGCGCCATAGCCTGGCCGGCCGGCCGCTGGACCGCTTGTTCAATACGCACCTGCACTCCGACCATTGCGGCGGCAACGCGCTGCTGCAAGCCGCATATGGCTGCCATACGGCCATTCCCGCGTCGGAAGCAGACAAGGTGGGGGCGTGGGACGTCGACGCCCTCAGCTTCCAGGCCACGGGCCAGCAATGTCCGCGCTTCGGCTTCGACGCCACCGTCTCGCCGGGCGACACCTTCACCCTGGCCGACATGGCCTGGCAAGCGCTGGGCGCGCCGGGCCACGACCCGCACTCGCTGATCTTTTACTGCCCCCAGGAAGGCATCCTCATTTCCGCCGACGCCCTGTGGGAAAACGGCTTTGGCGTGATCTTCCCCGAACTCGATGGCGGCTCCGGCTTTCCTGAAGCGCGCGCCACCCTGGACCTGATCGCCAGCCTGGACGTGCGCGTGGTGATCCCCGGCCACGGGCGGCCGTTCCAGGACGCCGCCGGCGCCCTGCAGCGCGCGTATTCGCGCCTCGACTACCTGGCGTCCGACCCCGTGCGCAACGCGCAGAATGCGGTGAAAGTGCTGCTGAAATTCCTGCTGCTGGAACGCCAGCGCATCGCCCTTGCCGAGATACCCGCGCTGCTGCGCGGCATGCCCATCTTTGAAGAGGCCAACCGGCGCTTCCTGCGCCAGGAAACGGCCGCGCTGGCCGAATGGGCCGTCTCGCAACTGCTGAGGGCTGCAGCGGCACGCGTCGAGGGTGAGTACTTGCTTAACGAGGGGTGACGCGCGGGCGCGATAAATTCAGCACGATCGTACTTTTTCTGCACTATAATCAACGTTCAGTGTTTTTTTACGTCCGATCAACTTTCCAGCGAGTCCGCCATGGCATTGCCTGTTGCGTTGCAAAACCTCTCCTTACCCGTTATCGCGTCGCCGATGTTCATCGCCAGCGGCCCGGCCCTCGTCGCGGCGCAGTGCAAGGCCGGCATCGTCGGATCCTTTCCCGCCCTGAACGCGCGTCCCGCCGAACTGCTCGACACCTGGCTCACGGAGCTGCAGGCCGAACTGGCCGCCTTCCAGGCCGCCAATCCCGACAAGAAAGTGGGACCGATCGCCGTCAACCAGATCGTGCACCAGTCGAACGACCGCCTCGCGCATGACGTGGAAGTGTGCGTGAAACACCGGATCCCCATCATCATTTCCTCGCTGCGCGCGCCGCCCAAGGAAATGCTCGACGCCATCCACAGCTATGGCGGCATCGTGCTGCATGACGTGATCTCGATCCGCCACGCGAAAAAGGCGCTGGAGGCGGGTGTCGATGGCCTGATCCTGGTGGCCAGCGGCGCCGGCGGCCATGCGGGCACCCTGTCGCCGTTCGCGCTGGTAGGCGAAGTGCGCAAATTCTTTGACGGTCCGCTGGCGCTGTCGGGCTCCATCGCCACGGGCGACGCCGTGCTGGCCGCGCAGGCGATGGGCGCGGACTTTGCCTACATCGGCTCGCGCTGGCTGGCCACCAAGGAATCGAACGTCAGCGACGGCTACCGCGACGCCATCGTCGATTCCAGCGCGGCGGACATCGTCTACACGAACCTGTTTACCGGTGTGCACGGCAACTATCTGAAGAAATCGATCGTCGCGGCCGGACTCGATCCGGAAGCCTTGCCCGAAGCGGACAAGAGTTCGATGAATTTTGGCTCGGGCAGCGCCAAGGCCTGGCGCGACATCTGGGGCGCGGGCCAGGGCGTGGGCTTGATGGATGACGTGCCGAGCGTCGAAGAGATGGTGGCGCGCCTGAAGGCCGAATACGATGCGGCGCGCGCGCGGCTGAAGCTGTAACGTTGGTGAGGATGTCGGATGACGCGCTGCGCGCCAATCCGACCTGCTCGAACCTGGTGGCGTAGGCCGGATTAGCGCAGCGTAATCCGACTACCATCATGAATCACTCCTGCTTCAAATCCTCGGGCTTGATGGCCCACAGGCCCGGCAGGTTGCGCCAGTAGCCATACGCATCCATGCCGAAGCCGACGACGAAGCGGTTCGGGATCACCAGGCCGACGATATCGGCTTGCACGGGCTTTTTCTTGCCGATGGCCTTGTCGGCAAACACGGCCAGGATCACTTCGGAGGCACCCATGTCCAGCAAGCGTTGCTTGACGTGCGCCAGGGTTTCGCCTTCGTCCAGGATGTCGTCGAGCACGATGACGGTACGGCCCGCTACATTCGAGCGGGGGATGACTTTCCACACCACTTCGCCACCTTTGTCGTCGTCGCCGTAGCGGCTGACGTGGATGTAGTCGAATTCGAGCGGAAAGCTCAGCTGCGGCAGCAGGTTGCCCGTAAACACGACGGCGCCGCCCATCACGCCCAGCACCAGCGGGAATTCCTGCGAATCCTCGGCGTTGAAGCGCGTGTTGAGCACATCGGCCATGCGCGTGATCGACGCCTGCACGGTATCTTGGTCGAACAGCAGTTCCGCGTTCTTGATCAGGTCACGGGCACGGTTGTGATGAAATTCTTGCATGGACTCTTGCATGGCGATGAATGGGGCTGATGGTCAATGCCGGTATTATCCCGCAAATCGGCCTTATTTGTAATCGCGCATGTCGTCGATGATCTTGCCATCCTGCGCCAGGCTGCCCACGGCCACGAGCACCACCTCGCCGCGCAGCTTGGTCAGTTCGCGGATCGAGCCGATGATGGCCTCGGTGCCGCTGGCATCATGCGGATCGTCGACTTCGCAATGCAAAGCCATCTCGTCGTTGGCCATGCGTCCGGACACCACCAGCCGCGCCTTCCTGATCTGCGGGTGGCGGCGCGCGATTTCATGCACCTGCGACGGATGCACGAACATGGCGCGCACCTTGGTGGTCTGGTCGGCGCGTCCCATCCAGCCGCGGATGCGCGTATTCGTGCGCCCGCACGGCGACGCCGGCGCATCCGTCAGCACGGCCGACAGGTCTCCCGTGGCAAAGCGGATCAGCGGATAGTCGGCATTGAAGACGGTGACGACGACTTCGCCCACTTCGCCCGGCGCGACGGGCATGCCGCTGCCCGGGTGGACGATTTCGAGCAGCACGTTTTCATCGATCACCATGCCCGGATTGAGCTTGCCATTGCTGGCCGTTTCATAGGCGATGCTGCCGATATCGGCCGAGGCATAGGTCTGGAACACGTGCGGCACGCCGTTCGCGGCAAACCAGCTGCGCAGGGATTCGGGCAAGGCTTCCGCGCCCATCACGGCCTTGGTGACGCTGCTGATGTCGGCGCCCATTTCGCGCGCCTTCTCGATGATCAGTTTTAAAAAGGACGGCGTGCCGATATACGTGTCCGGCTTCAGATCCATCATCGCCTGCACCTGCATTTCCGTCTGGCCGATGCCGGCCGGGATGACGGTGCAGCCCAGGCGCGCGGCGCCCCCTTCGACCATGAAGGCGGCCGGCGTGAAGTGGTAGGAAAAGCAGTTCTGCAGCAAGCCGCCGGCGCGCACGCCGGCCGCATACATGGGCCGCGCGAAGCGCCACCAGTCGGGGCCCCGGCCTTCCGGATCGAAGATGGGGCCGGGCGAGACAAACACGCGCGACAGCGCGTTATTCGGCGTCGTGTTCAAGCCGCCGAACGGCAGGGCGTCGTGCTGCAATTGCTTGAGGTCGGACTTGCGCGTCACGGGCAGTTGCGCCAGCGCGGCGCGGCTGGTGATGTCGGCGGCGTTGACGCCATCGAGGATGCGGGCCCAGCCCGGCGCCGTTTGCGCGCGCGCGATCAGCTGCGGCAGGCCGGCCATCAATTCGCGTTCGCGCTCTTCGGGGGCGCGTGCTTCCAGACTGTCGAGCGTATCGGTCATGTTGCGGATTCTCCAATGTCACGTTGCAGTTTTTTCGTCAGCCTGGCAAAAATCAGGCTGTATGAGCGGTGCAGCAGGGCCGCCATTTCCCCGTCGTCGAGCGCATCGGGGCTGGCGATATGCACCCACTTGGCCCGTGCCAGGTACGGCGCCGGGCGGATGCCGGGGCGGTCCGTCAATTCCAGAAAGCGTTCCGCATCGACCTTGAAGCTCATGCCCCGGGTGCTGTGCGCTTCCGCGCCGCACAGCGCAAACATCCGGCCACCGACGGAAAACGCCAGCACGTTCGTCCATTTGATGTCTTGCGTCGCGCCGGGAAAGCCGCGGCACACTTGCTTCGCCCGTTCCAGGTCCATGCTTTGACTCCTGCGTCAGGCCAGCCAGCGCTTGCGGCGGCGGTAGAACTTCATGTCGCGGAAGCTCTTGCGCCCGGCGCTGGACACGCCCAGGTAAAACTCCTTGACGTCTTCGTTGCTGGCCAGTTCCTGCGCCTGCCCTTCCATCACGACGCGCCCGTTTTCCAGGATGTAGCCGAAGTCGGCATAGCGCAGCGCCACGTTGGTGTTCTGTTCGGCCAGCAAAAAGGAGACGTTTTCCTTGTGGTTCAGGTCCTTGACGATGCCGAAGATCTCTTCGACGATCTGCGGCGCGATGCCCATCGACGGTTCGTCCAGCAAGATCATCGACGGCTTGGCCATCAGCGCGCGGCCGATGGCGCACATCTGCTGTTCGCCGCCCGAGGTGTAGCCGGCCTGGCTGCTGCGCCGGGTTTTCAGGCGCGGGAAGTAGTGGTAGACCTTGTCCAGCGCCTCCTTCAATTCGCCGCGCGACAGGCTGCGCGTGTAGGCACCCGTCAGCAGGTTTTCCTCGATGGTGAGGTGGCCGAAACAGTGGCGGCCTTCCATCACTTGCGACAGGCCCCGCTTCACCAGCTCATTCGGCGTCAACTGGTCCACGCGCTCGCCCTTGAACTGGACTTCGCCCTTGGTGACGTCGCCCCGTTCGCCGCGCAGCAGGGTCGAGATGGTTTTCAGGGTGGTCGACTTGCCGGCGCCGTTGGCGCCCAGCAGCGCCACGATCTTGCCTTGCGGGACTTGCAGCGACACGCCTTTCAGGACCAGGATCACGTGGTCGTAGATGACTTCGATATTGTTCACCGACAGGTAGGGCGGCGGCGCGTCCGGCTTGATCGGGGTTTGCGTGGCTGTGTGGGTCATGGCTGCTTCGTTTTCATATGTGTTGGCGATGCTGTCGGATTACGCTTCGCTAATCCGACCTACGTGGATGCGGCGTAGGTCGGATCAGGCCGCAGGCCGTAATCCGACACCACCATCGGCAGCGATTTACTTCATGCACGCCGGCGTGATCTTCTTCTCTTCCGCGTACTTGTTCGAGGATTCCTCGACCAGCTTGCGCACCAGGGCCTTGTCGCCGACGATCCACTTCGGCGTGATGGCGGTCCACTTCTTGCCATCCCACTGCTGCACTTTCACGGCGCCCGAGCCTTCATGGTCGTCGCAGCTGGTCTTCACGGTGGGGAACATGCCCAGCGCGCCGACGGCCTTCTGGCGCGCATCGTCGACGTTCAGGTTTTCCAGGCCCCAGCGCATCTGCTCGCCCGTGATCGGTTTGCCCTTGCCGAATTTTTCCTGCGCCGTGCGGATCGCTTCCACCCACAGGATGCCGGCCGTCACGCCGCGCATGTGGTAGACGGAGCCGATGCGCGACTGGTCGGACAGGTTGCCCTTGCCGGACGCGTAGAGCTTCTTGCGGATGTCGTCGAGCACGGGGTAGTTGCCCGGCGTGTTGAACGTCATCGCCGTGTAGCCCTTGGCCGCGTCGCCCGATGGAATCGTGTCTTCCTCGGAGCCGGCCCACCAGACGCCCAGCATTTTGTCGCGCGGGAAGCCGTTGCGTTGCGCCGTCTTGATGGCAACGGAGTTCATCACGCCCCAGCCCCACAGGATCACGTGGTCCGGCTTGGCCTGGCGGATCTGCAGCCATTGCGATTGCTGTTCGCTGCCTGGCGGCGCGACGGGAATTTTCACCAGTTCGAAGCCGTACTGTTTCGATAGCGCTTCGAGCACGGGCAGCGGCTCCTTGCCGAAGGCCGAATCGTGGTACAGGTGGACGATTTTTTTGCCTTTCAGCTTGTCCATGCCGCCATCCTTGTCGCCCAGGTATCTGATCATGCCGGCGGCCTGGCTCCAGTAGCTGGAGATCAGCGGATAGACATACGGGAAGACCTTGCCGTTGGCCGCGTCCGAGCGGCCGTAGCCGATCATCGTCATGGGAATCTTGTCCTGCGCCACGCGGTCCAGGATGCCGTAGGCGACACCCGTGGACAGGGTTTCGACCAGGGTGGCGCCGCCCTGCTTGGTTTTCAGGCGTTCATAGCATTCGACGCCGCGCGACGGGTTGTATTCGGTTTCGCATTCTTCCCAGCTGATCTTCACGCCATTGACGCCGCCGGCCTGGTTGACCAGGTTGAAGTAGTCGATGATGCCGCCGTAGAAACCGGAGCCGCCGGCCGCGTAAGGACCCACGCGGTAGGACGGCAGGGCGATGTACTGTTCCTTGTCCTGCGCCTGCGCGCTGCCGGCAATGGTGAGCGTGGCACTGGCGATGGCGGCGGCCAGCATGAGCGATTTGATGTGTTTCATTGTGTCTCCTCTTGTTTTATTTGGTATTCAAGTGAACCGACATCGACTGCAAAAACTTAATGGGGGAAGGGCCAGAGTCTCAACTTTTCTTTCGCGATCTGCCACAGCCTGGCCAGGCCGTGCGGTTCGACGATCAGGAAGAAGATGATCAGCGCGCCGAACACCATCAGTTCCAGGTTCGAGGCCACGCTGGTCGGCAATGCCAGGCCATGCGCGATGGTGTTCAGGACGACGGGCAGCAGCACGATGAAGGCCGCGCCGAGGAAGGAACCGAGGATCGAACCGACGCCGCCGATGATGATCATGAACAGGATGCGGAAGGACAGGTCCAGGTTGTACGCTTCCGGTTCCACCGTGCCCAGATAGGCATACGCATACAGCGCGCCGGCCACGCCGCAGTAGAAGGAGCTGACGGCAAACGCCAGCAGCTTGGTGCGCATCAGGCGGAAACCGATCACCTCGGCCGCCATGTCCATGTCGCGCACGGCCATCCACGAGCGGCCCACGTTCGAGCGGATCATGTTCTTGGCCAGCAGCGCCATGCCGGCCACGATGGCCAGCACCAGCAGGTATTTGCTTTGTGGCGTATCGAACTGGTAGCCCAGGATGCTCATCTTCTGCACCGTGATGACGCCCGAGGAGCTGTAGTTGGTCAGGTACGGGATCTTGGTCAGGCACCAGACGACGAAGAACTGCGTCGCCAGCGTGGACGCGGCCAGGTAAAAGCCGCGGATGCGCAAGGAGGGCAGGCCGAAGGCGATGCCCACCATGGCCGCGCACAGGCCGCCCAGGATGAACGACACCAGCAGCGGCAATCCCGGCAGGCGCGCCATGAAGTTATACGAGGCAAAGGCGCCTACGGCCATGAAGGCGGCCGTGCCCAGCGACAGCTGGCCTGCGTAGCCGGTCAGGATGTTCAGGCCCAGTGCCGCCAGCGCGAAGATCAGGAACGGAATCAGGATCGCCGACAACAGGTAGGGCGAGGCGAAATACGGCAGGAGGAAGACGGCGACGAGGAGCGTGGCCGTCAGCGCCAGGCGGTCCTGGCGGATCGGAAAGATCTGGTTGTCAGCCTGGTAGCTGGTCTTGAATTGTCCTGCTTCACGGTAAATCATGGCGTGTCCTTTGCGATGGAGCGATAGCGTTGTGCGGCGTGTGCATGGTGCGGCGCTGCGGCGTCAGATGCGCCGGATGATGCGTTCGCCGAACAGGCCTTCCGGGCGCACCAGCAGGAACAGCAGGGCCAGCACATACGGGAACCAGCCTTCGATGCCGCCGCCCACCATGGGGCCCAGGTAGACTTCGGCCAGCTTTTCCGACGCGCCAATGATCAGGCCGCCGACGATGGCGCCCGGCACCGAGGTAAAGCCGCCGAGGATCAGCACCGGCAGCGCCTTTAACGCGATGAAGGTCAGCGCGAACTGCACGCCGTTGCGCGCGCCCCACAGCAAGCCCGCCACCATGGCCACCAGGCCGGCCACGCCCCACACGACGGCCCAGATGCGCTGCAGCGGAATGCCCACGGCCAGCGCCGCCTGGTGGTCGTCGGCGACGGCGCGCAGGGCGCGGCCCACCTTGGTCTTCGAGAACAGCAGGGCCAGACAGATCACCAGCAGCGCGCAGATGCCGGCCGCCACCACGTCGAACTGCGAGACGATGATATTGAAATGGTCCATCAGGAAGGGCAGCGGCACGTCTTCGATGGGCAGGTCCAGCTTGTGCACCTGTGAGCCCCACATCAGCTGCGCCAGGCCTTCGATGAAAAAGGTCAGGCCGATGGTGGCCATGAAGAGCGTGATCTCGGGCTGGTTGACGAGGGGCCGCAAGACCACCCGTTCGATCGCCATGCCCAGCACGATCATGGTCACCATCGTCAGCGGGATGGCCAGCCACAGCGACAGGCCGAACTTGTCCATGATGCCTACGCAGGTGAGGGCAGCGAAAAACACCATCGCGCCCTGCGCAAAATTGAACACGCCCGAGGCCTTGTAGATCAATACAAAACCGATCGCCACCAGCGCATACATGACCCCCGACAGCAGGCCGCCGATCAGCACTTCAAAGAAAAAATTGATATTCATGAGTTGTCCAATGGGTTGTGCGTAGCCCTGCCCGATTACGGGCAGGTCGTTTCGCCGGCAGGCAGCGTGCTGCCTGAATTCCCGGCTACACCACCCAAATACGCGTTGATGACATCCTGGTTGCTGCGCACCTCGTCGGGCGTGCCGTCGCCGATCTTCTTGCCGTAGTCGAGCACCACGACGCGGTCGGAGATATCCATCACCACGCCCATGTCGTGCTCGATCAGCACGATGGTCGTGCCCAGCTGGTCGTTGACGTCGAGGA
Organism: Janthinobacterium sp. P210006; assembly: GCF_036231885.1. Classification (NCBI taxonomy): domain Bacteria; kingdom Pseudomonadati; phylum Pseudomonadota; class Betaproteobacteria; order Burkholderiales; family Oxalobacteraceae; genus Janthinobacterium; species Janthinobacterium sp. P210006. Next base: position 574,193 of record NZ_JAZARD010000004.1, on the reverse strand, counting down.
TGAAGCGGCACATGTCCTGCTTTTCTTCCACGTTCATGCCGGCCATCGGTTCGTCCAGCAGCAGGATTTCCGGCTCGGCCACGAGGGCGCGGCCCAGTTCCACGCGCTTTTGCAAGCCGTAGGGCAGGCGCCCCACGGGTGTCTTGCGGATGGCCTGGATTTCCAGGAAGTCGATGATTTCCTCGGCCTTCTTGCGGTGTTCGATTTCCTCGCGCCGCGCCGGTCCCCAGTACAGGGCTTGCAGCAGGAAATTCGACTTCATTTTGAGGTTACGCCCCGTCATGATGTTGTCGAGCACCGTCATGCCTTTGAACAGGGCGATGTTCTGGAAGGTGCGCGCGATGCCGGACTTGGCGGCCGCGTAGCAATCCATGCCGCGCCGGTGTTCGCCGCGGTAGATGATTTCTCCCTGCTGCGGGCGGTACACGCCATTGATCACGTTCAGCATCGAGCTTTTGCCCGCGCCGTTCGGGCCGATGATGGCGCGGATTTCATGCTGCTTGACGTCGAATGAGATGTCGGTCAGCGCCTTCACGCCGCCGAACGACAGCGAGATGTTCTTCAGGTCGAGGATGACGGGACCCGTCTTGCGGGCCGTGCCGAAATGGGCGTCGAGTTCGTTCATTTGCATCGTGCTGTGCTCCATCATGCGGCCAGGCCCTGGGGCCGGTACGTTTTGCTGTCCCAGATCTGCAGGTCGGCGCTGGTCGAGCCAAGGCGGCCATCCTCGAATTTCACCTGGGTCTCGATGTATTGCGTTGCCTTGCCCTCATACAGGGCAGAAATGAGCACCGCGTATTTTTCGGCGATGAATTTGCGGCGCACCTTGCGCGTGCGCGTCAGCTCGTCGTCGTCCGGGTCGAGTTCCTTGTGCAGCACCAGGAAGCGGTGCACCTGCGTGCGGTCCATCAGCGGGTCGGCCGCCAGTTCCGCGTTGACCTGCTCGATGCAGTCGCGGATCAAGCCGTAGGTTTCGGCACGCGCTGCCAGGTCCGTGTAGCCGGAGTAGGCGATGCCGCGCCGCTCGGACCAGTTGCCCACCGCTTCGATGTCGATATTGATGAAGGCGCAGACCTGGTCGCGCGCATGGCCGAAGGCCACCACTTCCTTGATGAAGGGGAAGAACTTGAGCTTGTTCTCGATGTAGTTGGGCGCGAACATGGCGCCGCAATTCATCTTGCCCACGTCGGCCGCGCGGTCGATGATCTTCAGGTGGCCTTCGCCGTCGAACACGCCCGCGTCGCCCGTATGAAAGTAGCCGTCGTCGTCGATCACTTCGGCCGTCGCATCAGGACGCCTGAAGTAGCCGCTCATGGTGGCGGGCGACTTCACCAGCACTTCGCCATTGGCCGCCAGCTTGACTTCCACGCCCGGCGCGGGCAGGCCCACGCTGTCGAACTTGATATTGCCATCCGGCTGCAGGCACACATAGGCGCAGGTTTCGGTGGAACCGTACAATTGCTTGAGATTGACGCCGATGGAGCGGTAGAAGCGGAACAGGTCGGGACCGATGGCAGCGCCGGCCGTGTAGGCGACGCGCACGCGCGACAGCCCCAGCACGTTTTTCAGGGGACCGTAGACGAGCAGTTCGCCCAGCTTGTAGCTGAGGCGGTCCGCCAGCGACACGGGCTTGCCATCCAAAATCTGCGCGCCGCAGCGCTTGGCCACGTCCATGAAATGGCTGAACATGCGGCGCTTGATGCTGCTCGCGTCTTCCATGCGTATCATCACGCTGGTGAGCATGTTCTCGAACACGCGCGGCGGCGCAAAGTAGCAGGTGGGGCCGATTTCGCGCATGTCGATCATCACCGTGTCGCCCGATTCGGGGCAGTTGACGGTGAAGCCGGCCACCATGGCCTGCGCCAGCGAGAACAGGCAGTCGCCCACCCACGCCATGGGCAGGTAGGACAGGATGTCTTCCTCGTCGGTGAGCTTGTCGAAGGCCACGCCGCCTTCGCCGGCGGCCAGCAGCGCCGTATGGCTCTGGCACACGCCCTTCGGCTTGCCCGTGGTGCCCGAGGTGTACAGGATGACGGCCGAATCGCTGCCATGGCCCGCTGCCACGGCGGCGTCATAAAAGCCCGGATGTTCGCGGTCGTAGGCCCGGCCGAGCACCTGCAGCGCGGCAAAGGAGGTGAGCTCCGGCTGGCGGTAGTGGCGCATGCCCCGTTCATCGTCATAGGCGATGTGGGCCACGTGCGGGTACAGGCTTTTCAGTTCCAGCAGCTTGTCGACCTGCTCCTGGTCTTCGACGATGGCGTAGCGGATTTCCGCGTCCTGCAGCACGTAGGCCATGTCGGCGGCCGGCGCGTCCTGGTACAGCGGTACGGGCACGCCGCCCAGGCTTTGCGCGGCCAGCATGGCCCAGTACAGGCGGGGCCGGTTGTCGCCGATGATGGCCAGGTTCATGCCGCGCTGGAAGCCGATGGCGGCCAGGCCGCAGGCCAGTGCGCGCACTTCGTCGTTGACCTCATGCCAGGTCCAGGTTTGCCAGATGCCCAGGTATTTTTCGCGAAATGCGGGCTTGTCGGATCGTGCTGTCCCGTGTTGCAATAAGCGCCGCGGAAAAGTCGGCATGGTTGCTGTGGTATTCGTTTGCACCAGTGTCTCCCTGTTGCTTGTCTCAGGCCCCACCTCGTTGGATGGCGCTCTGTGTTTTTTATGTGTAAGGCGTTTGTGCAATGATAGTAGCTTGCGTTAGTTTGCCGAGTTGTCTTTTCGGGGACATTTACCCACTTTTCGATGGTGCATCGCACAATGACCAACCCTGATATCAGCCTCAAGGATGCCGTGCGCGCGGCCAACTGGGCGCAGCTGCTCGATCCCGTGCAAATGGCCCGGGTGGAGGCGGATGTGTTTGAAACCTTCGTGCCGAAAGGCGGCTTTGTCTGCCGCAAGGGCGAGCCGGTGGACAACTGGATCGGCGTCATCAGCGGCATGGTCAAGATGAATAATTTTTCCGCCTCCGGCAAGGCCATGACCTTCATCGGCGTGCCGCCCGGCAGCTGGTTCGGCGAAGGTTCATTGCTGAAGAATGAAATCCGCAAATACGACACCATGGCCCTGCGCGACACGCGCGTGGCGCGCCTGCCCGGCACCACCTTCCACTGGCTGCTGGAAACGAGTCTGCCGTTTACGCGCTTCCTGTTGATGCAGCTGAACGAACGCCTGGGACAGTTCATCGGCATGGTGGAAAACGAGCGCCTGCTGGACCTGAACACGCGCGTGGCGCGCTGCCTGGCCTCGATGTTCAACTCGCATCTGTACCCGGGCGTCGATACCCTGGTGCAGCTGTCGCAGGAAGAGATCGGCCTGCTGTCCGGTTCCTCGCGCCAGCGCGCCAACCAGGCCTTGCAGGTGCTGGAAAAGAAAGGCTTGCTGCGCCTCGATTACGGCGGCATCCGCGTGCTGGACCTCGATGGCTTGCGCCGCTACGAGGCCGACGATGCTGAATGACCTGACCCAGGACGACGTGCGGCGCTTGACGGAGCAGCACTATCAATCGTTTCTGCAGGCGCGCCTGGCCGGCGCCAAGGCCCTGGCGCGGCTGGACGCGGCCATGCAGGCCCGCCACGCCCTGCTGCCCATGCCGCTGACCCTGCGCGAACTGGCCCTGCTGCCGCAGCTGAGCGACGCCTCCTTGCTGGCGCTGGCACGCTCGCCGCACAGCGGGCACTGGAGCCGCGACGACATCGGCGACACGGATCCCGCGCAAGTGCTGGCCGGCGACGACGCGTATGCCGGTTTTTCACGCCTTATCCTGGAAGAGGCGGCGTGCCACCTGGCGGCCATCCATGCGGGCCAGCTGCCGTATGTGGCCGATGCGGCCTTTGCCACAGCCGATTCCGGCGTGCTGGCGCGCGCCGCGCGGGTGGCCTCCTACCGCGACGATGGCTGGTTTGCGCCCGTCATCGCCACCTTGCTGCCGCAGGCGTGCGTAGCGCCCGGCACGGCCAGGAGCGCGCCATCGCAGTCGCTGGCCATGGCCCTGGGCCATGGCGTGGAAACCATCCCCACGCCGGCCAGCCTGCAGGCGCTGCGCACGGCGCTGGAGCAGGTGCGCCACGCGGGCATCAGGAAAAAGCTCGAACGCCACCTGAAACCGGCGGAAAAGGCCCTGGCCAGGCGCGCCTAGCGCACGTTGGCCGGGCGCTGCGGGCGCGCAGTGCCTTCGCCGGGCTAATCGGGGTATCATAGGCGCTTCCCAGCACCGCTCTTTTCGTCCCCATGCAGACACCTGACCAATCCACTCCCGCCTCCCGTTTGTCGCAACTGCGCAGCGCCATGCGCGCGCAGCACATCGACGCCTGCATCGTGCCTTCGGCCGATCCGCATTTGTCCGAATACCTGCCGGCCCGCTGGCAAGGCCGCGAGTGGCTGTCGGGCTTTACGGGTTCCGTCGGCACCCTGGTCGTCACGCAGGATTTCGCCGGTGTGTGGACCGATGGCCGCTACTGGGAACAGGCGGAAGACGAACTGGCCGGCAGCGGCATCGTCCTGAAGAAGATCCCGTCCGGCGCCAGCGTGCTGTATATCGACTGGCTGGGCGAGACCATGCAGCCGGGGCAGACGGTGGCCGTCGATGGCGCCGTGCTGGGCCTGGCCAATGCGCGCCTGCTGCAGCAGGCGCTGGGCGCGCAAGTGACCCTGCGCACGGATACCGATCTGCTGCAAGCCGTGTGGCCGCAGCGTCCGGCCATGCCGGCCGCGCCCGTGTACGAGCACGCGGCCGCGTATCCGGCCCTTTCGCGCACGCAGAAACTGGACGCCCTGCGCGCCGGCATGGCGGCCCACGGTGCCAGCCACCATGTGATTTCCACGCTCGACGACATCGCGTATCTGTTCAACCTGCGCGGCGCCGACGTCAGCTACAACCCCGTCTTCCTCGCGCATGCGCTGGTGGGACCGGAGCGCGCCACCCTGTTCGTCGCCGACGGCAAGCTGCCGGCCGCCCTGCGCGCCACCCTGGAGAGCGAAGGCGTGGACGTGGCCGCGTATGACCGCGCGGCGGCCGTGCTGGCCGCCCTGCCTGCGGGCGCCACCTTGCTGCTGGACCCGCGCCGCATCACGTTCGGCACGCGCCAGGCCGTGCCCGACGGCGTGTGCGTGGTGGAAGCCATCAACCTGACTACCCTGGCCAAGTCGCGCAAGACGGACAGCGAAGCGGCGCATGTGCGGGCGGCCATGGAACAGGATGGCGCTGCCCTGTGCGAGTTTTTCAGCTGGCTCGATGCCACCCTGGCCGACCCGCAGCGCGCGCCGCTGACGGAAATCGGCGTCGACGAACACCTGACGGCCGCGCGCGCGCGCCGCGCCGGTTTTGTCAGCCCCAGTTTCGGCACCATCGCCGGCTTCAATGCACACGGCGCTATCATGCATTACCACGCCCATGCGGGCACGGAGGCGACCATCGAAGGCGACGGCTTGCTGCTGATCGATTCGGGCGGCCAGTACCTGGGCGGCACCACGGATATCACGCGCGTGGTTCCCGTCGGCACGATCACGGCCGAGCACAAGCGCGATTTCACCCTGGTCCTGCGCAGCATGATCGCGCTGTCGCGCGCGCAGTTCCCGCGCGGCGTGAAGTCGCCCATGCTGGACTCGATCGCCCGCGCGCCCTTGTGGGCCGAGGGCATCGACTTCGGCCACGGCACGGGCCATGGCGTGGGCTTTTTCCTCAACGTGCACGAGGGGCCGCAATCGATTTCGCAGTCCGCCATGCCGGAGCCGCAGACGGCCATGGAGCCGGGCATGATCACTTCCGTGGAGCCGGGTATCTACCGGCCCGGCCAGTGGGGCATCCGCATCGAGAACCTGGTGCTGAACGTTCCCGCGGGGACGACGCCCTTCGGCGAATTTTTGCGCTTCGAAACCCTCACCCTGTGCCCGATCGACACGCGCTGCGTGGAGCGCAGCCTGCTGCGCGACGACGAGGCGGCCTGGCTCAACGACTATCACGCCACCGTGCGTGCGCGCCTGTCGCCGCACCTGGCGGGCGACGCGCTGGCGTGGCTGGAACAGCGCACGGGAGCCATCTGATGCGCTCGACCCGCGCCACCTCCGCCATCGAGCGGCTCAAGGAACGCACCGGCCACCGCCTCTACACGATGGCGCGCACGGGCGATGAACTGTTCTTTCTCACGGAAGGCCCGGGCTTGCCGCCTTTGTGCCCGCCGCTGGAACTGGACGCCTTTGTCGCCTTCGTCAATGGCCTGGGACCGCAAAAGGCGCGCCGCGTCAGCAAGCTTGACGTGGCGTTTGAAAAGCAGCTGACGAAAAAGCCCCAGGACTAAATGCCGACCATCGACTTCCTGCGCGCCTACTGGTCGCCGGCCGAGCTGGCGACGAATGGCGTGATCCTGCTGAACCTGCTGGGCGCACTGCTGCTGGGCTTGCTGGTGGGTTACGAGCGCTCGTATCACGGGCGCGCGGCGGGCATGCGCACCTACAGCCTGGTATGCATGGCCTCGGCCGCGCTGACGGTGCTGGGCGGCTATCCCGAGTTCTGGTACGGCGGCCATGGCGCCATCGTCGGCAGCGATCCCACGCGCGTCATCCAGGGCATCGTCACGGGCGTGGGCTTTCTCGGCGCCGGCGTCATCATGCGCGAAGGCTTCAATATCAGCGGCCTGACGACGGCCGCCTCGATCTGGGCCTCGTCCGTGATCGGCATCATGGTCGGCATCGGCTTTTATCTGTCGGCCATGGGCCTGGCCTTTTTGTGCGCGATGGCGATGATCTTCCTGTCAAAACTGGAAAACTGGCTGCCGTCGCGCCACGCGGTGGCCATCACCATGCGCTTCAGGCAGGGCTTTATTCCGCGCGAAGATGCGCTGCGGCGCATGGCCGCCAAGCGCGGTTATGACATCGCCAGCGGTTCGCTGACCATCGGCAGCACGGACGGCATGCAGGAATGGCGCTTCGTCGCCATCGCGCATGGCAAGAATACGGGCGCCAGCCTGTCGGCCATGTCGGCCGAACTGGCCGCCTTCGAAGGCATCGCCGGCTTCCAGCTGTCGCATGCACGCAACTGAAAAGGATGGACATGGACGCACAGGCCCAAAACGTACTCGATTTCTGGTTCCTGCCGCCGGATAAGCCAGGCCATGGCCAGTCGCGCATGGAATGGTTCCGCAAGGATGACGGCTACGACGCGCAGATACGCGCGCGTTTTGGCGCGCTGATCGACGCCGCCATCGGGGGCGGCTTGCGCGAATGGGAAGCGACGCCGCACGGCGCGCTGGCGCGTCTCATCGTGCTTGATCAATTCACGCGCAACGTCTATCGGGGCACGCCGCGCGCGTTTGCCGGCGACGCCCAGGCGCTGGCGCTGGCCGTCGCCCTGACGCAGGCAGGACAGGACCGGCAGCTGCCGTCCATGCTGCGCGCGTTCGTCTACCTGCCGTTCGAACATGCGGAAGACCTGGCCATGCAGGCGCGCGCCGTCGAATTGTTCCAGCTGCTGTCGCAGGCGCAGCCCGGTTTCGAGAGCATGCTCGATTATGCGCAGCGCCACCAGGAAGTGATCGCCCGCTTTGGCCGCTTCCCGCACCGTAACGCCATTCTGGACCGGCCTTCCACGCCGGAAGAAGCGGCATTCCTGCGCCAGCCCGGTTCCAGCTTCTAGGCCGCCATGAACGTCACCCTCAACATCGTCGGCGCCGGCCATGTGGGCCGCGTGCTGGGCCGTCTGTTCGCCGGCGTGGACGGTATCGCCGTGCAGGACGTGCTGACGCGCTCGATGGCGTCGGCGCAGGCGGCCGTCGATTTCATCGGTGCCGGCACGCCTGTCGCGCACTATGCGGCCTTGCGCCATGCCGATGTCACCATGCTGGCCGTGGCGGACGACCAGATCGGCCCCGCGTGCGCGGCACTGGTGGCCGAGGGACGCCAGGCGGGCGCCATCGTGTTTCACTGCAGCGGCGCGCTGGCGTCCAGCGTGCTGCTGGCGGCCACGCAGGCGGGCGCCTCGGTGGCCAGCGCGCACCCGATCCGCAGCTTTGCCGATCCGCAGCAGGTGGCGGCCACCTTTGACGGCACCTTTTGCGGCGTCGAAGGCGATGCGCTGGCGCTGGCCTTCCTCACGCCGGCCTTGAACGCCATCGGCGCGCGCCCCGTGCCCATCGATCCGGCCGCCAAGACCCTGTATCACGCCGCGGCCGTGTTTGCCAGCAATTACCTGGTGACGGTGCTCGATGCGGCGCTGCGCGCCTATCAGGCGGCCGGGATTCCCGAGCCCGTGGCGCGCGAACTGGCGCAGCCCCTGGTGACGGAAGCGGTGGCCAATGTGTTTCGCCTGGGCGCCGCGCCCGCGCTGTCCGGGCCCATCGCCCGCGGCGATTCGGCTACCGTGCAACGCCAGCAGCAGGCGGTGCAAGGCTGGGATGCCGCCACGGGCGAGTTGTACCGGGCGCTGGTGGCGCCCACGCAGGCGCTGGCCAAGCGCAAGTCCGAGCGCTAGCTCGCGTGCACGCCGTTGCGGCCCTGCTGTTTCGCCTGATACAGGGCGCTGTCGGCGCGTGAAAAGAACGCCGATTCGCTTTCGTCGAGCCGGTACTCGGCCACGCCCAGGCTGATCGTCACGGGTATCTGCGGCTCGGGCAGGCCGAAATCGTGCTGTTCGACGGCGGCGCGCAGGTTTTCCGCCACTTCCGCCGCCTTGGCCAGGCTGCAGTTATTCAGCAGCACCAGGTATTCCTCGCCGCCCCAGCGCGTGATGACGTCGCTTTCGCGCACGGTAGCGCGCGCCACGTCGGCCACGCCACGGATGACCTTGTCGCCCCACAGGTGGCCGTGCGTATCGTTGACGCGCTTGAAGAAATCGATGTCGAACAGGATGGCCGACATCGGCTGCGCCGTGCGCTTGGACAGAAGCATGGCGCGCTGGAACAGCAATTCCAGCGATTGGCGGTTCAATAGCCCCGTCAGCGCATCCGTCGAGGCGATGCGCTCGATGCGGCGCTGGTAGCGGTTCACCGTCAGCAAGGTCAGCACCAGTACCAGCAGGGTGACGCCAAAGCTGATGGCCAGGTTGAAGATGAATACGCGCTGCAGCGACTGGACTTCGTCGCTGACATTCTGCTCGACCACCAGGTACCAGCCCAGTTCCGGAATGAAACGCGAATTGACGAGGATTTGCGCGCGGCCCAGCTGGTACGACAGGTGCGTCGGTTCGCTCTGCTGGTTGATGATCCGGTCGGCAATGGCGGTCACGCCGGGCAGGCTGCGGATGTTGCCGTGCCCGTTGCGCATGGTCTTGCCTGCCAACACCAGGGTGCCGGCGTCGTCGACAAAATAGATGTTGCGGTGGAAGCGCGCCTGGTAGCGGTCGATGATGTGGCTCATGGTGGCCAGGGTCAGGCCGATGCCGGTGGCGCCGATGAACTGGCCGTCGTAGTCGTACACGCGGTGGTTGATGAAGATGGTCATGCTGTCGCGGTTGGCCATGTCCACGTCGACATTCGTTTCGTAGTCGCTGTTTTCCATGGCGCGCACGCGGTAGTACCAGATGTCGCGCGTCGCTTGCGGGCTGACGGATTTCAGCGTGCCTTCGGCATAATAATATTTGCTGCTCTTGTCCGAGACGAGAAAGCTGGTGATGGCGCCGTATTTCTTCTTCACTTCGGCCAGGTAGCGCACGATCTGCGCCGGGTCGCGCTCGCCGGCGAGTATCCAGTCGCGCACGAAGGTGTCGTGCGCCATCAGCGACGAGATGAAGACGGGGCGCAGCATGTCTTTCTGGATTTCGGAATAAATATTGTCGCCCGTCAAAGGCAAGGTCTGGTCGGCGATGCCATGCTCGATGGCCTGGCGCGAGGCCAGGTAGCTGGCCAGGCTGGTGGCCAGGAAGCCCGCCCCCAGGATCAGGGTCAGGAGGATGAGCAGGCGGTACTTGATCGACAGAAGGCGCATGGAGACGAAGGTGGGCAGGCCAGGGCGTGCAGGTCTTGCCCAGGCGCCTGGCGCTGGAGCAATCTTTACGCAAGCCAAAAGTATGCAGCAGGCCGGGTATTGGCGCAATGATAACTGGCTTTATTGATAATTTACGCTGGCGAACGCGACAAGATAACCACGACTTACCAAATAAAAGTGCCGATTTGTCGACAAAGATGCAAATTAGCAATAAGATTTGACGAGGGGAATCATTGCGCAGCACCCCCTGTCTTGCCGCCCGTTTCAGGCGCAGGACACCACGCGCAGGGAGTGTAGTATGTTATTTTTAAAGAGTACGTCCGTCAGCAAGGCCCCCGGTATTTATGAGGTCGACATCGCCGCCAAACCACCGGGCAAGACCTTCGGCATTTTCCTCGCCACCGATCCCGACCATCCACCGCATGCCTTGCTGGGACAATTGAAGGCGCTCGGCTTCGAGAACACCTATAGTTCGCCCTACCTGCACAAGGACTCGGGCAAAGTGCTGGACCTGCATTTCCAGAAAGATGGCACGGATATCTTCAAGGGCTGGAAAACCGAGGAGTGCACGCACAACCTGGCGGCCATCACGGCCCTGTTCGAGGAGCACGGCATCACCATCGCGCCGCGCGTCATGTCGATGGCGGAAGCCTACGCCTGATCGCCTGTCGCAACCTGCAGCGCGTGCGGCGGCCGATGCCCACTGTCTCGGCGGCCTCGTGCATGCGCACAGCGCCGCTTCTCCGGCCAACGGGGGCGCCGCGCCCCACTGCCGCTCGCCACGGTTGTGTTTGGCGTTTTAAGCAGCGTCAGCCAGCTTCCACGCCGATGTGATACAGCGCCCACGGGCAGCTGGCGAACCGTTCGCCCAGGGGCAGGGCCGCCACGGCCGCGATGCGGTCCGCATCGTGGATCGCCCATAGCGGGCCCAGGCCGCCCAGCGCCATCGCCTGGCCGTCCAGGTGGGTGGCGACTATAAAACGCTGTGCGCGCGCCTGCGCCACGGTCAGCGCCGCTGCATAGCCGTCCACGGCGCGCAGCAGCAGGCGCACCTCGCCATCATCCGGGGCGCCCGCCACCTTCAAGACATCGACCAGCAGGGGCCCGCGCAGGGCATGCGCCTTGCCGTCGTATTCCAGGGTGGGGTGGATGGTGCGTGCCGGCAAGTTCGCCAGCGCCGCAAAGTCGAATGCCCGCGCCCGCTCAAAACTGATTTTTTGCTTGTGCATCATCTGGTCGCGCACGGCGTCGAACGGCCCCCGGTTGGGCTTGTCGATGCTGCCCGTGATGGTCAGCAGGGCCGGGCCGCGCAGGCCGGCGGCGGCGGGCGCGGCCCGGGCAATGGCGGGCAGGGCCGCGGCGGCCATGGCGGCGGCGAGAAACTGGCGTTTATGCATGCACCTCTCCTGTGGACTGAAAATCGCTAATGCTCTTAAGTCTATCTTAAGTTCGCTCAACAGTGCGCATCTTTGCTTTATTGTCAGTTTGAAATTTCCGCTTACATCTTGTCACAGTTCTTACGGAATGGAGAAAGACGTGGCTTTTTTCGGCTGTTATTGTGTAGTCATCGCACTTCGCTGAACTGCGAATCCAGGCACCATTCACTAATTGAGAGAGAGAACATGATGAAGAAGAAAATCCTGTTTGCAATGATCGCTACGGCCACCGCACTGACCGGCATGAGCGCCGCACACGCTGAAGGCGCCTATGTGGGTGCCGGTATCACGGGTAACCGTTACAACTTCGATATTCCTGGCGCCACCAGCGCCGATAATCACAGCGGCTACAAGGCCGGCGCCAAGGTCTTCGCCGGTTACGATTTCGATAAAACCTGGGCAATCGAGGGCGGCTATGCCGATTTCGGCAGCAAGGACTACAGCTATGTCACCAGCGCCGGCAACGGTTCCGTGAAAAGCGATTCGCACGGCTACTACCTGGCCGGCAAGGCCACCATGCCGGTGAGCGATAAAGTGGGCGTGTTCGGCAAGCTGGGCGTGGCCAAGGTCAAGAACAGCTTGAGCGGCACGGGCCTGTCGACCGGCATCAGCGGCAACGACAAGACGGGCGTGTACGCTTCCGTCGGTGCCCAGTACGCGATCAACGAGAAAGTCTCGCTGACGGCGGAAGTGGAACACTTCGGCAAGAGCGCCGACCAGGGCCGCAAGGCGACGGGCCTCGCTTTGGGCGCACGCTACAACTTCTAAAAACCTACTGTGCGGCACGCCTTGCGGCCTCCGATGCTCACTGTGCTATAGCACAGCTCCGCTTCTCAGCCACAATTCGTTGCCGCTCGCTACGGTTTTAAAAACTGGAAGTGTGCTGAAAAAAAAGGCAGTTACCGCGAGGTAACTGCCTTTTTGCATTGCCGGACCGAAATTACGTGGTCAGCGGCTTGTAGCGGATACGTTTTGGTTTCGCGCCTTCTTCGCCCAGGCGTTTCTTCTTGTCGGCTTCGTATTCTTGATAGTTGCCGTCAAAGAAGGTCACTTGCGAGTTGCCTTCGAAAGCGAGGATGTGCGTGGCGATACGGTCGAGGAACCAACGATCATGCGAAATGACCATGACGCTGCCGGCAAATTCCAGCAGGGCGTCTTCCAGCGCGCGCAAGGTTTCCACGTCCAGATCGTTCGACGGTTCATCGAGCAGCAGGACGTTGCCGCCCATCAGCAAGGTTTTTGCCAGGTGCAAACGTCCGCGTTCACCGCCGGACAGGTTGCCCACTTGCTTTTGCTGGTCCGAGCCCTTGAAGTTGAAGCGGCCCAGGTAGGCGCGCGACGGCATTTCGAAGCGGCCGACCGTCAGCATGTCGGCGCCGCCGGACACGTCTTCAAACACGGACTTGTTGTCGGCCAGCGAATCGCGGTTCTGGTCGACGATGGAGACGCGCGCCGTCTGGCCGATGGCCACTTCGCCGCTGTCCGGCGTTTCCTTGCCGGTGATCATCTTGAACAGGGTCGACTTACCGGCGCCGTTGGGGCCGATGATGCCGACGATGGCGCCTGGCGGCACGGTAAAGCTCAGGTTATCGATCAGCAGGCGGTCGCCGAACGCTTTCGACACGTTCTTGAACTCGATGACTTCATTGCCCAGGCGTTCGGCCACGGGAATGAAGATTTCCTGCGTCTCGTTGCGCTTCTGGTATTCGTGTTCGGACAGCTCGTTGAAGCGGGCCAGGCGGGCTTTCGACTTGGCCTGGCGCGCTTTCGGGTTCTGGCGCGACCATTCCAATTCCTTCTGCAGCGCTTTCTGGCGCGCCGATTCCGTCGCCTCTTCCTGCTTCAGGCGGGCTTGCTTCTGGTCCAGCCAGGTCGAGTAATTGCCCTTCCATGGAATGCCGTGGCCGCGGTCCAGCTCCAGGATCCACTCGGCCGCATTGTCGAGGAAGTAGCGGTCATGGGTGATGGCCACGACGGTGCCGGGGAAGCGCAGCAGGAATTGTTCCAGCCAGTCGACCGATTCCGCATCCAGATGGTTGGTCGGTTCGTCGAGCAGCAGCATGTCCGGTTTCGACAGCAGCAGCTTGCACAGCGCCACGCGGCGCTTTTCACCGCCGGACAGCACGCCGATCTTGGCATCCCATGGCGGCAGGCGCAGCGCGTCGGCGGCCATTTCCAGCTGCAGGTTCAGATTGCCGCCGTCGGAAGTCGAGATGATCGCTTCCAGGCGTGCCTGTTCCGTGGCCAGGGCGTCGAAATCGGCGTCTTCCTCGGCATACGCGGCGTACACGGCTTCCAGCTTGGCTTGCGCTTCAAATACTTCGCCCAGGCCCGACTCGACTTCCTGGCGCACGGTCTTTTCCGGGTCCAGCTGCGGTTCCTGCGGCAGGTAGCCGATGTTCAGGCCCGGCATCGGCACGGCTTCGCCCTGGATGTCGGTGTCGATGCCTGCCATGATTTTCAGCAGGGTCGATTTGCCGGAGCCGTTCAGGCCCAGCACGCCGATCTTCGCGCCTGGGAAGAAGGACAGGGAAATATCTTTCAGAATCTGGCGCTTGGGCGGGACGATTTTGCCCACGCGATTCATGGTGTAGACGTAATTTGCCATTAGAAATCTCGGGTGATATACAAAGACGGACAGGATACGGTAAACGCCCGCTTCCGGCCAGCGCTGCGCGCTGCGGAAACGGACGCCAGGGGCAGGACTAGGCGGCGGCGCGCGCCTTGCGGGCCGTCCACAGCCCTTCGGCCGCATACAGGGCCAGCGCCGTCCAGATGACGAGGAAGCCCAGCATGCGCTCGGGCGTGAACGCTTCGTGGAAGACCCACACGCCGATCAGCAGCTGGCCCGTGGGGGCGATATATTGCAGCAAACCCAGTACGGCCAGCGGCAGGCGGCGCGCGCCGGCGGCAAACAGCAGCAGGGGAATGGCCGTGATGGGGCCGGACGCCAGCAGCAGCGCGCGCGTGGCGGTGGAGTCTGTATTTACGAAGCCGCTCTGGCCATGCCAGGCCAGCCACAGCATGTAGGCCAGCGCCAGAGGAAATAAAATCAGTGTTTCAAACGACAGGCCCTCGAGCGCGCCCAGCGCGGCCGTCTTGCGCAGCAAGCCATAGCCGCCGAACGTGGCGGCCAGCAGCAGGGCGATCCATGGCACTTGTCCCGCCTGCCAGGTGAGCCAGGCCACGCCGCAGGCGGCCAGGCCGATGGCCAGCCACTGCAGGCGGCGCAGGCGCTCGTGCAGCAGCAAAAAGCCCAGCATGACGTTGATCAGGGGCGTAATGAAGTAGCCGAGGCTGGCGTCGACCACGTGGCCGTTGTTGACGGCCCAGATATAGATGAACCAGTTGGCGGACAGCAAAAACGCGCTGGCCACGAAGCTGGCCACGACCCGCGGCTGCGCCTTCAGGCTGCCCAGCCAGCCCCACTGGCGGCGCACGGTCAGCACGACACCCAGGAACAACAATGACCAGACCATGCGGTGCGCCAGGATTTCCTGCGGTGCGATCTCGCCGATGGCATGGAAATACAGGGGGAACAGGCCCCAGCACAGGAAGGCGAGGGAGGCGTAGAGCATGCCTGGATTCATGATGGCGTTCGCTAAAGAGTAGACAGTCTGTCATTATGGCTGAAAACACCGGGGGCTGCCCGGCGCCGCTGGCGAGGCGTAGAATGGCAACAAATCAATGGCCGCAAGCCCGCGCGACATGGCGGAACGGCATAAAACAACGACTGTGGGGCAGCCCGGAACCATGCAAAAATACTCTTGCTATTTGCTAATACCTATCATATTGTGCGATGCAACAAAACAAAAACGGGTGCAATCTTGACGTCGGAACACAAAAAAAGCGGCCTGGTTGGCTTGACCCTGGCGGCCGTCGGCATCGTTTACGGCGATATCGGCACCAGTCCGCTGTACACGCTGAAGACGGTCTTTGACCCGGCCCACGGCCTGGAGGTCACGCACAACAACCTGCTGGGCATCGTTTCGCTGATTTTCTGGGGCCTGACCCTGATCGTCTCGCTCAAGTACGTGACCCTGGTGTTGCGCGCCGACAACCGCGGCGAGGGCGGCATCATGGCCCTGATGGCGCTGGTACTGTCGTCCGTCAGCAAGTCGTCGCGCTGGCATGTGCCGCTGATGGTGATCGGCGTGTTTGGCGCCACCCTGTTCTATGGCGACAGCGTGATCACGCCGGCCATTTCCGTGCTGTCGGCGATCGAGGGCCTGGAAGTGGCCACGCCCGCCTTCAGTCCCTACGTGGTGTGGCTGACGATTGCCGTGCTGGTGGGCCTGTATTCCGTGCAATCGCACGGCACGGCCGGCATCGGCCGCTTCTTCGCCCCCATCATGCTGATCTGGTTTGTCGCGCTGGCCTGCATGGGCGTCGTCAACATCATCAAGTCGCCGGGCATCCTGGCCGCCGTCAACCCGCTGCATGCGGTAGCGTTCCTGCTGGAAAATGGCCGCATCGCCTTCCTGTCGCTGGGCGCCGTGGTGCTGGCGCTGACGGGCGCCGAGGCGCTGTACGCGGACATGGGCCACTTCGGCAAGAAGCCGATCCGCATGGCCTGGTTCCTGATCGCCTTCCCCGCGCTGGCATTGAACTACCTGGGCCAGGGCGGCCTGTTGCTGGCCCATCCGGAAGCCATTTCCAATCCGTTCTACCAGCAGCTGGGCGCCTGGAGCGTGTACCCGCTGGTGATCCTGTCGACCATGGCCACCGTGATCGCTTCGCAGGCAACCATTTCCGGCACCTTCTCGATGACCAAGCAAGCGATCGCGCTGGGCTTCCTGCCGCGCATGCGCGTGCGCCACACGTCGGAAAGCGAAATCGGCCAGATCTACATTCCCGCCGTCAACTGGCTGCAGCTGGCCGTGGTGCTGATGGCCGTCGTCGGCTTCGGCTCGTCGGAAAAGCTGGCCGCCGCCTACGGCATCGCCGTCACGGCCACCATGCTGGCCACCACCATCCTCACCTTCTTCGTCATCCGCTACCGCTGGAAGATGAATTTGCTGCTGTGCTGGGCCGCTACCGGTTTCTTCCTGATCATCGACGTCAACCTGTTCTCGGCCAGTGCCCTGAAACTGTTTCACGGCGGCTGGTTCCCGCTGCTGCTGGGCTCGATCTTGTTCATCATCATGCTGACCTGGAAGCGGGGCCGCCAGCTAGTGTTCGAGAACCTGGAAAAGCATGCGATTCCGCTCGACGACTTCCTTTCCTCGCTGTTCATCGCGCCGCCCCTGCGCGTGCCCGGCACGGCCATCTTCCTGCGCGGCGAAACGGACGGCGTGCCGCATGCGCTGCTGCATAACTTGTTGCACAACAAGGTGCTGCACGAACGGGTGATCTTCCTGACCGTCTTCATGCATGAAGAGCCGTGGGTGGCGCCATCGGAGCGCGTGCGCGTGGTGGACCTGGGCCACCAGTGCTACCAGGTCAATGTGCATTACGGCTTCAAGGATGAACCGGACATTCCGGCGGCGCTGGCGCAATGCGCCGAGCAGGGCCTGGATTTCGAGATGATGGAAACGTCGTTCTTCATCGCGCGCCAGACCATCATCTCGACGCCGGGCGCCGGCATGATGCCGTGGCGCGAGCACCTGTTCGTCACCATGTCGCGCAATGCGCGCACGGCGGCCGACTACTACCAGATCCCCAGCAACCGGGTGATCGAACTGGGCACGCAGGTGGAAATTTAAACAATATGATAATTGTGTCAACGTTGCATTGACGCACAAATTTATCGCCGCGCTTACGTCTGCTTACAAATGGGTCCGGCGACTCCTGTTAAACTCCAGCCCGTACCGGTCCGCACCGTACGGGCCTTAGCCACACACCAATATTTAAAGGGAAACCATGAAATCGGTATTTCAATTGATCGCCACGCTTGCTTGCGCCGTGGCCCTGACTGCTTGCGGTGCTGCTGCCAATACCGAGAAACCGGTCGTGCTGGACCCGAATACACAGGTGAAAGAGCTCACCATTACCAATCCGGTGGTCGGCACCGGCACGGCGGCAGCGGCCGGCGATACCCTGCTGGTGACCTACACGGGCTGGCTGTATGACGCGACCAAGCCGGACAACAAGGGCAAGCAGTTCGATGCATCTCCCGCGCTCACCGGTTTCGAGTTTCCCTTGGGCATAGGCAAAATGATCCTGGGCTGGGACCGCGGCCTGGTCGGCATGCAGGTGGGCGGTACGCGCCGCCTGCTCATACCGTATGACCTGGGCTATGGTGTCAGCGGCTCCCGCGATCCCGTGACGGGCGCCGTGGTGATCCCGGCCTACGCCGGCCTGGTGTTCGACATCACGCTGGTCAAGGTGACGAAAAAGTAAGCGCGCACAGGGTAGCAATGACAAAGGGCGATTCCACGGAATCGCCCTTTTTGCTTTCATGGCCAGGCGCCGTCAGGCCGGCGCCAGCTCCTGGAAGTAATAGGTGGCGCCGCCCAAGGTGGCCGGCGCGTCGTATTGCAGCACCTGCGCGCGGCGCAGCGCCACCGGCGCGCTGAAGGCGGGACCGTCGTAGACGAAGGTGTGGAATTCGCCGTTTTCGCCGCAGGCGTCGACGCCGGGCGGCAGGTCGGCCAGGAAGGCGGCGTCGAATTCGCGCCCGCAAAATTCGCGCGGCAGGTGCTGGCCATTGATGCACACGACGATGGCCTTGAAGCCGGCGGCGAGAAATTCGTCGACCAGCGCGCGCCGTTCTTCGCCCCACAGGGGCAGATGCGCCGTCAGGCCGGCCGCGGCACACACCTTTTCTTCCCAGTCGCGGTGCGGCTGCAGGTCGATGTCGCCAAAGATGGCGTGGGCTATGCCCTCGTCCTTCGCCGCGCGCAGCATGGCGATGAATTTCTCCTCGTAGCTGGCCCAGCTGGCGTGATAGCGCTGCAGGCGCGCACCCAGGCTGGCCGCTTGCGCTTCGAGCAACTCGGGCGGCACGCCGTGCGAGCGCGATTTGCGGCCATCCTCATCCATGGCCGTGATCAGCAGCGGCACGCGCAGGCCGGCGTTGCGCGCACGCCACAGGGCCAGGCAGGAATCCTTGCCGCCGCTCCAGGAAATGAGGGCCGTCGTCATGCCGCCGTGCCCGCCGCCACGGCACGCAGCATGTCGATGTGCTGTATGCCGTCTTCATCGTACGGCGCGCTGACGGTGACAAAGCCGAACGACTGGTAGAAGCGCTCCAGGTACTGCTGCGCGCCGATGCGGATGGCGTGGCCCGGGTGCTGGCGCTCGGCCCGCGCGATGCCTTCCGCCAGCAGCTGCCGGCCGGCGCCCGTGGTGCGCGCCTCGGGCGCCGTCAGCACGCGGCCCAGCGACATTTCCACATACTTGGCGCCGGGCGCCAGCACGCGCAGGTACGCGGCCAGCTGGCGCTGGCCGCCGGCCGTTTGCCAGCCCAGCAAGTGCATGGCCTGCTGGTCATGGCCATCGAGGTCCGGGTAAATGCACTGCTGTTCGATGACGAACACGCGCTGGCGCAAGGCCAGCACCTGGTACAAATCGTGGGGGCCGAGTTCGTCGAACGTGTTCCATTGCCAGCTGATCATGGGTCATCCTTGATTGAGAGTGGCCATGATTTTACCGGCTTCACGGCGCCGGCGCGGGGTAGCGCTGCGCATACCACTGCTTCAGGTGCTCGATGCAGCGCGTCACGCGGGGCGCCACCAGCTGGCGCGACGGGTAGATGGCAAACAGCGCCAGGCTGGGGCGCTCCACGTCGGGAAACAGCTCGACCAGCGCGCCGCTGGCCAGTTCTTCGCGGCAGACAAAGGTGGGCAGGATGCCGATGCCCAGGCCCCGCAGGATCAGGCTGCGCATGAACAGGGTGTTATTCGTGCGCACCCAGTTCGGCACTTCGATGTCGCTGTGCGGCCCCGCATGGCGCAGCGGCCAGCGGCTGCCGAACAGGGCGTGGCTGTAGATGAAGCAGCGCTGGCGCGTCAGGTCCGTGGGGGCCAGCAGGGGACCGTGGCGCTCCAGGTAGGCGGGCGCGCAGCAGATGTGCAGGCGGTAGTCGTGGATGTGGCGCGCCACATAGCTCGAATCCGTGAGCGCCGTGGTGACGCGAAAACCCAGGTCGTAGTTGGCGGCCGCCAGGTCCACATATGCATCCTTCAGGTCGACGTCCAGGCGCAAGGCCGGCCACTCGGCCATGAAATCGGCCAGGCCCTCGGCCAGCTCGCCCACGCCCAAGGACAGCGGCGCGTTGATGCGCAGGCGGCCCGTCACGTGGGCCGTCGAATGGGCCACCATGTCCTCGGCCTGCGCCAGTTCGTCGAGCAGCTTGCGGCAGTGCTCGAGGTAGGCGGCGCCCGTTTCCGTCAGGGCCAGCTGGCGCGTGGTGCGCGTCATCAGGCGCCCGCCCAGTTCCTGCTCCAGCTGGCCGATGCGCCGGCTCACATACGAGGCCGACAGGTCCAGTTCATCGGCTGCGCGGCGAAAGCTGCCCAGCTCGGCCACGCGGCGAAACAGCTGCATCGCCTGCAATTTATCCATTGCGTTTCCATTCAGTCGTATTTGGCATTAGTCAGCTGCATTATTCATCATTTTTCTCCATTTTGATTCGGAATATGCTGAGGGCTTCTCTACTGGAATCCTCATGATGAAAAAATTACTCTTAAGCAGTGTGCTGTTCGCCGCCCTTTCCACCGCCCAGGCGGCCGACGTCCTCGTCGTGCTGTCCGACGCGAATCACCTCGAACTGCGCGATGGCAAGGTCTTCGCGACGGGCTTTTATCTGAATGAACTGATGCAGCCCGTGAAACGGCTGCTCGACGCGGGCCACACGGTGACGTTCGCCACGCCGCAGGGCCAGGCGCCCACCCTGGACGCCAGCTCGGATACGGCTGCCTATTTTGGCGGCGACGCGGCCGCGCACGCGGCGCACAAGGCCTTGCTGGACCAGCTGGCGCTGACGGTGCCGGGCCGCTCGCCCGTGATCAGCCTGAAACGGGTGGAGCAGATCGGCTATGGCCACTATGCGGCCGTGCTGGTGCCGGGCGGCCACGCGCCCATGCAGGACTTGTTGAAGGATGCCAGCCTGGGCGCCTTGTTGCGCCAGTTCCATGCGGACGGCAAGCCGACGGCGCTGCTGTGCCACGGCCCCATCGCCCTGCTGTCGGCCCTGCCGCAGGCGGGGGCATTTGCGGCCGCGCTGGAAGCGGGCCAGACGCCCGCCACGCCGGCCGGCTGGATCTACAGCGGCTACCGCATGACGGTGATCAGCAACGAGGAAGAGGCGGCGGCGCAGGGCGCGCTCGGCGGCGGCACGATGAAGTTCTATCCGCAGTCGGGCTTGCAGGCGGCCGGCGCGCAGTATGTGCAGAACCAGGCGCCGTGGAGCAGCAACGTGGTGGTCGACCGCGAGCTGATCACGGGGCAGAATCCCGCCTCGGCGCCGGCCCTGGCGGACCAGCTGCTGCAGGCGCTGCGTTAACGCAACGTTAACGCAACATCCCCGGCGGCGCCAGGGCGCGGCCGGGGATGTGCAACGGGCGCAGGGCCGCGTGTTCTGCGTGTTCGATTACACGATCGTCAGGGTGACGTCGATGTTGCCGCGCGTGGCGTTCGAGTAGGGGCACACGATGTGGGCGGCGGCGACCAGCGCTTCGGCGGCGGCGCGGTCCATGCCCGGCAGCGAAATTTTCAGTTCCACTTCGATGCCGAAGCCCGTGTCGATGGCGCCGATGCCGACGTTGCCTTCGATGGACAGGTCTGCCGGCAGGGCGATCTTGTCGCGGCCGCCAACGAATTTCATGGCGCCGATGAAGCAGGCCGAGTAGCCGGCGGCGAACAGTTGTTCCGGATTGGTGCCCACGGCGCCATTGCCGCCCAGTTCTTTCGGCGTGGTCAGCTTGACGTCCAGCACATTGTCGGACGATACGGCACGGCCTTCGCGGCCTCCGGTGGCGGTAGCTTGAGCGCGGTACAGGACTTGTTTGATCGACATGATGGTTTTCCTCGAGTAAATTAAATAGTTGACGACTAGATAGTGTGCTACTTGTTTCGTGGGCTGGTGCCCCAGGATGCCCGTCTGAAGAAGCGATTGCCGGCGTCCATGTACACAATATATATCGTGTGCTATTTAATTGCAAGCGATTTTATTTTGAGGCGGCGCATATTTGTGCATTATTTCTTGGCCTTTGTCGCCGGTATGGCCCTTCCATCGCATAATGGCCTCCGTCGCCGGGGCCGATTGCTATGCTGGGCCCACTTCAAACCCCAAGGAAAAATCATGACCAGCCTTTTCTTTATCCTGCGCATCACCCTGGCCACGATGGTCACCTACATCATCGCCACGGCTATCCTGGTGGAGAATTTCCTGCGCTATATCTTCGGGCATACGGAAGGCTTTTTTGTCATCGTCGGCGCGCTGCTGGCCAGTGTCGTCGTCACGAACGCGTTTTCGCATGTGCGGCGCGTGCGCCTGATCGCCGGCGCCGTCAATGCCAGCACCCTGTCGAGCCGCCAGCGGCGCCAGATCGAGATCCCGTTCGAGGCGGGCGAGGTGTTCGACATGATCGACGCGGCCATCCGCGAACTGCCGGGCAGCGAAGTGGTCGAAAGCGCGCGCGACAGCCTGCAGGTGCAGGCCCGCGTGCGCCGCGCGGCGCCGTACACGCACACGGGCTTGCCCCGCATGCGCGTGCTGGGTTTCCTGGAGCCGCGGCCGAACCAGATCCTTGCCACCGTCACGCCGAATGGCGAGGCGGGCAGCGTGACCCTGATCTGCGAGCCGGCACGCAATGCCTGGACCGACTGGTTCCTCGTCGACCATGGCAGCAACCTGGAAAATGCGGAAGCGGTGACGCGGGCGATGACGCGCCGGGTGGCGCAGCGGCGCCGCGGCGAGCAGGCCGAGGCGCGCCAGACGGTGACGGAAAAGGAACTCACGGTGGCCAAGCTGAGCCTGCTGCACGCGCAGGTGGAGCCGCACTTCCTGTACAACACCCTGGCCAGCGCGCAGCTGCTCACGCGCAGCGATCCCGTGCGGGCCGACGAAATGCTGGGCAACCTGATCCTGTACCTGCGCCACTCGCTGCCGCGCACGGAGCAGGCGATGTCGACCCTGGGCACGGAGCTGGAACGGGCGCGCGCCTACCTCGATATCCTGAAAATCCGCATGGGCGAGCGCCTGAACCTGCAGATCGAAGTGCCGCAATACCTGCGCCAGGTGGAACTGCCGCCCATGATGCTGCAAACCCTGGTGGAAAACGCCATCAAGCATGGCCTGGAGCCGAAAAGCGGCGGCGGCACCATCTGGATCATGGCGCGCAGCGGCAATGGCACGGTGATCGTCACGGTGGCCGACGATGGCAAGGGGTTCAGCGACGACGGCGCGGGCACGGGCATCGGTTTGCGCAATGTGCGCGAACGCCTGCGCCTGACCTACGGCAATGCCGCCGCGTTTGCCATTGTCGCCAATTTCCCCGATGGCGTGACGGCCACCATCACGGTGCCGGACAGCACGGCGCAAGGAGTGTCGTATGCATGAGATTGAAATGACGTGCGTCATCGCCGAAGACGAGACCCTGCTGCGCGATGCGCTGGTGGCCCTGCTGGCCGAAGCGTGGCCCAATTTGCGCATCGTCGCCGCCTGCGACGACGGCGGCACGGCGCTCGAGGCCATCGCCACCCTGCGCCCCGACGTGGCGTTTCTCGATATCCGCATGCCGGGCCTGACGGGGCTGGAAGTGGCGGCCGGCGCGCTGGAAGCGAGTCCCGGCACGCAGGTGGTGTTCGTCACCGCCTACGACCAGTACGCGATCGATGCCTTCGACAACGGCGCCGTCGATTACCTGTTAAAACCCATCGCCCGCGAGCGCCTGCAAGCGACCCTGCAGCGCTTGCGGGCGCGTGCCGGCAAGGCCAGGACGGGCGATGGCGCGCTGGCCGGCCTGCTGCAGCAATTGAGCAGCGCTTTGCCGGCGGCCGCCAAGTCGCCGCCGCTGGTATGGCTGACGGCCAGCAGCGGCAAGGATACGCGCCTGATCATGGTGGAAGACATCGCGTATTTTCAGTCGGACACCAAGTACACGGCCGTCATGACGGCCGAGGGCGAGGCGCTGCTGCGCAAGCCGATCCGCGAACTGCTCGACGTGCTGGACCCGGCCATCTTCAAGCAGATCCACCGCTCCACCATCGTCAACATGAAGATGGTGGCGTCCGTCACGCGCGACGAGGCGGGGCGGGGCATCCTGCGCCTCAAGACGCGGCCGGAAACCCTGGCCGTGAGCCAGCCGTTCATGGCGCTGTTCAGGAATATGTAGAGCTGCTAAAGCCGGGGTCAGACCCTCAACACCGCCAACCCCAGGCTCACCGTCAATGTGGACGGGGGGCTGACCCCAGAATTACTCCGCAGTTTCAAAACCCTCAAGCACATTGACGACATTGATGCCGATTTCCTTCACCGCATAGCCCCCTTCGAGGATGAAGGCGGTGGGCAGGTTCAGATGCGCGAGGCGCTCGCCCACGCGCAGGTAGTCGCCGCTTTGCAGGCAGAAGTGCGACAGCGGGTCGCCGGCGAACGTGTCGACGCCCAGCGACACCACCAGCGCGTCGGGCGCGTACATGGCGATGCGCAGGCAGGCCGTTTCCAGCGCGGCGAACCAGCTGGCCGCGGACGTGCCGGCCGGCAGCGGCAGGTTCACGTTGTAGCCGAGCCCCGCGCCGCTGCCCGTCTCGTCGGCGTGGCCCAGGTAAAACGGATATTCGCTGCGCGGGTCGGCGTGGACGGAGGCGAACAGCACGTCGTCGCGCGCATAGAAAATGCTCTGGGTGCCGTTGCCGTGGTGGTAATCGATATCGAGGATGGCGACCTTGCGCGCGCCGTCGTCGAGCAGGTGCTGCGCGGCCAGGGCCGCGTTGTTGAGAAAACAGTAGCCGCCGAAGAAATCGCTGCCCGCGTGGTGGCCCGGCGGGCGCGTGAGGGCAAACGTGGCCCGTTCGCCCAGGCGCAGCGCGTGGGCCGCGTTGACGGCGCAGTCGGCGCCCGTCTTGGCCGCCGTCCACGTGCCGGCCGTCAGCGGCGTGCCGTTGTCCATCGAGTACAGCCCCAGCTTGGCCGTGAAGTTGTCCGGTTCGATATCGCTGCGCAAGGTGCGCACGGGCCACACGGATGGTAAGGCGTCCTTGCCCGCATTGTCCGGGTCGAGCGCCAGCCAGTCGTGCCAGGCGTGGCGCAGGAAGTGCAGGTAGCGGGGCGTGTGGATGCGCTCGAGCGACGTCAGCGGCACGCCGTGCGGCGTGACGATGCGGCCCAGGTTGCGCCGTCCCAGCTCGGCCACCACCATGTCGGCCCGTTCGGGCGTCTCGAAGCAGGGCACCATGGCGCCGCGAAACATCTCGAAGCGGCCCCGGTGCTGGCCGTGCAATTCATTGTAGAAGGTCAGCATGGGGCGCTTTGCGCAAGGTCAGGCTCAGGTGTGCGAGCACAGGGTGCTGGCGCGGTAGGCAGCGACGAAATCGTCGAAGCTGCCGGCGGGCGCCGCTTCCATGGCGCGCTGCTCGGCCAGCGAGCTGGCGGCCATCTCGTCGAAATACGCGCTTTGTTCCGGCGCCGGCGGCTGCGCGCGGAAATAGGCGGCGTGGCGTTCGCTCTGGCGCAGGCCGAAGGCGGCAAACGAGCCGCCGTTGGCGCGCAGCTCGGCCAGCACTTTTGCCGATGGCGTCGCATCGGGGTCGGCCAGTTTACGGGCTTGCGCGGCCAGGCTGTCCGCGTGCTGCGTGCCACCGTGGCGCGCGTCGAGCAGTGCCGCCACGGGGGCGATGCGTGCCAGCAGCTCTTCGCCCCACGCTTGCAGGCCGATCTCCTCGCCGTCGCGGCGCAGGGTCAGGCCCGGCTTGCGGCCTTCCTTGACGGTGCGGGCGAAATTGTTCGTATAGCAGGCGCTTTGCTCGGCCGAGATGGGCGCGCTGTCGTCGAGCGCGCAGAACAGCAGGAACGCGTCTAGGAAGCGGCCCGTTTCCAGGCTGATGCCCACCGGTTCGAACGGGTCGACATCCATGCAGCGCACTTCGATGTATTGCACGCCGCGCAGGCACAGGGCCTGGATGGGGCGCTCGCCCGTGCGGATCACGCGCTTCGGGCGGATGGTCGAATAGTATTCATTTTCGATCTGCAGCACGTTGGTGGACAATTGGATCCACTCGCCATCCTTTTTGGTACCCAGCGCTTCATACGGCGGATACGGATCGTTGACGGCATGCGTGAGCGCGTTGACGTAGTCGTCCAGGCTGTTCTCGTGCGGACGCAGGCCCGACTGGGCGTCGTTCTGGTAGCCGAGGTCGCTCATGCGCAGGCTGGTGGCATACGGCAGGAACAGGGTGTCCTCGGACAGGGTGTCGAGCTTGTGCGCGCGGCCGCGCAGGAAACCGGCCGACAGGGCCGGCGAGGCGCCGAACAGATACATCAGGAGCCAGCTGTAGCGGCGGAAATTGCGGATCGTCGCCAGGTAGCTTTCCGACTGCACGTCTTTCGGCGTGGCCGTCGCGTGCGCGGGGCTGGCGCTGGTGTCCGGATTGCTGGCCAGCACTTGCCACAGCTGCTCGTCGAGCGAATAGTTATAGTGGATGCCGGCGATGCATTGCATGGCTTTGCCGTAGCGCAAGGCCAGGCCGCGCCGGTAGACGTGCTTGAGCATGCCCATGTTCGAGGTGCCGTAGTTGGCGATCTCGATTTCCGCTTCGGGCGGCAGCTGGCACGGCATCGACTGGCTCCACAGCAACTCGTCGCCGAGGCGGCTGTAGGCGTGGCGGTGCACGGTGTCGAGCTTGTCGAGCGTGACGGCGATATCCTGTTCCGCCGGCGTGATGAATTCGAGCAGCGCTTCCGCGTAGTCGGTGGTGATTTCAGGGTGCGTCAGCGCCGAGCCCAGGGCGGCGGGGTGGGGCGTGGAAGCCAGATGGCCGGCATGGTCGACGCGCAGGGTTTCACGCTCGATGCCGCGCAAGCCGCCCAGCAGCGCGCGGTTGGCATCTTCGGTCAGCAATGCCAGGCGGCGAGTCAACAGGTTGGGCAATTTGAGCTTCCTTTCTTGTGCAGCATATAAATAATTTGTGCTGAGATTAACCGAATTTTGGCAAATGCGTCGGCACCGGCCCAAAAAACGCCGCGTCGCCAGCGTCCGCCCCGGGGAACGGGGGCGGCGCTTCGGTCAGGAATTCGCTTGATATTTTAACAAACTGCGGAGCATCTGGCGCGTCGCCGGATCAAGCCCCGTGCACGTGGACGGGCTCAGCCCAGGCGGGCGCCGCTGACGCGCTCGATACCGGCCAGGTCGCGCCAGCTTTGCACTTTGCTGTAGCCGGCGTCGGCCAGCAAGCCGCGCACGGCCGGCGCCTGGTCGTAGCCGTGTTCCATCAGCAGCCAGGCGCCTGACGCCAGGTGGCGCGCGGCGCCGGAGACGATGGTGCGCAGGGCCGACAGGCCGTCCGCGTGGTCGGTCAGCGCGCCGGCCGGCTCAAAGCGCAGATCGCCTTCGGCCAGGTGGCGGTCGCCGCTGGCGATGTAGGGGGGATTGGAGACGATCAGGTCGAATTTTTCCGTCCCCAGCGCTTCGAACCAGTCGCTGGCCATGAAGGTGATGTTGACGCCGTTGGCGCTGGCATTGCGGCGCGCTACGGCCAGGGCCGCGCTGCTCACGTCCAGGGCCGTGACGACGGCGTCGGGCCGCGTGTAGGCCAGCGCGACGGCGATGGCGCCGCTGCCCGTGCCCATGTCGAGCACGCGTCCGCCGGGCGGCAGGCGCTCGAGCGCCAGTTCGACCAGCACTTCCGTGTCGGGGCGGGGGATCAGCACGGCGTCGTTCACTTCGAATGGCAGGCCGAAAAATTCGCGCTGGCCCACGATATAGGCGATCGGCTCGCCTTGCAGGCGGCGCGCCAGCAAGGCCGACAAGCGACCCGCTTCGTCGCTAGTGAGCACACGCTCCGATTGCGTGATCAGCGAGACGCGCGACAGGCCCAGCGCGTGGCCCAGCAGGATGCGGTTGTCGAGCGGGTCGAGCAGTGGACGGATTTGCAGGGCGCCGACAGTGCTGCCGGCGGGGATCAGTGTTTCTGGCATAGTGCTTTCAATTATTTCTTACGGCGCAGCAAGGTCCACAGCAGGCCGAGGGCAAAAATGGCGAACCAGAGGAACGCCCATTGCGGGATGGACAGGCCGAAAAATGGCTCGCCGGCATTTTCGCAGGCGCCATACGATTCAAACATGAAGGGCATGACTTGCGCCGTGAAAATCTTGTTCAGCGCCGTTTCCACGGGGTCGATGCCGCACGAGAAGCCGGGATTGGCCAGCACGTACAAATGCTTGGCGCCCACGCCCAGTCCGCCCAGGGCCGCCAGCAGGCCGATGCCGGCGCCGATTTTCGGCCGGTTCGCCGCCGCGCCCGCCAGGCAGGCGATGCCGATGGCGAGGAACAGGTAGCGCTGGATCACGCACAGCGGGCAGGGCGCCATGTTCATGGCATGCTGCAAATACATGGCGACGCCCAGCATCAGGAAACACAGGGCGGCGATCGACAGGAGGACGGTGCGTGAATTTTTCATGGGCGACACGGTGAGGTGAATAGGGAAAAAGCGTTACGCATTCTCGCACAAGGGCAGATTTTTATTGCTTAGCCGCTACTTAAAGCTGTCGGCTTACGCGCTGCGCGCTAAGCCGACCTACAACTGGCTTTGGGAATGTAGGTCGGCTTAGCGCAGCGTAAGCCGACGCAATGGCACCAGCGTTTAGTCGCCTAAAGCAGCCAGCAGCTCCGCCTGGTGCTCTGCCGCCAGCGCATTCGTCAGCTCCGTCAAATCCCCATCCATGATGAAGTCCAGCTTGTACAAGGTCAAATTGATGCGGTGGTCCGTCAGCCGGCCTTGCGGGAAGTTATAGGTGCGGATGCGTTCGCTGCGGTCGCCCGAGCCGATCAGGCTCTTGCGGGTGGCCGCTTCCTTCGATTGCTGTTCGCGCAGCTGCACGTCCTTGATGCGCGCGGCCAGCACTTTCATCGCCTGCGCCTTGTTCTTGTGCTGGCTACGGTCATCCTGGCATTCCACCACGATGCCGGTCGGCAAGTGGGTGATGCGCACGGCGGAGTCCGTTTTATTGATGTGCTGTCCGCCCGCGCCCGAGGCGCGGTAGGTATCGATGCGCAGGTCGGCCGGGTTGATGTTGACGTCTTCCACTTCGTCCGCTTCCGGCATCACGGCCACCGTGCAGGCGGACGTGTGGATGCGGCCCTGCGTTTCCGTGGCCGGCACGCGCTGCACGCGGTGGCCGCCCGACTCGAATTTCAGCTTGGAATATGCGCCATTGCCGACGATACGCACGATCACCTCGCGGTAGCCGCCCAGGTCGGAATCGGACGAGGACACCAGTTCCACCTGCCAGCGGTTGCGCTCGGCAAAGCGCGTGTACATGCGCAGTAAATCGCCGGCGAACAGGGCCGATTCGTCGCCGCCCGTGCCGGCGCGGATTTCCAGGAAAATATTGCGCTCGTCATTGACATCCTTCGGCAGCAGCATGGTCTGCAATTCGCGCTCCAGCTGCGCCATGGTGGCTTTTGCCGCCTCGATCTCTTCCTGGGCGAATTCCTTCATGTCCGGGTCGGACAGCATCTCTTGCGCCGTCGCAATATCGTTGCCCGCTTCCTGGTAGGAGCGGTACAGGGCCACCAGCGGGC
The DNA here is from genome assembly GCF_036231885.1 of Janthinobacterium sp. P210006. Taxonomy (NCBI): domain Bacteria; kingdom Pseudomonadati; phylum Pseudomonadota; class Betaproteobacteria; order Burkholderiales; family Oxalobacteraceae; genus Janthinobacterium; species Janthinobacterium sp. P210006. Next base: position 545,161 of record NZ_JAZARD010000004.1, on the reverse strand, counting down.
CCAGTTCGGCATGCTCGCGCGTCATCTTGCGGTAGCTGTCCATGTTCGACGTGGCGTCCGGATGCATCAGCAGTTCGTCGAGTTCGACCAGGCGGTTCGCCAGTTGATCGAGTTTGGCCAGCATGGATGGTTTCATAGCGATTCGCGGTAAAAGAGTGTAGGGATGGTGCGGGTCCGGCAAGCCCGGCAGGCGGGCAGGGGCGGCCGCGCGGGCGGCCAGTGGGGCTGCGCTAACGGCGGGGGCGGAACAGTTTCGGCAGCAGGGTGACCAGCTGCTTGCGCTCGTCGCCCTGCGCATGGTGCAGCGCCTGCTGCGGGCCGTGCAGGAATTTGGCCGTCAAGCCTTTCGACAGCGCTTCGAGCACGGCGTCGATGTCGGCGCCCTTGGCCAGCATCTTGCGCGCCCGTTCCACTTCCATCAGGCGCAGCGCTTCGCTGTTTTCATGCAGATGCTGGATGACGGGCACCATGGCGCGGTCGTCGACCCAGCTCATGAACGATTGCACGCGCGTCTCGATGATGGCTTCCGCCTGCGCCACGGCCGCTTGCCGACTTTCCAGGCCCGTCTGCACGACCTTGCCCAGGTCGTCGACCGTGTACAGGAAGACGTCGTTCAAACGGCCCACTTCCGCCTCGATATCGCGCGGCACGGCCAGGTCGACCATGAACATGGGCTTGTGGCGGCGTGCCTTGATGGCGCGCTCGACGAGGCCCAGGCCCAGCAGCGGCAACGACGACGCCGTGCACGAGATGACGATGTCGAACTGGTGCAGTTTTTCCGGCAAATCGGCCAGGCGGATGGCCGTGCCGTTGAAGCGGTGCGCCAGTTCCTCGCCCCGTTCCATGGTGCGGTTGGCAATGGTGATGCTTTTCGGATTCTGCGCCGCAAAGTGCGTGGCGCACAGTTCGATCATTTCGCCGGCGCCGATGAACAGCACGTTTTGCTCGGCAATCTTGTCGAAGATGCGCTGCGACAGGCGCACGGCGGCGGCCGCCATGGACACGCTGTGGGCGCCGATTTCCGTGCTGCTGCGCACTTCCTTGGCCACGGAAAAGCTGCGCTGGAACAACTGGTGCAGATACGTGCCCAGGCCACCCGCCTCGTCGGCCGTGCGGATGGCATCCTTGATCTGTCCCAGGATCTGCGTTTCGCCCAGCACCATCGAGTCCAGCCCGGAGGCGACGCGGAAGGTGTGGCGCACGGCATCGTGCTGCGGCAGCATATATAAGTGGGGGCGCAGCTCGCTGTAGTTGAGCTGGTGGTAATCGGCCAGGAAATGCGCGCCCGCGTCGAGCGGATTGGGCACATGGCTGGCCGCATACAGCTCCGTGCGGTTGCAGGTCGACAGGATGGCCGCTTCGTCGTTGTCGCGCAAGTCGATGCGCTGGAACCAGGTGCGCGCCGCCATCACCGCCTGGCCCAGATGCTCAGGCGCAAACGCCAGCTGTTCGCGGAGCGACACTGGGGCGGTTGTATGGTTGAGGCCGACGGCAAGCAGTTGCATTTCAGGGCTGTTGGGAATTCTTATGCCGACATTATAGCGCCTTGTGCCCGCTCTTTGAGCAGTCCGCCTGTTTTTGCCCTGCTGCGCCGGCGTCACCCGCCCAGTTTTTCCAGGCGATATCCATAGCTGTAGACGGGCACGAGGCGGTAGCCGTGTTCCGGTTTCAGCTGCAGCTTGTTGCGCACGCGCGAGACGTGGGTATCCATGGTGCGCGAAGGCAGGGCCGTGTCGCGCTGCCACACGGCTTCGTGGATGTAGGCGCGCGACAGGGGACGGCCCAGGTTGCGGAAAAACAGCAGCGCCAGGGCGAATTCCTTGTGCGTCACGTCCAGCACTTCGCCATCGCGCAGCAGACGGCCGGGGCGGGTCTCGAACGTGTAATGACCGAATTGCAAGTACTCGGCGCCATTCTGGGCCGGGTAGGCCACGCGCAGCAGCGCCTGGGTACGCAAGGTCAGTTCGCTGCGCCGCAGGGGCTTGATCATGTAGTCGTCGGCGCCTGCCGTCATGCCCGCCACCACGTCGTCTTCGCCCGAGCTGTTGGTCATAAACAACACGGGCGCCTTCGGCGCCAGTTTTTCCCGGGCACGGCGCAACACTTCGGCACCGTCCAGATCGCTGACATGCCAGTCGAGGATGAGCATGTCGCAACTGTCCTTGCGCAGTTGTCCCAGCATCTCCTTGCCACTCTGAAACTCGTGGCAAGCGTGGCCGGCGGCGGTGAGCACCTGGCAGATCAGTTCTGCCTGGCTATGGTCGCTATCGAGTACGGCAATTCGCATAATGGGCTGGAGTGTGTAGCAACAAACAGACGGTCCGCTCTGCTTATCGTAATGTTAAGGAATGCTCAAGTGAAATATAACAGAGATTGCAACTGTGTCCAGTGAAATCGGAAGACAGGGCCTTTACGTTACACTTGTTGATCGACCCCTCACCGCGGAGTAACGGCCATGACAGACAAGAGCAGCACCGATTGGACCCTGATACCGGCCAGCCGTGCCGAAATCGAGCAGGTGCGCGAGCGTTGCCGGCGCCTGGTGCAGCGGCGCGCCATGATGTCGGCGGGCGCTTCGGCCATTCCCATCCCCGGCGTCGATCTGATGTCCGACGTAGGCCTGTTTTCCATGCTGATCAATGATATCAACCACGAATTCGGTCTCACGCCCGAGCAGATCGAGCGTCTCAACCCGCAGTTCAAGATGATGGCCTACCGCGCGGCGGTGGGCATGGGGGGCATGCTGGTGGGTAAGCTGGTATCGCGCGAACTGATCCTCCACCTGCTCAAGCGCAGTGGCGTCAAGATTGCCACCAAGCAGGTGGCGCGCTTCGTGCCGTTTGCCGGCCAGGCCGTGGCGGCCGCCATCGGCTACGCCGTGTTCCGCCAGATCGGCAACCAGCACGTGAATGCCTGCGCCGCGGTGGCGCAGGAGTTGCTCACGGTCAGGCCGGATTAGACTTCAGGCGTCCGGCAGCACCACGTTGACGTCGAGTACTTCCAGGTTGCCCTGGCGGTCCAGCGAGATCTTGATGTCGTCGGCATTGACCTTGGTGTACTTGGAAATGACGGCGATCAATTCCTTGTGCAGGGCGGGCAGGAAGTCCGGACCATCGCGTCCGCTGCGTTCGCGGGCGATGATGATCTGCAGGCGTTCCTTGGCCGCGGTGGCCGTCTTCGGCTTGGGGGGGAACAGGAAAGAAAGCAAGGCCATATCACTTCGCCCCAAAAATGCGCTGGAGTAATCCAGGCTTTTCATAGTTGGTAAAGCGCAACTCGACATCTTCGCCGAGGAAACGCGAAACCACGTCTTCATAGGCTTGCGCCACGTCCGTGCCCTTGAAATGGATGGCCGGGTTGCCCTGGTTCGAGGCAGCCAGCACTTGTTCCGATTCCGGGATGATGCCCACCAGCGGGATGCGCAGGATTTCCTGCACGTCCTGGTAGGACAGCATTTCATCCGATTCCACGCGTTTCGGCGAGTAGCGGGTAATCAGCAAGTGTTCCTTGACGGGTTCGCCGCCCGTCTGCGCGCGGCGCGACTTGGCTTGCAGGATGCCCAGGATGCGGTCCGAATCGCGCACCGACGATACTTCCGGGTTGGTGACGATGATGGCTTCGTCGGCAAACGTCAGCGCCATCAGCGCGCCATGTTCGATGCCGGCCGGCGAATCGCAGATGATGAACTCGAAACCCATGTTGATCAGGTCGTTCAACACGCGTTCCACGCCTTCTTCCGACAAGGCATCCTTGTCGCGCGTTTGCGAGGCAGGCAGGATGAACAGGTTGTCGCAGTGCTTGTCCTTGATCAAGGCCTGGTTCAGCGTGGCCTCTTTATTGATCACATTGATCAGGTCGTAGACGACGCGGCGCTCGCAACCCATGATCAGGTCGAGGTTGCGCAGGCCCACGTCGAAGTCGAGCACGGCTGTCTTGTGGCCGCGCATGGCCAGACCAGTGGAAAAACTGGCGCTAGAGGTCGTCTTGCCGACACCGCCCTTGCCGGACGTCACAACAATAATTCTTGCCACAAATAATCCTTTTCAGATATCTCTTGAATTGTGCAGCTTAAGAGCGGTTCACGGGAGTGACCGGATTGACAGAGTGTATATCGATTCTGTCTCCAGCCAAACGAATTTGCGCGGGTCCGCGCGCCATTTCTGGCGGGAAACCATCCTCGAACGTGCGGTAGACACCGGCGATCGAGACCAGTTCCGGTTCCATGGCCAGCGCGAAGATGCGCGCCTGGGCATTGCCCGAGGCGCCGGCCAGCGCGCGGCCGTACAGCGAGGAATACACGTGGATGCTGCCGTCGGCGATGATTTCGGCGCCATTGTTGACGACGGCGGTGATGATCAGGTCGCAGCCGCGCGCATAGATGCGCTGGCCGGCCCGCACGGGCGTGTCGACCACCATCACCTGTGCCTCGGCACCCGCCTGGGCGGCCGCCGTCGGGGTATCCCTGGGGCCATCCTTGGGCGGCGCGTCGTCGCGCGTCTTGCCGCTGTCGAGGCTCAGGCCTTGCGCCAGGATGGCCTCATGCATGTCGGCCGGCGCATTGCGCACGGCCACGGCATTCAAACGGTATTTTTTCAGCAGGGCCACGAGGGCGGCCCAGTCGATGGGCACGCTGCCGGAGGGCAAGGCCGCCACGTCCAGCACGGCCAGGTCATCCTCGAAAAAGTCCGCCACGCCTCCCGTCATGTCACGCAAGGCGGCATCGAGTGCCTGCGTATCGGCGCTATGCAAAATGGCGGAGACGGCGACGACGGTGGAAATCTTGATTTCGATAGGCTTCTGCGACGGGCTTTTGGACATAAATATTTATCAAAGTGAAACTGCGGCAGGCCAACTGTTCCGTACGGCAACAATAGGGAGCAGTAAATTTCTTGCATTCTACTGCAAAAAAATCACGGTCAGGGACCTGGAGTGTGCTATTCCGCAGGGCAACAGTAACTTCTTGTCAAAAAACAAGGGCGGCGCCTCGGAAAACCCGTGCGCCGCCCCGAAAGCAGCCGAGAATGCGGCCTGAGTACGCCTATGTCATCACGCTGCCCGCATCTGCCGTGCCGCCGCGACCATATTTTGCAGGGCCGCTTCCGTTTCCGCCCAGCCCCGCGTCTTCAGGCCGCAGTCGGGGTTCACCCATAAATTGGCGGGCGGGATGACGGCGCTGGCCTTTTGCAGCAGTCTCACCATGTCGGGCGTGGAGGGGATGCGCGGCGAGTGGATGTCGTACACGCCGGGGCCGATTTCGTTCGGATACTGGAACTGGCCAAAGTCCGCCAGCAGTTCCATGTCCGAGCGGCTCGTCTCCAAGGTGATCACGTCCGCGTCCATGGCGGCGATCTGCGGCAGGATGTCGTTGAACTGCGCGTAGCACATGTGCGTGTGGATCTGCGTCGCGTCGCCGACGACGGACGCGGCGATGCGGAAGGCGCGCGTGGCCCACTCCAGGTAGGCGTCCCACTGGCCGCGACGCAGCGGCAAGCCTTCGCGGATGGCCGGCTCGTCGATCTGGATGATGCCGATGCCGGCCGTTTCCAGGTCGGCGACCTCGTCGCGGATGGCCAGGGCCAGCTGCAGCGCCGTGGCGGCGCGCGGCTGGTCGTCGCGCACGAACGACCATTGCAGGATCGTCACCGGGCCCGTCAGCATGCCCTTCATCGGCTTATCGGTCAGGCTTTGCGCGTGCACCGTCCATTCGACGGTCATGGCGGCCGGGCGCTGCACGTCGCCGTAGAGGATGGGCGGCTTGACGCAGCGCGAGCCGTACGACTGCACCCAGCCCAAGCGCGTGAAGATGAAACCGTCCAATTGTTCGCCGAAGTATTCGACCATGTCGTTGCGTTCCGCTTCGCCATGCACGAGCACGTCCAGGCCCAGCGCTTCCTGGCGCTCCACGGCGTGGGCGATTTCGGCGCGCATCTGCCGTTCGTACTCGGCCGCCGGCAAGTCGCCCCGTTTATGGCTGGCGCGGGCGGCGCGGATGGCCGTCGTTTGCGGGAAGGAGCCGATGGTCGTCGTCGGGAAGCGGGGTAGCTGAAAACGCGTGCGCTGCACGGCCTGGCGCAGGGCAAAGCTGGAGTCGCGGCGGTCCACGGTGGGCGACAGCGTTTGCAGGCGCTGCGCGACGGGCGGGCGGTGCACGCGGGCGCTGGCGCGCCGCCCGGCGATGGCCTGGCGGGACGTTGCCAGCGCGGCGGCATCGGGATGGCCGGCCAGCGCGTCTTTCAGCAGCGACAGTTCTGTCAATTTCTCCGTGGCAAACGCCAGCCAGGTCCTGATTTCCCCGTCGAGGCCCGTTTCCGTTGCCAGGCTGAACGGCGCGTGCAGCAAGGAGCACGACGGCGCCAGCCACAGGGGGCCAGTGCGCCTGGCGGCCAGCGGCCGCAGCACGGCCAGGGCCGCGTCGAGGTCGGTGCGCCAGACATTGCGGCCATCGACGATGCCGATCGACAAGACTTTATGCGCGGGCAGCCAGTCCGTGACGCTGACCAGCTCATGCGGCGCGCGGATGCCGTCCACGTGCAGGCCGGCCACGGGCAGGCGGCACGTCAGGCTGAGGTTTTCTTCCAGCGGCGAAAAATACGTGGCCAGCAGGATATTCACGCCCACCTGGTTCAGCTGCCAGTAGGTGCTTTCGAAGGCGCTGCGCCACGCATTGGGCAAGTCCAGGCCCAGGATCGGTTCGTCGATCTGCACCCAGGTGACGCCTTGCTGTTTCAGGCGGTCGAGCAGGGCGCCGTAGACGGGCAGCAATTGTTCCAGCAGGGCCAGGCGGTCAAAGCCCGGTGTCTTTTCCTTGCCCAGCCACAGGAAGGTGAGGGGGCCGATCAGGGCCGCCTTGACCGGGTGGCCCAGCGCTTGCGCCTCGGCCACTTCCGCCAGCAGGCGCTCGCCGGCCAGCGAAAACCGCGTCTGCGGCGACAATTCGGGCACCAGGTAATGGTAATTGGTGTCAAACCACTTGGTCATTTCCAGCGCGTGATGGCTGGCCTCGTGTGCCTGGTGGCCGTGGCAGCAGTCCCCGTGCGCCACCTGCGTGTCTGCGCCGCGCGCCAGCGCGAAATAGCGCGACAGCGGCGACTGCTCTGGCGCAAAGTTGAAGCGGGCCGGTTCGCAGCCCAGCAGCTGGATGTGGTTGGCCACCTGGTCGTAAAAGGCGAAGTCGCCCACGGTGACGTAGTCGAGCCCCGCGTCGCGTTGCAGCGCCCAGTGGCGCGCGCGCAGTTGCCGGCCCGTCGCTTCCAGGTCCGCCTCGGACGCCGCGCCGCGCCAGTGGCTTTCCAGCGCCAGTTTCAGCTCACGCGCGGCGCCGATACGGGGAAAGCCAAGGATGTGGGTGTGCACGGTCATGATGTCATCGAGATTTAATGTGAATGCGCTAGAGTGTGCGGCAACTTGGTCTATAATCAAAACGAAACATTTTGCCGAATAACATGAAAATAATTCACGCACATCACCCATTGTCCCGATGCTAGAAATCCGCCACCTGCGCACCCTGAGTGCCTTGCGTTCGTCCGGCAGCCTGGTGCGCGCCGCGCAGCTGCTCAACCTGACCCAGTCGGCCCTGTCGCACCAGATCCGTTTGCTGGAAGAGCGCTACAAGGCGCCTTTGTTCGAGCGCAAGTCGATGCCGATTGCCTTTACGGCCACGGGCAGCCGCCTGCTGGAGCTGGCCGACAAGCTGCTGCCCGAGATCGAACTGGCCGAGCGCGATGTGGCGCGCCTGTCGCAAGGGGACAAGGGGCAGTTGCGCGTGGCGCTCGAATGCCATACCTGCTTCGACTGGCTGATGCCCGTGATGGATGCGTTCCGCCAGCGCTGGCCGGAAGTGGAGATCGACCTCGTGTCCGGCTTTCACAGCGAGCCGGCGGACTTGCTGCGTTCGGGCGAGGCGGATCTCGTGATCGGCTCGCCGTATGGCCCCGATTTCACCGTGTTTCCCCTGTTCCGCTTTGAAATGCTGGTGGTGATGGCGCAAAAGCACCGGCTGCAGGCGCAGCGCCGGCTGGCGGCGGCCGACTTTACGGGTGAAACATTAATTACCTATCCCGTGCCGGAAGAGCGCATCGACCTGATCCGCGAAGTGCTGCGGCCCGCCGGCATCGCGTTCGAGCGCCGCACGGCCGAATTGACGGTGGCCGTGCTGCAGCTGGTGGCGAGCCGGCGCGGCATTGCCGCCTTGCCGAACTGGGCTATCAAGAATTACGTCGATTACGATTATGTGGTGGCGCGCCCGGTGGGCGAGCACGGCTTGTGGAGCGACCTGTATGTGTCCGTGCCCGACCATCTGCAGGACAAGGCGTATGTGCGCGATTTCGTTAGCGTGATACGCGAGCAGTGCGCTGCCTCGCTCGATGGTATCAAGTTGTTGTCCTGATCAACGTTGAATTGGAAACAAACCAACAGGAAAGCTTGAGATATATCAAGGTTCAGCAATGAACCACCGCTTACAGTTGAGTACTGTGCGGCGCAACATGGCGCCGCCTACTCTTAGGGGAGGAACGACATGTTTTCATTTTCCGAACAATGGGCGCTCGCCGGCAAGGCCGTGGTGGAAGCACAATTGAGCACTGCGCAAGCGTATGCCCAGGCTGCCGTCGACAGCGGCACCAGCGTGCTGGACTTGCAGCTCGATGCGGCCCGCACGGCGCTGGCTGCCGCTACGGTGGCGGGCAATCAGCTGCTGTCCGTGAAGGACCCGCAAGCATTGCTGCAACTGTCGCGCACGCAGTCGCAACTGGCCATCGAACGCATTGGTGCATATGGTCGCCAGGCAAAGGATGTTGCCCAAGAAACCCAGGAGAAATTCGACAGCGTGACAAAGGGTGAGTTTGCTGCATCGCGTCAAAAATTTGGCGAGCTGTTGCAAGTGGTAAAGCAAACCCCTGTGCCCCTGATTATTCCCTTCAATAATTTTCTAAAAACCACTTTCGGCGGCGCCGATGAAGGGTATGATAAAAATAAAAACACGCGTCCCGCTCGTCAACCGTAGGCGCGTTGCGGCCCGGCAGCGGCTATCCGCCGCGCCAGGCCGCCCGCCGCCATCGCCGGGCAGGCTGTCATCGCCGCCGCCTGCGGTGCGGTGCTGGAACTGCGGCGTATGCCGCGCTAGAATGAAACACAGCTTGCTGTGTCTTCCCGGATTCATTGAATTGTATTACCACCTTGACCTTGGCCCTCGTGGCCTGCTTATCGGAGAAATAAATGGATGATGTCGTAATCGTGGCCGCCGGCCGTACCGCAGTCGGCAAATTCGGTGGCAGTCTGGCCAAGATTCCTGCGTCCGAACTGGGCGCGCATGTAATCAAGGGCTTGCTGGCACAAACCGGCATCGACCCGAACCTGATCGGCGAAGCGATCCTGGGCCAGGTGCTGACGGCCGCCGTCGGCCAGAACGCCGCGCGCCAGGCTGTCATCAAGGCTGGCCTGCCAAGCTCGATCCCGGCCTTCACCATCAACAAGGTATGCGGCAGCGGCCTGAAGGCCACGCACCTGGCGGCGCAAGCGATCAAGTGCGGCGACGCCAACATCATCATCGCCGGCGGCCAGGAAAACATGAGCGCTTCGCCGCATGCGATGAACGGTTCGCGCGACGGTTTCCGCATGGGCGACTTCAAGATGATCGACACCATGATCGTCGACGGCCTGTGGGACGTGTACAACCAGTACCACATGGGCATCACGGCGGAAAACGTCGCCAAGAAATACGAAGTGACGCGCGCCGAGCAGGACGAATTCGCGCTGCAGTCGCAACTGAAGGCGGAAGCGGCGCAAAAAGCGGGCAAGTTCAAGGATGAAATCCTGCCGCTGGAAATCGCCAACAAAAAAGGTACCGTTGTCTTCGACAGCGACGAATACATCAAGCCCGGTTCGACCCTGGAATCGCTGGCCGGCCTGCGCCCCGCGTTTGCCAAGGACGGCACCGTCACGGCCGGCAACGCTTCCGGCCTGAACGACGGCGCCGCCGCCGTCATCATGATGTCCGCTTCGCAAGCGAAGGAACTGGGCCTCAAGCCGCTGGCACGCATCAAGGCCTACGCCTCGTCGGGCCTGGACCCGGCCGTCATGGGCATGGGTCCCGTCTCCGCATCGCGCCTGTGCCTGAAAAAAGCGGGCTGGACGCATGAAGAGCTGGATTTGATGGAAATTAACGAAGCGTTTGCCGCGCAAGCGATTGCCGTCAACAAGGAAATGGGCTGGGATACCAGCAAGATCAACGTGAACGGCGGCGCGATTGCCATCGGCCACCCGATCGGCGCGTCGGGCGCGCGCATCCTGGTTACCCTGATCCACGAAATGATACGCCGCGACGCCAAGAAAGGCCTGGCCGCACTGTGCATCGGCGGCGGCATGGGCGTAGCACTCGCCATCGAGCGAGATTAACCGCTAGCGCCGGACCCAGGCCGTCGCGCGCTGTGCGTGACGGTGGGGTTTGCTGTGGTTGGCCGCCGTCACGCGGCGGATGTGGATAGCTTTCACTAAATGATTAACTTTTTAGCAACAGAACGACACTGAGGGGATGAAAATGGCAAGAGTTGCATTGGTAACTGGTGGCATGGGTGGTCTGGGCGAAGCGGTGTGTTTCAAGCTGGCGGCGCTCGGCTATCGCGTGGTGACCACATATTCCCCAGGCAATCCGAAGGTCGCGGAATGGCTGGCGACGACCAAGGACATGGGCTACGACTTCAAGGCATATCCATGCGACGTGGCCGACTACGATTCGGCGGCTGCCTGCGTGGCGGCCGTGGAAGCGGAAATCGGTCCTGTCGACGTGCTGGTGAATAACGCCGGCATCACGCGCGACATGACGTTCAAGAAGATGGACAAGCCGAACTGGGACGCCGTGATGGGCACCAACCTCGATTCCGTGTTCAACATGACCAAGCCCGTCTGCGACGGCATGGTGGAACGCGGCTGGGGCCGCATCATCAATATCTCGTCCGTGAATGGCCAGAAGGGCGCCTTCGGCCAGACCAACTATTCGGCCGCGAAAGCCGGCATGCATGGTTTCACCAAGTCGCTGGCGCTGGAAGTGGCGCGCAAGAACGTCACCGTCAACACCATCTCGCCAGGCTACATCGGTACCAAGATGGTCATGGCGATTCCGCAGGAAGTGCTCGACAGCAAAATCATCCCGCAAATTCCGATGGCGCGCCTGGGCAAGCCGGAAGAAGTGGCCGGTCTGGTGGCCTACCTGGCCTCCGATGAGGCAGCGTTCGTCACGGGCGCGAATATCTCGATCAACGGCGGCCAGCACATGTCGTAATCGTTGGTGCGGTCAAACAAAAAAGACAGCTGCGGCTGTCTTTTTTTATGCTGGCGAGCAAAACGGGACCAGCGCGTGCTTTGCCTTAGAATCAGCATTTCTCCACTGCATCATCTCCATGACTCTTCTTCCCGCCTTGCGCCGCGCCAGCGTGCTGTCCTTTCTTTTCCTGGGCACGTCCGCCGTCCAGGCCAGCGTCGCGTTTCACGTCACGGTGATTACCGAACGCGTCAACAAGCCAGGCGTGAAAACCAGCTTGCCCGCGCGCGATACGCAGGACAGCGATGTCGTGCTGGGCCCGCATTACCTGAGCGTGCGCGATGGCCAGCACCTGTCCGTGCTCGACTTTGCCACGCGCCGCCGCTACGTCATCGATATGGCGGCATCCACCTACGACACGTATTCGCTGTTCGACGTGGCGGGTTTTCGCCGTATCGAGAGCGAACACCGCAAGGGCCTGGCTGGCGCGCTCAAGGCTGGTGGCTTGCAGGACCACGTCATGCCGCCCGTGTACGAGGAGCAAGCGCTGTCCGTGCCGGCGACAAGGCGGCGCGGCGCCCTGCTGCCGCAGGTGCTCGACGGTGCCGTGCTGTGGTCGCTCGACGGGCAGCCCTTGCTGCGCCTGGGGACAGCCGGCAGCCCCGTCAGCGGCGACGATGCCACGGCGTTTTCCCAGTATCTGCGCTACACCTGGGGCGGCCACCCGCTGGTGCTGAAGATGCTGGCTGATGGCAAGCGCATTCCCGCCCAGTTCACCTTGCATTACCAGGAGGTGGGCGGCACGGTCGCGCGCCATTTCCGCATCAGCGCCATGACGGCGGGGGCGCCCGCCGCTTACACGCTGGCTGCCTACCGGCCCCGTCCGCTGGCGGCCGACGCGTCTCCGCTCGAGCGCGTGCTGGCGCAGGCAGCGACGCTGCCGCCGCTGGAGCCCCAGGCGCATCCGGCGCTGCGGGCCGAGGCGGAAAAGCTTTTTGCGGCAGAGCAACCGTTTGACGCTTTCCTGACCATGCTGGAAGACCATTTTTCCACGGGCGCGCTGGTGGAGAAACTCACGCCCAAGCAGCAACTGGCCATGCAGCAATGCCAGCCCATCCACGACTTGACGCGGGGGCTGCTGGCCAAGGACCAGGAAGGCATCGCGGCCGCGCTGGCCACCGTGCAGGAATTAAGGACGCAGACGGGGCTGGAGCAGCCCGTCCTGGCCTTGTTCGAAGGGAATCTGCGCGCCAAGCTGGGCCAATGGCCGGCAGCGACGGCGCTGTATCTGCAAGTGCTGCAAGCCAGGCCCCACATGGCGGCCGTGTACCAGGATCTGGGCGACGCGTTGCTGGCGCAGTTCGACGCGCCAAATGCGTGGCGCAGCTGGGATGCGGGCCGGGCCATGGCGCCCACGCTGCGGCAATTTCGCAAGGTCAACGATCTGGAAGCCCGCTTGCTGAGCGATTATCCCGCTTTCTTTGCCGATGGCACGGCAGTTCAGCCCAGCACCAGCCGGCCGGCCAGCAGCACGAAGACGGAGGGCAGCACGAACTTGCCGTAAGGCGAAGGTTTGCCCCGCAGGCGGCGCGCCAGGCGCGCGGCCAGCATGGCGTACACGGCGTCGAACAGCAGGCCCACCAACACCAGAGTGGCGCCCAGGCGCAGGTATTGCATGCCGACACTGTCGCTGCCGGTGACGAACTGCGGCAAGAACATGCTGCAAAACAGCAGTGCCTTCGGATTGAGCAGATTCGTCAGGAAGCCGCGCACCAGGCTGGCGCGGGCGCTGTGCGCCGTGGCGGGCGCCTGCGCTTCGGACGCCGCGCTTTTCGACAGGGCCGACTGCAGCAGGCGCAGCGCCAGGTACAGCAGGTAGGCGGCGCCCGCCCATTTGACCCACTGCAAGGCTTGCGGATGCGTCACCATCAGCGCCGCCAGGCCCGCGCCCGACAGCGCCACGTGCACGGCGCGCGCACCGGCGATGCCCAGTGCCGTCACCAGCGCCGTGGCCACGCCGCGCGCGGCGCCCGTGGCCAGCACCAGCGCCATGTCGGGGCCCGGTAATAAAAAGGCGCCAGCCAGTGCCAGCAGGTACATCAGGAAGGTAGAATCGGACATGGGCCAGTCGACAAGAAAAGCGGGAGCATGCGCACGGTGCAGCCTGCTCGCCGGGCCCCATTATGTTCCTGCCGTGATGAAATGTGCTTGCTTTTCCTGCTCTGCATGCCCTAGTATTCGGGTAGATTCCACTCTCATAAAAACAAAAATTAGATGAAAATTTCAGAAGTTAGCCTCGACGCCACCGATTTGCAGATACTCAGGCTGTTGCAGGATGAAGGAAGGCTGTCGAATGCGCGCCTGGCCGAGCGCTTGAAGCTCAGCGAAACCCCCGTGTGGCGCCGCTTGCGCCGCCTGGAAGAGGAGGGGTTTATTACCGGCTACCAGGCTTTGCTCAATCGCAAGAAGCTGGGCATCGGCCTGGTGGCGTTCGTGCGGGTCGTGTTTGCCAACCATGGCGGCGAGCAGCCATCGCAGTTCGAGCAAGCCATCGCGACGATCCCAGAAATCTTGTCGTGCCACAATGTGGCGGGCGAAGCCGATTACTTCCTGCAAGTGGTGGCGCGCGACTTGGAAGCGTATGGCGAATTTGTCTCGACCGTGCTGCGCCGCCTGCCCGGCGTGGCGGAAATCCAGTCCAGCCTGTCGATGCGCGAAATCAAGTCGTCGAACCGCCTGCCCTTGCTGCTGGCCTGAGCCGGCAGGGGCGCACTATAATTGGAACAGTTGCCGGGCATGCAGTGCCTGGCGCCCTGACCGTATCTAGAGGACCGCCATGCCCGATTCCCTGACTCCCCTGTTTCCCGCCCTGTCGCCGAACCGGCACGGCATGCTGGCGGTCGATGACATTCACACCATTTACTGGGAAGAGTGCGGCAATCCCGACGGCATTCCCGTGCTGTTCCTGCATGGCGGCCCCGGCGCGGGCCTGTCGCCGCAGCACCGCCGCTTCTTCGATCCGCAGCGCTACCGCGTGATCCTGTTCGACCAGCGCGGCGCGGGCAAGTCCACGCCGCTGGGCGAATGGCGCAACAACACGACGCAGCTGCTGATTGCCGACATCGAACGCTTGCGCGCCCAGTTCGGCATCGCCCAATGGCTGGTGTTTGGCGGTTCCTGGGGCTCGACCCTGGCGCTCGCGTATGGCCAGGCGCATCCCGAAGCCTGCCTCGGCTTCGTGCTGCGGGGCATTTTCCTGTGCACGCAGGCGGAAATCGACTGGTTCATCGACGGCGTGCGCTGGTTCTATCCGGAACTGTATGAGGAATTCGCCGCGCCGATTCCCGCAGAGGAGCGGGGCGACCTGCTGGCGGCCTACGTGAAACGCATCCTCAGCAGCGATCCCGCCGTGTACTGGCCGGCCGCGCGCGCCTGGAGTCGCTTCGAAGGCCGCCGCGTCTACCTGATGCCGCAACCGGAAGATGCGCCGAACGATGCCCTGGACCTGGGCGTGGGCCGGCTCGAATCGCATTACATGGCCAATCTCGGTTTCTTCGAGGAAGACCAGCTGATACGTAACATGGCGCGCATCGCGCATTTGCCGGCCGTCATCGTGCAGGGACGCTACGACGCCATCTGCCCGCCGCTGTCGGCCTACCGCCTGCAGCAAGCCTGGCCCGGCGCGCAGCTGGACATGATCCCGGACGCGGGCCATGGCGCGCTCGAGCACGGCATCGCTTCGGCGCTGGTGCGCGCCACCGAGCGCTTCGTGCCGGGGCGCGGCTTCGCATGATCTTGCAACACGCCGGTTGGCAAAGCGGCCAGCCGGCGTGCGCCACCTGCTACACTATGGCCTGTGCTGGCGCCAAGGTCGGGCGCCGGTGTGAACCCACGACTTTTTATCCATGAACATACAGATCGGCGACATCGGCCATATCATCCAGCTGGCGATTGCGCCGGTTTTCCTGTTGACCGGTATCGGCACCATGCTGGTGGTGCTGACGAACCGCCTGGGCCGCATCATCGACCGCACGCGCGTGCTGGAAGACCGGCTCGACATCGGCTACAACGATTTCTATATGGATGAGCTAGATACCCTGTATCGGCGCACCCATCTGATCAATTATTCGATTTCGCTCAGCACGGCCTGCGGCTTCTTTGTCTGCGTCATCATCGCCATGCTGTTTTTGGGCGACATCCTGAACCTGACCCTGGATAAATACATCGCGGCCTTCTTTGTGCTGGCCGTGGTTTGCCTGATCGGCTGTTTTATTTATTTATTGCGCGAAATTTACCTGGCCGCGACGGCCCAGCGCATCCGGCGCCATATCCGCCCGCCCCGCTAGGCGGCGCGCGCCGGCTTACCCTACTATTGAAGAACGAGTCCAGCATGCACGATTACAAACGTCCCCCCACCCTGCACCGCTACGGCCAGCGCAGCGAACTCGAGCTGGCGCTGAGCCTGGGCCAGTTCCGCCTGGTACCAGCGGGCAATTGCCTGACCCTGAGCTTTTCGCAAGTGTGGGACAAGCAACTGTTCGACCTGTTCGCCCCGGCCGACGCCTGTCTGATCATCCACAATACGGAAGAATTCGGCGAACGCCTGCACCGCGCCGTGCAGCGCACCTTGCCCAGCTGGGCCGGCATCGATGGCCTGGTCGAATACGGCCAGCGCGCCGCCCTGGGCGCCGCCTTCACCAAGACGCGCGCCGAAGCGCCGGAGCAGGAATGGCTGTTCGCCTGGCGCTCGATGCAGCCGCAGGCCAGCCTGAACCCCGTCACCGTGAAGCTGGGCAGCCTGGAAAACTTCGCGGAAATCCGCGACCGCGATACCTACCTGGCGTAATTCAGCCGGATTTTTCCGCGTACTGGCTGTCGATGCGCGCCAGCACGGCCGCCATCATGCGTTCGATATCGCCGCGTATCATGGTCGTGCCCAGCATGCCGGGCACATAGAAGCCCGGCATCAGCCGGCTGGAAAAGACGATGCGCGTACCGCCCGTCTCGGGGATCGGATACAGATTCCAGCGCGATTCGTAATGCCGCATGTCGCCGGAGATCAGGGCGATGTCGATGGCCGTGAACGGCGTTTCCGTGGCCCGCACCACCAGGTGGATGGGGTGGTTCATGAACAGGAAGCGCGCCATGCCCTGCTGCTCGATGATGACTTCATTGCCGTTGCGCGACAGCACGCGGCAGGAGCTCAAGTCCGGCACGAATTCATTCATGCGCTCGTAGGTGGTCAGGGTCTTCCAGACGGAAGCCGGCGGCGCCTGCACGCTGCCGCTGGCATCGACTTCATACATGCGCTGCCCGTCGACCTCGATGCGCTTGACGTCGACCTTGAGCTTGTCCAGCCGCAGTGCCTGCGCCTGCGCCAGCACGGTAGCGGGGAGGGCGCACAGCATCAGCAGGCAGAGGAAGAGTCGCGTCATGCCACCTAGCCTACGGGAAAGTACCGCGCGGCACAAGCTGTACGCATCGCCGACCCGTGCGGCGGGCGATTTAGAACTCCCGGTCTAGAGAAATACGCTGCGGCGGCCCGCAATGCTTGTTACCGTACGGCCTGCTTACCATCTTCTATCGGACCGACCATGACTGCCTATCCCCACCTGCTGGCCCCGCTCGACCTGGGCTTCACCACCTTGCGCAACAGAGTCATCATGGGGTCCATGCACACGGGCCTGGAAGACCGTTTTTATCATTATGGCAAGCTGGCCGCGTTTTACCGCGAGCGGGCGCGGGGCGGCGTGGGGCTGATCGTCACGGGCGGCATTTCGCCAAACCGCCAGGGCTGGCTGCTGCCGTTCGGCGGCACCCTCAATTTCCTCGGCGACGTGCCGAACCACCGCAAGGTGACGCGCGCCGTGCACGAGGAGGGCGGCAAGATCGTCATGCAGATCCTGCATGCGGGCCGCTATGGCTATCAGCCCTTCGTCGTCTCGGCGTCGGCCAAGAAATCGCCGATCTCGCCGTTCCGCCCCCGTCCCTTGAGCGAGCGGGGCATCGAGCGCACGATCTGCGACTACGTGCGCTGCGCGCGCCTGGCGCACAAGGCCGGCTACGACGGTATCGAAGTGATGGGCAGCGAAGGATACTTATTGAACCAGTTCCTGTGCGCGCGCACCAACCTGCGCCAGGACCGCTGGGGCGGCAGCATCGAGAACCGCATGCGCCTGCCCGTGGAGATCGTGCGCCGCATCCGCGCCGCCGTGGGCCCCAACTTCATCATCATGTACCGCCATTCGCTGCTCGACCTGGTCGAGGGCGGCAATACCTGGGACGACGTGGTGGTGGTGGCCAAGGCCCTGGAGCAGGCGGGCGTGACGATTCTCAACACGGGCTTCGGCTGGCATGAGGCGCGCGTGCCCACCATCGTCACCTCGGTGCCGCGCGCCGCCTTTGCCAGCGTGGCGGGCCGGCTGCGCCGCGAAGTCGCTATTCCCGTGGTGGCGTCGAACCGCATCAACATGCCGCACGAAGCCAACGCCATCCTGGAGCGGGGCGACTGCGACCTGGTGTCGATGGCGCGGCCGTTCCTGGCCGACCCGTTCTTTGTCGCCAAGGCGGCAGCGGGCCGCGCCGACGAGATCAATACCTGCATCGGCTGCAACCAGGCGTGCCTGGACCACACGTTCGCCAACAAGCGCGCCAGCTGCCTGGTCAATCCGCGCGCCTGCCATGAAACGGAACTCGTGTACGCGAAAAAGGCCGTGCCGCGCCGGGTGGCCGTCGTCGGCGCCGGTCCCGCCGGCCTGTCCGCCGCCACCGTGGCCGCCGAATGCGGGCACGAGGTGACCCTGTTCGACAGCAGCGACAGCGTGGGCGGCCAGTTCAAGGTGGCCATGCAGATACCGGGCAAGGAAGAATTCACGGAAACCATCCGTTATTTCGCCCGCCGCATCGCCTTGTCGAATATCAAGCTGCGCCTGGGCCAGCGCGTCACGCGCGAGCAATTGCTGGCCGGCGGCTACGACGACGTGATCGTCGCCACGGGCATCAAGGTGCGCCTGCCGGCCATTCCCGGCATCGACCACCCGAAGGTGCTGTCGTATCTGGATGTACTGCAGGAGAAGAAGCCCGTGGGCGCGCGCGTGGCCATCATCGGCGCGGGCGGCATCGGCTTCGACGTGGGCGAGTATCTGCTGCACGACCCGGCGCACCCGCTGCCGCAACCCGTGGCCACGTGGGCCGGCGAGTGGGGCGTGGACCTGGATGCGGCCACCGGCGGCGGCCTGGTACCGCCCGTGGCGCCCGATCCCGTGCGGCAGATTTTCCTGTTGCAGCGCAAGACGTCGAAAGTGGGCGCGGGCCTGGGCAAGACGTCGGGCTGGGTGCACCGGGCGGCGCTGGCGAGAAATGGTGTGGCCATGCTGGCCGGCGTGACCTACGACAGGATCGACGAACAGGGCTTGCACATCACGGTGGGCGGCGAGCAGCGCCTGCTGGCCGTGGATAACGTGGTCATCTGCGCGGGACAGGACAGTTTGACGGAACTGATGCCGCCCGTGGACAAGGATGGCAAGCCGCTGCAGGCGGGCGGCCCCCGTTTCCACAAGATCGGTGGCGCCGCGCTGGCGGCGGAACTCGATGCCAAGCGGGCGATACGGGAGGGGGCGGAGCTGGCCGCCAGTTTGTAAATTGAGGGCTGGGGTCAGACCCGACGGGGGGATGCGCCCCAGTGGGGCACATCCCGATCCCGCAGGGACCGACCCCGGCATAGCGGTTCGGCATCAAGGAACCTTAATGGCCATGCCCCTTCTTGGCCGCATCAAAACTCTGCAGCACGTGCTCGGCCATGCCATTGGCCAGTTCGTGCTCGCCGATAAACACCTTGCCCGCGTTTTCCGCGCGCAGCAATTCCGCCTCTTCCTCGCTGTGCGTACGCACCACCGTCATGATGGCGGGATTGAGCGCGCGCGCCGTCTCGATCATGGCGCGCACGTGGAAGGTGTCCGGCGTGGCGATGACGAGCATGGTGGCGTGCGTGATGTGCGCCTGGATCAGCACGGCCGGTTCGCCCGCATTGCCGGCCACGGCCGGAATGCCCTGCTTGCGCAGCTGGTCGACGATTTCGCGGTTTTCCTCGGCCACGACGAAGTGGATGCCCCGCTCCATCAGGGCGGCGGCGATGCGCCGGCCCACGCGGCCGTAGCCGACCAGCACGATCTGGCCCGACAGTTTTTCCTGCGGCACCGTCATCGGCAGCTCGGCCAGCGGGTCGGTCGTGCGTTCGAACTTGCGGGCGAAATCGCTGTTGCTCATCACGCGCAGCAGCGGCTTGGCCATGCTGAACACGAGCGGGTTCAGGGCGATGGACAGGATGGCGCCGGCCAGGATCAGGCTTTGCCCTTCCTGCGGCATCAGGCCCAGCGACAGGCCCAGGGCGGCCAGAATGAACGAGAATTCGCCGATCTGCGCCAGGCTGGCCGAGACGATGATGGCCGTTTTCGGCGGATAGCGCAGGGCCATCACCAGCAGGAAGGCGGCGATCGACTTGCCGAAGATAATGATGGCGCACACGGCCAGCACTTGCAGGGGCTTGTCGATGAGGATGTTAGGCTCGAACAGCATGCCGACGGAAACAAAGAACAGCACGGCAAACGCGTCGCGCAGGGGCAGCGACTCTTCCGCGGCGCGGTGACTGAGTTCGGATTCGCGCAGCACCATGCCGGCAAAGAAGGCGCCCAGGGCGAAGGACACGCCGAACAGCTTGGTGGAAGCGTAGGCGATGCCGACGGCGGCGGCGATCACGCACAGGGTAAACAGTTCGCGCGAGCCGGTGCGCGCCACTTGCCACAGGATCCATGGGAACAGCTTGCGGCCCACGACCAGCATGAAGACGATGAAACCGGCCACTTGCCCCAGGGTCACGGCCAGGGTTTGCCACAGGCTGACGGCTTCGGCGCCAGGGGCAACCTTGCCGCCCAGCGCGCCAGCAAACGCGGGCAGCAGCACGAGGACCAGCACGGTGACGAGGTCTTCCACCACCAGCCAGCCGACGGCGATGCGGCCATTCAGGGAATCGAGGATGCCCCGTTCTTCCAGCGCGCGCAGCAGCACCACGGTACTGGCGACGGACAGGGCCAGGCCAAAGATCAGCCCGCCACCGAGAGTCCAGCCCCACCAGTGGGCCAGGCCCATGCCCATCGCCGTGGCGACGGCGATCTGCAGGATGGCGCCGGGCAGTGCAATCTTGCGCACGTCCCATAGATCCTCGATGGAAAAGTGCAGGCCGACACCGAACATCATCAGCATCACCCCGATTTCCGCCAATTGCCCGGCTATTTCCGCATCTGCCACAAAACCGGGCGTGGCCGGTCCGATGATGATGCCGGCGGCCAGATAGCCGACCAATGCCGGCAGTTTCAGGCGCGCGGCGATGAAGCCGAAGATGAGGCCGAACCCGAGGGCGGCGGCAATGGTGGTGATCAGGCTGATGTCATGGGGCATGCGTGGTGGGTTCCTTATGGAGACGTGCGGATGAAAAAGATGCTACTCAGCGATTGAGTATAAACGCAACAAAGCTGCGGCTGGAATTTTCCTGCCGCTTTTTTGCAAAAAATTTGCGCTGTATCTTCGTTCAGGTGGATGCGAACGCATGCCATCCACCCGCATCTGCGTCTAATTCAAGGAATCAGGCGCGACTACGTCCGCATGCTCACACCTTGCGCACGACCACGCAGCCGATGGAATAGCCGGCGCCGAACGAGCAGATGACGCCCATGGCGCCTGCCGCCATGTCATCCTGATACTTATGGAAGGCGATGATGGAACCGGCCGACGAGGTGTTGGCGTAGGTGTCGAGGATCACGGGCGCTTCGTTCGCTTCCGCGTCGCGGCCCAGGATCAGGCGCGCGATCAGCAGGTTCATGTTCAGGTTGGCCTGGTGCAGCCAGTAGCGGCTCACTTGCGCCACTTCCACGCCGGCCTTGGCCAGGGTCGCCTTGATCATCTCGGCGGCCATCGGGCACACTTCCTTGAAGACCTTGCGGCCTTGCTGGCGGAACAGCTTGTCGGCCTGGCCCACGCCGGACTCGTCGAAACGGTTGAGGAAGCCGAAATTGTTGCGGATGGCATTCGAGAAGCGCGTTTTCAGTTCCGTGCCGATGATCTCGAACTGGTGCTGCGAGACGGCCGTGTCTTTCGCTTCGACGATGATGGCCGTGCAGGCGTCGCCAAAGATGAAGTGGCTGTCGCGGTCGCGCCAGTTCAGGTGGCCGCTGGTGATTTCGGGATTGAGCACCAGCACGGCGCGCGCCTGGCCGCTTTGCACGGCGGCCACGGCTTGCTGGATGCCGAAGGTGGCGGACGAACACGCCACGTTCATGTCAAAGCCATACCCGTCGATGCCCAGCGCATCCTGCACTTCCACGGCCATGGCCGGGTAGGCGCGCTGCATATTGCTGCAAGCCACCAGCACCATGTCGATGTCGGCCGGCGTGCGGCCCGCGCGCGCCAGCGCGTCATGCGCGGCAGCAACGGCCATTTCCGCCTGCAAGGACAGTTCGTCATCGGCCCGTTCCGCGATGCGCGAGACCATGCGCGCCGGGTCGAGGATGCCTTCCTTTTCCATCACGAAGCGCGACTTGATGCCGGACGCCTTTTCGATGAAGGCCACGCTCGACAGGTCCAGCGCCGTGACGGTGCCCGCGGCGATCGCGTCGGCATTGTCGGCATTGAACTTTTCCGCATAGGCATTGAAGCAGGTGACCAGCTCTTCGTTGGAGATCGAAAATGGCGGCGTGTACAGTCCGGTACCGCTGATGACGACTTGTTTCATGGTTAAGCTTTCAAATTTGGCAATCGGCGCGGCGCCGATAAGTGAAGCAAATTTTACACAAACAGGCTCGACTGTAGAGAGTTTCGTGTTGCGGGGACGGGGAAGTGTGGCGGAAGATTGATTTTTGTCGCGTGGACGGTTGCCGGGGGGCATTCCGCCCCCCCGCAGTGCTGCTGGCGCTGCTGCTTACTTCTTCGGTTCCTTCTTGACGTCGGCTTGCACGACCACCGGTTCGGCCTTGGCCAGCTGCACGGGCAAACCCTTCAGGTGGTTCAGCGCCTGGTGCAGCTGGAAATCGTCCTGGCTGCCGAATTCCAGCGGCTTGCGGGTCTTTTCCAGGGCGATGATGCGCAATTGCTCTTCCATTTCGTCGTTGACGGGGGCGGCCTTGGCGCTTTCCTTGTCGCGGTCGTTGCTCAGGTGCTTGGAGAGGTCCGCTTCGCGGATGCGCAAGCCGTTCAAGCCGTCGCCGTCCGCATTTTCATCGACCAGCAGGTCGGGCACGATGCCCTTGGCCTGGATCGAGCGGCCATTCGGCGTGTAGTAGCGGGCCGTCGTCAGCTTGACGGCCGTGTCGGCAGTCAATTGGCGGATGGTTTGCACGGAACCCTTGCCGAAGGTTTGCGTGCCGATGATGGTGGCGCGCTTGTAGTCCTGCAGGGCGCCGGCGACGATTTCCGAGGCCGAGGCCGAACCCGTGTTGACGAGCACCACCAGCGGTACTTTCTTGATAGCGGCCGGCAATTTCGCCAGCGCATCGCCTTCCGAGCGGAACATATAGTATTCGGCGCGGCCGTAGAACACCTGTTTCGAGTCCGGCAACTGGCCGTTGGTCGAGACGATGGCAGAGTCCTTCGGCAGGAAAGCGGCCGAGACGCCGATGGCGCCCTGCAGCACGCCGCCCGGATCGTTGCGCAGGTCCAGCACCATGCCCTTGATGTTCGGGTCTTGCTGATACAGGGCCGTGATCTGCGCGGCCATGTCGTCGACGGTCGGTTCCTGGAATTGCGACACGCGCAGCCAGGCGTAGCCCGGCTCGACCATCTTTGCCTTCACGCTTTTCTGGTGGATTTCCTCGCGCGTGATGGTAAAGGCCAGCGGCTGCGGTTCATCCTTGCGGGCAATGGTCAGCGACACCTTGGTGCCCGGTTCGCCGCGCATGCGCTTGACGCTGTCGTCCAGGCTGACGCCTTTCACGGGCTGGCCGTCCAGGCGGGTGATCAGATCGCCGGCCTTGATGCCGGCGCGGTAGGCGGGCGAATCCTCGATGGGCGAGACGATCTTGATGTAGCCGTCTTCGCTCAGGCCGATTTCGATGCCCAGGCCGACAAACTTGCCTTCGGACCCTTCGCGCAGCTCGGCGTAGGCTTTCTTGTCCAGGTAGGCGGAATGGGGGTCGAGCGAGGCAACCATGCCGGAAATGGCGTCTTCCAGCAGTTTCTTGTCTTCCACGGGTTCCACGTAATCGGACTTGATCAGGCCAAACACATCGGCCAGCTGGCGCAGTTCTTCCAGCGGCAGGGGCGGCTCGACGGTTTTTTGCGCCATGGCGGAAAATTGCAGCGACACGGCGACGCCGGCCACCACGCCCAGGCCGATCAAGCCGGTATTTTTGAGTTTGCCCATCATTGCACCTTTGCAGCTAGCGTGTCTTGCACAAGCGCCAGTCCCCGTGGAGCGGCGCTTTTCTGAAAGTATAGACCTGAATCTCTGCCGGTGTGGGCCGGCTGTGGAAAAAGCGTACCTGGGCCCAGTCTACGCGCGAAAACGGGACGGCCAGCTTGCCATATGTTGCGGCTTTGTATGCGATGTATAGTTACTCTTGAGGGGAGTAAGCATTTGTAAGAGTCGAAAAAAAGCGTGTGCGGCGGCCCTATAGTGGATTCGCATTCTCGACCCGAAGTGGTTTTGCCTGCGTCTGCGGACGCAGGCTTTTTTTTATCCGGAGCCCCCATGACCTCGTTGAACTTACTCCCCGCCGTGCGCCGCCTGGGCCTGGCCTTGCTGCTGGGCACGACCGCCTTGACCGCTACGGCCGTGCCGCTTGCCGACATGCGCCTGGAAGACTTGCTGCCGATGGCGCCCGATTTCAGGACGGAATTGAAACTCAATGCGAATCAAACCACCTTGTGGCAGCAGGTGGAAGGGAAATCGCGTCAACTCTTGCGCGAACGCAAGGCGCGCCGCGAGCGCCTGCAAGCGGCGGTGACGCAGGGCTTGCAGGCGCCCCGGCTGGAGCTGCGCGACTTGCTCGCCGACATGGACAATGAAAGCACCGTGAGCCTGGCCGAAGAAAAGCAGCTGCGCGAGTGGTGGCTGAGCGTCAACGATGCCCTGGACGAGCACCAGCGCCAGATGGTGGCCCAGTTCATCGCCGGCCAGATGGCGCGCGTGATGGACGCCGCCGTGCCCCACAGCGAGTCGCGCGGCGCGCCAGGTGGCGAGCATGGCGGGCGCAAGGGGGGCAAGGGCGGCATGGGCGGCGCAGGCGTCAGCATGGGCGGCGGCGGCGCGGGCATGACGCTCCCCGGCAACTGACGGATAGAACTGAGGGGCCATTCCGGGGGCAAGGATGGTCAAAAGGCATGATCGCGTGCTACATTCCTGCAGCGCCTGGCGCGGCGGGCTATCCGCCCGAAGCTATCTGCCCGGTCTTTTTGACATGCCCCATAAGGACAATCCGTGAATCGCTATCTCTTGAGCAGTCTGACCCTGACCCTGTTGGCTGCGTTTGCCCATGCCGCCGAACCGGCATCCGCCGCATCCGCCGTGGCAGCCCCCACCGTGGCGCCAGGCGCCGCGCCTGCCGCCGCCGGCGTCGTTTCCGGCATCGATGTGCAGTACATCGACCCCGCCGTGCGCGTGCAGGACGATTTCTTCACCCATTTGAACGGCAAGTGGCTGGCCACGGCCGAGATCCCGGCCGACAAGTCGAGCTGGGGTTCGTTCGCCAAGCTGCGCGATGACACCACGCCACAGTTGCGCGGCATCATCGAAGCCACGCAACAGGATAAAAACAAGAAGGCCGGTTCCGAAGCGCAGAAGATCGGCGACCTGTACGCCAGCTACATGGATGAAGCCAAGCTCGATGCGCTGGGCACGAAGCCGCTGGCCGGCGAACTGAACCGCATCCGCTCGCTGCGCGACAAGAAGGGCGTGCCCGCCCTGATCGCCCACCTGAGCCAGACGGGCGTGGCCACGCCGTACGCCGTCTACGTGGGCCAGGATGCCCGTGCCTCGACGAAATATGCCGCGTACGTGAGCCAAAGCGGCCTGGGCATGCCCGACCGCGACTACTACCTGGAAGCCAAGCAGGCCGGCGTGAAAGAAAAATACCAGGCGCACGTGGAAAAAATGCTGGCCATGGCCGGCGACAAGAACGCCGCCGCCCGCGCCAAGGCTGTCGTGGCGCTGGAAACGGCCCTGGCCGAAGTGCAATGGACCAAGGTCGAGAACCGCGACCCTGTCAAACGCTACAACAAGACCGACATCAATCAACTGAACGACCTGACCCCCGGCTACGACCTGAAGGCAGGCCTGGCCGCCCAGGGCATCGCCAACAAGGTCGATTACGTCATCGTCAACCAGCCCAGCTACCTGGCCGGCTACAACAAGGTGCTGGCCGCCACGGACCTGGACACCCTGAAAGCGTACTTCGAATGGCAGTTGCTGCGCAGCTATGCCAGCTACCTGTCGAAAAACTTCGTCGACGAAAGCTTTGCTTTCTATGGCACGGTACTGAGCGGCGTGACGGAAAACCAGCCGCGCTGGAAGCGTGGCGTGGGCGCCGTCGAAGGCGTGCTGGGTGAAGCCGTCGGCAAGCTGTACGTGGCGCAGTATTTCCCGGCAGAGCGCAAGGCGCACATGCAGGAACTGGTGAAAAACGTGCTGGCCGCCTACAAGGACAGCATCGACACCCTGGACTGGATGAGCCCGGAAACCAAGAAGGAAGCGCAAGCCAAGCTGGCCAAGTTCACGCCGAAGATCGCGTATCCGAACAAATGGCGCGATTATTCGAAGCTGCAGATCGTGCAGGGCGATCTGGTGGGCAACATGATGCGTGCCGCCAACTTCGGCTCCGCCCGCCAGGTGGCCAAGCTGGGCAAGCCGATCGACCGCGAAGAGTGGGGCATGACGCCGCAAACGGTGAACGCCTATTACAGCTCGACGATGAATGAAATCGTCTTCCCGGCCTCCATCCTGCAGCCGCCGTTCTTCGACGCCAACGCGGACGACGCCGTCAACTATGGCGCCATCGGCGCCGTCATCGGCCATGAAATCAGCCACGGCTTCGACGACAAGGGCAGCCAGTCCGATGGCGACGGCAACCTGCGCGACTGGTGGACCCCGGCCGACCGCAAGAACTTTGCGGCCAAGGCCGACGCGCTGACCAAGCAGTACGACGGCTACAGCCCCTTGCCTGGCTACCACGTCAACGGCGCGCTGACCCTGGGCGAAAACATCGCCGACAACTCGGGCGTGGCGATTGCGTATAAAGCGTACAAGATCTCGCTGGGCGGCAAGCCGGCGCCCGTACTGGACGGCCTGACGGGCGACCAGCGCTTCTACATGGGCTTTGGCCAGGTATGGCGCAGCAAGATGCGCGAAGCGCAGCAGATCGTGCAAATCAAGACCGATCCCCATTCGCCGGGCCAGTACCGCGCCAATGGCACCATGGTCAACCAGCCTGGCTTCTACGAAGCGTTTGGCGTGAAACCGGGCGACAAGATGTATGTTGCGCCGGAAAACCGCGTCATCATCTGGTAAGCGCTGTCGCGATGAAAACGTAATCCTGTAGCAACAAAAAAGGCCACCTTGCGTGGTCTTTTTTGCATTCCGGTCAAAGTTCTTTCTGTCGTTTCAGCCGGTATGCTACAGTCAAAAACCGGGCCAGAAGCCCTGGGCCTTCTGACCCTTATATTCCACACAATACAATATTGAGGACAACCGTGAATCGTTATTTGTTAAGTGCATTGACCCTGAGTCTGCTGGCTGGCGTGTCCGGCATGGCTGGCGCCGCCGATACTGCCAAGAAAGCCGCTCCCGCCACCGCCACGGCTGCCGCGCCAGCGGCGCTGACGTCCGGCATCGCCATCGAATACGTCGACCCTGCCGTGCGCGCGCAGGATGACCTGTTCCAGCACCTGAATGGCAAATGGCTGGCGGAAACCGTCATTCCTGCCGACAAGTCGAGCTGGGGCAGCTTTGCCAAGCTGGCCGACGATACGCAAACGCAGCTGCGCGGCATCGTCGAAGGCGCGGCCGCCGACAAGGCCCGCGCGGCCGGTTCGAATGCCCAGAAGATCGGTGATTTTTATAACAGCTTCATGGATGAAGCCAAGCTGGAAAGCCTGGGCCTGACACCGTTGAACGCGGAGCTGGCGAAGATCGCCGCGCTGCAGGACAAGGCCGAGTTGCCGGCCGTGATCGCCCACTTCAGCAAGCTGGGCGTGACCTCGCCTTACGACTTCGGCATCCACCAGGACGCCAAGGATTCCACCAAATACGTGGCCGACATCGTGCAAAGCGGCCTGGGCTTGCCTGACCGCGATTACTACCTGGAAGCCGGCAAGGCCGATACGCGCGCCAAATACCTGGCCCACGTGGAAAAAATGCTCAGTTTGGCCGGCGACGCGAACGCTGCCGCGAATGCCAAGGCCATCCTCGCGCTGGAAACGGAACTGGCCAAGGCGCAATGGAGCAATGTGCAGAACCGCGATCCCGTCAAGACCTACAACAAGGTGGAACTGGCCAAACTGGCCGCCGTGGCGCCAGGCTACGACTGGGCCCGCTACCTGAAGGATACGGGCATTGCCGGCAAGGTCAATTATGTGATCGTCAGCCAGCCCAGCTACCTGAAAGGCTTTGCCGAGATCGCCAACAAGACGCCGCTGGAAACGTGGAAAGCGTATTTCCAATGGCACTTGCTGCACGCTAACGCCGGCTACCTGCCGAAAGCGTATGTCGATGAAAACTTCGCGTTTTATGGCACCACCCTGACGGGCGTGACGGAAATGCGTCCGCGCTGGAAACGCGGCGTGGGCGCCGTCGAAGGTGCGCTGGGCGAAGCCGTGGGCCAGCTGTATGTCGAGCAATATTTCCCGGCCGAGCGCAAAGTGCGCATGGAAGCGCTGGTGAAAAACCTGATGACGGCCTACAAGCAAAGCATCGACAAGCTGGACTGGATGAGCCCTGTCACCAAGAAGCAGGCGCAAATCAAGCTGGCCAAGTTCACCACCAAGATCGGCTATCCGAACAAATGGCGCGATTACTCGGGCCTGGCGGTGGCGCAGGACGATTTGATCGGCAACATCCAGCGTTCGCACCTGCTCAATTACAACCGCGAATTGAACAAGCTGGGCCAGCCTATCGACCGCGACGAGTGGGGCATGACGCCGCAGACCGTGAACGCCTATTACAACCCTGAACTGAACGAAATCGTCTTCCCGGCCGCCATCCTGCAAGCGCCGTTCTTCGACGCCAACGCGGACGACGCCGTCAACTATGGCGCCATCGGCGGCGTGATCGGCCATGAAATCAGCCACGGCTTCGACGACCAGGGCGCCCAGTATGACGGCGACGGCAACCTGCGCGACTGGTGGACCAAGGCCGACCATAAAAACTTCGCCAAGAAAACCAAACAGCTGGTGGCGCAGTACAACAGCTTCAGCCCCGTGCCTGGCCACTTCGTCAACGGCGAACTGACCCTGGGCGAAAACATCGCCGACAATTCTGGTGTGGCCATTGCCTACAAAGCGTACAAATTGTCGCTGAACGGCAAGAAAGCCCCCGTCATCGACGGTTTCACGGGCGAGCAGCGTTTCTATGCGGGCTTTGCCCAGGTATGGCGCATGAAGATGCGCGAAGCGCAGCAACTGGTCTTGCTGAAAACGGACCCGCACTCGCCAGGCCAGTTCCGCGCCAACGGCACCATGCGCAACCAGCCAGGTTTCTACCAGGCGTTTGACGTGAAACCGGGCGACAAGATGTATCTGCCACCGAAAGACCGCGTCATCATGTGGTAAGACAGTTTTTTCAGGCATCAGTTGCCAGCCGCCCCGCGCAAGCCGGGCGGCTTTTTTGCGTCGTGTGATTTGGCACAAACTGCGGGCGAAAAAAAACCGCCTCTGCGGGCGGTTCCTGGTGCAGCGTAGCCGCTTACTTTGCAGGCTCTGCGGCTGGCGCGGCGCCGCCGTCAGCGGCTGCGGCCGGTGCCGGCACTTCCGGCTCCTTGAACTTGCCGCCCGAAGCGTTGGCGATGTAGACCACGGCGCGTGCCACTTCCACATCGTCGAGGTCGGGATTGCCGCCCTTGGCCGGCATCGCGCGCAAGCCTTCGATCGCGTGTTTCAGGACCGTATCGTAGCCTTGGGCCAGGCGGGCCGACCAGCTGCCCGCATCGCCAAATTTGGGTGCGCCAGCCACGCCGGCGCCATGGCAGGCCACGCAGGTGGCCGTGTAGACGGCTTCGCCGCTTTGCAGCACCTTCGGACCGCTGGCATCCTTGAAGGTAAAGCCGGCATTGGCCACCGGGCTCAGGCGCTCGGCAATGGCTTCCGGCGACTGGCTGTCCGTACCGGCACCCGTCAGTTTTTGCGCCGTGACGAACTGCACCAGCAAGATGATGCCGATAACGGTGATGAGGAAGAAGCCAGCTACGGCGGCAAGCAATTGTTTAGGCGTTTTGATCGCTGATTGTTGTTCGTTATGTGCGTCGCTCATGATGTCCTTAGTCCAGATTTGAAACTGATGGCCGTGTAAGGTAGCATTTTTACATGCCTGGATGTAAACCTTTATGAAACCCACAATTATAGGCACAAAAATTGAGCAGTGACATGCAATTGCCGACGATACGACAGTTTCCGTAGACGTAGGTAAAGAAAAACGGTATCCTTCGCATCACTTCAGAAATTCCCCCTACGCGGCTGTAGCTCAGTGGATAGAGTATTGGCCTCCGAAGCCAAGGGTCGTGGGTTCGATCCCCGCCAGCCGCACCAAGATGTCCCCGCAGTTCCCACATCGTTTTCTCCCCCTCGTTATGTAGTTGATGGGCTGGCCTGTGCCTGTTCGCTTTGGCGTCGTGCCGTGCTTGTTCCGGCGCAAATTGTTATACTTCTTTGGTTGCGTTTATTGCGTTTGGATCGTAAGCTTCAATGGAAAGCAGGGAGGATGCCATGTCGAATGTGATTGAGCGCCTGGAGAACAAGGAAGACCTGGCGCTGGCGAAGGCGGCGCAGCGCTGTCTGGTCAGTGCGCTTGATCATTCGCGCGCCGTGCAGATTGCCATCGTGGAGGAGGGGGCGCACGACCTCGGTGACGCACCGTTGCTGCGCTTGCCGCCGAATGTATTGCGCCTGTTTGCCGATGTGCTGGGCACCTTGGCGCAAGGGAAGGCTGTGACGGTCATGCCCAAGGAACTTGACGTGACGACCCAGGAAGCGGCGATGTATTTGAATATGTCGCGGCCGTATCTGGTGCGCTTGCTTGAAGCAGGGAAAATTCCCCATCATAAGGTGGGTACGCACCGCCGGCTGCGCTTTGAGGATGTGGTGCAATACAAGGATGAGCGCAAACGCCGCTCGGAACAGGCCTTGCAGGCCTTGGCAGATCAGGCACAGGAGCTTGAACTGGGGTATTGATGGCCGGATACTTCCGCTACACTGCCGTCCTGGATGCCTGTGTCTTGTATCCGGCGCCCTTGCGCGATCTCCTGCTGAGTTTGGCTGCGGACGGTATCTTCAGTGCGCGCTGGACAGCGCAGATACAGGCGGAGTGGCGACGCAACTTGCTGCTCAATCGGCCAGATCTCGATCCTGCCGCCTTGGCACGGACAAGTGCGCTGATGGCGCAAGCGGTCGAAGACGGCGTGATCGACTCTTACGAATACCTGATTGATGCCTTGATCTTGCCCGATCCGAACGACCGGCATGTCCTGGCGGCTGCTATCGTGGGGCATGCCGATGCCATCGTCACCTTCAATCTCAAGGATTTCCCGGATGCGCTCATGCGCGGGCACAATATTGAAGTGGTGCACCCGGATGATTTTCTGGTGGCCCAGTATGAATTGGCCCCCATACGCATGCTCGCTGTCATCAAGGAAAATCGGGCACGATTACGCAAACCACCCAGATCCGCAGCCGAATTGATTGCCAATTACGAAGCGCAAGGCTTGCCCCAGTTGAGCAAGTTGCTGCGCTCCGTCATGGCTTCGCTGTAACGTTGCGCGTTACTTCAGCAATCCCAGCAACGCCTGCGCCGCCGCCTCCGACGAGGCCGGATTCTGTCCCGTGATCAAGATGCCGTCCGTCAGCACATACGGGGCCCAGTCGGCGCCTTTCGAGTAGATGCCGCCGTTATCCTTGAGCATGTCTTCCACGAGGAAGGGCACGACTTTCGTCAAGCCCACGGCGTCTTCTTCCGTATTCGTAAATCCCGTCACCTGCTTGCCTTTCACCAAGGGCTGGCCGTCGCTGCCTTTGACGTGGCGCAAGACGCCGGGGGCGTGGCAGACGGCGGCCACGGGCTTGCCGGCCGCGTGCAGCGCTGCGATGAGGGCGATGGAGTCCCGGTCTTCGGCCAGGTCCCACAGGGGGCCGTGGCCGCCCGGATAGAACACGGCGTCATAGTCGGCCGCTTTCACGCTGGACAGCAGGACGGTGGAAGCGAGCGCGGCCTGGGCGGCCGGATCGGCCTTGAAGCGGGCCGTGGCGGCCGTCTGCGATTCGGGCGCGTCGCTTTTCGGGTCCAGCGGCGGCTGGTCGCCCTTGGGCGAAGCCAGGGTGAGGCGTGCGCCCGCGTCTTTCAGCACGTAGTACGGGGCGGCGAATTCTTCCAGCCAGAAGCCGGTCTTGTGGCCCGTGTCGCCCAGCTGGTCGTGCGAGGTCAATACCATTAAAACGTTCATGCGGACTCCTGTGCAAGGAAGGGGGAATGGAAAGGCAGTGCCAAGCGCCCAGCTTAGTCCTGTTCCCGATTTCATGGTGCACGCCAGCGCTGCCTGTTTTTTGTGCATGCAGTCGATGAACATGCCCGCGACGCTCTTGCCGTTGCCGGTTTACACGCTCCAACGTGCTGCCGTTGCCGATATCAAAATTGATATCAAAACAGTGTAAAAATTGATTGGAGAGATTATCGCCCAGCCCCTAAGATAAACGCCGAGCATGCGAACGACATGCAAGCAGCATAAAAATATCAAAACAATATCTGGAGATTCATGATGCGCCACGCCCTCGGCCCGCTCGCGGCTACTTTTCCTCGTCCATTCACCTTGAAGGCAGCCGTTGCGGCACTGGCCGGTATCGGCTTGCTGAGCACGGCTTCGGTCTGGGCGCAGGATGCGGTGGCGGCCGATGCCGGTGCCGAGCCGGCCGCGGACGTGTCGGTCGTGACCGTCAGCGGCGTGCGCCGTTCCGCGCAAAATTCGCAGCAGATCAAGATGCGTTCGGACCAGGTCATCGATTCCATCGTGGCCGACGACATCGGCAAATTCCCCGATAACAACGTGGCCGAGACCCTGGCGCGCATTTCCGGCATCCAGATCCGCCGCGATTCGGGCGAAGCGAGCGCCGTCATGATACGCGGCTTGCGCGATGTCACGACCCTGCTCAACGGCCGCGAGCTGTTCACCACCACGGGCCGCTACGTCAACCTGGCCGACATTCCCGCCACCATGCTGCAGCGCGTCGACGTGTACAAATCGCAGGGCGCGGACCAGGTCGAAGGCGGCGTGGCCGGCATCATCGACGTGCGCACCAACCGTCCGTTCGACTTCAAGGAATTTACCGCCAGCGTGAATACGCGCGCCGTCTACAGCGACAAATCGAAAGCCACGGACCCGAACATCAGCGGCATGGTGGCGAACCGCTGGAAGACGGGCATCGGTGAAGTGGGCGCGCTGCTGGGCTTGTCGCAACAACAGCACCGCTACCATGAAGAACGCGCGTTCAATACGGCGCCCGTGGATAAAAGTTTCCTGTTGCCCGGCTTGACGGGGCCGGATCAGGTGGGCTTGCTGCCGATCAAGGGCGACCGCCGCCGCACCACCGCCAATGCCGTGCTGCAATGGCGTCCGAATGCCGACGTCGAGCTGTATGCGGAAGGCATGGCCACGCGTTTCCTGCTCGATGCCGAGTCCGATTACTTCGTCGGCTTGCCATGGTGGGGCACGCCCGTGTCGGCCACAAAAATTCCCGGCACCGACCAGCTGCAAACCCTCACGTCGACCAACGTCAACACCATCATGTCGACGCAGGCGAACAAGAACGAGACGAAGACGCATCAATTTGCCGTGGGCGGCTTGTGGGAGATCAATCCCGAATGGCGTTTCACATCGGAAGTGGCCAGTACCAAGAGCAGCTATACCTGGCGCAACCCCATCCTCGACGCCATCACGCAAGTGCCGAACGCCACCATCAATACCAACCAGAACGGCACCCTGCATGTCGATTACACGGGCATCGATTTGCAAGACCCGTCGAATTACTATCTGAAGGGCTTTTTCGACCGCTACGGCCGGGACCAGGGCAGCTCGAACGATGTGCGCGCAGACCTGGCGTACACGCCCAGTGCGGGCGGCATCTTCAAGGAAATCAGTGTCGGCGTGCGCGGCGTCAAGCGCGAAGCCGAATCGATCAAGAGTTTCGAGGGCAATGCGGAAGCACCGGACGTGTCCGGCGCCGCGTTTCCGTTCAGCCGCCAGAGCGTGACGTCGATTCCCGGTCTCAATTGCCTGTCGGAACCGATGTCCAGCGGCGGCCCCGACTATGGATTGAAACAGTGGTACACGCCATGCGCCAGCTTCCTGCTCAATAACACGGGCGCCGTGCGCCAAGCCGTCACGGGCAGCAGCGCCGCGCGCGCCATGGACCCGGGCTCGTTTTTCAAGGATACGGAAAAGACGTATTCCATCTACACCAAGGCAAAGGTCGCCTTCAAGCTGGCTGACTATCCCGTCGACGGTACCGTGGGCGTGCGCGTGGTGCGCACGGAGCAAAGCCTGCAAGGCAACAGTTCGCAGGATGGCGTCTACACGCCCGTCATCAGCGACACGTCCAGCACCGATGTGCTGCCGAGCGTGGCCCTGAAAATCAAGCTGCGCGGCGACCTGGTCGGCCGCTTCGCCGCGGGCCGCACCATCAGCCGCCCCGGCTTTGCCCAGCTCAATCCCGGCGTGGCCCTAGTCAACTCGACGGAAACGGTGAAGGCGACGGGCGCGGGCGGCAATCCGAATTTGAAACCGGTGACGGGCGACAATGTCGACGCCGCACTGGAATGGTATTTCGCGCCGGCCGGTTCCGTCACCGCCACCGTGTTCCACCACAAGTTCGACGGCTATATCCAGCAGCGCATTTCCAGCGAAACCATTGCCGGCAAGACGTATGACGTGGACCGCCCGTACAACACGGCGGCCGGCAAGCTGCAAGGCCTGGAAATCGGCTACCAGCAGTTCTATGACGGCTTGCCCGGCATCTTGAGCGGCCTGGGCTTGCAAGCAAACGGTACCTACATGAGCGGCACGACTGATGACGAGACGGGCAGCCATGCGATCACGGGCGTGTCGCGCTATGCCTACAACCTGGTGCTGCTGTACGAAAAAGATGCGTGGTCGGGCCGCCTGGCCTACAACTGGCGCTCGAAATTCATCGACAGCTACAACCAGGGCGGCCCCGGCCTGGACCTGAAGGTGGCACCGACGGCCCAGCTCGACGGCTCGCTGTCGTACAAGATCAACGAGCAGTTCACGGTGACCCTCGATGGGAATAACTTGCTCGATACCAAGTTCAAGGATTACTGGAACGAACCGGGCGTGTATGCGCGCGATACGCGGCGCTATGACCGCACGGTAGGTCTTTCTTTGCGCTGGAAAATGTAAAACGTCCATGGCTGCGCTGCATTGCCTCGCCGTACTCCTCGTACTGTCTTCGGCAACGCGCCTTGCCCTGAACGTTTTACATGAGTGAAAAAAGCAGTATCCAAGGGCGTTGCCATGGTTTCGGCCGGCAACGCCCCTGTCAGTTGGACAGTCACGCACGATTCATCATAAAAAGAATGGACGGAAAGCATGGAGACGCAAAAATTATCCACCGTTGAAAAGGTCGGCTTCGGCGCCGGCGACATGGCGCTTAATGTCGTCATTTCGTCGATGATGTTGATCATCACTTTTTTCTATACCGATATCTATGGCTTGAAAACCACCGACCTGGCCCTGCTGTTCGTGGCCGTGAAAGTCATCGGCGCCATCGCCGACCTGGTCATGGGCCAGATCACGGACCGCTACAGCTTTGCCTCGGGCCGCTACCGCCCCTACCTGCTGTGGCTGGCCGTGCCGTATGGCGTCAGCGTCTTCTTTGTCTTCAGCACGCCAGAGTGGCAGTACGACGCCAAGCTGGTCTGGGCCTATTCCACGTATATCCTGATGACGATCATGACGGCCGGCGTTGGCATCCCGTATATTTCCCTGATCAGCGGCTTGACGAGCGACCCGCAGGACCGCCTGTCGGCCAATGGCTACCGCCTGTTCTTTGCCAAGATCGGCGCCTTCATGGTGACCATTGTCGTGCCGATTTTGTCGCAGCGCTGGGGCGGCGGCAACCCGGCCGTCGGCTACCAGGCGGCCATGGCCGTGATGGCCGTCATGGGCGTGGCCCTATTCCTGTTCTGCTATTTTTCCACCACCGAGCGCGTCGTGCACGTGGTGGAAAAGCAATCGTTGCTGGCGCAATTGAAGGTGCTGCTGCAGAACGACCAGTGGCTGGTACTGTGCGGCGTGTGCGTCACGGGCACCATCGGTTACGTGGTGCGCGGTTCCGTCGCCATTTATTACGCGAAATACTATCTGGGCGGCAGCACGGAAACGGTGGCCGCCTTTTTGACCACGGGCGTGGTGGCGGCCATCCTGGCCATGATCGCCTCGACCTGGATCACCAAGTTCTATTGCAAAGTTAAACTGTTCCGCTACACGCAGATCGGCGTCGCGCTGATCAGCCTGGCGATCTATTTCTTCGTAAAACCGAGCGATACCGTACTGGCCTTTGCCCTGTATTTCCTGCTGTCCTTCGTGGTGGACTTGCATGCGCCCGTGTTCTGGTCGGCCATCGCGGAAACCATCGATTATGGACAAGTCAAGACGGGCAAGCGCGTCTCCGGCTTCGCCTTTGGCGGCATTTCCGTCTGCCAGAAGGCGGGCATGGCCGTGGCAGGCGGCCTGGTGGGCGTGCTGCTCGCGTATTTTGATTACCAGCCCAATCATGAGCAAACGCAATTCGCCCTGAACGGCATCGCCCTGATGCTGTCGGTCATTCCCGGCTTTTTCCACTTGCTGATGGGTTTGCTGATGTTCAAGTACCGCATCAGCGATGCGTACTACAGCGGCGTGAAGTCGGAAATGCACAAACGCGGCTTTGTTGCCGCATGAGGACACCTGAGCTAACCTACTGCGCGTCGGTATAGGCGGCCTGCGATGCTCACCGTACTAGAGTACGGTTGCGCTTCTTAGCCACCTCTCCCTTCCGCTCGCTACGGTTTTCTCAGGTGTTGTAAGGCAAACTAATTTTATCTAATGAAATGATTTGGAGTGCTTATGGTTGAAGTACTGAAACCGCTGATCGAACAGCGTGCCGATCCGCATATCTACCGCCACAGCGACGGTTATTATTACTTTACGGCCTCCGTGCCCCAGTACGACCGCATTGAGCTGCGCCGCGCCGACAGCATTGCCGGGCTGGCCGACGCGCCTACCGTCGACGTGTGGCACAAGCCGGAAACGGGACCGTACAGCGAGCTGGTGTGGGCGCCGGAGCTGCACTTCAACCAGGGTGCCTGGTATGTGTATTTCGCCGCCGCGCCGAGCCGCGAGATCAAACATAAACTGTTCCAGCACCGCATGTATGCAATCCGCAATAGCAACGCCAACCCCCTGGAAGGCGAGTGGGAATTCATGGGGCCGATCGACACGGGCATCGACACCTTCTGCCTGGACGCCACCACGTTCGAGCATGAGGGCGTGCTGTATTACCTGTGGGCACAGAAGGATGTGGCCATCGAAGGCAATTCGAACCTGTACATCGCGCCGATGGCCACGCCGTGGCAGCTGGCCGGTCCGCCCGTGATGCTGAGCAAACCGGAATTCGACTGGGAAATTCGCGGCTTCTGGGTCAACGAGGGGCCGTCCGTGCTGAAACGCAATGGCAAGATCTTCATCAGCTATTCGGCCAGTGCCACCGATGAAAATTATGCGATGGGCTTGCTGTGGGCCGATGCGTCGGCCGACCTGCTCGACCCGTTCTCGTGGAACAAGTCGCCCGAGCCAGTGTTTGCCACCTGCTACGAGCACGGCATCTATGGCCCCGGCCACAACAGCTTTACGACGGCCGCCGATGGCGACGGCGTGTTGCTGGTGTACCATGCCCGCACGTACACGGAAATCGTGGGCGATCCTTTGTGGAACCCGGACCGCCACACGTTTGTGAAGCCGCTGCGCTGGGATGCGCAAGGCATGCCCGTGTTTGGCCGCTCATCGACCCTGTAACGTTCCGGACCCGACGCCATGACCCCAGTTGATTCTGTTTCAGTCACGCAAGCCCCGTTCGGCATCCTGCCCGATGGCTCCCACGTCAGCGTGTTTACGCTGAGGAACCGCCAGGGCATGCAAGTCAAGGTGCTCGACTTTGGCGCCATCATCAGCGAAATCCACGTGCCGGACCGCGACGGCACCTTTGCCGACGTGGTGCTCGGTTTCGAGCGCATCGAACCCTACCTGGCCAACAGCGCCTACCTGGGCGCCGTCATCGGGCGTTTCGGCAACCGCATCGCCGAGGGACGTTTCAGTCTCGACGGCAAGGATTACCAGCTGGCCGTCAACAATGCGCCGAATCACTTGCATGGCGGAACGCAGGGTTTTCACCAGGTCATGTGGCGGGCCGAGCCGTTCACCAAGGAGGACGCCGTGGGCATCGCGTTTACGCGCAGCAGCCCGGACGGCGAAGATGGCTACCCGGGCCAGCTGGACGTGACCGTGGTGTACGAGCTGGACAACGACAATGCGCTGAGCCTGCGCTACCACGCCGTGACGGACCAGGCTACGCCCGTCAACTTGACCAACCACAGCTATTTCAACCTGGCGGGGCAGGGCGATATCCTCGGCCACGAAGTGACGATCAACGCGGACCGCTATCTGCCCGTCGATGCGGGATCGATTCCCACGGGCGAGCTGGCGGACGTGTCCGGCACGCCGTTCGACTTGCGCCAGAGCACCGTCGTCGGCGACCGCATCGCCTTGCCGCATGAGCAGATCCGCATCGGCCGTGGCTACGACCATAACTTTGTGCTCAATCAAAAGCCGGGCCAGCTGCTGAACCTGGCCGCCACCGTGCGCGATCCCGTGTCGGGCCGGGTGATGCAGGTGTACACGCAGGAGCCCGGTGTTCAGTTCTATTCGGGAAACTTCCTCGACGGCAGCCAGTACGGCAAGCTGCGCGCCAACAGCTACCGCAGCGCGCTGTGCCTGGAAACCCAGCATTTCCCCGATGCGCCGAACCAGGCCCATTTCCCCAACACCATCTTGCGCCCGGGGCAGGTGTATCGGACGGAAACCGTGTACCGCTTTTCCGCCGAGTAAGCCTCGCATCCACAACAGCCCACGCCCTGCCGCCATGCGCCCGCAGGGCGTTTTCATTGGGACATGCTGATATCGTTTTCGGTATCGGAACGCATTAAAAATTGATTGGAAAGGCATGGCAGGATTCTTTAGTATTCCAACATCGCTGCCCGGGCCGACGACATTAGATCCGGCATGGCACAACCAGGAGAATGGCATGTCTGAGACAAAAAAGAAGGTTGCCCTGCGCTCTGCCGAGTGGTTCGGCTCGCAGGACAAGAATGGCTTCATGTACCGCAGCTGGATGAAAAACCAGGGCATACCTGACCACGAGTTTCACGGCAAGCCCATCATCGGCATCTGCAATACCTGGTCCGAACTGACTCCGTGCAACGCGCATTTCCGCCAGCTGGCCGAACACGTCAAGCGCGGCATCCTGGAAGCGGGTGGTTTCCCCGTGGAATTTCCCGTCTTCTCGAACGGCGAATCGAATCTGCGCCCCACCGCCATGCTGACGCGCAACCTGGCCTCGATGGACGTGGAAGAATCGATCCGCGGCAACCCGATGGATGCCGTCGTGCTGCTGGTCGGCTGCGACAAGACGACGCCGGCGCTGCTGATGGGCGCGGCCAGCGTCGACATCCCCACCATCGTCGTCAGCGGCGGCCCCATGCTGAACGGCAAGCTCAATGGCAAGGACATCGGTTCCGGCACGGCCGTGTGGCAGCTGCACGAGCAGATGAAGGCGGGATCGATCACCTTGCACCAGTTCATGTCGGCCGAATCGGGCATGTCGCGCTCGGCCGGTACCTGCAACACCATGGGCACGGCCTCGACCATGGCCAGCATGGCCGAAGCGCTGGGCACCTCGCTGCCGCACAACGCCGCCATTCCCGCGGTCGATTCGCGCCGCTACGTGCTGGCCCACATGTCGGGCATCCGCATCGTGGAAATGGTGCACGAAGACCTGCGCCTGTCGAAAGTGCTGACGCGCGAGGCATTTGAAAACGCCATCAAGGTCAACGCCGCCATCGGCGGCTCCACCAATGCCGTGATCCATTTGAAGGCGATTGCGGGGCGCATCGGCGTGCCCCTGGAACTGGAAGACTGGACCAAGGTAGGCCGCGGCACGCCGACCATCGTCGACCTGTTGCCGTCGGGCCGTTTCCTGATGGAAGAGTTTTACTATGCGGGCGGCTTGCCGGCCGTGATACGCCGCCTGGGCGAGGGCGACTTGCTGCCGCACAAGAATGCGCTGACCGTCAACGGCAAGTCGATCTGGGACAACTGCGTCGAAGCACCGATCTACAACGACGAAGTGGTGCGCACCCTGGACAACCCGCTGCTGGCCGATGGCGGCATCTGCGTGCTGCGCGGCAACCTGGCGCCACGCGGCGCCGTCTTGAAACCGTCGGCCGCTTCGCCGCATCTGATGCAGCACCGGGGCAAGGCCGTCGTCTTCGAAGATTTCGAACACTATAAAGCGCGCATCGTTGATCCGGATCTGGACGTCGATGCCGATTCCGTGCTGGTCATGAAGAATTGCGGCCCGAAAGGCTATCCGGGCATGGCGGAAGTGGGCAACATGGGCTTGCCGCCCAAGCTGCTGGCGCAAGGCATCACCGACATGGTGCGCATCTCGGATGCGCGCATGAGCGGTACGGCCTACGGCACCGTCGTCTTGCACGTGGCGCCGGAAGCGATGGCGGGCGGCCCGCTGGGCATCGTGCGCGACGGCGACATGATCGCCCTCGATTGCCACAACGGCAGCCTGAACATCGACATCAGCGATGCGGAAATCGCCGAGCGCCTGGCGGCCCGTGAACTGGGCAGCGCGCCTGGGCCGAAGAGCGGCTACCAGCAGCTGTATATCGAACACGTGTTGCAGGCCGACGAAGGCTGCGATTTCGACTTCCTGGTCGGCAATCGCGGTTCCGCCGTGCCGCGCCATTCACATTAAGCGGAGAATTCCATGCTGTTGCTGCAATTTACGAATGAACACGGCGGCCGCCTCGTCGGCCTGCTGCAAGACGACCAGATCCGCGTCATCGAAGGCTACAACACGACGTATGCGCTGGCGCAAGACGCCATCCGCAAAAAGGTCAACCTGGCGGAGCTGGTCAACGCCAGCGTCGGCACTACCACGCATTCCTATGCGGACGTGGCCGCCGGCGGCCGTTTGCTGGCGCCGCTCGACCACGCGGACGAGGCGCACTGCTACGTGACGGGCACGGGCCTGACGCACCTGGGCAGCGCCGGCGCGCGCGACGCCATGCACAAGAAGATCGGCGGCGACGCCGAATCCTTGAGCGACTCCATGAAAATGTTCCGCCTGGGCGTGGAAGGCGGCAAGCCAGCCGCCGGCACGGCCGGCGCCCAGCCCGAGTGGTTCTACAAGGGCGACGGCTCCATCGTGCGCGCCAGCGGCCAGCCGCTGCGCATGCCGGACTTTGCCCTCGATGGCGGCGAAGAGCCGGAAATTGCCGGCCTGTACGTGATCGGCGACGACGGCCAGCCCTACCGGGTCGGCTACGCCATCGGCAATGAATTCTCGGACCACGTGACGGAGCGCCAGAACTACCTGTACCTGGCCCATTCGAAGCTGCGCATGTGCAGCGTGGGCCCGGCCCTGCTGGTGGGCGAATTGCCTGCGCACATAGCGGGCGCCTCGCGCGTGCTGGACGCGGATGGCAATGTGCGCTGGGAAAAGGCCTTTGTCAGCGGCGAAGAGAACATGTCGCACACGATTGCCAACCTCGAGCACCATCACTTCAAGTATCCGCTGTTCAAGCGCCCTGGCGACGTGCACGTGCACTTCTTCGGCACGGCCACCCTGAGCTTTGCCGATGGCGTCAGCGTGGCGCCGGGCGAAACCTTTGAAATCGAAGCGCCGGCCTTTGGCCCTGCCTTGCGCAACCGCCTCGACGTCTTCCCAACCGAATTTGCGAAAGTGAGCACATTATGAGTTTCAATATCACCGGTGATGCATGGATCGGCGGCGTGGCCGTCAAGGGCAATGGCGGCTCCTTCGAAGCGTGGGACCCGGCCGCGCGCGCGCATATCGCGCCCGCCTTCCACATGGTGGACGTCGCGCAAATCGACGAGGCATGCCGCCTGGCGCAAGCCGCATTCGACCCGTTCCGCACCACCACGGATGCGGAACGTGCCGACTTTCTCGACACCATCGCCGCGCAAATCGGCGAACTGGGCGACGACTTGATCGTGCGCGCCATGACGGAAAGCGGCTTGCCGCGCGCGCGCCTGGAAGGCGAACGTGGCCGCACGGTGGGCCAGTTGAAACTGTTCGCCGGCTTGCTGCGCGAGGGTTCGTGGACCGATGCGCGCATCGACAGCCCGCTGCCTGAGCGCGTGCCGCCCCGTCCAGACTTGCGCTTGCGCATGATCGGCCTGGGTCCCGTCGCCGTGTTTGCGGCAAGTAACTTCCCGCTGGCCTTCTCCGTGGCCGGCGGCGATACGGCCTCGGCCCTGGCGGCCGGCTGTCCCGTCGTGCTGAAAGCCCACTCGGCCCATCCGGGCACGTCGGAACTGGTGGCGCGCGCTATCGTGAAAGCGATTGCCATCTGCAAGCTGCCGGCCGGCGTGTTCGCCTTGCTGACGGGCACGGGCAACGGCATCGGCCAGGCCCTGGTGGCCCATCCGGCCATCCAGGCCGTGGGCTTTACGGGCTCGCGTTCGGGCGGCATCGCCCTGATGAAGGTGGCGGCCGAACGTCCGCAGCCGATCCCCGTGTATGCGGAAATGAGCAGCATCAACCCCGTGTTTGTGCTGCCGCAAGCGCTGGCCGCCCGTGGCGCCGCGATTGCCAGCGGCTTTGCCGCCTCGCTGACGATGGGAGTGGGCCAGTTCTGCACGAATCCCGGCCTCGTGCTGGGCCTGGAAGGGGCCGACTTCACGGCCTTTGCCGCCGCTGCCGCCGAAGCGCTGGCGCCGGCGCCTGCCGCCACCATGTTGACGGCAGGCATCGCCAGCAGCTATGCCAAGGGTGTGGCCGCCCTGGCGCAGCACGCGGACGTGACGCCGCTGGTGCAGAATGCGGGAGAAGAGGGCAAGGGCGCCGCCGCCCTGTTCGTCACCTCGGGCGAGGCGTTTTTGGCCAGGCACGATCTGCGCGACGAAGTCTTCGGTCCCGCTTCGCTGCTGGTGGCATGCCGCGACATGGAACAGTTGCTGGCGATCACCGAAAGCCTGGAAGGCCAGCTGACGGCCACCCTGCAGATGGATGCGGGCGACCTGGCAGACGCGCGACGCTTGCTGCCCGTGCTGGAACGCCGCGTGGGCCGCATCCTGGCCAACGGTTTCCCGACCGGTGTGGAAGTGTCGACGGCCATGGTGCACGGCGGCCCGTTCCCGGCCACGTCGGACGGCCGCAGCACCTCGGTCGGTACGGCCGCCATCAACCGCTTCCTGCGCCCCGTGTCCTATCAGAACCTGCTGCAGGACTTGCTGCCGGAGTCGCTGCGCGACGATAATCCGCTGGGGATCTGGCGCCGCAAGGATGGCGTGCTGGGCAAAGACTAAGACCTGCTGCGCGGCGGGGCCGATGGCCTTGCCGCGCCGGCTTGCGTTGCACGTTGTACATAAAAAATAAACAGGTGGAGACAAGATGAAGCAATTGGCGAAATATGGCAGCTTGCAGGGCAAGCGCGTGTTCATCACGGGTGGCGGCAGCGGCATCGGCGAATCCCTGGTGGCGGAATTTGCCGCCCAGGGCGCGCTGGTGGCGTTTGTCGATATCGCCGTGGAAGCGAGCGAGGCCCTGTGCCGCCGCCTGGCTAAAGCGGGCTGGACGGCGCCCCTGTTCCGCCATTGCGACATCACGGATATCGCATCCCTGCAAGCCGTCATGGCCGAACTGGCCGCGAAGCTGGGCGACTTCGATATCCTCGTCAACAATGCGGCCAACGACCAGCGTCACCAGGCGCAGGACGTCACCTTGGAATACTGGAACGAGCGCATTGCGATCAATCAACGTCCCATGTTCTTCACGTGCCAGGCCGTGTTCGAGGGCATGAAGCGCCAGGGCGGCGGTTCCATCATCAATGTCAGCTCGATCTCGTGGCACATGAAGTCGGGCGGCTACCCCGTGTACGCCACCACCAAGGCGGCCGTCGTGGGCCTCACGCGGGGCCTGGCGCGCGATTATGGCGCCCACAATATCCGCGTCAATACGGTCACGCCCGGCTGGGTCATGACGCAGCGCCAGATCGACCTGTGGGTCGACGAGGCGGCGGAAGTGGAAATCAAGAAAAGCCAGTGCTTGCCGAATAAACTGATGCCGCAGGACATCGCCGCCATGGTGCTGTTCCTTGCCTCCGATGACGGCGCGATGTGCTCCTCCCAAGAATTCATCGTCGACGCCGGCTGGGTCTGACAAAACGTCCAGGGCGTTGTTGCCTTGCCTAGCCGTACTTTCGTACTGTCTTCGGCAAGGCGCCTAGCCCTGGGCGTTTTGTCGGCCGCGGGCCTTCCCGCCTTACCCCATTCGTGTATGCCTCCCACTCCGTAGCCGGAGAGGCATCGCCACATCCATTGCCGGGTCGATCCCGGCCCTTGCTTTTCACTTAAAAACAGGAGACAGCATGAAATTCATCCATACCAGCATCGTGGCCCTCGGCCTGGCCGCCGGCAGCGTCCTGGCTGCGCCCGTCAATGTCACCATCGACGTGGCCAGGCCCGGTTCCGTGATCAATAAAAACATCTACGGCCAGTTTGCCGAGCATCTGGGGACCGGCATCTATGAAGGCATGTGGGTGGGCCCGGAGTCTTCCATTCCGAATACCAAGGGCTGGCGCAATGACGTGCTGGGCGCGCTGAAACAATTGCACGTGCCCCTGGTCCGCTGGCCAGGCGGCTGCTTTGCCGATGAATACCACTGGAAGGACGGCATCGGCGCGCGAGACCAGCGCCCCACCAAGGTCAACACCAACTGGGGCGGCGTGGAAGAGTCGAATGCCGTCGGCACGCATGAATTCTTCGACCTGGCGGAACTCCTGGGCGCGCAGACCTATATCAACGGCAACCTCGGTTCCGGCACGCCGCAGGAAATGTCCGAGTGGCTCGAATACATGACCTCGGACAGCAAGTCCACCCTGGCCGAGCTGCGCCGCAAGAATGGCCGCGCCCAGCCGTATAAAGTCGACTACTTTGGCATCGGCAACGAAGCCTGGGGTTGCGGCGGCAATATGCGTCCGCAGTACTACGCCGACCTGTACAAGCACTATCACACCTTCATGAAGACGCCGGAAAGCGCGCGCCCGAAATTCATCGCCAGCGGCGGCAATGACGACGACATCAGCTGGTCCAGCACCCTGAGC
Organism: Janthinobacterium sp. P210006; assembly: GCF_036231885.1. Lineage (NCBI taxonomy): Bacteria > Pseudomonadati > Pseudomonadota > Betaproteobacteria > Burkholderiales > Oxalobacteraceae > Janthinobacterium > Janthinobacterium sp. P210006. The sequence goes on along the minus strand of NZ_JAZARD010000004.1, from coordinate 500,195 downwards.
CGCGAAATCAAGCCGAACATGATGGACGCCATCAGTTTCCACTACTACACGGTACCGACGGGCGTGTGGGAAAAGAAGGGCGCGGCCACGGGTTTTGGCGAAAATGAGTGGATTTCCACCTTGAGCCGTACCCTGCGCATCGATAGCTTGATCAAGAACAATCTCGCCGCCATCGACAAGAACGACCCCTCGAAAAAGACGGGCCTGTACGTCGACGAATGGGGCACCTGGTACGACGTGGAACCGGGCACCAACACGGGCTTCTTGTTCCAGCAAAACAGCTTGCGCGATGCGCTCGTAGCGGCCCTGAATTTCAACATTTTCCACGCCCACGCGGACCGGGTGCGCATGACGAATATCGCGCAAATGGTCAATGTGCTGCAGGCAATGATCATCACGGACAAGGATAAATATTTCCTCACGCCTACGTATCACGCGTTTGAGATGTATGTGCCGTTCCAGGACGCCACGAGCTTGCCGGTCGCCATCAGCGGCAATGGCAAGTACAGCCTGGGCAAGGTCAGCATTCCGGAAGTGAGCGCCTCGGCGGCGCGCGCCAAGGATGGCAAGGTGTATCTGTCCCTGGTCAATACGAATCCGCACAAGGCCGTCGACGTGAGCGTGGCGCTGGCGGGCAAGCAAGTGGCAGGCGTGACGGGCCGCGTGCTGACCGCCGGCAAGATGGACGCCGTCAACAGCTTTGCGCAACCGCAAGCCGTGCAGCCCGTGGCGTTCAGTGCCAAGGCGCAAGGAGGCAAGCTGACCGTGTCGGTGCCCGCCAAGGCTGTTGTCGTGGTGGCCGTCGACTAGCCTTTCACCCTTGTCATTCATCAAGCCGGCCCGCATGATGGGCCGGCTGACCATTTTGGAGAATTCGATGCACATGTTGACGCGCGGCATGGCCGCCATCCTGGGCACCCTGGCGATCATGGGGGCTGCGCACGCGGCCCAGGTCAGCGTACACGACCCCGTGATGGCAAAGGAAGGCGACACGTATTATTTGTACAGCACGGGCCCCGGCATCACGTTTTACAGCTCGAAGAACATGGTGGACTGGCAGCCGGAAGGACGCGTGTTTGCGGGCCAGCCGACCTGGGCGAAGACGGCCGCACCATCGTTTGACGACCATGTCTGGGCGCCCGACGTGCAGTTTCATGACGGTAAGTATTACCTGTACTACTCCGTGTCCGGCTTCGGCAAGAACACGTCCGGCATCGGCGTGACCGTCAACACCACCCTCGATCCCCGCTCGCCCGATTACCGCTGGGTGGACCAGGGCATGCTGCTGCAATCGGTGCCAGAGCGCGACGAGTGGAATGCCATCGATTCGAACATCATCACGGACAAGCACGGCACGCCGTGGATGTCGTTCGGCTCGTTCTGGAACGGCATCAAGCTGGTGAAATTGACGCCCGACTGGACCCGCATTGCGGAGCCGCAAGAGTGGCACTCGTTGGCGCGCCGCGTGCCGCTGCCGCCCCGCGCGGGCGAATTCAAGCCCGCGCCGGAAGAGATCGAGGCGCCGTTCATCTTCCGGCGCGGCGACGATTATTTCCTTTTCGTTTCCTGGGGCCTGTGCTGCCAGAAGGAAAAAAGCACCTACCACCTGGCTGTGGGCCGTTCGAAAAGCGTGACGGGGCCCTATCTGGACAGGGATGGCCGCGACATGGCGCAGGGCGGCGGCACGGTGCTGCTGCAAGGCGACAAGGAGTGGCAGGGCCTGGGCCACAACAGCGCCTACACGTTTGACGGCAACGATTACCTGGTGCTGCACGCGTATGAAACGGCGGACAATTACTTGCAGAAACTCAAGATCCTGCCCATGACGTGGGACCAGCAGGGCTGGCCGCAGGTCGATCCCCGCGACTTGAACCGTTATCAAAGCCACCAATTGCCGGCCGCGCAACCGTAAAGGCCACGCCATGAAAACAACCTTGTTGACGCTGGCGCTGGCCGTCGGCGGACTGTTCACGCCCGGCTTGCAGGCGGCGGAGCTGTTTCCCCTGTCGTCCGTGCGCCTGGGGGCGGGACCGTTCCTCGACGCGCAAACGACGGACTTGCACTATCTGCTGGCTTTCGAGTCCGATAAATTGCTGGCGCCGTTCCGCCGCGAGGCGGGCTTGCCGCAGGTCCAGCCCAGTTATGGCAACTGGGAGTCGACGGGCCTCGACGGCCACCTGGGCGGGCATTATCTGTCCGCGCTGGCCTTGATGGTGGCGTCCACGGGCGACGCGCAGGCGCGCGAACGCCTCGATTACATGCTGGCGGAACTGAAGAAATGCCAGGACGCCAATGGCAACGGTTATCTGGGCGGCATTCCCGACGGCAGCGCCGCCTGGCAAGCGATTGCCAAAGGCGAGTTGCAGGCCGACACTTTCTCCGTCAACGGGCGCTGGGTGCCGTGGTACAACTTGCACAAGGTGTTTGCGGGCTTGCGCGACGCCTACCAGTACGCGGGCAATCTGCAAGCGAAGGCCATGCTGATCGCCTTGTCGGACTGGGCCGTGAAACTCTCGGTATCCTTGTCCGACGCGCAGATGCAGGCCATGCTGCGTGCCGAGCACGGCGGCATGAACGAGGTGCTGGCCGACGTCTACGCGATGACGGGCGAGCAGAAATATATGGACCTGGCCGTGCGCTTTTCGCACCAGGCCGTATTGCAACCATTGGTGGCGCAGCAGGACAAGCTGACGGGCTTGCATGCGAATACGCAAATCCCGAAAGTGATCGGCTTCGAGCGCATCGGCGCACTGACGGGCAGGCGCGATTGGCAGCAGGCGGCGCAATTCTTTTGGCAAACCGTGCACGACAAGCGCACGGTGGCCATCGGCGGCAACAGCGTCAAGGAACATTTCCACGATGAACACGATTTTTCGACGATGGTGGAGGAGGTGGAAGGGCCGGAAACGTGCAATACCTACAATATGCTCAAGCTGACCGAGCAATTGTTCCGCCGCGATGAACAGGTGCGCTACACGGATTACTACGAACGCGCGTTGTACAACCACATCCTGTCGTCGCAGCGCCCCGGCACGGGCGGCTTTGTCTACTTTACGCCCATGCGCCCGAACCATTACCGCGTGTATTCGCAAGTGGACAAGGGCATGTGGTGCTGCGTGGGTTCCGGCATCGAAAGCCAGGCCAAGTATGGCGAGTTCATCTACGCGCATGCGGGCGACGCGCTGTATGTGAACCTGTTCATGGCGTCCACCCTGGACTGGAAAGAGCAGGGCGTCAAGATTATCCAGAGCACGCAGTTCCCCGACCGGGACACGACGCGCATCACGGTGCAGGGAAATAAAACCTTCAGCCTGAAGATCCGCTACCCGCAGTGGGTGGCCAAGGGCAAGCTGCGCATCAAGCTCAACGGCAAGGCCCTGCGCATGCGGGGCGGGCCGGGCGAGTACGTGACCGTCACGCGCGCGTGGAGGCCGGGCGACAGCGTCGACGTGACCTTGCCCATGACCACGCGCCTGGAGCAGATGCCGGACCAGTCGAACTACTATGCCGTGCTGCACGGTCCCATCGTGCTGGCCGCCAAGACGCAGCCGTTCGCCTATGAACAACTGAACTATTTTGCCGACGACTCGCGCATGGGCCATATCGCCCAAGGGCAAGTATGCCCGCTGGAATCGTCACCGCTGTTTGTCAGCGACACAAAAGACTTCATGCACAAGATCCAGCCTGTGAAGGGCCAGCCGCTGACCTTCACGGCGCCCGGCTTGATCCAGGGCAAGGATGCGGCCACCTTGAAACTGATCCCGTTCTTCCGCCTGCACGATGCGCGCTACATGCTGTACTGGCCCGTGTCCACGCCCGCCAGCCTGGCGCAGCTGCAGGAAACCACGCGGCAGGCGGAAGCCGAGCGCCTGGCGCTCGATGCGCGCACCATCGACCAAGTGGCGCCAGGGCAACAGCAGCCTGAATCCGACCATTTCTTCCAGGCCGAGGGGGGAGAAAACGGCATCAACAAGGGCAGGCACTGGCGCCATGCGACGGGATGGTTCAGCTATGTACTGAGCGACCCGCAAGCGGCAGCGAAAACCCTGCGCCTGACCCTGTCCACCCTCGATGCGGGCCGCGTGTTCGACGTGCAGGTCAACGGCACGGCGGTGCAGACCATTGCCGTGGCGGCCGATGTGCCGCAGGAACTGCATACGGTGGACGTGCCCTTGCCCGCTGAACTGGTCAAGGCGGGCGGTGGCAAGCTGGTGGTGAAATTTGTCGCCGGCAAGGACTCCGTGGCCGGCGGCCTGTACGGGCTGCGCCTGCTGCGCTGACGGGGGAGGGAGTTGCCGCCGTCATCCACCGATACGCAAATCGGTATCGCAAGCGAAAAAGAATTGATTGGATGGCTATGTTGCTTTCTCCTACCATGGGTTCATAAAAAAACCGCCCATCCGGCATCCGGCTGTGATGGTATTCCAATAAAAAAACTGGAGACAAGAATGACCCTGAGCCGCCGCACCCTCCTCGCCAGCGCCATGCTGCTGGCCGCTTCCGCCACCACCTTCGCCACTTCGTCCGCGTTTGCCGCCAAGCCCCTGGTCATGGGCTTTTCGCAGGTGGGCGCCGAGAGCGAATGGCGTACCGCCAATACCGTCTCCATCAAGGATGCAGCCAAGAAAGACGGCGTCACCCTGAAATTTGCCGACGCGCAGCAAAAGCAGGAAAACCAGGTCAAGGCGCTGCGCTCGTTCATCGCGCAAAAGGTCGATGTCATCGCCTTCTCGCCCGTCGTGGAGTCGGGCTGGGATACCGTCCTGCGCGAAGCCAAGGCTGCCAAGATCCCCGTCATCCTGACGGACCGCGCCGTCAACGTGGCCGACAAATCGCTGTACGTGACCTTCATCGGCTCCGATTTCGTGGAAGAGGGCCGCCGCGCGGGCCAGTGGCTGCTCGAGCACGCCAAGAAAACCCCGGATGCCACCCTGAACATCGTGGAATTGCAGGGCACGGTCGGCTCCGCCCCCGCCATCGACCGCAAGGCGGGCTTCCAGGAAGTCATCGGCAAGAATGCCAAGCTGAAGATCATCCGTTCGCAAACGGGCGACTTTACGCGCGCCAAGGGCAAGGAAGTGATGGAAGCGTTCCTCAAGGCCGAGGGCAAGAAGATCAACGTGCTGTACGCGCACAATGACGACATGGCCATCGGCGCCATCCAGGCCATCGAAGAAGCGGGCATGAAGCCGGGCAAGGACATCATCATCATTTCCATCGATGGCGTCAAAGGCGCGTTCGAAGCCATGATCGCCGGCAAGCTGAACGTCACCGTGGAATGCAGCCCGTTGCTGGGTCCGCAACTGATGTCGGTGGCGCGCGATGTGGTGGCCGGCAAACCCGTGCCGGCACGCATCACGACGGTGGAAGGCGTGTTCCCTGCCGAGGTGGCCGCCAAGGAATTTCCGAACCGTAAATACTAAGCTTGCCGCATGATGAAGACGCAAGCGCATCACACTGCCGAGCCAGCTCCCTTGCTGGAGTTGCGCGGCATCAGTAAGACCTTTCCCGGCGTCAAAGCCCTCAGCGATGTTGCCCTGCGCCTGTATCCGGGCGAAGTGCATACCTTGATGGGACAGAATGGCGCGGGAAAGTCGACCCTGATCAAGGTGCTGACGGGCGTGTACACGCCCGACAGCGGCCAGATCCTGCTCGACGGCACGCCCATCGCACCCGCGTCCACGTCGGATGCGCAGCTGTTGGGCATCAGCACCGTATACCAGGAAGTCAATCTGTGCCCGAACCTGTCGGTGGCGGAAAACATCTTTATCGGCCGCTATCCGCGCCGCTTTGGCGGCATCGATTGGCGTGGCATGCAGCAGCAGGCGCGTGCCTTGCTGCAGCAATTGCAGATCGATATCGATGTCACGGCGCAACTGTCCAGCTTTCCGCTGGCCATCCAGCAAATGGTGGCCATTTCGCGCGCGCTGAACATTTCGGCCCGCGTTCTGATCCTCGACGAACCCACGTCCAGCCTGGACGAGGCGGAAGTCACCCTGCTGTTTTCCGTGCTGCGCCGTTTGCGCGAGCAGGGCATGGCGATCCTGTTTGTCACGCACTTCCTGGACCAGACCTACGCCATTTCCGACCGCATCACCGTCATGCGCAATGGCGAGCGCGAAGGCGAGTATGCGTGCAGCGAACTGTCGCGCCTGGCGCTGGTGAACAAGATGATTGGCGTGGCGTTTGACACGCCGGAGCAGGCGCTGGACCTGGTGCACGCTGCGGACGCGGCCAGCTTCGGTCCGACCGTGCTCGAAGCGCAGGGACTGGGCCGCAAGGGCGCCTTGCTGCCCATGGATTTCCACATCCGCCAGGGCGAATTGCTGGGCCTGGCCGGCTTGCTGGGCTCGGGCCGCACGGAACTGGCGCGCCTGCTGTTCGGCGCCGACAAGGCCGACTCGGGCACCATCACCATGCAGGGCAAGCCGCGCCATTTCCACGTGCCGCGCGACGCGATTGCCCAGGATATCGGCTTTTGCTCGGAAGACCGCAAGCACGAGGGGGCGATCTTGTCGCTGTCCGTGCGCGAAAACATCATCCTGGCCTTGCAAGCCCGCACGGGCTTGCTGCGCGCCATCCCGTTCAAACGCCAGCAGGCGCTGGCCGACGAGTACGTGAAGGCGCTGGGCATCAAGACGGCCAGCATCGAGACGCCCATCGGCAGCCTGTCGGGCGGCAATCAACAAAAGGCCTTGCTGGCGCGCTGGCTGGTGACGTCGCCCGCCATGCTGATCCTCGATGAACCCACGCGCGGCATCGACGTGCGCGCCAAGCAGGAAATCATGAGCTATGTGGGTAAACTCTGCCGCAAGGGTATGGCCATCCTGTTCATCTCGTCCGAACTGCCGGAAGTGCTGCGCTGCAGCGACCGCATCGTCGTCATGCGCGACCGCAAGGCGTGCGGCGACTATGCGCGCGGCGAGCTGGACGACAGTTCCGTGCTGCAAGTGATCGCCGGAGACGCCACATGAGTTTATCCACGCCCTCCAGCGCGCCACCGGCGGCGCGCCTGGCTACCACCACGGATACGTCCATTGTGCATACCGTTCTGCATCACCCCCTGAGCCGGCCCCTGGCCGCGCTGCTGTTGCTGCTGCTGGTTGATTTCTTCGCCATCCCCGGCTTTTTCCACCTGGAAATCCGTGACGGCCATTTGTACGGCAGCGTGATCGACATCGTCAACCGCGCCGCTCCCCTGATGCTGGCCGCCTTGGGCATGACCCTCGTGATCGCCACGCGCGGCATCGACATTTCCGTGGGCGCCGTCGTGGCCCTGTCCGGCACCGTGGCCGCCATGCTGATCGGCGGCACCATGGTGATGGACAACGGCGTGCCCACCTATGTGAGCAACATTCCCATGGGCTGGGCCCTGGCGGCGGCCTTGGGCGCAGCCCTGCTGTGCGGCGCCTGGAATGGCGTGCTGGTGGCGGGCCTGGGCTTGCAGCCCATCGTCGCCACCCTGATCCTGATGGTGGCGGGGCGGGGCCTGGCGCAATTGCTGACGGATGGGCAGATCGTCACTGTCTACTACCAGCCGTTTTTCTTCATCGGCAGCGGCTACCTGCTCGGCTTGCCGTTTTCGCTGTTCCTCGTCGCTGCCGTGTTCCTCATCACGGCCGTGCTGATGCGGAAAACCGCTTTGGGCCTGTTCATCCAGGCCGTCGGCATCAATCCCGTGGCCGCGCGCCTGGCCGGCATCAGGACGGCGACCTTGATCTTTTTCGTCTACGTCTTTTGCGCCGCCTGCGCGGGCCTGTCGGGGCTGATGATCAGCTCGAACATCAAGAGCGCGGACGCGAACAATGCGGGCCTGATGCTGGAACTGGACGCCATCCTGGCGGTGACGTTGGGCGGCACTTCCCTGGCCGGCGGCAAGTTCAGCTTGGTCGGCAGCATGATCGGCGCCCTCATCATCCAGACCCTGACCTACACGATCTATTCGCTGGGCGTGCCGCCCGAGGTGAACATGGTGGTCAAGTCCGTCGTCGTCTTCCTCGTCTGCCTGTCGCAGTCGTCGGAATTCAAGCAATTGCTGCATCGGAGAAAAGCATGAAGGGCTTGCTGCACACCCCGTATTTCACCTCGCTCGTCACCGTCCTGCTGCTGGTGGTGATGCTGGGCCTGGGCGGTGCCGCCTACCCGGGCCTGCTGTCGACGCAAGTGATCTTCAACCTGTTGATCGATAACGCCTTTTTGCTGGTGATCGCCGTCGGCATGACCTTCGTCATCGTCTCCGGCGGCATCGATCTGTCCGTCGGTTCGGTGCTGGCCCTGTCGACCATGATCGCCGCCTGGCTGCTGAACGTGGCGCACTGGCCGCCAAGCCTGGTGATCGCCACCGTGCTGGCGCTGGGCGCCGTATTCGGCGCCAGCATGGGCGCGCTGATCCATTATTTCAAGTTGCAGCCCTTCATCGTCACCCTGGCCGGCATGTTTCTGGCGCGGGGATTGTGCTACTTGATCAGCATCAATTCCATCACCATCGACGACCCGCTGTTCGTGGCCATGTCGCAGACGCAATTGGGCTTCCTGGGCGGCTTTGTGTCGCCCGGCGTGGTGATCGCCGTGGCAACCTTGCTGCTGGCCATCTGGCTGGCGCACGTCACGCCGTTCGGCCGCGCCGTGTATGCGATTGGCGGCAATGAACAGTCGGCCCTGATGATGGGCTTGCCTGTGGGCCGCACCAAGGTGCTGATCTACGCGTTCAGCGGCTTTTGCGCATCCTTGGGCGGCGTGCTGTTTTCGTTCTACATGCTGTCCGGCTATGGCTTGCATGCGCAAGGCACGGAGCTGGATGCGATTGCCGCCGTCGTCATCGGCGGCACCCTGCTCAGCGGCGGCTACGGCTACGTGGCGGGCGCCCTGTCCGGCGTGCTGGTGCTGGGCACCATCCAGACCCTGATTGCCTTCGACGGCACGCTCAGCTCATGGTGGACCAAGATCGTCATCGGCGGCCTGCTGTTCGTCTTTTGCGTCGTGCAAAGACTGATGGCCATGGGCCAGAAAAATACCAACGGGAGTTAATCTGATGTTCAATCAACACAAACGTGCCGCAGCCATCGGCATGGCGGCAGCGCTCGCCTGTGCAGCCTTTGGCGCGCAGGCGGCCAACCCCATCGTCAAGGATATCTACACGGGCGACCCGGCCGCGCTGGTCGACAATGGTCGCGTGTATTTGTACGTGGGCCACGATGAAGCGAGCGCCACGGATACGGATTACCGCATGCACGAGTGGCGCGTGTATTCCTCGTGCGACATGGCCAACTGGACGGATCACGGCTCGCCCGTGCGCTTTTCCACCTTCGCCTGGGCGGCCAAGGATGCGTGGGCGGGCGACATCGTCAAGCGGGGCAGCAAATACTATTTTTACTCGACCGTCGACCACAGGACCATCCCCGGCAAGGCCATCGGCGTGGCCGTGTCCGACAGCCCCACGGGCCCCTTCGTCGACGCGCGCGGCAGCGCCCTGATCACGAACGACATGACGAAGCAGACGGCGATTCCGTGGGACGATATCGACCCCGCCGTGTTCATCGACACGGATGGGCAAGCCTATATTTACTGGGGCAACACGGTCTTGAAGTACGCCAAGCTCAAGCCCAACATGACGGAGCTGGACGGCCCGATCCTGACCTTCGGCATGGATGCGTTTACGGAAGCGGTGTATATGCACAAGCATGCGGGCACGTATTATCTGTCGTACTCGCGCAACTTCCCGGAAGAGACGGCGTATTCGACGGGGCCCACGCCCACGGGGCCGTGGCATTTCCGCGGCACCATCATGGACAAGAATGCCATCGTAAAAACCATCCACCAGGCCATCATCGAATTCAACGGCAAGTCCTACATCTTCTATCACAACGACAAGTTGCCGGGCGGCGGAGAATACCGGCGTTCCGTGGCCGTGGAAGAGTTGAAATACCGGCCGGACGGCACCATCGAATTCATCCATCAGACGGCGGGTCCGGCCGCCAACCCGAGCGCTGCTTGCAAGGCATCTTGAACGCTCGTTGAGCACACCCAAAAAGGAGACACACCGATATCAACAATATCGATATCCATCAGTATTCGATATCGATCATGATATGATTTATTCATGGATACCCTCAACCCCAACTGGTTCTTGCGAGCCCGCCTGAAGACGCGGCAATTGCTGTTGTTGATCGCCCTGGACGAGCAGCGCAATATTCACCGCGCGGCGGAGGAATTGCACATGACGCAGCCGGCCGCGTCCAAGCAAATCAAGGACCTGGAAGAGATGCTCGACGTGCGCCTGTTCGACAGGTTGCCGCGCGGCATGGAGCCCACCATTTACGGCGAGACGATGATACGCCACGCGCGCATGGCGTTGACGAGCTTGTCGCTGGCGCATGACGACATCGTGGCCCTGAAGTCTGGCCTCACGGGCCAGGTGGAAGTGGGCGTCATCATGACGCCGGCCATGGCCTTGCTGCCGCGGGCGATTGCCCGCATCAAGCAGCAGGCGCCGCTGATGCGCATCGGCGTGCATCTGGAGCACAGCAACACCCTGATGGACATGCTGCAGCATGGCACCCTGGACTTCATGATCGGCCGCATCCTGGAAAAGGAAAGCAGCGCCGGCCTGATCTACGAGGAATTGACGGAAGAGCCGGCCAGCGCCGTGGCGCGCAATGGCCATCCGCTGCTGTCGCGCAAGAATCTGCAATTGAAGGACCTGGCGGCCCAGCCGTGGATCTTGCCGCCGCAAGGCAGCATCTTGCGCCACCGCTTCGACATGATGTTCCGCCGCGCCAGCCTGGAACCGCCCGTGGACGTGGTCGACACGACGGCCTTGCTGCTGATCACGTCGTTGCTGCAGCAGACGGATTCCCTGCACGTGATGCCGACGGAAGTGGCCCACTACTACGAATCGCTGAACGTGCTGAGCATTCTGCCCATCGAACTGCCGTGCAAGATGGATGCGTTCGGCATCATCCGCCAGCAGGATCATTTGCTGTCGCCGGGGGCCGATATGCTGTTGAAGGCTGTACGGGCTACCGCCGCGGACATGTATTAAACCCAACGGCAAATGCTGGGGTCGTACCCTGAGGGTACGACCCCGGATCTTGCTTTTGGGGTTCAGTCGGGCACCTCAAAGAAAAACAGCTGCACCAGCCGGCCATTCTCCGGCCTGTCGCCAAACACATTGCTGATCGAGTGGAAATAATGTCCCTTGTAGACGATCAGGCGGTTGTGGCGCATCGGCACTTCCAGCAGCGCTTGCCAACTGTCGCGCTGTTCCTGTAAGTCGTTGAATTTCTGCACTTTACTGTTCGGCAGCCAGCGTTTCTGGAAATCCTTGAAGCTGGCGTAGCCGCCCGCTTTCACGTCCGCCTCGGGGAGTCTGCGGTACCAGCCGCTGGGCTGGTGGCGCCAGAACGTGGTGCCGCCCTGGCATTGCTCGGGCGGGTTCAGATACAGCACGCCCGCATAGAAATTGAAATTGTTGCCCGTCTCATTGTCCACGTGGATATCCGTGCGCGCCATGGCGTCTGCATAGCTGAGGCGGCAGGAGCCGTTGTCGGGCGAGATGAAGCGGATGGGACGGCCCAGCGCCGTGGCGATGCGCTCCATGATGGCCTGGCAGGGCTGGCCTGCCGTCTGGCTGCCCGGATAATTCTGTCCCGCATAGCGCTGCTGCTCGAACGGCAAGGCCAGCGCCTGCGCGCGCCAGGCGGCGGGGTCGGGCAGGAAGTCGTCGACGATGTGCAAGTCCGTTTCGTGGATAAAATCGTGCAGGGTGTCTATGGCATTGAGCGTCGTCAACGTTTCGGGATGTTCCGCTTGCGGACTGGCAAAGCCGATGCGGCACGTTTGCGCCAGCGCCGGGTGCAGCGCCAGGGCTTGCGCATAGCGGGCCAGCGCCGGTTCCTGCTGTCCCGTGCGGTAATACAGCTCGGCCAGGCCCTGCAGGGTTTGCCAGCGCTGCGGGCGCAGCGCGTGGGCACGTTCCAGTTCGGCGATGGTCTCCATCAGCCGCTGTTTACCCAACAGCAATTCCGCATGGCTGATGGCGAAGTCGTGCTCATGCGGCGCCAGCCGCGCCGCCGTGGCATAGCTGGCCAGCGCGCCCTCGCTGTCCGTGCCGCGCAGCACATTGCCGAGGTTGTAGTGGAACAGGGCATTGTCCGGTTGCTGCTTGAGCGACAGTTTCAGCAAGCCCAGGCCGATGGCGCCCTGGCCCAGTTCCAGCATGGCCAGGCCCTGGAAATGTTGCGCTTCCGCCAGGGCCGGGTCCTGCTTGTACGCGGCCTGGTAGGCGTTGATCGCTTCGATCAGCTTGCCCGCCTGCTGCAGCCGTTGCCCGTTTGCCAGATGTTGTTCCGCCAGTGTCTGTTCGCCCATGTCGCTATCCCGATGCAATGTGGCGAACAGTGTAACGCAAAGGCTCCGGTGCTTACAGCGCTTGCTGCACAGGAATTTCCTGCCCGTTCAGCTTGATCGCCACCTTGACGATCTGCGCCTTGACCTGGTTGCTGGCCATGTCCGCTTCCTGGGCGTAGGCATACACGACGATGGCGAAGTCCTTGTAGCCGCTGCGGGCCGCCTCGATCTTGCGCGCCGCCTCCTGGTCCACTTTCAGCAAGGAATAGCCATCGCCATTCGTGAAGGCCAGCTTGTAGTCGCCGTTGTCGTACATGTAGTAATACGTGCCCGCTTCGGCGAACTTGGCGGGGAAGGCGGCCTTGTCCATCGCGTATGGCGACAGCGCGCCCTGGCCATTGATCTGGTAGCGCAGGTAGCGCTTCGTCTTGGCCTCATTGACCTTGGCGTCGATCTGCGGTTTCAGGGCGTCCAGCACTTCCTGCTTGCGGAAGGCGTCGTTGCTGCCCGCATATTCGCGTGAGATGCGCTGCGCTACGGCCGCATAGTCGGGCGGCACGCCGGACAGGGCGATGTAGCTGTACATCAACTGGTTGCCGCTCGTGATGTCGACATAGCTGGCGCTTGGGGTGGCCGGGTCCGCCTGTGGCAGGCTGGCGGCGGCCGCTTTCACCTGGGCTTTCGCGGCCAGGTCGGCGACATTCGCGGCGACGGGGGCGGAAGCGGCCGGTGCTGCAGTGTCGGACTTGCCGCAGGCGGACAGGATCACGGCGATGGCGAGCAGGGCGGGGAGGGTACGTTGCATGATATTTCCTTTAGTGAATGTGTGAGGTGACTTAGCCGATGGTTTTACGTTTGTATTCACCGATGCCGTAGGCGGCCAGGACGATGGAAGCTGCCAGCACCAGATAAAAGCCGATGCCGAACGAGAGTCCCTGCCACACCTGGCCCAGCATTTCGCTGGCCATCTGCTCGGCCATGCGGGCCGCGCGGCTGCCCATGATGCCGCCCATGGCGTTGCCCGCATCGCTGACGGCGCCCTTGATCTTGATGAACAGCAAGCTGCTGTGGATGACGATGAACAGCAGCGGGGCGCACTTGCCCAGTGCCGCTTTCGGGTGGCTGCTGGCCATGGTGGCGCAGCAGGCGGCAATGGCCAGCAGGAAGAAGAATTGCGCCGACGTAAAACCGCCGCCGCCATCGCGGGCAAAGCTTTCCAGGCTGTCCGCGGACAGGCCCAGCAGCTGCCAATAGGTGCGCGAGACGGAGGTGAACAAACGGATGCCGATGGTGTTGAAGACAAAGGCGCCGGCGATCAGCACGCCAAGGCTGGCCAGCACCTTGATGCCCAGCGCCGACACGGCCTGGCCCCACAGTTGCTGGCCCTTGTCGCGCGCCAGCTTGGCCGCGCCGGCCATCTCTTCCTGTGCCAGTTGCTGCGCCGCCACGGCGCTGACGGTGGCGAGGCTGCCTGCCTCGTTGAAACGCACGTCGACGACGGCGTTGATGGCGGGCGCCACGTCCGAGCGCCAGTGGGTGGCCACGTCGAAGGCATGTTGGATGCCGGCCACGCTGACGGAACCTTGTCCGCTCGGCTGGTAGGCGAGGATGCGGCCCCGTTGGCCGGTGGTGATTGCTGCTGGGCTGGATGCTTGCATGGGATTTCCCTGGTCACTGTCATGCTGTATTGCATGTACCCCCGGATAACGGGGCCAGTTCAGGGAAATCCAAAATTATTTTGAATTATTTTTGGGCGGCTGCATCAGGTCCTTGGCGGCGCCCTGGTAATCCTTCATCAAGCCCATGAAGGCGTCCTGCAAATGCCGGGCCGCATCCTGCGGCGGCGCGCCCGTGCGCCGCGCCAGGTCGAATTTATACGCATGGGCGGGGCTGTAGCCCGCTTGCGAAGCCGCGTCCAGCAGCACGCCGGCCCGTTTCAGCGAGGCAGGGTCGCCCTTGACCATCAGCAATTCCGCCAGATAGGTCTGGGCAATGGGGAAATCCCTGGCGGCCGCCTTTTCCAGCCATTGCATGCCCGTCTTCGGCTGCTTGACGCCCGCATCGCCGCCGCCGATGCCATAGCCGAGGGCCGTCAACGCCACCAGGTCGCCGCCCCGTGCGCGCTTTTCCAGCTGCTGGCGGGGAAACGGCCGGGCAGCGATCTGCATGCGGATTTCATAGTTGATGTCCTGTAATACATTGCCTGGCCAGACTTTCGCGCCCGGGACGGCGGGCGACGTCGCTGGCGCCGGCGCCGGCGCCGGGAGGGGCGCGCGCATGCCGTTGTTGCCGGAAGCCAGCACACCGGGCGCCGGCGGGCTGACGCCCTTGCCGCTGCCCATGTTCAGCACCAGGCGGGCCGACGTTTCGCCGAACGATACGCGGGGCTTTTGCACATCGTGCGTCATGGCGGCCACCCGCGCCGCCACCTGCGAAAACACCTCGCCCATGGGCAAGCCCGGGGCGTCGAGCGCGTCGAGCAGGGCGCTCGTGTACGGGCTGTTGCGCGAATCGGGCGACCAGAAATCGCGCGCCAGCGCGCCCGGCCCCGCCGAATAGGCGATCACCACGCCCCGTGGCGCGGCCGTATCGGCAAAGCCGTGGCTGGCCGCGTTGTTGCCGCCGGGCACCGCCACGGGGCCGCCGCGCGTATATTCCTGGCGGCAAGCGTCGAGGATCAGCACGGCGCCACGCGCGCCCGTGCGCTGCAAGTCGCCCGCCAGGCTGGCGACGGACACGCCCTGCGCGGCGATGGCGGACGCGCTCAGCGCGGTCATGTTGGCGCCCAGCGGCAGCACATAATTGGCTTCGCCCGCCTGCGCGCCGTGGCCCGCATAAAACACGAGGGCGATATCGGCGCCGCGCGCCTGCGTGGAAAACTCGGCCGACGCCTTTTGCAGCTGCGCCGCATTGATATCCGTGCGCAACAGCACTTCAAAGCCCAGGCGGCGCAGGCGCTCGGCCATGGCGCGCGCATCGTTCACGGGATTCAATAATGGCTGCGGATAGGCCGCGTTGCCGATCACCAGCGCGATGCGCTTGCCGGGCACTGCTGGCATGGCGGCTGGCACGGCGGCGTGCGCCACGTTGCTGCCCAGTAAAAAGAGGAGGCTGAAAAACAGGGGAATCAGGCGATGCATCGGGGTCTCGGGGGATTGTCGTGTGAGTAACAAAAGTTAGCGATTTCCACTCTGATATGAGAAAATTGCCTAAATGCATTTTACCTTACTGACAAGTTTCTCTTGTCTGTTCTCATGTCTGGCCAGCGCATTGCTTGTCTGCCCGTGCGCATTGCCGCCGGCCAGTGGCGCGTGGCGCCCAACACTCGATCGGACCGGCTGTGCAATCGGAACAATTTGAACGGATTCATGCTTTCTGGACCCGCCGCCCGCAGCTGACACAAGGCGAACTGGGCGAGTTTTACCAGCGCGTCATCGCCGCGCTGACGCCGTGCCGCCCGCGCGAAGCGGCGTCGCTCGGTGATTCCCTGGCCGACTTGCGCCACCAGTTCTTCATTGAAAAAGTCCTGCACAGCGACAGCGAGGCGGCGCCCCACCACGTCGGCGCCCTGTTTTTGTACTTCAAGCGCTTCATCATCGACCAGCTGCGCAAGCAGCGGATTGAGGAAGATGCCGATGCGCAAGACGGCTGCGAGCTGCGTGCGCCCGATGCGTATGCGGAACCGCTGCGCGACTACCAGCTCACGCCGCAGCAGGTGCGCGCCGCGGCCGACGTGTTCATCGCCACCTTGCCCCGCGACTTGATCTTGCTGCTGCGCCATTGCGGCTGCGGCGGCATGCCCGTCAAGGAACTGGCCGAGCAAATTGCTTCCGCGCATTACCACGGCGGCAAGCTGGGCCTCGTGCACAGGCAGAAGGGCGATCCCGACAGTGCCGGGCGCCAGGTAGTCGAGCCGGCCCACCGCGCCACCCTGCTGGGCAGCTGGGTCTTGAGCCTGCTCAAGCTGCGCGTGGGCGATGCCCTGGCCGCGCGCGACCTGCAGGCGGCGCAAATAGTTTTGGATATTTTGTGCGTGGCCGCGTTATCCCTGCACCTGGACCCCGTGTCCACGCCGTCGAACCCGAATGAAAGGCCACCGGCATGACTGCATTGACGCCCTCGTTGACCATCGTTGCCGCCCGCTTGCCGTCGCCGCCCTCTTCCGCCGAACTGCTGGAGTCGGACGTGGCGGGCGCAACCCCCGACTGGCGCGGCATCGCCGTGCCGGACCATGTCATGCAACGCTTTGCGCGCCGCAGCGATGCGGCGCCGCTGGCCGCGCGCCCCATCGCGGGCGGACAAATCCATGTGCTGGCGCGCTGCCCCGGCTTTGGCGCCGTGCTGCTCGATGCCTGGGACGGCGCGCAGCAGCGCTGGCGCGGCTGGCTCGTCACGCCCGACACGGCGTATGCGGACGCCTGCGGCCTCGTCGTCGAAGAGCGCGACGCGCCCGCCGATCCCCGCGCGGGCCTGGTGCTGTGCGACATGCCGGTGACCCTGGCCGTGGCGGACCTGGGCGCCTGCCTGGGCGTGTTCAGCCAGGAGCGCCTGCAGGCGGCGCGCTGGCTGGAGCTGCACGGCCGCGCAAATACGGCGCCGGCCGCGCCGGGCGTGATTGCCCGCGTGGCCTTGCCCGGCGACGGCTATGCGCTGACGGGCACGCCCTTGTCGACTGAGCTGGGCAAGGATGGCCGCGTGGCCTACCGGCAATTGCTGCGCCAGGGGCTGCAGCAGTTGCAGATCGCTGTGGCGCCGCCTGCAAGCGATGTTGCGGCTGCCGTGAAACCGGTGCCGGCGGCCAAGCAGGCAGCCAACGCCAACCGCTGGCTGAAGGTCGTCACGGCCGTGGCCGCCAGCGTGATGGTGGTGCAATCGGCCTGGCTGTTCCTGCCGAAGGACAACGCCGTCGTCGGCAATGCGGAATTCCGCAATGGCGGCAGCGGCGTCGAGACGGGCGTGCGCACGCGCGTGCTGTTCCGCGCCGAGGCCACGGAAGCGGAAATCCGCACCTGGCTGCAGCGCGAGCAGCTGGAAATCGTCGCCGGGCCGGACACCCTGGGCGCGTTCACTGTGCTGTCGCGCGACCGCCGCAAAGTCTTGCCGCCGCCGGGACCGGGCAATCCGCTGGCCGTCATCAATCCCTGATTCTGAAATAAGAGAAAGTTATCAAGTATGGCAACGTATAAAAATTTTGCATCTTCGCACTGGTGCAAGCTGATGGCTGGCGTGGCCGCCGGCGTCCTGTTGACGGGCTGCGCCATGACGCCGAACGGCCGTGGCGGCGTCATGATGGGCCTCGATACTGCCGAGCTGTTCGGCACGCCGCTGTCCACCTTCCGCTTGCGCGACGGCACGGAAGGGACCTTGCGCAAGGACCCGCAAGGCAAGTATTCCATCAAGCTGTCGCAGGCGTTTCGCGTCGTGCCGCTGGCCAACGCCATCACGGCCCGCGTGGCGCGCGTGGAAAACGTGGGCGAGCGCACCGTGGTGATCGTGGAAACCCAGGAGCGCAACTGCGTCTACCGCTATGAAGTGCTGGCCTTCCAGGGCACGGACGTGCTGCAGTGGACGGTGGGCAATTGCCAGGACCGCCCCCGCGTGGAACTGGCGGCGGACGCGAAATCGCTGAATATCGATTTTCCCAACTACAACCGCCTGTCGCGCATGATCTACACGGACAACCGCTTGCTCAACGCCAGCGTGCCCGTGCCGCCCGGCGTCGATACGCGCGCGCAGCCGTTTGCCGACGACGCCTTGCGCGCCACGGGCCCCGCCATCGCCACCGTGCCGGGCAATGACAGCGGACGCGTGATTCCCGCTGCCCCGGCCGCCGCTCCTGCGCCGGCCGCCGCGCCGAAAGCGGGTAGCCGCGCCAGCGCCAAGCCGCGCCGCCAGGACACCGCGGCCAAGGCGGCGCCCGCCGCCATCAGCCTGCCCGCGCCGCGTGCCGCCGCTGCCGCGCCGGCGGCGCCCATGGTTTTCCAGGCTGAAGAGATCAAGCCCGTCGTCATCGATCTGAGGAAATAAGATGGCCGCGAGTTTGCGCAGTCTGCAGATCCGGCAGACCCTGATCCTGATCGTCCTGACGATCATGTACCTGTGCTTCGAGCTGGGCTTCAATGCCCGCCTGCTCGACGTGGTGGGCGGCGACGTCAAGCCGCAGGACGTGGAGGGCGTGGAATTCTATGGCCGCAGCCTGTCGGGCATCGCCGCCGCGCTGGTGGTGCTGCAGCTGATGTGGCGCCGGCGGCTGAAGAACAATGGCAGCGGCCCCAGCTGGAAAAAAATCGTCTTTTGCTGCGTCGCCACGGCGGCGGTCGTGTTCGGCATTTTGAAGACCACGGTCACGGTGCTGGTGGAAACGCGCGATGCACAATTTCGCCGCCTGGCTTTCAACACCACCCTGATGCAGCGCTCGCTGGTGGGCGGCAGCCTGCAATTGCAGGGCCTGGTCGACGATCCCACCCTGTTCGCCAAGCCCGAGGGAAAAGCTTTTCTCGCGCTGTTTCCGTTCCTGGCCGTCTCGGTCGGCCACCTCGATGAGCGCATGGAGCCGGCCAAGGAGCAGTTGATCAACTTCAATGTTCGCAAGATCGCGGGCGGCGCGGCCGGCTACTATGACAAGTACCAGCAGGCGATCGGCGAAGTGCACGACAAGTGGAAACTGTATTCGGGCATCATTCCCGACGACGACGCGGGCTTGCGCCAGCAGCAAGAATCGGCCTGGAACGATTACCGGCAAAGCCTGTCGCGCCACGGCTGGCAGCCCCATTCCGTGCCGGCGCGGCGCAAGGCGGCCGTGGTCAGCAATGTGCGCAAGAAAGTGCCCGTCTCGGCCAACTGGCATCCTGCCGACCAGTTATCGTTCCGTCTGGCCGTCAAGCGCCGCTATGCGTCGGAAGCGGCCGGCAAGGGCTTGCACGTCAAGGGCGACCGCATTCCGTCTGGCTTGTCCTTCCCCGCCTTCGTGGCGCGCCCCGGCATCCAGGCCTTGCTGCGCGACGGGCCCGACGGCGGCGATGGCAGCGAGGCGAGCAAGGGCTTGCGCTTGCCCAAGGGCGCCGTGGTGCAGGATGCGTATGCGAGCCCGGCCGAGTTCAGCCGTCTGTTCGACCAGTTCGCCGCGCGCCAGACAGCGGAAAAGCTGGTGGAGTACCGCGCCAGCCGCAACGACTTCGAAGTGGGCGGCAAGTACTATGCAGAGGGCAAGGAAGCGGCGCGCGCGGCCATCGTGCCGCCCGTGGCCTTGTTCTTTTCGCTCTTGGGCGCCATCGGCCACTTCTCGAAGCTGCTGTATCTGGTCGCCACCGTGGGCTTGCTGGTGCTGGCGGCGCGCCGGGGCGAGCAGGCGGGCGCCGACGGCCAGCTGAGCCGACGCTCCGCCTGGATCGCCACGGGCGTGCTGGCCGGCGCCTTCCTGGGAACCTGGGGCATTTTTACCCTGTCGGACAATAATGTCACGAAAAGCGAGCTGTTCCGCCAGATGCTGGACTGGAACCGCCAGGCCGACGGCGACAGCACGCGCTGGCAAATCGCCGGCAAGGGCTTGCTGGCCAATATCACGCACGTCGTGGCGGTGGGGCAGGGCTACAGCTACCCCGTCAACGAAGCGATCCGCATCCACGTTTTGCAGGGAATTCACTATGGCTATCACCCGCAACAAAAATAAGGCGGCCGCACTGGCCTTGCTGCTCAGCATGGCCAGCACGGCCGTCCAGGCCGATTGCCTGGGCATGAAGGTGCATGCGCACCGGGGCGCGGGCAATGCGCCGGAAAACTCGCTGAGCGCGCTGCGCAACACGTATTTCGGCACCTGGGACGGCGTCGAGACCGATTTGCAGCTGCTGGGTGACGGCAGCTGGGTGGTGCACCACGACCTGCTGACAGGACGAGTGGTCGACACGGGCTCGCCCCGCACCGTGAAACAGCTGACGGCCGACGACTGGCGCGCTGCCAGCATGAAGAACCGCGGCGTGGCCACGCCGGAAACGCCGCCGTTCGTCAGCGATGTCGCCGACCTGGCGACGGCATTCCCGGCCAAGACCCTGAACGCGGAAATCAAGGATGTGGTGGCGTCGTGCGCGCCCATCGCTGCCCTGGTGGGGCAGTTGCGTACGAACATCAAGCACGGCAACTGGTTCTTGACCTCGGGCGTGCCGAACAACCTCGCGTGCGCGCGCCGCGCCGACCCGCAGGGCTACCTGGGTTTGCTCGTGTTTGACGCGCGCAATGCGCAGGCGGCCGGCGCCAACCGGGTCAGCCGCTATATCGCGAAAAATGCCCGCCCGCCCAAGCTGGACAAGCCGTGGCTGCAGCGCGTGCAGCAGCAGATCGGCATGCCGGCGGGCGTGCACGTGGATGCGCGCAGCCTGGACGCCAACCCGGCCTTGCTGGCCGATGCCGCCAGCCTGAACATGCCCGTCTTCGTGTACGCCGTCGATGGGGACTCGGCCCTGGCCGCGTCCCTGTTGCGGGCCCAGCAGCGCAGCCACCGCTTGCCCAGCGGCGTCATTCTTGACGGCAATCCCGAAACGTTTTGTGCGATGATGAAGTAAGCTCTTTCACTGCGAGAACACGCCATGACCTTGCCGCAACCCGACCCCGCCGCCGCGCTTGCCCGTAGCGCCATCGGCGCCATGTTCTTCTCCCTGTTTGGCGGCCTGTGGGTGGCCGCCTGGTGCGTGCAGACGTATGGCGCGCATCCCTTGCGCTTGCTGCCGGTGGCCGGCATCACCGTCTTGCTGTTCATGCTGGCGTGGCGCCAGTTCCGCCGCCACCGGGCCGCGCATGCGGCGGCGGAACAAACGCCGCAGGCCAGACGCGTGGGCCGGCTGTTCAATATCGTGAACGCGGGGCAATGGATCGCCATCTTCATCGTCGGCAACGTCCTGAAAAACCTGGGCTTGCAGGCGTGGTTCATACCCGCCGTCATTTTCATCGTGGGCCTGCATTTCTTTCCACTGGCCTGGCTGTTCAAGGCGCGCCGCCACGTGGCGATCGGCATGGCGCTGTGCGTGTGGGCGGTCGGCTATCCGCTGACCGTGCGCCACGGCCCCTTGCATCCCGTCGGCTGCCTCGGTGCCGGCTTGATCCTGTGGGTGGCAGCCCTCGCCGCCGTGCGTGCCGGTTTTGCCGTGCAGCAGAACGCTTGGCAAGCCCAGAAATAGCTGCTGCCGGCGGCCCGCGCAGGGCCGTCTTTTCCCCTTTTTTGGCCGATTTCCTGCCTGTTTTTTGCGCATTGCAGCATCGATAATGTTTGCATCGCACGCCTGACTGGCCTATAAATGTAATCGATTACATTTTATTGAGCACCGACATGCCGCCAGCCGTTCCATCATCCTTGCCCGCAGAAACCGTCTCCATCAGCGCCGTCGCCGCGCATGCGGGCGTGTCGGTGGCCACCGTCTCGCGCGTGATGAACGAGCAGGCGGGGGTGCGGGCGCCCACGCGCGACAAGGTGCTCGCTTCCGTGGCGGCGCTGGGTTACCGCATGAACCATCTGGCGCGCAGCCTGCGCACGGCCGAGAGCCGCATGCTGCTGACCATGGTGCCCGACGTGGGCAACCCGTTCTATGCGCAGATCGTGCGCGGCATCGACACGGTGGCGCGCGAACACGGCTATTTCGTCTTGCTGTGCGACACGGGCGCCGATGCGGGCCGCGAGCGCTCGTATTTCGACTTGCTGCGCATGCACCGCGCCGATGGCGCCATCTGCCTCGATCCGGACACGGTGCAGCATGCCCTGTCGCATGAATCCGTCAGCCTGCCGTGGGTGGCCTGCTGCGAATTCGATCCCGCCGTGGCCGTGCCCTATGTCGGCATCGACAACCACCGGGCCGCGTCCGACGCCGTCGCGCATCTGCTGGCGCGCGGCCATACGCGCATCGGCCTGATCAATTCGGATGAACGCTATCTGTACGCGCGGCAACGCCAGCAAGGCTATCTGGACACCCTGGCGGCCGCCGGCTTGCCCGTGCAGCCGCAGTGGGTGCGCACGGTGCAAAGCCTCGATTACGAAGCCGGCACGGCCGCCGCGTTGCAGATGATGGCGGGACCCGATGCGCCCACGGCCATCTTTGCCGTCTCCGACACCCTGGCCATCGGCGTGCTGAGCGCGCTGCGCCAGCTGAACAAGCGCGTACCCGAAGACGTGGCTGTGATCGGCTTTGACGATATCGCCATTGCCGCGCAGATCGATCCCGGCCTCACCACCATCGCGCAACCGATGCGCGAGCTGGGCGAGACGGCGGCCCGATTGCTGCTGCAGCGCTTGGCAGACCCGGCGGCGCAGGTGCCGGGCGTGCTGCTGAACCATCATTTGGTCTTGCGAGGGAGTGCATAGTGAGCGTTGCCGTCGGTTTCGAGGGAGTCTGCAAGGATTTCGGCCCCGTGCGCGTCTTGCATGGCGTCAGTTTTACCCTGGCGCCCGGGCGCGTGTATGGCTTGCTGGGAGAAAACGGCGCCGGCAAGTCAACCCTGATGAAAATCCTGGCCGGCTATGAAGGCGTGAGCGAAGGGCAGTTGCTGATCGATGGCCAGCCCCGGCGTTTCAGCAGTTCGCGCGCAGCCGAAAGCGCCGGCATCGTGCTGATCCACCAGGAATTCAACCTGGCCGAGCACCTGACGGTGGCGCAAAACATGTTCCTCGGCCACGAAAAGACGCGCGGCTGGCTGCTGGACGAGGCCGCCATGCGCGAGGAAGCGTCGCGCTACTTGAAACAGGTGGGCCTGGACGTGTCGCCCGACACGAAGATCCGCGACCTCATCGTGGCCGAGAAACAGCTGGTGGAAATCGCCAAGGCCCTGTCGCGCCGCGCCCGCTTTTTGATCATGGATGAACCGACGGCCACCCTGACGTCGTCGGAAACCCAGCGTTTGTTTGCCGTGATGGCGCAGCTGAAAGCGGACGGCGTCACCATCCTGTATATCTCGCACAAGCTCGACGAAGTGGAGCGCAACACGGACGAGGTCATCGTCATGCGCGACGGGCGTTTCGTCACGCGCGAGCCGACGGCCAGCCTCACGCGCCAGCAGATGGCGAACCTGATGGTGGGGCGCGAACTGTCGGACATGTTCCCGGCGAAAGTGGCGCTGGCGGCCGACGCCCCCGTGCTGCTGAAAGTCGAGGGGCTGACGGTGCCGGGCTGGTCCAGGGACTTGTCCTTCGAGGTGCGCGCGGGCGAAGTGCTGGGCTTTGCGGGCCTCGTGGGCGCAGGGCGCACGGAATCGTTCGAGGCGTTGCTGGGCTTGCGCCCGCGCAGCGCGGGCGTGATCCATCTCAACGGCCAGCCCGTGGACATCCGCAGGCCCAAACAGGCGATGCTGCACGGCATGACGTATTTGAGCGAAGACCGCAAGGGCAAGGGCTTGCACGTGAACCTGGGCTTGCGCGAAAACCTCACCCTGATGACGATGGAGCGCTATGCGCGGCCGTGGCTGGACGTGACAGCGGAAAAGGCGGCGCTGGCCAAGGCCGTCGAGGACTTCAATATCCGCACGGGCGACCTCGATAGCCGCGCGCGCATGCTGTCGGGCGGCAACCAGCAAAAGCTGGCGCTGGCGAAATACCTGCATTCAGACCCCCGTGTCGTCGTGCTCGATGAACCGAGCCGCGGCGTGGATGTGGGCGCCAAGCGCGACATTTATTTTCTGATTCACCGCCTGGCTGCCGAAGGGCGCGCCGTGATCGTGATTTCATCCGAACTGATCGAATTGATCGGCCTGTGCCACCGGGTCGCCGTGATGCGCGCCGGCACCTTGCAAGCCACCCTGTCTGCTGACCACCTGACCGAAGAGGAGTTGATTGCCCATGCAACCGGCACGCACTGACACCACCGTATCCACCGGCGCCACCGGTGCCAGCATCGCCAGACTGGGCGCGCGCATCAAGGGCTTTGGCCCCGTGCTGGGTCTGCTTGCCCTGTGCATCGCGGGCACCTTGCTCAACGGCGACTTCGCCACTGTGGACAACCTGATGAACGTGCTCACGCGCACGGCCTTCATCGGCATCATCGCCGTCGGCATGACCTTCGTCATCATCTCGGGCGGCATCGATCTGTCGGTGGGCTCGATGGCAGCCCTGATTGCGGGCTGCATGATCTATTTCATGAATGCGCTGGCGCAAGGGGCGGGCGGCAACCTGGCGCCGATCACCATGCTGGTGCTGGGCATCGCCATGGCCCTGGTACTGGGCGCCGGCTTTGGCCTGATGCATGGCTTGTTGATCAGCAAGGGCAATATCGAACCGTTCATCGTCACCCTGGGGACCTTGGGCATCTTCCGCGCCGTCTTGACGTACCTGGCCGATGGCGGTGCGCTGACCCTGGATGCCACCCTGTCCGAGCTGTACAGCCCCGTCTACTACACGAGCGTACTGGGCGCGCCCATCCCCATCTGGATTTTCCTCTTCGTCGCGGCGGGGGGCGCCGTCATCCTCAACCGCACGACCTTTGGCCGCCATGTGCAGGCGATTGGTTCCAACGAGCAAGTGGCGCGCTATGCAGCCATCAATGTCGACAAGGTGAAGATCGCCACCTACATGCTGCTGGGCGTATGCGTGGGTATCGCCACCGTGCTGTACGTGCCGCGCCTGGGTTCGGCCACGCCCACGACGGGCTTGCTGTGGGAACTGGAAGCGATCGCCGCCGTCGTCGTGGGCGGCACGGCCCTCAAGGGGGGAGAAGGGCGCATCGTCGGCACCGTGATCGGCGCCATCCTGCTGTCCGTGATCAGCAATATCCTGAATTTGACCAGCATCATCAGTGTCTACCTGAATGCCGCAGTGCAAGGCGTGGTAATCATCGCCGTCGCCTTCCTGCAGCGAGGCCGCAAATAAAACAAGAGCGGCGTTCTGAAAGGGCGGCCACCGGGCGCCCACAACCTTGGAGGAGAGCAGCATGAAGAGCTTTATACGGGTAGCAGGGATGGCAGTGCTGGTGATGCAGGCGTGGGCGCTGCCGAGTGCGCAGGCCGCAGAAAAGCTGGTCGTCGGCGTGGCCATTCCCACGGCCACGCACAGTTTCACGTCCGGCATCGTCTGGTGGGCCAACCAGGCCAAGGCGGAGCTGGAAAAGGCCCATCCGGGGCTGAAGATCATCGTCAAGACGGCCGCCACGGCGCCCGAACAGGCGAACCAGTTGCAGGACATGTTGACGGTGAACAAGATCAACACACTGGTGATTTTCCCGATCGAATCGGCCTCGCTGACGCAGCCCGTGGCGCAAGTAAAGAACAAGGGCGTGTACGTGACGGTGGTGGACCGCGGCTTGACGAACACGCAGTCGCAGGATGCCTACATTGCGGGCGACAACACGGCGTTTGGCAAGCTGCCGGCCGAATACCTGGCGAGAAGTCTGAATGGCAAGGGCAATATCGTCGCGCTGCGCGGCATGCCGACCACCCTGGACAACGAGCGCTACGACGCGTTTTCCGCCGTCATGAAGGGCCATCCCGACATCAAGGTGCTGGACGCCAAGTATGGCAACTGGAACCGCGACGATGCCTTCAAGGTCATGCAGGATTACCTGACCCGCTTCAAGCACATCGACGCCGTCTGGGCCGCCGATGACGACATGGCCATCGGCGTGCAGAAGGCCATCGCGCAAGCCAAGCGCACGGACATCAAGCAAGTGTTCGGCGGCGCGGGCGCGAAGGGCGCCGTGAAGAAGATCATGGATGGTTCCGACCCGCTGATCGTGGCCGACGTGTCGTACTCGCCCAAGTTCATGTACGACGCCATCAAGCTGACGACGGAAGCGCGCCTGAAAGGTGATAAATTGCCGGCCAATACGATCATCCCGTCGGTGCTGATCACGCGCGAGAACGCCAAGCAGTTTTACTTTCCGAACTCGCCTTTTTAAAATCTGGGGTCAGACCACCTCGCCCGCTAGCAATGACCTTTGCGTTAGCGGCATTGAGGGTCTGACCCTGGCTTTATCTAACAGGACATCGATATGAAAACCATCCAGGGCCCGGCCATCTTCCTGGCCCAGTTTCTCGGCGACGCGCCGCCGTTCGACTCGCTCGAGCACCTGGCGCAATGGGCGGCCGGCCTGGGCTACAAGGGCTTGCAGCTGCCGACGGCGCCGCGGCTGTTTGATCTGGAGCAAGCGGCCAGCAGCCAGCAGTATTGCGACGACGTCGTCGCCCTGCTGGCGCGCCACGGCTTGCAGGTGACGGAATTGTCCACGCATTTGCAGGGCCAGCTGATCGCCGTGCATCCCGCCTATGACGCCCTGTTCGACGGTTTTGCGCCCGAGCACGTGCGCGGCGACAGCGCTGCCCGCACGGCCTGGGCCACGCAGCAGCTGCTGTGGGCGGCCACCGCTTCGCAGCGTCTGGGCTTGCGAGCGCACGTGACGTTTTCCGGCGCGCTGGCCTGGCCCTATCTGTACCCGTGGCCGCAGCGCCCCGCCGGCCTGGTGGAGACGGCGTTCGCGGAACTGGCGAAACGCTGGCTGCCCATCCTCGACGCCTTCGACGCGGCGGGCGTGGACCTCTGCTATGAACTGCATCCGGGCGAGGACTTGCACGACGGCGTGACGTTCGAGCGCTTCCTGGCCGCCGTCGACGACCACCCGCGTGCATCCATCCTGTACGACCCCAGCCACTTCGTGCTGCAGCAGCTCGACTACCTGGCCTTCATCGACATCTATCATGCGCGCATCAAGGCTTTCCATGTCAAGGACGCGGAATTCCGGCCCAACGGGCGCCAGGGCGTGTACGGCGGCTATGGCGACTGGCAAGACCGGGCCGGGCGCTTCCGTTCGCTGGGCGACGGGCAGATCGACTTCAAGGCGATTTTTTCCAAGATGGCGCAGTACGACTTTCCTGGCTGGGCCGTGCTGGAATGGGAATGCTGCCTGAAGCATCCCGAAGATGGGGCGGCCGAAGGCGCGCGCTTCATCCGCGAACACATCATCCACGTGGCCGAACACGCATTCGACGATTTTGCGGGCAGCGCGGTTGACCAGGATCAAATTCATCACTTGCTTGGCTTGAATTAAGGAGACGACATGCAGCGACGGATACGCTTGGGCATGGTAGGGGGCGGGCAGGGCGCGTTCATCGGCGCCGTGCACCGCATCGCGGCGCGCATCGACGACCAGTATGAACTGGTGGCGGGCGCCCTGTCGTCCGACCCGGCGCGCGCGCAGGCAAGCGGCGCCGCGCTGCACCTGTCACCGGACCGCTGCTACAGCGATTACCGCGCCATGGCGCTGGCGGAAAGTGCGCGCGCGGACGGCATCGAGGCGGTGGCCATCGTCACGCCCAATCACTTGCATGCGCCCGTCGCCACGGCATTCCTGGAAGCGGGCATCCACGTGATCTGCGACAAGCCGCTGGGAATATCTCTGGCGGAAGGCCAGGCGCTGGCGGCGCTGGCCGGGCAGAAAAAGCTGCTGTTTGCACTCACGCATACCTACAGCGGCTATCCGCTGCTGCGCCACGCGAAAGCCATGGTCGAGGCGGGCGATATCGGCGCGCTGCGCCTCGTGCAAGTGGAGTATTCGCAAGACTGGCTGGCCGATGCGATTGGGGCGGGTGGCATGAGCGAAGGCAACTGGCATAACGACCCGCGCAAGGCGGGGCCCGGCGGCGTCCTGCTCGACGTGGGCTTGCACGCGTATCACCTGGCGCAATTCGTCAGCGGATTGACGCCGCATGCCGTGCTGGCGGAATTGTCCACCTTTGTTCCGCACCGCACCCTGGACGACCACGTGCAGGTGATGCTGCGCTATGCGAACGGGGCGAAGGGCACCCTGTGGGCCAGCCAGGTGGCGACCGGTTGCGAAAACACGGTGCGCCTGCGCCTGTTCGGCAGCAAGGCGCAGCTGGACTTTGACCAGGAACAGCCGAACGAATTATGGTTCACGCCGCAGGGCGGCAACCGCCAGCTGCTGCGCCCGGGCCGGGTCGACAGCGCGGCGGCGCGCCATGCGACGCGCGTGCCGGCCGGCCATCCGGAGGGGTATCTGGAAGCGTTCGCCCAGCTGTACCTGGATGCGGCCTTGCGCATCCGCGCCCTGCAAGCGGGGGAGCCCGTGCCGGAGGCGGCGCGCTGGCTGCCGACGGTGGTCGATGGCGTGGCGGGCCTGGCCTTTGCGGAAGCCGTGCTGCGCAGCCATGCGGATGGCGCTAGCTGGACGACCTTGGCAAGCTGACTGTTACACTGGCGCATGCACGCGCCCTTTACCATCACTCTCCTTCCCCAAGGCTGGCAATTCCCGGCCGAGGCCGGCACCACGCTGCTGGCCGCCGCCGAACTGGCCGGCATCCGCCTGCTCAGCTCCTGCCGCAACGGCACCTGCCGCACGTGCATCTGCCACATGCCCGAAGGAACGATACGCTACACGGTGGACTGGCCCGGCATCAGCCCCGATGAACGGCTGGATGGCTACATCCTGCCCTGCGTGGCCGTGGCGGAAAGCGATATCACCATCCAGGCGCGGGCCGTGCGCAAGTAAAGCACCGCCGTGAGTATTTGTTAGATTTTGGCAATGTTTCCCATGCTATAACATTCGATTCAGGTTTCCAGCACACCTCCATTGGGGAGGAAATGAAACCTCAACATGGATATCGCATGCGTACATTATTCCCTTTGTTGTGGCGGGCCGCCGCATTGCCGCTGGCTATCACGACGACCTTGTCCGCCTGTGGCGGCGGTTCCGGCGGTGCTGTTGGCGTACCGCCTGGCTTGCAGGAAAAACCCGGCATGATCTTGTCGGCAGTCAGCAGCAGCTGCACGGCCCAGCCTGGCGCCATCTGCGATGACATCCACGTAACAGTGCGCCTGGCCGATGGCGTGACCGATACGCGTCCCCAGTCGCATGAAAAACCGGCCAGCGGTACGGCCGGCGTGCTGCAGCAGGCCGACCGCCAGAAGCAGGCAGACGGCAGCTGGCTGCTGACGTTCAAGGCGGTGCCTGGCCTGGCTCCCGGGGTGTACGCGGGCAAGATCGAGCTATCCTTGCCGCTCACGGTGGGGGTGTACAAGACGGAAAGCATGGATTACCAGGTCACTGTCGCGCCGCTCGCCGGCAGCATGGGCGCACTGCAAGCCTTGCCCGGCGTGGGCGACTGGGAAGGCGTGAATGGCAATGCCGCGCATACGGGCCTGGTGCCGGCCACCTTCGACAGCCGCCGCTTCACGCGGCGCTGGACCTGGCTGGGCCCCAGTTCCCCGCGCGCGGTCGTCGGTAGTCCCGTGGTGGCTGCCAACGGCCTCGTGTATGTCAGCCAGCAATCGGCCGCGCCGGTGGAAGGCAGCAGCACCAAATACGTCACCACCTCGACTGTGACGGCGCTCAACGAGAGCGACAGCCAGGCGCGCTGGACGCAGTCGCTCACGTCCGATGGCTATCTGGGCGCGCCGGCCGTTTCGGGCGGCAAGCTGGCCATGGCTGGCTACGATACCGTGCATGTCTTCGATGCACATGCCGGCGGTGTGCCGCTCGGCGTGCGTCCGCCGAATACGAATGGCACGCTGCTGGGGGTTTCCCTTGCGACGGCGCCCACCTTTTTTGGCGGCAATGTCTACGTGGGTGGCAATAACGATATCAGCGGCATCGATGCGGCGGCGGGGCAGACACGCTGGTCTGCCAGCCTTGGCTTGTCCAAGCTGGGCAACGTCAATGACTGGACGCCCGCCGTCAATGGGGACACGGTGTACAGCCATGCGGCAGGGACATTGACGGCGTTCAATATCGCAGATGGCAAGGCCCGCTTCAGCGTGGCGGTGCCGGGGCAGGTGCTGGGCGGACTGAACAAGAGCAGCCTGCGCCAGGCGCCCGTGCTGGCCGATGCGGACAGCGTGCTGCTGCTCAATCAGCGGCCGCTGGCCGGCGAGGCGGCGAATAACAGCCTGAGTCTGGTTGACGTGCATAGCCGCGCCGTGCGCTGGACGGTGCAAGGACAGTTCAGCACGCAGCCGGTGGTGGCGCAGGGCGTCGTGTATGTGGGCAACCAGGCCAGCCAGGCGCTCGAAGCGCGCCGGCTCGGCGACGGCGCGGTCCTGTGGAGCTGGCCCCTGGATACGGCCCTCGATGCGTACTTCGGCGGCGATCTGATCGTCACCGGCAATCTGCTGTTTGTTGGCGGGCGCAACAATACCTATGCGATCGACCTGGCCAGCCACAAGACCGTCTGGACTTACCGCATGGGGGGCAGCCTGGCGTTGTCGCGCCATGGCGTGCTGTACATCCGCCAGGGCACGGATCTACCCGGCGGCAGCATGGTCTTGACGGCCATCAACCTGCAGTAGCCGCCTGCCGCTTGCACGGCGCCTGACTCAGGTGGGCTTGCCGCCCTTGAGGCGCTGCAGCAGCGCGTCCACGCTGTCGCTGACGGGCAGGCCGTGGCGGCGCAGCAGCTGCACGTGCAATACCAGGTTTTCCAGCACCAGCTTGGCCGCCACGGCCAGCAGCGCCAGGTTGCGGTCTTCCGGGCTGAAACTTTCCATCGCGTCGGCCATCTCGCACAGGTGGTTGGCGATCAGTCCGCGCAATTCCTGCTCGTCGAAAGGCAGGTCGGCAAAATCGATGGGGTCGGCCACTTCCACTTCCTGCATCAGCACCGCTAGTTCTTCCGGGGTAATCGTCATGCCTGGCCTCCTTGTGTGCTTGCCTCTATTTTAATTGTATTGGCCGCAAAGGGGACTAGAATGAGGACCAGGCCGATGACGTCGAAGGCAGCATGGCGCACTTGCACTTTACGCAGCAACTGGCACGTTTCCTCGACGTCCCTGTGGTGGCCGTGGACGCGCCACGTTTGCGCGCCGCCCTCGATGCCGCGTTTGCCCGGCAGCCGCGCCTGCGTGGCTACGTGCTCGACGAGCAGGGCGCGCTGCGCCCCAATGTGGTGATCTTCATCGATGGCGCGCGCTGCCGCGAGCGGCGCGTGCTCGACGACGCCTTGCGGCCCGACAGCCAGGTGTATATCTTGCAGGCCCTTTCAGGAGGTTGACGCCATGACAGCAGCCCCGCAGCGCGCGTATCTCGGCACCCGCAAGGGGCTGTTCCAGTTCGATGTCGATGCGGCCGGCGCCTGGCAGCTGGCGCTGGTGCAGTTTGCCGGCGATCCCGTGTCCATGCTGCTGCACGACGGCCGCGACGGCACCTTGTACGCGGCCCTGAACCTGGGCCACTTCGGCGCCAAGCTGCACCGGCTCGACGGGGGCGCCAGCGCGTGGCAGGAAGTCGCCGTGCCCGCCTATCCCGCCAAGCCCGAAGACAGCAGCGATGCGGTGGACTGGACCTTGCGGCAGATCTGGTCGCTGGCGGCTGGCGGCGAGGACCAGCCCGGCGTGCTGTGGGCGGGTACCCTGCCGGGCGGTCTGTTCCGGTCCGGCGACCGCGGCGACAGCTGGCAGCTGGTCGAGTCCCTGTGGAACGTGCCGCAGCGGGCACAGTGGTTTGGCGGCGGCTACGACGTGCCCGGCATCCACAGCATCTGCGTCGACCCGCGCGACAGCAACAAGGTGCTGGTGGGCGTGTCCTGCGGCGGCGTCTGGCAAACGCTGGACGGCGGCGCCAGCTGGGCCTTGAGCGCGACGGGCATGCGCGCCGACTACATGCCGCCCGAGCTCGATGAAAACGAAGCCGTGCAAGACCCGCACCGCATCGTGCGCAGCGCTGGCACACCGGACGCGCTGTGGTGCCAGCACCATAACGGCATCTGGCATTCGGAAGATGCGGGCTGGCACTGGCAGGAAGTGACGACGGCGCCCCTGTCGCATTTCGGCTTTGCCGTGGCCGTGCACCCGCGCGATGGCGATACGGCCTGGTTCGTGCCCGCGCAGGCGGACGTGCTGCGCATCCCCATAGACGGCGCGCTGGCCGTGACGCGCACGCGCGACGGGGGGAAGAGTTTCGAAGTCTTGCGCGAGGGCTTGCCGCAGCAGCATTGCTACGACCTTATCTACCGCCACGGGCTGGCGCTGGCCGACGATGGGCGCAGTTTGGTGATGGCGTCGACGACGGGCGGCGCCTGGTATTCAGGCGATGGGGGCGAACATTGGCAGACCTTGTCTGCCCACTTGCCGCCCGTTTATGCTGTCTGTTTTGTCACGCCGTAATAGCACAGGAAGATATCGACGGCCAGCGCCGTCACTTCGCGCCGGCGTGCCGGGCCCAGCAGGGGTTCGCCCAGGGTGATCTGCGGCCAGAAGGCAAAGGTTTTTAACGGCGACATCAGCAGGTGCGCCACTTCCACGGTCTCGCCCGCCTTGATGCGCCCGTCCTGCTGCGCCGCGCGGATCCAGATATTCAGGCCTGTTTCCTTTTCATTCAGGCGCGTCACCATCGCTTGCGCGCGCTCGGGCGAGTGGATGGTCTCGCCAAAGATCACGCGCGCCAGGTCGATGAAGGCCGGATCGCACAGCAAGTCCATCTTCTGCTCGACCAGGGACAGCACCTGGGGCCGCAAGGGCTGGTCGGCAACATAGGGCACGGCAGGCTGGGCCATGCTGCTTTCCCACATGCGCTGCAGGATTTCCGCAAACAGCTCGTCCTTGCTGGGGAAATGGTTGTACACGGTGCGCTTGGATACGGCAGCCGTTGCGGCGATCTTGTCCATGCTGGTCGCATCAAAACCGTGCTCGCGGAACTCGGCGATGGCGGCATCGACGATGGCGACGCGCTTGCGGTCGGTGAGGCGTTGCGGTGCGGCCATGGCGGGAAATCTCCTTTGAAAACAATATTTTACACCTCTTGGTTTACTTTGCCAGAAATAGGAACTACACTGTGTAGTGTAATTTAACCCTTGTTAATTCTTTGCCGGGCCGCATATGCACTTGCACCGAGTCGCACGTCGTCTCTTCTTCCTGGGAGTCCTGATCATCATGAGTTCTTGCACCTTGCGCGCCGAGCCTGCGGCGCTAGCTGAATCACCACAACGCCACGACGGCAAGTTCCGCAATCCCGTGCAAATGCACAAGCTGGGCACGGCAGCAACGCTCAAGCTGATGTGGACATTCTTCTTTGACAAGCCGGACAGCACGGTGCCGGCCGCAGCCGTTCCCGTGCAGGCGCTGACCCGGGCGCAACTGCTGGCCGCGCCCGACAACAGCCTGTTCCGCCTTGGCCATTCGACCCTGCTGTTGAAACTCAACAACGAATTCTTCCTGACGGATCCCGTGTTTTCCGAGCGCGCCTCGCCCGTGCAGTGGGCAGGGCCGAAGCGTTTCCACCAGCCGCCCATCAGCATTGCTGACTTGCCGCCGATCAAGGCCGTCATCCTGTCGCACGACCATTACGACCACCTCGACCATGCCGCCGTGCTGCAACTGGCCGCCAAGACGGAGCACTTCGTGACGCCGCTGGGCGTGGGTGATACCCTGGTTGAATGGGGCGTGCCCAAGGACAAGGTGCAGCAATTCGACTGGTGGCAGGGCACGACGATTGCCGGTGTGAAACTGGTGGCCACGCCCTCGCAGCATTTCTCGGGACGGGGCTTGTTTGACGGCAATCAGACCCTGTGGGCGTCGTGGGTCATCGATGCGCCGGACGTGCGCGTGTTTTTCAGCGGCGACTCCGGCTATTTCGGCGGCTTCAAGCAGATCGGCGACAAGTACGGCCCGTTCGACGTGACCATGATCGAGACGGGCGCCTACGACAAGCTGTGGCCGGACGTGCACATGCAGCCGGAAGAAACCCTGCAAGCCCACCTGGACTTGCGCGGCAAGTGGCTGATGCCCGTGCATAACGGCACCTTCGACCTGGGGCTGCACGCGTGGCATGAACCGTTCGACCGCATCGCGGGGCTGGCGGCAAAGCAGGGCGTCAACCTGGCCACGCCGCAGATGGGCGAGACGGTCGACCTGACGCAGCCGAAGAAGGGCGAGAGGTGGTGGCTGGCGATGCTGGAAGAGGAAATGGCGAAGTAAGCTTGCGCTACGCCGTCACGTCGATCAGGCGTCCCACAGTCTGGCCATAGCTGTTCAGCTGGGGCGTGTTTTTCGGTGCGGCGGGGATGGCTTGTTGCGGCACGGCCACCTTGATCGCCTGGTCCAGCTGCGGCGCCTGTACGGCGGCGGGGGCATCGGCCTGGGCTTGCTGGCTGCTGCGTTGCGTCTGGCTCAGCGATTCCTGTTCCCGCGCCAGCAACTGGCGGCTTTGCGCCAGTTGTTCGCTGTCGCGCTGCACCTGGTTCTGGCCTTGCTCGACCCGGCGTTGCGCCGTGGCCAGCGAGGCTTGCAGATTGTTGACGGACGTTAGCGAGACCACATTGTTCACCTTTGAAAGTATGCCCAGCGCGCGCGTAACGGGAGAGGCCCGGGTTGATGTGTTGTGTCTGGCGCAACATGCCAGTCGGTAATCTTTACCTGAATCAAGAGTAGGACAAATTCTCGCACAGTTCCAGCTAATTATGCTTTCTTGATAATCTTATCGTGCGCACCCCGTGTTGCCGAACTGGCATGCTGAGCCTGGCGGCGCCATTATCAAAGTGAGTACACGCTTCG
This sequence comes from Janthinobacterium sp. P210006, assembly GCF_036231885.1. Classification (NCBI taxonomy): domain Bacteria; kingdom Pseudomonadati; phylum Pseudomonadota; class Betaproteobacteria; order Burkholderiales; family Oxalobacteraceae; genus Janthinobacterium; species Janthinobacterium sp. P210006. The sequence continues at coordinate 465,388 of NZ_JAZARD010000004.1, read as the reverse complement.
CTTGCCTGTCCTTGTCTGTCTGCCATGGACCATGCCATGCTGCGGAGGCGGCACATTTGGCCGCATTAAAAACATTGCTTTTTAAATAGTCAATGTGTTGTTGTTTTTCTACCATGGCGGCGCACGCGAATGCGGGGCCTGTATGGCGCTCTGGGCTATAATTGACGGTCAGAGTTGGTTTCTTTTGCCATACAGACAGGTAGTTAACATGAATCTCAAGAGCCTCGCAATTGCCCTCGGCATGTCGAAAACGACAGTCAGCAGGGCGTTGAACGGCTATCCGGAAGTCAATTCCCGCACCCGTGAAATCGTCCTGGCCGCCGCCAAGAAAGTCGGCTACCGGCCCAATCCGCTGGCGCGCAGCCTGGCCGTCGGCCGCACCAATGTGCTGGGCATGATCTACCCGCTGCTGCCCAGCGACCTGGGCGACAGCGTCTTTCTTTCCGTGGTCAATGGCATGTCCGATGCCGTCGAAGCGTCGAAGATGAGCCTGATCATCGCTCCCGTGTCGCCGCAGAACGAACAGCCGTCGTATGAAACCATGGTGCGCGGGCGCCAGGTCGATGGCCTGGTGGTGGGCCGCACCAAGGTGGTCGACGAGCGCATCGCCTACCTGACGAAGGTGGAGTTTCCCTTTGTCGCGAATGGCCGCACGCGCATCGACGCGCCGTATGCGTATTTTGACTACGACAATGACACGGGCATCGACCTGGCCGTATCGTTCCTGGCCGCGCATGGCCATCAGCGCATCGCGCTGCTGAGCGCGCCGCTGGATCTGCACTTTGCCTTCGAGCGCAAGGAAAGCTTTATCCGCTGCATGGCCCAGGCGGGCTTGCAGCTCGATCCCCGCTATCTGCTCGACAATACCTTCGATCGCCGCAGCGGCTACCAGGCCATGCAGCAATTGCTGGCTTGCTCGCCCCGTCCCACGGCCGTCATCGTCGACAACCATTTGTCCGGCGTGGGCGTGGTGCGCGCGCTGATGGATGCGGGCATTGAAATCGGCAAGGAAATCTCCGTCATCGTCTGGGGCAATGTGGAAGACACCTTGATCGGCATCAACGTCACCACCATCGACCAGCCCGACCTGCGCCGCGCGGGCGCGAAGATGGTCGAGATGCTGCAATCCTTGCTGGCCGGCACGCCGCCGGAACGCTTGCAGGAAATCTGGCAACCGGTGCTGTTGCCGGGAGCGACCGTGGGGCGCTGCCCGGACGCATAAAAAAAACGCAGAGCCGAGGCTCTGCGTTTTTCATTCAAGCGCCGCTGGCTTACGCCGCGTGCTTGCTGCCGTCCGCCAGCTTGGCCAGCAATCTCGCCTTGTCCTGGCGATACGTGGCGACGGCCGCTTCCTTGACGTGGCCGAAGCCACGGATTTTCTCGGGCAGCGCTGCCAGTTCCACGCAGGTGCCCAGGTTCTCCGCCGTCAGATTGACCAGCATTCCCGCCAGCAATTCGCGGTATTCGACGATCAGCGCGCGCTCCATCTTGCGCTCGGCCGTATAGCCGAAGACGTCGAAGGTGCCGCCCCTGAGCCCCTTCGCTTTCGCCAGCAGCTTGAAGGCGCGCCACATCCAGGAGCCGAACTCCGCTTTCACGAGGTGGCCTTTCGCATCTTTTTTCGCGAACAGCGGCGGCGCCAGGTTGAATTTCACGGAAAAATTGCCTTCGAACTGCTGCTGCAATTGCTCCACGAAACGGCCATCCGTGTACAGGCGCGCCACTTCGTATTCGTCCTTGTAGGCCAGCAACTTGAAGTAGTTCTTGGCGACAGCCATCGACAGCTTCTGCCCCAGTCCCAGGGTATTTTCGCGGTCGCGCACCTGCTTGAGCAAGGTCAAGTAACCATCCGCATACGCGGCATTCTGATATGCGGTGAGGAACTCCACGCGCTTCTTGATGACGCTGTCGAGGCTTTGCGGCATCTGCACGACGATGGCTTGCGACGGCGTGGCGATCTGCGTCACCTTGCGCACGTCGACGGCGGCGCGGCGGCCCCACAGGAAGCTTTTCTTGTTCGATTCGATGCCCACGCCATTGAGTTCGATGGCGCGCAGCAAGGCCGCTTCCGTCAACGGGATGCGGCCTTTTTGCCACGCGTAACCGAGCATGAACAGGTTGGCGGCAATCGAATCGCCCATCAGCGCCGTGGCCAGTTTGGTCGCGTCGATGAAGTCGGCCGCGTCCGCGCCGCCCACGGATTCCTCGATCAGCTGGCGCACTTCCGCCGTTGGATATTGCCAGTCGGCATTTTGCGCGAACGTGCCTGGCGGCTGTTCGTGCAGGTTGACGACGGCCAAGCTGCGGCCTGGACGCATTTTCGACACGGCATCCTGCGCGCCGGCCGTCAGCATGTCGCAGCCCAGGATCAGGTCCGCTTCGCCCGTTGCGATGCGCTGGGCGCGGATGTGCGCGGGGGAGCGGGCGATCTTCACGTGCGAGGTGACGGAACCGTTCTTTTGCGACATGCCCGTCATGTCCAGCACGGACGCGCCCTTGCCTTCCAGGTGGGCCGCCATGCCCATCAGCGCGCCCACGGTGATCACGCCCGTGCCGCCGATGCCGTTGATCAGGATGTTGTACGGCGCCTCGCAGCCGGGCAGGACCGGTTCCGGCAACGGGCCGAAGTTGTCCGTCTCGCCCGCTTTGCTTGCGCCCGTCTTGGTTTTCTTTAGGTTGCCGCCCTCGACGGTGACGAAGCTGGGGCAAAAGCCCTTGGCGCACGAATAATCCTTGTTGCACGAGGATTGGTCGATGGTGCGCTTGCGGCCAAATTCCGTTTCCTTCGGCAAGATCGACACGCAGTTCGATTGCACGCCGCAGTCGCCGCAGCCTTCGCAGACGGCGTCGTTGATGACCATGCGTTTGGCGATGTCCGGATACTCGCCTTTTTTCCGGCGCCGGCGCTTCTCGGCGGCACAGGTCTGGTCGTAGATCAGCACGGACACGCCCGGCACCTCGCGCAATTCGCGCTGCACGGCATCCATGTCCTTGCGGTCGTGCAAGGTCAGGTGGGCGGGCAGGTTCGAGCGGTCGCTGTAGCGCGATAAATCTTCCGTTACCAGCGCGATGCGGGCAATGCCTTCGGCCGCCACTTGCTGCGCCATCATCGGTACGGTAATCAAGCCGTCCACGGGCTGACCGCCCGTCATGGCGACGGCGTCGTTGTAGAGGATTTTGTAGGTGATGTTGACCTTGGCGGCTTGCGCGGCGCGGATGGCCAGGTAGCCCGAATGGAAATACGTGCCGTCGCCCAGGTTCTGGAATACGTGCGGCAGTTCCGAGAACGCCGCTTGGCCGATCCACGGCGCGCCTTCGCCGCCCATGTGCGTGGTCAGCTTGTTCATTTCCGGGTAGATCGAGGTGGCCATCACGTGGCAGCCGATGCCGGCCAGGGCCAGGCTGCCGTCCGGCACCTTGGTCGACGTGTTGTGCGGGCAGCCGGAGCAGTAGAACGCGGGACGGAACGGCGTGTTCACGGCCTTTTTCAGGACCGCATCCTTGGCGTCGAGAAAACTCAATCGCGCCTTGATCAGGTCGCAGGTGACGGGATCGGAAATCAGGCGCGCGATGCGGCTGGCGATGACGCGCGCCACTTGCGAGACGGAAAAATCCGCCTTGGACGTGAGCAGCCATTCGCCGCGCGGCGCCACCCATTCGCCTTTTTCGTCGAACTTGCCGATGACACGGGGACGCACGTCGTCGCGCCAGTTGTACAGCTGTTCTTTGAGCTGGTATTCGACGATCTGCCGTTTTTCTTCCACCACGAGGATTTCATCGAGGCCTTGCGCGAATTCGCGCACGCTGTCCGGTTCCAGCGGCCACGGCATGGCCACCTTGAACAAGCGCATGCCCACGTCGGCCGCCATCTGCTCGTCGATGCCCAGCTCTTCCAGCGCTTCCAGCACATCGAGGTAGGACTTGCCGGAGGCAATGATGCCCAGCTTGGCGTTCGGGCTGTCGATGGTGGTGTGGTTGAGCTTGTTTTCGCGCGCGTAGGCCAGGGCCGCATAGATCTTGTAATCCTGCATCAGCGCTTCCTGGTTGCGCGCCTGCTGGCCCAGCGGGATGCTCGACAGGCGCGCGTTCAGGCCGCCTTCGGGCATGACGAAGTCCTGCGGAATCTTCACTTCCACGCGGAACGGGTCGGCATCGATGGAGGCCGACGATTCGACCGTGTCGGCCAGGGCCTTGAAGGCCACGGTGCAGCCGGAAAAACGCGACATGGCCCAGCCGTGGATGCCCAGGTCCAGGTATTCCTGCACATTGCATGGATACAGGACGGGGATCATCGAGGCGGAGAACAGGTGGTCGGACTGGTGCGGCAGGGTCGACGAATACGCGCCATGGTCGTCGCCGGCCACCAGCAGCACGCCGCCCAGCTTGGCCGTGCCCGCATGGTTCATGTGCTTGAAGACGTCGCCGCAGCGGTCCACGCCCGGGCCCTTGCCGTACCACATGGCGAATACGCCGTCATACTTGGCAGGGCCGATCAGGTCCACTTGTTGCGAACCCCAGACGGCCGTGGCGGCCAAGTCTTCGTTGACGCCGGGCACGAACTGCACGTGGTGCGCTTCCAGCTGTTTCTTGGCTTTCCACAGGTTTTCATCGAGGCCGCCCAGGGGCGAACCGCGGTAGCCGGAAATGAAGCCGGCCGTGTTCAGTCCGGCAGCCTGGTCGCGCAAGCGCTGCATCATGGGCAGGCGCACGAGGGCCTGGATGCCGGACAGGAAGATGGCGCCGGAAGTGGCCGTGTATTTGTCGTCGAGGCTGACGGTGGTCAAACGGGAAGGTTCAAGCGGTGTAGATGGCGCGGCACCGGCGTTTCTAGCGAACGCTGCGGAGCCGTTTTCCGTGGTCACGGACATGGCTGTCTCCAAAAGGGTGTTTCAGATGACGGCTGTACAAGGGGCGCGCCCGGTAAGGCGCGCGCTGTGCAGACGGGACGGCCGCGTGTGGGCGGCACATAACTATTTTAAATTTAAAATAGTTAATGTGGTCAGTGTAGAACGAGTCAGGAGCGTGGACAAATACGCTTTGCCGATGGGGGTATAAGAAATACTTATGTCATGGGCGAGAGCACATGCGCCCCCACCCAGCGCCCGCTGCCGCACAGCTCGGCGGCTACTTGCAGCACGAGGTTTTTCACGGCGTTGCCCGCGTTCGTCAGAGGAATGTTTTTCGAGGCGCACAGGGCTACCGTGCGCGACAGCACGGGGCTGTGGATGGCATAGCTGCGCATGGCGCCGCTGTCCAGTTCCGCCAGCAGGGGGGCGGCCGGCAGGATGGTGGCGCCCATGCCGGCCAGGATGGCCGATTTCAGGATGGCGATCGAGTTGATCTCGATCACGTTGGCCGTCTCCAGGCCCAGTTCGCGGGCGCGGCTGTCGATGCGCGGGCGCACGCCGTGCTGCAGGCCCGGCAGGATCAGGGTGGCGCTCAGTGCTTGCGGGAACGACAGTGCGGCGCCCAGGGGCGCGAATGGCGAATCGCTGCGGCAGATAAAGCGCATCTCTTCTTCCACCAGGGGGCTGCAGGCAAACGGCGTGAGCTGTCCATCGTCGAACAGCACGGCCAGGTTGATGCGGCCCGATTTCAATTGTTCGTTCAGGTTGCCCGTGATTTCTTCCGTCAGCTGCAGGGTGATTTCAGGATAGCGTTCGCGCGCGGCCAGCAGCAGGGGCAGGGCCAGGGCGCCGGAGATGCTGTGCGGCAAACCCAGGGTGACATTGCCGGAGGGCCGCGTGGCGCTTTGCGTGACGGCCGAGCGGGCGTCGGCCACCTGTTTCAGGATCGCTTGCGCGTGTTCGTAAAACACCTTGCCCGCATCGGTGCTGAGCACGCCCTGGGCCGAGCGGTGCAGCAGCTGCACGCCCAGTTCCTCTTCCAGCTGGCGCAGCTGCTGCGTCAGGGCCGGCTGCGCCACGTGCAGGACCAGGGCCGCGCGCGACAGCGAGCCGTGGTCGACGATGGCAACAAAGTAGCGTAATTGGCGTAGTTCCATGGATCCCGGATGCGGTGCGTGCGCCGTTGCCAGGCACGGGGCCGGCAACAGCGCGGTGAGCGGAAAAAACAGGGTGTTGCGCCGCAGCGCCGAACGCGGCCAGCAGAATAACAATTTTGTTATACTCATTCTAGCGCCTTCGGTGCTCCAGCCGGGTATTTGTGGGATGACAGCATGCTCAAGAAAGTTGATTCGTCTCAATTAAAAGTGGGCATGTACATCCATGACCTCAGTTGCGACTGGATGACGCATCCGTTCGTGCGCAACCGTTTCCTGTTGCGCAGCGACGATGAAATCCGCAAGATCGTGCAGGCCGGCATCCATGACGTGGTGATCGACAGCGGCAGGGGCCTCGACGTGCAGGACGCGCCCACCGTGGCGCAGGCGCAGGCCGCCACCGAGCGCGAACTGGTGCAGATCGTCACCGCGCCGCCAGTGGTCACGCGCGTGTCGTTGGGCATGGAGCTGGCGCGCGCCACGCAGGTGCGGCGGCAGGCGTCGAGCCTGGTGCGCACGGTGATGGCCGACGTGCGCCTGGGCAAGGCGGTCGAGATCGACCGCGTGCAGCACACGGTGCAAGATATCACCGAATCGATCCTGCGCAATCCCGGCGCCCTCGTCGGCTTGTTGCGCATCAAGAGCAAGGATGATTACACCTTTTTGCATTCCGTCAGCGTGTGCGCGCTGCTGGTGGCGTTTTGCCGCTCGCGGGGCATCGATGCGGCCACCACGCACCAGGCGGGCCTGGGCGGCTTGCTGCACGACACGGGCAAGGCGCTGGTGCCCGACAGCGTGCTGAACAAACCCGGACCTTTGACGCCGGAAGAATTTGCCCTGATCAAATGCCATCCGCGCGATGGCTACGACATCCTGCGCCGCTCGCCTGAGGTGGGGGCCATTCCGCTCGACATCGCCCTGCACCACCACGAACGGCGCGACGGCAGCGGCTACCCGGACCAGCTGGCCGGCGACGCCATCAGCGAACTGGCGCAGATGGCCGCCATCGTCGATGTGTACGACGCGCTGACGTCGGACCGCAGCTATCACAAGGGCATCCCCGCAGCCGAAGCCTTGCGCAAGATTTACGAGTGGAGCAAATTCCACTTCAATCCCGTGTTTGCGCAGGATTTCATGCGCTGCGTGGGTATCTATCCGGTAGGCACCATGGTGATGCTGGAATCGGGCCGCCTGGCCGTCGTCATCGAGGCGCACGAGAGCAATCTGCTGGCGCCGAAAGTGAATGTGTTTTTCAGTACGAAGAGCAAGACCTACATCAAGCCGGAAACAGTCGACCTGTCGCGCGGTTTCGGCTTCGGCGGCGCCGACAAGATCGTCGGCCATGAGTCCGCTGCCAAGTGGCAGGTCGATCCCATGCGTTTTCTCTCCCTCGCGGATGCTTAGAAGAACTCCGCCGTATCGTTCGAGGTGATGGTCGTCAGCAAGCCCTTGGCCACCAGCTCGTCGTAGTGGCAGGCCAGGTTGCGGCCATGGCTTTTCGCGTAGTACAGCGCCTGGTCGGCGCGGCCCAGGATGATCACGGGCGCTTCGTAGGCGTTGATGCTGACGAAGCCCACGCTGACGGTGACTCTGCCCACTTGCGGGAAATCGTGCGCTTCGACATTCGTGCGGAAGCGGTCGATGATCTTCTGCGCATTTTCCAGGGTGATCGAGCGCAGCAGCACGACGAATTCCTCGCCGCCGAAACGGAAGATGCGATCTTGCGAGCGGAACGACGATTGCAGCTGGTTGGCGATCAGGATCAGCACTTCATCGCCATACAGGTGGCCGAACTTGTCGTTGACCAACTTGAAATGATCGACGTCGATCACGGCCAGCCATTGCCGCTCCGTGTCCGTATGGTGGCGCCGCTCTTCATCGACGGGACGCGGCTTGTCCGCTTCCGGTTCGCCGCGGCTTTGCAGGATTTTCGCCAGCTGGTCGTCGAAGGTCTTGCGGTTCAACAAGCCGGTGAGCGAATCGCGTTCGCTGTAGTCGAGCAGGTTCTGGAAATTGCGGTACACGCTGACGATGCCGCCGATCACCTGGATGGTGGCGCCCGTGTATGGCGTGGGGTTGGTGATTTCCAGGCAGGTGGTGACCTGGTCGCCGATCCAGATGGGCAGCCACAGCAGGTGGCGGCCGTCGGCGCACAGGGTGTCGGCGCTCGCCTCATGGCGCGCGATGCAGGCGGCCAGCGCCGGGTAGTCCGACAGCGGTTCGCCCGGCAGGGTAGGATCGGTATGCTCTTCCATGCGGGCCACGCTGCCCGCCACGATGATGGCCCGCGACCGCACGAACACCTGGCCCCGCACGGTGGTCAGGGCCAGCACACGGGTCTGCGACGCGGCAGCGAGTTCCTGGACCGCCGAGATCACGGAAATGTCGAGCATCGTGTGGTCGCGGTGCCCGGTCATGTCCACCATGTGTTTCAGTAGGGAATCCATTGTCGTTCTCTGGAAAGTAGTCACACAAGTGTCGTCATAGCAGCATTGCATCAAGCAAGAGCATGTTCGCGTCCGTCTACAAGAAGCCAAGATTTATTTGGTGGCATGACGCTCTTTACCGCCGGGCGAGAGGCCTTTCCAAAGAAGAGCTAAGCAGGATAATGTCTTTTTGCCTAATAGGCAATTAACGTATGCAATATTTCATGTAAATACATGAGATTCAGGCACCGCGTTGCAAAAAACTTGCCCTGACGAAGACTTTCAATCCTGATCGCAACATTTGTTTGCGCCAGCCGTCATTTCAACAAGGTTTGATAATTTCCATGTGGAAACTTGTGGCGCGTCAATTTGCCAAAACGTGGGCGCTTTATAGTCAATGCAATGGCACAGAAATTTACGGCAGGAAACATATTAGCAGGAATGGGCAATGTTTCACACCCGATTGCGCCAGGGACTTGTGATTCACTTTTGGGAGCTTGTCATGCATACCTTCCTGTCGGCAGTACAGCAGTTTGTCAAGGATGAGGATGGCATTACGGCAATCGAATACGGCTTGATTGCGGCATTGATGGCTACCGCCATCACGGCCGGTTTCTTGCTGATCAAGACCAACTTGCTGGCCGTCCTCACCGACATTTCGTCGAACCTGGTGTTGACGCCCTAAGCGGGTGCCCGCCGCTGGCCGGCCAGCGGCGGGTTTTTTTTCGGGAGGTGTGCCATGCCAGCGTATGCCTTGTGCGACCTGCTGTTGTTGTGCTTTGTGACGGGGGCCGCCGTCAGTGATTTGATCCGCCGCAAGATTCCAAATGGTTTGGTGTTGTCCGGCATCCTCGCCGCCCTCGTCCTGCATCTGTGGCTGTGGCCGCACAACGTGCTGCCGGTATGGCTGGGCGGCATGGCGACGGGCTTCTTCCTGTTCCTGCCTCTATACGTGCTGCGCGGCATGGCCGCCGGCGACGTCAAGCTGATCGCCATGGCGGGCGCGTTTGCGGGACCGTGGCCCGTGCTGCTGATCTGTTTTGCCACCTTCGTGCTGGGCGGCCTGATGGCCGTGCTGATGATCACCTGGCAGGGCAAGTGGCGCGCCTGCCTGGGCAATCTGCGCCAGCTGCTGTGGCCGATGATCGCGCGCATGGCCGGCATTCCCCTGGCGCCCGCCGAACTGGGCAGCCAGGCCAGCGTGGGCAACATGCCGTACGGACTGGCCATTGCCCTGGGCTGCCTGGCGGTGCAAGGGCGGCACTATTTCTGATTGGTATTCATTGCTCTTGATCAATGGGCGCCAATCCCCGCTCGCTAGAATGAATTCTGTTCAATGCAGTCTTAACCGGCTTGGAGACGCAGCATGACGGAGGTCGATTATTCCCTGAGCACCGAGAGCGCGCCGCGCCCCGCCGACGCGAACCTGATGCCGCCCTTGCCGCCGCAACCGAAGAGCTTGCGTGAAACGGGGCTGGAGCGGCCACTGGTGGTCGAACTGATCGCCAAGCTGATGTTTGTGGGGGGCAAGACGCACCTGTCCGCACTGACGACGCGCTTGCGCCTGTCGATCAATGTCTTGCGTGAAGTGCTCGATTTCATGGTGGCCGAGCAGATGGCCGAAGTGGCCTGGCGCGGCGAATCCGAGATCGACGTGCAGTACCAGCTGACGAGCGCGGGCAAGCAGCGCGCCGGCGCCTTCCTCGAACGCTGCGCGTATATCGGCGCCGCGCCCGTCACCCTGGAAGCGTACCGCGCCATGGTGGCGCGCCAGTCGTGGCAGGTGCAGGAACAGCGCGTGGGCAGCGACGACCTGGCCGCCGTGCTGGGCAGCGCCCATGCGGGGCCGGGCATGCTCGACGTGGTGGGCGCGGCCCTGCATTCGGGGCGCTCGCTGCTGCTGTACGGTCCGCCCGGCAGCGGCAAGTCAACCCTGGCGCTGCAACTGGGACAATTGCTGCACGGATTGGTTGCCGTGCCGTACGCCATCGTGGTCGGCCACGACATCATCCAATTGTACGATCCGGCGCAGCATCTGCCGCCCGCGCCCCAGCACGTCAGCCATGCGCGCCAGGCGCTGGAGCGGCGCAGCACGGACATCCGCTGGGTGCTGTGCCAGCGTCCCGTGATCCATGTGGGCGCCGAGCTCGACGCCGGCATGCTGGAGCTGCGCCATGACGCCAGCGGCGGCTGCTACCAGGCGCCGCCCCATGTGCGGGCGAACAACGGCATGCTGATCATCGACGACCTGGGGCGCCAGCGCCTGGGCGCGCAAGACCTGCTGACGCGGCTGATGCAGCCGCTGGCGCGCGGCAGCGACCAGCTGGGCCTGCCCGGCGGCGTACAGGTCAGCGTGCCGTTCGACAACGCCCTCGTGCTGGTCACGAATGTGTCGCCGGGCGAGCTGTTCGATCCTGCCTTGCTGCGCCGTATCGGCTACAAGGTGCAGGTGGGGCCGCTGGCCGAGAACGCGTACCGCGCCCTGTTCCGCCAGCAATGCCGCCTGGCCGGCATGGCCATCGACGAGCCGGCCCTGAACCATCTGCTGCAGATGCATGGTGCGCAGGGGCGGCCCTTGCTGGCCAGCTATCCGCAGGAATTGCTGGCGCGCATAGGCGACTTTGCCGGCTTTGCCGGTAGCGAAGCGCGCCTGACGGTGGCCGCCCTGGAGCAGGCTTGGGGCAGCCTGTTTGCCAGCTGCGACATGCCGGCTGCCAGCCTGAGCGAGCGTATCGCATGAAGAACCGGCGCGCCCTGCTGATGATGGGCCTGGCGGTCTTGCTGGGCCTGCTGGCCGTGCTGCTGGCCTCGCACTGGCTGCTGCGTCAGACGCCGGCCGGCAAGGGCAAGATCGTCGTGGCCGCCAGCGACGTCAACCTGGGTCAGCGCCTGACGCCCGAGATGCTGCGCCTGGCCGAATGGCCGGCGGAAAGCCTGCCGCAGGGCGCGCTGCAAGATCCGGCCAAACTGGCGGGACGGGTGCTGAAAACCAGCGTGCTGCGCGGCGAACCGCTGAGCGAAGCCAAGCTGGCGCCCGCCGGCACCCTGGGCGGCCTGTCGGCCCTGATCACGGAAGGGCGGCGCGCCATCACCGTGCGCGTCAACGATGTGATCGGCGTGGCCGGCTTCGCCTTGCCGGGCAACTATGTCGACATCATCGTGAGCACGCAGCAGGATGCGGGCGACCGCGCGTTTCCCCAAAGCCGCAACATTTCCAAGATCGTCCTCGAACGCATCCTGGTGCTGGCCGTGGCGCAGGAAGTGGGACGCGACGAGACCAAGCCCCGCGTGGTCAATGCCGTGACCCTGGAAGTGACGCCGGAACAGGCGGAAAACCTGGACCTGGCGCGCAGCGTGGGCAGCCTGTCGCTGGTGCTGCGCAACCAGGTCGACCCGCAGCCGGGCGTGACGGCGGGCGCCACCAAGCTGACCCTGCTGGGCGGACCGCACGACGCCGAGCCCGCGCCAGCCCCTGCGGCGCCCGTGCCTGCCGCCGTACCGCGCCCCGTGCGCGTGGCGAAGGCGCCGCTGGAAGCGCTGCGCCAGTGCAGCGGCGTCATCGACGGGACGCGCCAGTCGCGCGAATGTTTTTAGCTGCCTCGACCAACCATGGACACGCTCATGAACCGCGCCCTGCTGACACTGTGCTGCCTGCTGTTGCCGCTTGCCGGCGCGGCCGCCGATCCTGGCCCGCGCTGCGGCGGCGAAGCGGCTTCGCCCGGCAACTTGCAGCTGCAGGTGGGCAAGTCGAGCATGCTGCGCCTGCCCGAGGCCGTGCTGGCCCGCAGCGTGGGCAATCCGGCCGTGCTGCAAGCCATGCTGGTGGCGCCCGACACTTTGTATGTGGTGGGCGTCGACGTGGGCAGCACGAACATGATCATCCAGGGACGCAGCGGCACGTGCAGCGTGGTGAACGTCAGCGTCAGCATGGACCCGGCCGGCTTGCAGGCCACCCTGGCGGCCCTGATGCCGGAAGAAAAAGCCATCCGCGTGACGGCCGTGGCCGATACCCTGGTGCTGTCGGGCACGGTGCAGGATGCGGGCGCCGTGCTGCGCGCCGTCGAGCTGGCGCACGCCTATGTGCGCCGCGCAACGCCGCCGCTGGCGCTGCCCAAGCCCGCCGATGGCGCTGCCGTGCCGGCGGCGGCCGCGGCGCCCGCTGGCGGCGCGGGTAGCGCAAACAGCGCGAACAGCCGCATCATCAATATGCTCGACGTCAGCGCACCGCAGCAAGTGATGCTGGCCGTGCAGATCGCCGAAGTGTCGAAGTCGCTGCTGGAGCGCCTGGAAGTGGGCGCCACCCTGCGCTTCGCGTCCGGCAGCTGGGCCACCACCTTGCTGTCGAATTTCCTCAGCGGCACGGCCAACGGCTTGCTCGACGTGCGCAAGTCGAATGGCCAGCAGCTGACCATCGAGGCGCAGAAGCAGGATGGCCTGGTGCGCATCCTGGCCGAGCCGACGGTGATGGCGATCAGCGGACAGGAGGGCAGTTTTCTGGCCGGCGGCAAGATTTTCATCCCCGTCGGCCAGGACAACAACAAGATCACCCTGGAAGAGCGCGAGTACGGCGTCGGCCTGCGCTTTACCCCCACCGTGCTGTCGGGCGGGCGCATCAACCTGAAGGTGGCGCCGGAAGTGTCGGAACTGTCGCGCGAGGGGGTGGGCATTTCCGCCGCCGGCGTCAGCGCCCGTTCGATCCTGCCCGTGATCACCACGCGGCGCGCCTCGACCACGGTGCAGCTGTACGACGGCCAAAGCTACGCCATCGGCGGCTTGATCAAGAACAACCAGGTGAGCAACATCACGGGCGTACCCTGGCTCAGTGAAGTGCCCATCCTCGGCGCGCTGTTTCGCAGCACGGATTTCCAGCATGACCGCACGGAATTGCTGTTCGTCATTACCGCGCACCTGGTGAAACCGTTGCCGGCCGACGCCGTGCTGCCGACGGCGCAGCTGGCGCCCCCGTCGCGCACGGAGTTGATGTTGGGCGGCAAGATGGAAGGCAGGCCGGCGCCGCCGTCCGTGCCGCCGCCGCGCGCGGCCAACGGTTTCGAGCTGAAATGAAACGGGGAGATACGCCATGCCGAATTCGCTCCTGATATGGCTGCGTCGCCTGGCGGCGCCGATGCTGGCGCTGCAGCTGGCCGCCTGCGCGCACGGCAGCAGCACGCCGCATCTGGATGGGCGCTTCGGCGATGCCGTGCGCGTGGCCATGGCGCAGCAGGTGCGCGATCCGGCCGGCGCCGCCAATCGCACCCCGGCCGATGGCCTCGACGGCCCCAGCGCGCACGCTGTCATGCAGCGCTACCGCGCCTCGTTTGCCGAACCGAACGGCCAGGCGCCCCAGCCCGTGCAATTCATGCTGGGAGGCGGCAATGGCAAATAGACGCCGGCGCCAGCGGGGGGCGATGCTGATCGCCTTTTCCATCCTGCTCATCGTGGTGCTGGGCTTTATCGGCCTGGCGCTGGACGTGGGGCAGGTCATCGGCCGCAAGACGGAACTGCAGAACCTGGCCGACAACGCGGCGCTGGCGGCGGCCGCGGAGCTGGTGGGCACGCCCGACGGCCTGGCGGCGGCCGTGGCGAAAGCCAAGAGCAGTGCGGCCGACCGCAGCGTATGGCGGCGCCGCATGGAGGGCGCCATCCTGTCGGACGCCAGCATCCGCTTCGCCAGCGCGCCCGACGCGCCCGCCGGCGACTGGCATGCGGCGGGCGCCGTGCCCGATCCTGCCACGGCGCTGTTCGTGCGCGTCGATACGCAAGCCAACGATCCGGCGCTGGGGCGGGTGGCGACGGCGTTCCTGGGCGCCTGGTCGCCGGCGCTGCGCACTCTGGACACGGGCGCGCGCGCCGTGGCGGGACGGACCAGCCTGCACCTGACGCCGCTGGCCATCTGCGCGCTGTCGGCCAGTGCAGCCAGTCCGCGCACGAATGCGGCGCTGCTGCCGGCCGTCGAGCTGCTGGAATATGGCTTCCGGCGCGGCGTGGCCTATAACCTGTTGAAGCTCAATCCGCACGGCCCGGCAGCCGAGCATTTCGTGCTCAATCCCCTGGGCCGGCCCGGCATGCTGGGCTCGCCGCTGCAGGTCGGCGAATCGAGCGTGCTGCCGTTTGTCTGCAGCGGCACGGTGCAGTACCCGCACATCGGCAACGCCCAGGTGCATGTGCACCGGCCTTTTCCCGCCGCGCTGTGGACCGCGTTCAATGCGCGCTTCAACCAGCATGGGGGCAGCGGCTGCCATCCCGTCACGGCGCCGCCCGACACGAACATCCGCGCGTATCCGAATGCGGCGGCGAACTGGTGGATGACGAATACGCCCGATGCGCCCAGCGCGCTGAGTACCGGCAACCCGCTGCTGTCCGTGGCCGATCCGGAAGCGAACGCGACACCGCCCGGCGTCGGCAGCTATGGGCCGCTGTGGTCGTTTTCCCGCGCGGCCAGGTACAGCAATCCGAGGCCGGCCGGCGGCTACCTGCCGTTTGCCACCAGCGACTGGACCAAGTTGTATCCCGCTGCGCCGGCCGCGCCCGCCGCCAAGTCCAGCTATCCCACCGACAAGTCGCCCTACCTGACGCTGGCCTACCAGACGGCGCCGACGGGCAACACGGGCGTGGCGCAGCGGCGCCTGCTGCACATTGCGCTGCTGGCCTGCCCCTTGCCGGCCGGTAGCGACGTGCTGGCCCGGGTGCGCGGCATCGGCCGCTTCTTCATGACGGCGCCTGCCAGCAATGGCGTGCTGAGCGCCGAATTCGCGGGCCTGGCCAGCGAGGGATCGCTGGCCGGCCCGGCGGAGCTGCTGCGATGAAGCCGCCCCGCCGCGCGCCGCGCCGCCAGGGCGGTGTCGCCGCCATCGAGCTGGCGCTGATCCTGCTGTTCTTCATGGGACTGCTGCCCTTCGTGCTGCTGTTCGGCCGCGCGCTGCTGGTGTACACGGCCCTGCAAAAAAGCGCGCATGACGCGGCGCGCTACATGGCGACCATGCCGCTGCCGCAGATGGGCAGCATCGCCACGGCCACCGAGGGCGCCGTGTTTTCCCGGCAGATGGTGGTCGATGCGATGGCGGAAAGCTGGCCGCAAATGGAGGCCGCCCGGGTCAGCGTGGATTGCGTGTATGTCGACGAGTCCTTCAGCTGCGGCAGCTATCCGACGGCGCCGCTGCAGGTGCGCATCAAGGTGACCGTGGACATGCCCGTGGATTTCCTGCCCGAGCTGACGCGCAAGTGGCTGCCGCAGCTGGAACCGATTCCGTTGCGTGCCAACGCGACATTGCGCTATGTCAATTAACCTGCGCCCCCGCCGGCAGCGCCAGGGCGGCGTCTTCGCTGTCGAGTTCGCCATGCTGGCGCTGCTGTTCTTCCTCTTCCTGTTTGCCATGCTGGAAGTGGCGCGCGCCGTGTACATGTGGAACCTGGTGCACGAGATCACCCGGCGCGCCGCGCGCGCCGCCGCCGTCACCGATTTCAGCAATGCCGGCGCCCTACAGGCCGTGCGCACGCAAGCGGTGCTGCGCACGGTACCGGGCACGCTGCCGCTGGGCGGCGGCATCAGCGATGCGTATGTGCGCATCGATTATCTGTCGCAGGCCGGCGGCGCCGTGCTGGCGGCCGTGCCCGTGACGGCGATGCCCGGGTGCCCGCAACGCAACCGCATCAATTGCCTGGACGATCCGCATGGCGCCAGCTGCATCCGCTTCGTGCGTGCGCGCCTGTGCGTGCCCAGCGAAGGCGCGCGCTGCGAGAGCGTGCCGTACCGGCCCATCCTGCCCCTGCTGGGCGTGATGTTTCCCTCCGGCGCAGGGGCCGTGCGTTTGCCCAACGGGGCCACGATGGCGGTGGCCGAGTCGCTGGGCTATCCGGACAATCCCGGTTTTTGTCCATGAGCGCCGATCCGCTGGCGCAGCCGAATGTCTTGCATAGAATGAAGGAGCGGTGATGAAAGCCTTGATGATTACCCGCGACGCCAGCCTGCACGATGAAATCGCGGCGCAGGGCGCGGCCCGCATGCCCGTGCTGCGCCTGCTGGAGCGGCGCAGCGGCTTGCGCGACGCCGTCGAGCGCATGCTGCCCGAGTTGCCCGAGCTGGTGATCGTCGACGCCAGCGGCATCGATGCGGAGGATGCCGACCTGTTCGAACGGCTGGCGCGCCAGTATCCGCTGGCCGTGCTGATGCTGCTCACACGCGGCCAGCAGCAGGATGTGCTGATCCGCGCCATGCGCGCCGGCATGCGCGAAGTGCTGCAGCTGCCGCTCGTGCACAAGGCTTTTCATGAAGCGATGGACAGGGTCGATATCCAGGCCGGCGTGACGCAGATGCGCGACGGCAAAGTGCTTGCCTTCATCTCGTGCAAGGGCGGCAGCGGCGCCACCTTTCTGTCGACGAATTTTTCGTATGCGCTGGCCAGCCTGGCCGGTTGCAAGGTGCTGCTGATCGACCTGCACGGCCAGTTCGGCGACGCCACCCTGTATGTCTCGGACCAGAAGCCGGCCATGACGCTGTCCGATATCTGCGCCCAGATCGCGCGCATGGATGGCGCCTTCCTCGCCTCGTGTCTGGTGCACATCACGCCGAATTTCGGTGTGCTGGCGGCTGCCGACGATCCTGCGCACAAGGTCGACATGCAGCCCGAGCACATGGACCGCATCCTGGCCGTGGCGCGCCAGCACTACGACTACATCGTGCTCGACGTGGGGCGCCAGATCGATGCGCTGTCGCTGCGCGCGCTCGACAACGCCGACGCCATCTACCCGGTGCTGCAGCTGGCCCTGCCCGACATCCGCGACGGGCGCCGCCTGCTCGACATCTTCCGTTCGCTCGGCTATCCGGGCGAGCGCCTGCGCCTGATCGTCAACCGCTATGAAAAGGGCGGGCGGCTGCGCCTGGCGGACCTGGAGCAGGCGCTGGGCGCGGAAGTGGTGCACACGGTGCCCAACGATTACACGGCCGCCACCGATTCCGTCAACCAGGGCATCCCGCTGCTGCAGCTGTCGCGCACCAGCGCCGTGGCGCGCAGCCTGGCCGAGCTGGTGGAACTGGTGACGGCGCGCCGCGTGACGGAAAGCCGCGGCCTGTTCGACCGCCTGTTCAGCCGCAGCGAGGCGTGACGGGGCGGCAGGTGGAGTACGACAAGGCTCCCGCCGGGGGCCATCATGGGAGCCGAGATGACTTTACGCGAACGCCTGGCGGCAAATGAAACGGTGCGCCCCGCCAGCAATGGACAAGGTGCGCTGGCGCTGCATGCCTACCAGGAACTGAAAAAAACCATGCACCAGACGATACTCGACCGTATCGACCTGGAGCGCTTGAAGCGCCTGACGGCGGAGCAGTTCAAGCACGAGCTGGCGCTGCTGGTGCAGCGCGTGATCGAGGAAGAGCGCATCGTGCTGAACCAGCACGAGCGGCATAGCCTGGTGCTCGACATCCAGCACGAGATGCTGGGCTTTGGCCCGTTGGAGCCCTTGCTGGCCGACGCCAGCGTGTCCGATATCCTCGTCAATACCTGCGACAAGGTGTACGTGGAGCGGGGCGGAAGGCTGCAGCTGACGGACGTGACTTTCCACGACAATGCGCACCTGATGAAGATCATCGAAAAGATCGTTTCGCGCGTGGGACGGCGCGTCGACGAATCGAGCCCGATGGTCGACGCGCGCCTGCCGGACGGCTCGCGCGTGAATGCCATCATTCCGCCGCTGGCCGTCGACGGTCCCATCCTGTCGATCCGGCGCTTTGCCGTGCAGCCTTTGAGCATCGCCAATCTGCTCGACTACAAAAGCCTGACGCCGCCCATGGTGCAGGTGCTGCAGGCGCTGGGCCAGGCCAAGGTCAACATCCTGATCTCGGGCGGCACGGGCAGTGGCAAGACGACCCTGCTCAACGTGCTGTCCGGCTTCATTCCCGGCAGCGAGCGCATCGTCACTATCGAGGATGCGGCGGAACTGGCGCTGCGCCAGCCGCATGTGGTGCGCCTGGAAACGCGTCCGCCGAATATCGAGGGCAAGGGCGAAGTGAGCCAGCGCGCGCTGGTGCGCAATGCGCTGCGCATGCGGCCCGACCGCATCATCCTGGGCGAGGTGCGCGGCGCCGAGGCGCTCGACATGCTGCAGGCGATGAACACGGGCCATGAAGGGTCGCTGGCAACCATCCACTCGAACACGGCGCGCGATGCGCTGGCGCGGCTGGAAAACATGGTCGGCATGGCCAGCGTGAACCTGACGCCGCGCGCCACGCGCCAGCAGATCTGTTCGGCCGTGACGGTGGTGATGCAGGTGTCGCGCCTGACGGATGGCGCGCGCAAGCTGGTCAGCTTGCAGGAAGTGACGGGCATGGAAGGCGACATCATCGCCATGCATGAAATCTTCCGCTTCGAGCAGACGGGCGTCGATGCGGGGGGCAAGGTGCAGGGCCACTTTTGCGCCACGGGCGTGCGGCCCCGCTTCACGGAGCGCCTGCGCATGTTCGGCGCGCCCGTGCCCGACAGCGTGTTCGACCCCGACCGCATCTACGAATGAAAAACCGACGGTGCGGCGCGCTTGGCGGCCACGCGTCACGCCCGCTCGCGACGGATGTATTCGCTGTGTAAGGAGCGCATCATGGACCTGGTGTTCTACGGCTTTGCCGTGCTGCTGTTCGCTGCCTGCATCCTGATGGTGGAGGGCGCCTGGCTGTGGTGGTCGGGCACGCACGGCAGCGCGGCGCGGCGCATCAACCGGCGCTTGCGCCTGATGGCGGCGCGCGGCGAGGCGGGCGGCGAACGGGTTTCCATCCTCAAGCAGCGCCGCTATGCGCGCTCGCCCGGCCTGGAGCGCTTGCTGCGGCGCGCGCCGCAGGCGGCAAAGCTCGACCACCTGTTGCTGCAGTCGGGCTTGTCCTGGTCGGTGGCGCAATTCCTGGGCGGCACGGGCGCCTTGCTGCTGGCGGCCTTGCTGCTGCTGGCGGCGTGGTCCATGCCCTTGCCCGGCGCCTTGCTGCTGTTGTCCACGGCCGCGAGCGGACCGTGCCTGTGCGTGCTGCGCGCGCGCGCCGCGCGGTTGAAAAAAATCGAGGCGCAACTGCCGGAAGCGGCCGATTTCCTGGCCCGCGCGCTGCGCGCCGGCCACTCGTTTTCCAACGTGCTGCAAATGGTGGGCGATGAACTCAATGAGCCGATCAGCGGTGAATTCAAGATGGCGCACGAAGAGATCAATTACGGCGTGCCGATGAACGAAGCGCTGCAAAACCTGGCCGCGCGCATTCCGCTGACGGATCTGCGCTACCTCGTCATCGCCGTGCTGGTGCAGCGCGAATCGGGGGGGAACCTG
This sequence comes from Janthinobacterium sp. P210006, assembly GCF_036231885.1. Classification (NCBI taxonomy): domain Bacteria; kingdom Pseudomonadati; phylum Pseudomonadota; class Betaproteobacteria; order Burkholderiales; family Oxalobacteraceae; genus Janthinobacterium; species Janthinobacterium sp. P210006. Next base: position 445,666 of record NZ_JAZARD010000004.1, on the reverse strand, counting down.
GCCGAAGTGCTGGTCAGCATCGCGCGCATCATCCGCGCCCGCTTGAAACTGCTGGGGCAGGTGCGCGTGCTGTCGGCCGAGGGGCGCATGTCGGCCTGGGTGCTGGGACTGATGCCGGTGGTGATGATCGGCGTCATGGCGCTGGTCAATCCGCAATACATCCGCCTGCTGTGGACGGACCCCAGCGGCATCAAACTGCTGTGGTACGCGGCCGGCATGGTGGCTTTGGGTGTCGTCTGGATGCGCAAGGTCATCCGCATCCGTATTTAGGGAATCGTCTGAAAAACCTCCATGGCGTTGTTGCGCCGCCTCGTCGTACTTTCGTACTGCCTTCGGCGACACGCCTGGCCCTGCATGTTTTGTCAGTCGATCCAAGGGAGAAACGCCATGACTGGCCCGCAACTGCTGTTCCTGTTGATCGTCTTTGCCGTGGTGGTGGCGCTGGCCCTGCTGGCGTGGCTGATCTTCTTTCCCGGCACCTTGCGCCAGCGCCTGTTCGGCGCCACGGCGCCGGTGGCCAGCGATGCGGTGGCCGACACGGGCTGGGTGGAGCGCGTGGCGCGCGTGGCGCAGCCGTTCAGCAAGCTGTCGCTGCCGGAAGAGGGCTGGGAGCGCTCGCCGCTGCGCACGCGCTTCATGAACGCGGGCTGGCGGCAAGCCAGCGCGCCGGCCCTGTACTTTGCGGCGAAAACCGTGCTGGCCCTGCTGTTTCCCACCGTGCTGGGGCTGTACGCGGCCAGCGCGATGGCGGCGCAGCTGCGCAGCGTGCTGCTGTTGCTGCTGTGCGTGAGCGCCACCGTCGGCTATTACCTGCCGAACCTGGTGCTGGCCAGCACGGCCAAGCGGCGCCAGCGCGACATCTTTGAAAACATCCCCGACGCGCTCGACCTGCTGACCGTGTGCGTGGAAGCGGGCCTGAGCCTGGAGCGGGCGCTGGTGAAGGTATCGGGCGAGATCCACATCAAAAGCGTGGTGCTGGCGCAGGAATTGCAGCTGGTGCTGATGGAAATGCGCGCCGGCTTTTCCAAGGAAAAGGCGCTGCGCAACCTGGCCCTGCGCAGCGGCGTGGAAGACGTCGATACCCTCGTCGCCATGTTGATCCAGTCGGAACGCTTCGGCACGAGCATGGGCGATTCGCTGCGCGTGCATTCGGAAAACCTGCGCAGCAAGCGCAGCCTGCTGGCCGAAGAGGCGGCGGCGAAGATCGCCCTGAAACTGCTGTTCCCTCTGATTTTTTGCGTCTTTCCCACCCTGATGCTGGTGCTCATGGGGCCGGCCGTGATCGAAGTCTATCGCGTGCTCGTGCCGGCCATGGCCAGCCGCTGAAAGGAGTCACCATGCGCTTGACGCTCTCCCGCCTGGCCACCGCCTGTGCCTGCCTTGGCCTGGCCGCCTGTACCGCGCCGCCAGCCCATGCGCCGCTGCCGCCGTTGCCGGATGCCGATGCCGCCTACGTGGCGGGGCGCCGGTATTTTGACGCGGGCGACCTGCCCGCCGCGCAGGCGGCCTATGAACAAGCCCTGCGCCATGCGCCGCGCCACGTGAACGCGCGCAACGGCCTGGCCGTGCTGCACGCGCAGCGGGGCGAGCACGACGCCGCTATTGCCCAGTGGCAGGCGCTGACGCAGGAAGCGGGCATGGCGCGGCCGCAGCAGGCCTATCTGTTCAGCAATCTCGGCCGTGCCTATTATCTGAAGGGGCGCGACGCGCAAGCATTGACGGCGCTGGAACAGGCATGTCTGCTCGACCCGCTCAATGCCTTGGCCTGGCTGCACCTGGCGCAAGTGCTGGAACGGCTGGGCCAGCATGAACGGGCCGCCGTCATGCGGCGCCAGGCGGCCAGCCTGCAGGAGCACGACTTGCGGCGCGACCTGGCCTTGCTGCGCGCCACGCCGCCCGAGGCGCCGCCTCAGCCAGCCGAGGCAGTGCCGGATGCGCCTGCCATGGCGCGCGTGGAGATCACGCAGGGCGATGGCACGGCCCAGCTGCGGCGCGTGCCGGCGGCGGTGCGCAGCTTGCCTGTCGCCGCGCGGCAACAGCCGGTGGCGGCCGCCGGCGCGCAGCCGCCGCGCCTGGAAATTGTGAATGGCAACGGCGTGCCTGGCCTGGCCGCCGCGGTGGCGCGCAGCCTGGCCGGCAATGCCGTGCAGGTGGTGCGCCTGGCCAATGAAAGCAGCTACCAGGTGGCGCGCACGCGCGTCGAATACCGGCCCGCGCAGGAGCAGGCGGCGCGCCGGCTGGCCCGCCAGCTGGGCGCCCAGGTGCAGACCCTGGCTGCCGACTGTCCTGCCAGCGAGCTGCGCCTGATACTGGGGCGCGACTTGAGCGACCCGGCCATGCTGCACCGTTACTATGTGCAGCAATTGCAGCTGGCGCGCCAGGCGCTGGCGCGGCTGGGGTAAAACGCCGCTGCTGAGGCAAAAAAACGGCGCCCATGAGGCGCCGCGCTTTTTCATGCCGTCGATTATTGCGGCCGGCGGCGGCGCGTCACAGCCAGGGCCGCCAGTCCCGTGCCCAGCAGGAACAAGGTGCCCGGCTCCGGTACGGCTAGCGGCGGATCGATGACGACGATGTCGGTGCGCGTGGACTTGGAAAAGTTCAGGGTGTAGCTGCCGGCGGGCAGGGCGAAATTCGAGGTCAGGGAAAACATCGCGAAGCCGTTCGTGAACGCGCGTCCGGTGGCGGGATCGTTGGTGCCGGCCGTCATGTTCAAGCTGAACGGGTCCAGGCTGCCTGCGCCATGGTTGCCGTTGATGTCGCTGCCATTGTTCGGGTCGCCATCGGGGGCGAACTGGAAGATCACGCCATCGGCATTCGCGTGCGACAGGCAGCCGACGGGGCTGGAACTGTTGCACGAGATATTGAAGATATCCATGATCGACACATTCGACTTGTCGCCCATGGTCGTCACGCTGGTGCGCAGGTCGCGCCGTCCCATGAAGCTGAAGGTGATGAAGCCGGCGCTCGACAGGGTCAGGTTGACGGAACCGGTCAGCGTGTCGCCGGCCGTGGCCGTGGCGGCGCCGATGGTGTTGCGCTGGGCTTCCGCCACGGCACTCACGCTGGCGCCGCCATTGAGCATGTTGCCGAAGGCGTGCGCATCGCCGCGCGCGAATTCCAGCGCGGTGGTGGGCGCGTAGTGGTTCTGCGGCAAGCCGTTGCAGCCGCCGCCGGAACACACTTGCAGCACGTCCGCGTTGGCGGCCGGGCCCGTATTGACGGCGCGGGGATTGACGGCCACGCCGCCTTCGAAAAAAGCGCTGTCGCTGGCATTGCGGTTGGCGCCGGCCAGCGACAGCGCGCCGGCGCTGGTGGTGATGCGGAAATTGTTCAACTCATTGACGGCCAGGCCGTACGCGCCGGCCTGCGCCTGGCCGCTGGCCAGCAGGCTGGCCGCCGCCAGTGCGCCCAGCCAGCCCAGGGTCTTGTTTCGTGTGTGATCGACGTTCATCGCAGCCTCTTATCGTGGTCAGTCTCGGAAAATCCGGGGGACAAAGAATCCAGAATGACTTGCCTGGATTCATCTCGTAGACACAGATAAGCAGCTTGCATGCCACACAAAAAAACCACATTGAATCAAACACTTGCGCAAAGCGAACTGAGCTGGATAGGGCGAAGTGTAAGAAAGGCCGACGCCGCTTGGCGGGCAGCGGCGGCCAGCCTCAGGTACCGCGGTGATAGCCCAGGTGCCCACCGGAATTGCGTGCGCAACCGCAACCGATGCGCGCCACTTCCTCGTCTTCCGTCAATTTCCAGTTGGTAATCGTCGTGTGATTCCAGTCGATGTCGCTTTTCTTGACAGGTTTCACCGTCAAGGTGCGCGCTTCCACATCCGTGTATTCCATCAGCTCTTCGTCGTCGGCGATGTCGAAATGGCGGTGGATCAGGGAAATGCCGAAACGGTCGAGTGCACCATAGCGTTGCAGCACGTCGCGCAATTCGCGAAAGCAGGCCAGATCGTCGGGCAGCAGTGGATTGACGGCGGAAATATCGGCTACGGGCTGCCATTGCATGGCGTGGATGTTCAGGCTGTGCATGATAGGCTCCTGCGCCCCATGATAATCGGCCCAGGCAGCCAGAGGGGCGCTGGCACGCCTGGCGAAATGTTCATGGTGGCTGCAACGCCGGTGCGGCGTTTGCGGCATATCAAAGGTGCGGCACATCGCCTCTCGCCCGATCATTGCCCGGTAAAATAGGCCATGGCAAACAAAACCCCCACCTTCCCCGGCGCGCGCACGGGCCGCGGCCAGGTCCTGGCCGTGCTGCTGTCGAACCGCGACCAGTCCGGCGCCGAACCGCTGCAAGGCCGCGTCTCGCTGGCCGCCATCGTCAAGGCCTTGAAACGCAAATACCACTGGCCGATTGAAACCCACAGCTTTCCCGCCAACACGCAGGATGGCCGCGCCAGCTGGGCGACTGTCTACAGCTTGTCGGACAAGGTCATTGACACCGCGCTGGACAACGGCGGCAGGGAGTGGCTGGAGGGCAGGTCTGCCGCCAGGCGATAGTGAGAGGGCAAGGTAGGGCAAGGCGCCGCAGCAGGCACGCCGGCGCCACCCATGCCGCATGGCTTTATTCGAGCCGGAAGCCGACCTTGAGCGTGACCTGGAAGTGCGCCACCTTGCCATCGACGATATGCCCGCGCGAATCGGTCACTTCATACCAGTCCATGTGCTTGACCGTCAGCGCCGCCTTGGCAATGGCATCGCGTATCGCCTGATCGCTGCTCTCCGTCGACGTGCCAACCAGCTCGATCAGCTTGTAAGTGTGTGCGGACATGATGTTCCCCCCAGGTAGGCAAGCCAGACATCGGGAGCCTGCTTTACGCAAGCACGTGCTCATCTTGCGCCTAAATGTGCCGGACGTCATGGCGCGGTGCAGCAATGCGCCACGGGAGTGGTTCGCAGAAGGGAGAAAAGAAAAAAGGGCTACCAGCCGAAGCGGGTAACCCTTTGATTTACTACTGAATTCTGGTGCCGACTGCCGGTTTCGAACTGGCCACCTGATGATTACAAATCAACTGCTCTACCAAATGAGCTAAGTCGGCAAAAACTGCGCGTTGCGAATTATACGCTATTTAATGCGTGTCAGGGTCGGGCGGCCGCCTTTTTTTGGTGGCTCGTCGTCGCCTGGCGTGGCAGCATCGCGTTGTTCGGGGGAACCGGTGGGCACGGACGACAGGGTGGGACCGCTGGCGGCGGGGGCGAGCACTGGCGGCGGGACGTCGGCGGATGCCGGGCTGTCCGTCGGTTGCGCGTCCGGGTCATCGTTGCCCAGCACGGGCTCGAAGGCCATGCCCTGGCCGTTTTCGTTGGCGTAGATGGCCATCACGTTGTCGACCGGTACGTAGATTTCGCGCGAGACGCCGCCAAAGCGGGCGTGGAAGCGGATGGCGTCGTTGTCCATCTTCAGGCCGCTGGTGGCGCCGAAGCTGATGTTGAGCACGATTTCGCCCTTTTTCACGTATTCCATCGGTACCGTGGTGCGCGAATCGACTTTGACCGCGAGATATGGCGTGTAGCCGCTGTCGGTGCACCACTCGTAGATGGCGCGCAGCATATAAGGTTTGGTTGAGATTTCAGACATGGTAGGCACGGTGAGGCGGGAGCGCCCCCGTCGGCATGAGGCGGGCGCACCGGTAGTTCAATGAAACGATGGAACAACTATCAATACAAGAACCAAGAATGACAGCTGGCCCAAGATGCCCCAGAAAGCGTAGCGAGCAAGCCCGATATCGGCTTCAGTAACGCAGCCGTACTTGAGTACGGCGAGTAACGCCAAGTCGAGAGCGGGCTGCGCAGTAGCTTTATGGGGATATCTTTTAGCGGCGCATGACCTTTTCCGAAGGCGTCAGCGCTTCGATGTACGCAGGACGCGAGAAGATGCGTTCGGCGTATTTCATCAGCGGTGCAGCCGTCTTCGACAGTTCGATGCCGTAGTGGTCCAGGCGCCACAGCAGCGGCGCGACAGCCACGTCGAGCATCGAGAATTCGTCGCCCAGCATGTACTTGTTTTTCAGGAACAGCGGCGCCAGGGTCGTCAGGCGGTCGCGAATTTCCGCGCGTGCCTTGTCGTGGGCCTTGTCGTTGCTCTTGGCGCGTTCGCTTTCCAGCACGTGCACGTGCACGAACAGTTCTTTTTCGAAGTTGAACAGCATCAGGCGCGCGCGGGCACGCATCAGCGGATCGGCCGGCATCAGTTGCGGATGCGGGAAGCGCTCATCGATGTACTCGTTGATGATGTTCGATTCATACAGGATCAGTTCGCGTTCGACCAGGATAGGCACCTGGCCATACGGGTTCATGGTCGAAATATCTTCCGGTTTGTTGAACAGGTCGACGTCGCGCACTTCGAAGTCCATGCCTTTTTCAAACAGGACCAGGCGGCAGCGTTGCGAAAATGGGCAGGTTGTACCCGAATAGAGAACCATCATTTTTTATAGTTCCTTAGAAACAAAGGGGGTGAAGCCGCGAACGGCTCACCCCAGGTCGCTTGTCCACTCATGCGGACAACGCAGAAACAGGCACCAGCCGGCCTGCGGCCGGCGCCTCACTTATTTGACTTCCTTCCAGAACGACGCGTTAAGGCGCCATGCCAGCAGAGCAAATACCGACAGGAACAGCAGCACCCAAACGCCCAGGCGCTTGCGTGTTTGCTGTGCCGGTTCGGCCATCCACTCCATGTAGCCGACCAGGTCGGCTACCGCATTGTCATACTCGATCTTGTTCAACGTACCTGGCTTGACCTGCTCGAAGCCGGCAAATTTGTGGATCTTCTTGCCAGCTTCGTGGGGATCATTCTCTTCCACGAACTTGGCAGTCTGGACACCTTGCAATTCCCATAATACATGCGGCATGGCAACATTCGGCACGACCATGTTGTTCCAGCCGGTCGGACGAGTGTCGTCTTTATAGAACGTACGCAGGTAAGTATACAGGTAGTCGCCGCCTGTGCCAGCGGAAGATGATTTCGCGCGCGAAATTACCGACAAATCCGGCGGTACGACGCCAAAGAAAGCCTTGGCGTCCTGCGGCGCCAGGCTGGTCGTCATCAAGTCGCCGACTTTATCGCCTGAGAACAACAGATTCTGCTTGATCTGGTCTTCCGTCAAGCCCAGGTCGCGCAGGCGGTTGTAGCGCATCGACACGGCGGCGTGGCAATTCAAGCAATAATTGACGAACAATTTGGCGCCATGTTGCAGCGCTGCCATGTTGGTCTGGCGGTCAGGTGCCTTGTCCAGCGGAAAGCCGCCTTCGCTGGCGAGGGCCATGGCGGGCACGAGGGCCAGGATGGCGAGCAGTTTTTTTGCAATCTTCATATGATGTATGTCCTTTGAGCGTGGCGTGAGAGCGGCTTAGTGCGGGTGAAACGTCACACGCGACGGCACGGTCTTGAACTTGCCCATTGCACTCCACCATGGCATCAGCAGGAAAAAGCTGAAGTAAATCAGGGTGCACACTTGCGAGACGATGGTTTTCGTATCCGTTGGTGCCTGGGTACCGAGGTAGCCCAGGATCAGGAACGACAGGCCGAAGATGGCATAGATGTATTTGTGCCAGGTCGGACGGTAGCGGATCGATTTCACGGGCGAGTGGTCGAGCCATGGCAGGAAGGCCAAGATCACGACGGAACCGCCGAAGAACACCACGCCCCAGAATTTCGCGTCCAGCACCTGCGGCAGCATGCCGACGATGGCGACGAGCGAGATCACGGCGATGGCGGACTTGACCTTCGTCGACAGGCGCGACTTGAGCCAGATGAACACCACGTAGGCGGCCACGACACCCATCAGCACGTACATGAAGTCGGCCGTGGTGGCGCGCAGCACCGAGTAGAACGGCGTGAAATACCAGGTTGGCGCGATGTGCAGCGGGGTCTTCAGCGAGTCGCCTGGCAGGAAGTTGTTGTATTCCAGGAAGTAACCGCCCATTTCCGGCGCGAAGAACACGACGGCGCTGAAGATGACGAGGAAGATCGACACGCCGAACAGGTCATGCACGGTGTAGTACGGATGCGATGGAATCGAATCGAGCGGGTGGCCATCGGCGCCCAGGTTTTCCTTCACTTCGATGCCGTCCGGATTGCTCGAGCCGACTTCATGCAGGGCGATCAAGTGCGCTGCAACCAAGCCCAGCAGTACGAGCGGGATGGCGATCACGTGGAAGGCGAAGAAGCGGTTCAGGGTGGCGTCGGAGACGACGTAGTCGCCGCGGATCCACAGCGACAGGTCCGGTCCGATCAGGGGGATGGCGCCAAACAGGTTGACGATCACTTGTGCGCCCCAGTACGACATCTGGCCCCATGGCAGCAGGTAGCCGAAGAACGCTTCGGCCATCAGGCACAGGAAGATGGCGAAACCGAACAGCCAGATCAGTTCACGTGGCTTGCGGTACGAGCCGTACAGCAGGCCGCGCGTCATGTGCAGGTAGACGATGATGAAGAAGGCGGAGGCGCCCGTCGAGTGCATGTAGCGCACCAGCCAGCCCCACGGCACTTCGCGCATGATGTACTCGACGGAATTGAAGGCCAGGGCCGCATCCGGTTTGTAGTGCATGGTCAGGAAGATGCCGGTGACGATCTGCAGCACCAGCACCAGCATGGCCAGCGAGCCGAAGATGTACCAGAAATTGAAGTTTTTCGGGGCGTAGTACTTGCCCCATTGATCGTTCCACAGCTTGGTCAGGGGAAAGCGGTCATCGACCCAGCCCAGCGCTTTTTCGGCGGCGGGAGCATCCGCCGGGAATTTCGTTTCTTTGAAAGCAGCCATGATCAAGCCTCGCCTTTCTCGTCTTTACCTATCAGCAATTTGGTGTCGCTCAGGTACATATGGCGCGGCACTTGCAGGTTGTCCGGCGCCGGCTTGTTCTTGAACACGCGGCCTGCCATGTCGAAGGTGGAGCCGTGGCAAGGGCACAGGAAGCCGCCTTCCCAGTCATCGGGCAGCGACGGTTGCGGGCCGGGGGTAAATTTCGAGGAAGGGGAGCAGCCCAGGTGGGTGCAGATGCCGACGGCGACGAGAATTTCAGGCTTGATCGAGCGTGCTTCATTCATGCAGTACGGCGGCGTGAATTCGGCGGGATTGCGTTGGGAATTGGCATCGGCGACTTTGCCGTCGGTCTTTTTCAGGGACTCGATCATTTCCGGCGTGCGCTTCAGAATCCAGACCGGCTTGCCGCGCCATTCGACGGTGCGCATTTCGCCGGGTTGCAAGGTGGTGATGTCTACTTCGACGGGCGCGCCGGCCGCTTTTGCGCGCTCCGACGGCTGGAAGGTGCTTACCAAGGCTCCCGCGGTTGCCAATCCAACTACACTGCCCGCCGCGCACGTGGCGACGAGCAAGCCGCGACGGCCTGAATCGACCTGCTTTTCGTTACTCATGCAAACCCCAATCAGTCAAAATGCGAATCTTTATTATGAGTGGCGGCCGCGAAAAAACCGTCGCCGAAGCTCTTTCCCACTGATTGCCGCAACCCGCATCTTTGTACGGTAAAGTGGCAACATCCCTGCGGAACTTCGGCCAATGGCGCAGCCCGTGCCAGTTTCTTGTTGATTATCCGGCAGCGAAAAAGCCGCTACTGGCAACCGCAAATTATAAGTGAAGCAAACAACGAATAAAACAAAAACGTTGCTTGTACCATAATTTATATACTTTTGCAGGAGGTGGCTAGTTCTTTCGAACTAGATGCGCGCGGCTGTGCCGGAATTGGTCCTGCTGACAACCACAAGTTGGTGGCACCGGGAATCAATAGTATGATCGGCATGTTTTTTATACATATCCGAAGGAGAAATTCATGGCAATGATGCAAGAATTTAAAGAATTTGCAATGAAGGGTAACGTCGTCGATCTGGCGGTCGGTGTCATTATCGGTGGCGCCTTCGGCAAGATTGTCGATTCCCTGGTGCAAGACGTGATCATGCCGCCCATCGGCCGCATTTTCGGCGGCCTCGATTTCGCCAATTACTATCTGCCCCTGAATGGCCAGGCCACCACCCTGACCCTGGTGGAAGCGAAAAAGGCGGGCGCCGTGCTGGCCTATGGTAATTTCCTCACCATTTTGCTCAACTTCGTCATTCTGGCTTTCATCATCTTCCAGATGGTGCGCCTGATGAACAAGGCCCGCCGCAGCGAACCGGTCGCGCCGGCAGCCCCACCGGCCACGCCGGAAGACATCGTCCTGCTGCGTGAAATCCGCGACTCCCTGCAGAAGAACGGACAGAATAGCAACGATCTGGCAAAATAAGTCGTTCCGGCACCGGCCGGCTGACCTGGGTGGAGTGCTATGCGACGATTCTGGTTATTGTTTGCGCAAACCGTGACGATCGCGTTGGCGCTGTACTTTGTGTACGGCGCGCTGCGCCCGGCCAGCCGGGTACAGCAACTGGGCTCTCCCGCGAAACCGGTGCCCGTGGTGGAAACGGCGTCGAGCAGCCTGGCGCCCGGTTCCTACCGCGACGCGGCGGCGCGCGCCATGCCCGCCGTCGTCAACATCCTCACCCTGCAAGTCCCCAAGCGCGGCGCCCATCCGCTGGCGCGCGACCCCTTCTTCAAACGTTTCTTCGGCGACCGCGACCCGGACGCCGACGATGACGACGACTTGAAAAACAGCCTCGGTTCGGGCGTCATCGTCAGCCATGAAGGCTATGTGCTGACCAACAACCACGTGGTCGAAGGCGCCGACGAAATCGAAGTGGTGCTCACCGATGGCCGCAAGGCGCCCGCCAAGGTGGTGGGCCTGGATCCGGAAACGGACCTGGCCGTGATCAAGATCAATCTCGACAAGCTGCCCGTCATCGTGCTGGGCCAGTCGGAACTGGCGCGCGTGGGCGATGTGGTGCTGGCCATCGGCAACCCGTTCGGCGTGGGCCAGACGGTGACCATGGGCATCATTTCCGCATTGGGCCGCAACAACCTGCACATCAACAGTTTTGAAAACTTCATCCAGACGGATGCGGCGATCAACTTCGGCAATTCGGGCGGCGCCCTCGTCGATACGCGCGGCAACTTGATCGGCATCAATACGGCGATTTACTCGCAAAGCGGCGGCTCCGTCGGCATCGGCTTCGCCATTCCCGTCTCGACGGCGAAAACCGTGATGGAAGCCATCATCAAGGATGGCCACGTAGTGCGCGGCTGGATCGGCGTGGAAACGCAGGACATCACGCCCGAGCTGGCGCAAAGCTTCAACTTGCAGCGCACCAGCGGCGCCATCATCGCCGGCGTGGTGCGCAACGGCCCGGCGGACAAGGCGGGCATCGTTCCCGGCGACATCCTGCTGACGGTGGAAGGCAAGCCCGTGGGCGACACGACGGAAATGCTCAACCTGATCGCCCAACTGCCGCCCGGCGGAAAAGCTAAAATGACGGTGCTGCGCAAGAATCGCGAAGCGGCGCTCGACGTGGTGGTAGGCAAACGCCCCCTCCCGAAAGAGCTTTCCAAATAGTTGCTGATCGGAAGCTGACACATGCATGTGCGTGATTTGACCCAATTTTTACGTGAACTGAGCGATAACAACAACCGTCCCTGGTTTGTCATGAACAAGCCCCGCTACGACATCCTGCGCGAGGAATTCCTCGCCTTGGTGACGTCGCTGATCGGCGAGCTGGGCAAGTTCGACCCGGCCGTGAAATACTGCAATCCGAAGAAGGCCATGTTCCGCATCAACCGCGACGTGCGCTTTGCCCACGACAAGAGCCCGTATAAAACGCGTTTTTCCGCCGCCATCGCGCCGAACGACATGCGCCGTCCCAGCAAGGCGGGCGGGCCCACGTATTATCTGCAGATCGATGGCCACGGTAATTTGCTGTTCGGCGCTGGCGAATACATGCCGCCGCCGGGCCGCCTGAAGGCGCTGCGCGACCACATGGTCAACGACGCGCCAGGTTTTTCCAAAGTGCTGAAAAATAAGCGCTTGAAAGCCCGTTTCGGCACCATCCAGAACGAGGGCAAGCTGCAGCGTCCGCCCAAGGGCTTCGAGGCGGATGCCGAACACATCGAATTCATCAAGCTGAAGAGCTTTTTTGTCTGGACCGAAATACCGCTGCCCGTGAACGAACCCGAGAAACTGCTGCCGACGCTGGCGGAAGGCTTGAAGGATGCGTGGCCGCTGGTCGAGTGGATGCGCGGCGCGAAAGAGCCGGAGGAAGTCACCGAGTAATTGCGGAAGGAGCACATGATGGCACTGGAACACGCAAGTTCAGGACAGGTGATCGAGGTGCGGCGCAGGGACGGCGACGACCTGTCGCAGTTTTCCGCCATCGCGCTGGCCAAGACGGACGAACTGGAATTGATCCGCATGTGCATGCCCAAGGGCAAGACCATGCCCGAGCATCACGTGCTCGGCGAGATCACCTTGCTGTGTTTGCAAGGGCAGGTGGCGGTCGATGCGCATGGCCGCGAGCAACTGCTGGGGCCGGGGCAGATGCTGTATCTGCACGGCGGCCAGGCGCACGCTTTGGCCGCGCGCGAAGACAGTTTATTGCTGCTGACCATACTCATGCACAAGGCGGGCCGCTAAGCCCCGCCTTGCCACGCTTTCAGGTGGCTTCATCGCGCGGATCGCGCGACAGCAGTTGCTGCACCATCACCTGCGGCAAATCGCCATCGAACAGCACGCCGGCCACCGCATTGGTGATCGGCATGTCGACACCCATGCGGCGCGCCAATTCGCGCACGGCCTTGGCGCACGGCACGCCTTCAGCCACATGACCGAGTTCGGCCACGATGGTGGCCAGCGCCTTGCCTTGCGCCAGGCCCAGGCCGACGCGGCGGTTGCGCGACAGGTCGCCCGTGCAGGTCAGAATCAAATCGCCGATGCCCGTCAAGCCCATGAACGTTTCCGTCTGGCCACCCAGGGCCGTGCCCAGGCGCGTGATTTCCGCCAGGCCCCGCGTGATCAGCGCGGCGCGCGCATTCAGGCCCAGGCCCAGGCCGTCGGCCACGCCCGTGGCGATCGCCAGCACATTCTTGACGGCGCCGCCCACTTCCACGCCCACCAGGTCTTCGCTCGCATACACGCGGATGGTGCCGCCATGCAAGGCCGAGACGACGGCGCCGCGCAAGGCGGCATTGTGCGAGGCGATGGTCAGCGCGCACGGCAAGCCGCGTGCCACTTCCTGTGCGAACGAGGGACCGGACAGGGCGCCGCCGGCGACCGTGTCGCCCAGCACTTCCTGCACGATCTGGTGCGGCAGCATGCCCGTGCCGCCCTCAAATCCTTTACAGAGCCACACCAGGTTGCCGATGGTCTTGTCTTTCAGCTGCTGCAGCATGGGCCGCAGACCCGCCACGGGGCAGGCGGCGATCAAGAGGCCGTGTTCGCCGCCGGCATGCGCGACGGCCGCGTCGAAATCGGCGCTGATGCGCAATTGCGGCGGCAAGGCAAAACCTGGCAGATAGCTGTTTTCGCCGCTGGCGGCCATGGCGGCCATGGCGTCGCCGTTGCGGCCCCACAGCAGCACGTCGTGGCGGCCGGCCAGGGCCATGGCCACGGCCGTGCCCCAGGCGCCGGCGCCCAGCACGGTAATCGGGCGCGGGCCAGCCTTGGCGGCGGTATCGGGAGTATTTTCAGGGGAAACGTGCATGCGACCTCAGTCTGGCAGGGGAGGGGCGCGGCGCGACTGGCCGCTGCCCGGATGAATCTGGCGGTGCTGGTACTTACAAGCCCCACACTTCGCTGGTCTTGACGTAGCCGCTCTGGCCATCCTTGTGGCGCACCTTGACCCAGCCGGAGCTCGGCTGCTCGCTCATTTCCAGCAGCACGCCCTTGTCGACGAGGAGGATGGGGGAGGCGTTGTCGTCGGGGCTGGCGCGAACCTTGAGGTTCGCGGCGCGCGCCACGACGTTGCGCTTGGCGGACAGGCCCTTGGCTTCGGTCCAGGCCATCTCGCCGCTGGCGTCGCGGACCTTGACCCATTCGCCGTAGCTGAGCACGACTTCCAGCGGCATGCCGCGCGGCGCCACGTACAGCTTGCCGCCCTTGGCGGACGGCGCGTCGTACAGGATCACGGGAGCGGCGCCCACCGTTTTGAAATCGACGGCGTGGCTGGCGGCGGTCGCCAGCAGCAGCGCAGCGCCGGCCATCCAGCGGAACTTGCTCAAGAGCGCACTTTTCAACATGATATTTTTGAACCTTAACGAAACACGGCGGCCAGGCCGCCGTTTCTTACCTGCCGTATAGAACACTCACAAAACCGTCGCGAGCGGCAGTGCATTGTGGCCGAGAAGCGCAGCTGTGCCAGAGCACAGCGCACCTCGCAGGTCGCAAGGCGCGCCGCGCAGCAGGTTTGGTGAGATGTTCTTAGTGCGTTTCGCTGGCTGCTGGTGCTGCGGCAGCGGCGTCAGCAATAGCTTGCAGACGTTGTTGGTAGAACACTTCGAAGTTGATCTCGGCCAGGTGCACTGGCGGGAAGCCGGCACGGGTGATCACGTCGGCGATGTTGGCGCGCAGGTAAGGGTAGATGATGTTCGGGCAGCCGATTCCCAGCAACGGATCGAGTTGATCGGCAGGAATGTTGCGTGCTTCGAAGATACCAGCTTGCTTGCCTTCAACCAGGAAAGCGACTTTTTCGCCGACTTTGGCGGTCACGGTGATGGTCACGGTGGCTTCGAAGATGCCGTCGGCCAGAGGCGCAGCGCCCACGTCCAGAGCCACTTCGATCGCTGGTGCTTCTTGTTCCAGGAAAATAGCTGGGGAATTTGGTTGTTCCAGCGACATGTCTTTCAGGTAGACGCGTTGGATTTGGAAGACTGGTTGCAGATTTTCGTCAGACATGGAACGCTTTCGTTGTAAAGGACAAGAACGGCACACCGTTCAAATATGGTGCTTGCGGTATTCAAACCGCGCCGGGTAGGCGCGGCCAGATCAGGTGCGAGGGCAATTGTATCAAAACAATACGACAAAAAACCAAGCAATTTCTCGAACCCGCTTTATATCAGGCTGCCGTGCCATTTAACAAGGGGTCCAGCTTGCCGGCTTGATCGAGCGCATACAAATCGTCGAATCCGCCCACGTGGGTTTCGCCCACATAGATTTGCGGCACCGTGCGGCGGCCCGTGCGTTCCATCATCTTGATGCGCTCTTCCGGGTCGAGGTCGACGCGGATCTTTTGCACGGTCACGCCCTTGGCTTCCAACAGGCGCTCGGCGCGCACGCAATACGGGCACACGGCGGTGCTGTAAACAATAACGGGTACGGTCATGATGATTCCTTCAGTTAAGGCCGGCTTATTTCGCCAGCGACAAGGTTTTCAATGGCAAACCTTGCTTTTTCCATTCGTCGAGGCCGCCTTCCAGGCTCGTTGCCTCAGCGAAACCGGCTTTGCCCAGCAGGCCGACGGCCGTTGCCGAACGCGAACCTTTCTGGCAAACCACTACAATGGGGCGCGTTTTGAATTTTTCCAGCTCGCCCAGGCGTTTTGCCAGTTCCGGCAGCGGAATATTTTTTGCGTCAGGCAAGTGGCCCGTGGCGAATTCTTCTGCGCTGCGCACGTCGACGATGATGGTCTTGCCACGGTTGATCAGTTGCGTGACTTCCAGCACGGTCGCGCGCTTGCCGCGCATCGACAGCAGTGGCCAGAGGAGGGCGCCGCCGGAAATAATGACGATGGCAAACAGAAAAATGTGGTCGATAATGAATTTCACGTAGGGTCCAATGGTTTAAGTCAATCCGCGCATTATAAAATAGAAGCTGGACGAGGTCTTTTTACGTTTTGCTTTTTTGATTTGAACCCCTTGAGAAGATAGAACTATGTACAAAATCGTTTTCATGCGTCACGGCGAGTCCACCTGGAACCTCGATAACCGCTTCACCGGCTGGACCGACGTCGACCTGACGGAAAAGGGCGTCAACGAAGCCAAGGCCGCCGGCCAGATCCTCAAGCAGGAAGGTTTTACGTTTGACGTGGCCTACACTTCGGTCCTGAAGCGCGCCATCCGCACCCTGTGGCTGGCGCTCGACGAGATGGACATGATGTATCTGCCAATCAAGAACGACTGGCGCTTGAACGAACGCCACTACGGCGCCCTGCAAGGCCTGGACAAGGGCGAGACGGCCGCCAAGTATGGCGACGAGCAAGTGCTGGTATGGCGCCGCAGCTACGACACGCCGCCGCCGCCGCTGGAAGCGGACGATGACCGCGCCTCGTTCAACGATCCGCGCTATGCCGGCTTGCCGCAAGCGTCGATTCCATTGACGGAATGCCTGAAAGACACCGTGGCGCGCGTGATGCCGGCCTGGGACGAAGAAATCGCCCCGGCCATCCGTGCTGGCAAGAAGATCATCATTTCGGCCCACGGCAACAGCCTGCGCGCGCTGATCAAGATGCTCGACGGCATCAGCGACAGCGATATCGTGGGCCTGAACATTCCGAACGGCCAGCCGCTCGTGTATGAGCTGGACGCCGATTTGAAACCGATCCGTCACTACTACCTGGGCGACCCGGCAGCGATTGCGGCAGCGCAAGCGGCCGTGGCGAACCAAGGGAAGGCCAAGTAACTTGTTGTCTTTCTTCCGCGGCACAGCAATCGCCCCCTCTGCTGAACGACCCCTGCCGGCGTGGCGCGCCGGTGCCATGCTGTGCGCAGCGCTGCTGATGTCGAGCGGTGCGGCACACGGTGCCAAGCCCACCGAACGCAGCAAGCAGAAGGCGGCCGCGGAAGCGCAACGTGCTGGATTGCAACAAAAGCTGACGGCGCTCAAGCGCGACATCAGCCGGACGGAAAGCGCCAAGGATGACGCGGCCGATACCCTGGCCGAGTCGGAAGAGGCCATTTCCAACGCCAACCGCGCCTTGCGCGACCTGGCGCAGGAGCAAAGCGAGACGGGCGTGAAACTCAATGCGCTGGGGCAAGAGCACCAGCAATTGACGGCCACCGTCGAAAAACAAAAGACGCAGCTGTCGAAATTGCTGCGTGAACAATATGTTGCCGGCAATGAAGACCGCATCAAGCTGCTCTTGTCGGGCGACAACCCCAACCGCATCAACCGCGACTTGCAATTGATGGCCTATGTGTCGCAGGCGCAGGCGCGCCTGCTCGAGGCCTTGCGCGCCAACTTGCTGGCGGTGGAGAAAAACCAGGCGGACGTGCAGAACGCCAAGGATGAACTGGAAGAAATCGCGCAGGAAGAGCGCGACCAGAAAGCCCTGTTGGTGCAGGAGAAGGCGCGCCGCGCCGCCTTGCTGACGAGCTTGTCGCAGCGCCTGGTGGCGCAGCGCAAGGAAGTGGGCAATGTCGAGCGCGACGAACAGCGCATGGGCAACCTGGTCGACAAGCTGGCAAAACTGATCGAAGAGCAGGCCGCTGCCGCCGCGGCCGAAAAGAAACGCCAGCAATTGCTGGCCGAACAGCGCGCCGCCGCGAAAGCGGCCGCCGACGCCAAGATCGCGGCAGAAAAACGCGAACGCCTGCTGGCCGCGCGCGCCAAGGCGGCCCAGGCGCAGGCCGAACGCGAACGTCTTGCGAAAGAGCAACAAAATAAATCGGGCAAGATCAAGCCGCAGACGCCGCCACCGCCGCCCGTGAAACTGGAACCGATCGACGACGACGAGCCGCCGCAAGTGGCCAAGGTGACGCCGAAACCGGAACCCAAGCCGGAACCGGAGCCGGAACGTCCGAGCCTGGGCCCGGCCGCGCCGGCCGGCGCCTTTGCCAGCATGAAAGGGCAGCTGCGCGCGCCCGTGGCGGGCAAGATCGCCGCCCGCTTCGGCAGCAAGCGCGGCGACGGCCCCAGCTGGAAGGGCGTGTTCATCCGCACGGGCGAAGGCAGCGAAATCCATGCCATCGCCGGGGGCAGGGTCGTGTTTTCCGACTGGCTGCGTGGTTTCGGCAATCTGATCATCGTCGACCATGGCGGCCAGTACATGAGTATTTATGGCAATAACCAATCCTTGCTGAAACGCGTGGGCGACGCCGTCAAGGGCGGCGACGCCATTGCCAGCGCGGGCAACAGCGGCGGCAACGAGGAATCAGGGCTATACTTTGAACTGCGTCATCAGGGCCGCGCCTTCGACCCCGCCACCTGGGTGAAGTTTTAAGTCCCCACCATTGCTGCGGCAGCGAATTTGTAGATTGCGAAGAATACATGGGTATCAAAGTCAAAAGTATCGGCCTGATCGGTCTGGGCGTACTGGCCGGCATCGGCATGTCGCTGCAGTTCCCGGCCGTGGCGCAGAAAATCACGAATGCCCCGCTGCCGCTCGACGAGCTGCGCCAGCTGTCCGACGTCTTCGGCCTGATCAAGTCCGATTACGTCGAGAAGGTGGAAGACAAGAAACTTCTGACGGAAGCCATTTCCGGCATGGTCTCGTCCCTGGACCCGCACTCCGTCTACCTGGATAAAAATGCCTTCAAGGAAATGCGCGAAAGCGTGCAGGGCAAGTTTGTCGGCATCGGCATCGAAGTGAGCATGGAAGACGGCTACGTGAAAGTCGTCTCGCCCATCGAGGACAGCCCTGCCGCCAAGGCGGGCATCCTGGCGGGCGACCTGATCACCCGTCTCGACAACATTCCGCTGAAAGGCTTGCAGCTGGAAGAAGTCATCAAGAAGATGCGCGGCCAGCCTGGCACCAAGCTGGTGCTGACGATGTCGCGCAAGGGCGAAAGCAAGCCGCTGGTCTTCCCCATCGTGCGCGAGGAAATCCGCGTGCAAAGCGTGAAGGCCAAGATGGTCGCGCCCGGCTATGCCTGGCTGCGCATCGCCCAGTTCCAGGAACCGACCGTCGAAGACATGGTCAAAAAGATCAACGCGCTGTATGCGCAAGACCCCAAGCTCAAGGGCCTGGTGCTGGACTTGCGCAACGATCCCGGTGGCGTCGTGCCGGGCGCCATCGGCGTGGCGACAGCATTTCTTCCGGGTAATTCCGTGATCGTGTCCACCAAGGGCCAGTTGCCGGAATCGAAACAGGTGTTTTATGGCCGCCGCGAATTCTATGCGGCGCCGGGCGCCAAGGCGGACCCGCTGGCCAAGCTGCCGGCCGCGCTGAAAACCGTGCCGCTGGTAGTGCTGGTCAATGCCGGTTCCGCGTCCGCGTCGGAAATCGTTGCCGGCGCCCTGCAGGATTACCAGCGCGCCACCGTCATCGGCACGCAGACCTTTGGCAAGGGTTCCGTGCAAACCTTGCGCCAGATCACGGCCGACACGGCCGTCAAGCTGACCACGGCCCGCTACTACACGCCGAAAGGCCGGGCCATCCAGGCGCGCGGCATCGTGCCCGACCTGCTGGTCGATGAAACGGCCGAAGGCGATGGCTGGAACAGCCTGCGCATCCGCGAGGCGGACCTGGAAAAACACCTGAGCAGCAACGATGGCAAGCCGGAAGCGGCCAAGCCGACCATGGAAGGCGTGCACGAACAGCTGGAAGAAGAGCAGCGCCTGATCGCCACGGCGAAAAAGCGCAAGCCGCTCGAGTATGGCGCCAAGGACGATTTCCAGCTGCAGCAGGCGCTGAACCACTTCCAAGGTCTGCCGGTGCAGCTGGCCAAGGCGGACCCGAAGACGGACAAGATCGGCGCCAAGCCGGAAATTGCTTCCGACATCAAGGCGGACGACAAGAAGATTCCTGTGCAAAAACCGTAGCCGCCGCCATGAACGACAATCAGCTGCTGCGCTATTCGCGCCATA
Organism: Janthinobacterium sp. P210006; assembly: GCF_036231885.1. Taxonomy (NCBI): domain Bacteria; kingdom Pseudomonadati; phylum Pseudomonadota; class Betaproteobacteria; order Burkholderiales; family Oxalobacteraceae; genus Janthinobacterium; species Janthinobacterium sp. P210006. The sequence continues at coordinate 426,047 of NZ_JAZARD010000004.1, read as the reverse complement.
TCCTGTTGGACGAGATCGGCATCGAAGGCCAGCAAGCCTTGCTCGACGCGCATGTGCTGGTGATCGGCGCGGGCGGGCTCGGTTCGCCCGCGGCCATGTACCTGGCCGCCAGCGGTGTCGGCAAGCTGACCCTGGTCGATGACGATACGGTCGACCTGACCAATCTGCAGCGCCAGATCGCCCACACCACGCAGCGCGTGGGCCAGCCGAAAGTGCTGTCGGCGCGTGAAACCTTGACCGGCATCAATCCGGACATTGCAATTGTGGCGCTGCAGGAACGCCTCGATGGCGCGCGCCTGGCCGAACTGGTCTGCTCCAGCACGGTGGTGCTTGACTGCACCGATAACTTCGCCACGCGCCACGCCGTCAACCGCGCCTGCGTGGCGGCCAAGGTGCCGCTGGTGTCGGGCGCCGTGATCCGCTTCGACGGGCAAGTGAGCGTGTTCGACCCGCGCACGGGCACCCAGCCCTGCTACTCCTGCCTGTTTCCGCAGGAGCAGCAGTTCACGGATGAGGCGTGCTCGACCATGGGCGTGTTCGCGCCGCTGGTGGGTGTGGTGGGTGCCACGCAGGCGGCCGAGGCGCTGAAACTGGTGATGGGCGCGGGCGAATCCCTGGCCGGGCGCCTGCTGCTGCTCGACGGCTTGCACATGGAATGGAGCAGCATGCGCGTCGCGCGCGACCCGGGCTGCGCCGTTTGCGGCGAAGTGGTCTTGCCGGGCTGACAGGCGCCGCACAAATTTTTCCCCATATGACAGGCTTTGTCATATTTCCGCTTTATACTCTGCATTCATTACTCACCTTCTTCTCTCTTTCTTATGCAAAACGCAGCAAACCATCCGAATCGCCAGCGCCGTGCGCGCGGCTTCACTTTGATCGAAATCATGGTTGTGGTGGTGATCATGGGCATCCTCGCCTCGCTCGTGGTGCCCAAGCTGATCGCCCGCACGGGCGAGTCGAAAGTGGCGGCGGCGAAAGTCGACATCGCCACCGTGATGCAAGCCTTGAAACTGTACCGCCTGGATAACCAGCGCTACCCGACGACGGAACAGGGCTTGCAGGCGCTGATCGAAAAGCCGACCACGGGACCGGCCGCGAACGGCTGGAAGGCGGGCGGCTACCTGGAAAAGATGCCGAAGGATCCATGGGGCAACCCTTACCAGTACCTGTCGCCGGGCGTGAAAGGCGAAGTCGACCTGATCTCGCTGGGCGCCGACGGCCAGCCCGGCGGTAGCGGCGATGATGCCGATATCGGTTCCTGGGAACTGTAAGTTTCCCATTGCATGCCTGCCATGACCACCGGCCGCCAGCTGCGCCAGCGCGGCTTCACGCTGATCGAATTGCTGGTGGTGATGGTCATTATCGGCGTCACCCTGGGCCTGGTCTCGCTGAACGCCATGCCGAACGGTCAGCAAGCGCTGCAAAAGGAGGCCGAGCGCATCGCCCTGCTGCTGCAGTTGGCGCGCGATGAAGCCATCGTGCGCAGCCGGCAGGTGGCCTTCGAGGCGGACGAAAATCAATACCGTTTCCTGGTCCTCAATGAAAAGCTGTGGCAGCCCGTGACGCAGGACGATTTGCTGCGCGAGCGCAGCTTCAACAATACGCCCATGCTGCTCAGCGTGCAGCCGTCGAGCAGCGTGGCCCAGCCCCTGCGCATCATCTTCGGCCGCGAACCCGTCGACAAGCCCTTCGTGCTGACCCTGGCCAGCGGCGAACGCAGCGTGGCCATCCGCGCCGACGGCATCGGCCATTTCACGGTCGAGCAATGATGCGGCCCTCAGCTCACCGCCGCCCGCGCGGCTTTACTCTGCTCGAAGTCCTCGTCGCCCTCGTCATCGTCGGTACGGCGCTGGGTGCGTCCTTGCGCGCCGTGGGCAGCCTGACGCAGAACAGCGACGGCTTGCGCAGCGCCATGATGGCTACCTGGTCGGCGGAAAACCACCTGGTGCGGCTGCGCCTGGCAAAAACCTTCCCGCAGACGGGCAAGCGCACGGTCGACTGCCCGCAGGGTGATTTAAAACTCATCTGCGAGGAGGAAGTGGTGGCCACGCCGAATCCCCGCATCCGGCAAGTGCGCGTCAACGTATATGACGCGCAATACCCGGCCCGGCGCATCGTGCGCCTGGTCTTGCTTTCCTTTAACGACTGATGGCGCGCCGCACGCTCTCCACCGCCGGTTTCACGCTGATCGAGCTGCTCGTGGCGATCGGCATCCTGGCCATGGTCGCCGTGCTGGGCTGGCGCGGCCTGGACAGCATCATGCGTTCGCGCGAAGTGCTGACCAGCCAGCTGGAGCAGGCGCGCGGCATGCAGCTGGCGTTTGCCCAGATGCAAAGCGATTGCGACCACCTGGCCGGCGCCGGCCAGAACAATACCCTGCTGAATGGCCGCACCAATCTGTCGGCCGAGAATGACCGTTTGACCCTGGTGCGCCTGGCCGCATCGGAACAGGAACCGCAGCAGTTGCAAGTGGTCACTTACCGCCTGCGCGGCGGCGTGCTGACGCGGCGCGAGTCGAACGGCACGCGCGACCTGGCCGTGCTCGACACCCTGTGGCAGGCGGCGCGCGACGATACCGATACCTCCAGTGCCGACGTGGCCCTGATGCATGGCGTCGACAGCATGGTCATGCGGGGCTGGAGCAATGGCGCCTGGAACGTGCTGACGGCGGGCGCCACCATTTCCACGCAAGTGCCGGGCCTGGAAGTGACCCTGCAGATGCCGGGCCAGGACGCGGGCCTGTCCAAAGTCTTTTTATTGGGGCCGGGATGAAGCGTTTTTCCCGCCCAGCACGCCAGCGCGGCGTGGCCGTCATCACGGCCTTGCTGCTGACGGCGCTGGCCATCACCGTCGTCGCCAGCCTGTTCTGGCAGCAGCAGGTACAGGTGCGCTCGATGGAAAACCAGCGTCTGCGCCTGCAGACGCAGTGGGCCATGCGCGGCATGGTCGACTTCGCCCGCTTCTGGCTGCGCCAGGACAACCCTTCGCTGACGGCGCTCGATGGCGTGTGGGCCACGCCCATCGAGGAAGCGCGGCTCGACGATTATGTGGACCGCGAAAAGGTCGACACGGAAAAATTCGACGCCACCGTCTCGGGCCGCGCGCTCGATGCGCAGGCGCGCTTCAATATTGCCAACCTGATCAATGCCACGGGCGGTGTCAATACGGGCAATGTGCAGGCCTATCAGCGCCTGCTGTCCAACTTGCAGCTCGATAGCGGCCTGGCGCAGGCGACGGCCGATGCCGTGCTGCGCGCGCGGCCGAAACCGCGCACCACCAGCAGCGACAACGGCAGCGATGGCAAGAAGGCCAGCCCGGCATCGGGCGGCAGCAGCGAGCCGGTGGCGTTTACGCAAGTGGAGGATTTGCTGGCCGTGCCCGGCTATACGCCGCAGATGATCGAGAAGCTGCGCGACTTCGTCATCGTGCTGCCGGAATTGACGTCAGTGAACGTGAATACGGCGCCGGCCGAAGTGCTGGCGGCCGTGACGATGCTGTCGCTGTCCGAGGCCAGCGCCCTGACTTTGAGCAATCCGCGTAAAAAGTTTGTTGATTTGGCAAACTTCAAGAATAATATTGATGCGAAGCAAGTGATTGAAGGTGTCGAGCTCGACGTGAAGAGCCGCTATTTCCTCACCGTCATCCGCGTGCGGCTGGACCGCGCCGCCCTCGATGCCGTGGCGCTCGTCAATCGTAAAACGGATCCGCAGCGCACCACCAGCCTGGTGTGGCTGCGGGAAAATTAACAGCTGAAAGCGAGTCACTTTGACAATACTGTATATCCGTCACCCGGCCAAGGCGTCCACCGACAGCGCGCCGGCCTGCTCCTTCGTGCTGGCCGGCGACGGCGGCGCCCTGTTGCAGCAAGGCAGCGCGCCGCTGGGCAGCCTGGGCCAGCTGATTGCCGGCGCGAAGCAGGTGGTGCTGTTGCTGGCGGCCGCCGATGTGACCCTGCTGCGCCTGAAAACGCCGCCGCTGGCCGGCGCCCGTTTGCGCGCGGCCTTGCCGGGCCTGGTGGAAGAACATATTCTCGGCGACGCTCAGGATTGCCTGCTGGCCGCCGGCGCGCCCGACGCTGCCGGCATGCGCACGGTGGCCGTGGCACAGCGCGCCTGGGCCGAGGTGTTGGTAAAAGCGTTGCTGGCGCAGGGCGCGCGCAAGGTGGCGCTGCTGCCGTCGCAGCTGTGCCTGCCCCTGCAGCCGGGCAGCGTGACGGCTGCCCTGCAGGCCAGCGGCGATGGCCTGGAACTGGCCTTGCGCCAGGCGCCGCAGGAGGGCCTGGGCCTGGTGCTGCCGGCCCAGCCGCAGCAGGCGCTGCTGGCGACGCGCGCGTTTGCCGGCGACGTGCCCCTGACGGTCTACGTGGCGCAGGCGGAGCTGGCGCAATATCAACAGCTCGCGGCCGGCATGGAGGGCGTGACGGTCGAGCCTGACCACTGGGCGCACTGGATCGCCGGCGCCAGGGGCGCGGCGCTGGACCTGGCCCCTGCGCTGGGCACGGCGACGGGCGCGGCCGCCGACTGGCGCCGCTGGCGCTGGCCGCTGCGCCTGGCACTGCTGGCCGTGATCGTCAACCTGGCCGGCATGAATATCGAATGGATGCGCCTGAAGCGCGAGGCCGCCACCGTGCGCACCTCGATGCAGCAAACCTTCAAGGCCGCGTATCCGAACGAAGCGCCCGTGTTCGGCCTGGAAGCGGAGCAGATGCGGCGCAATATCGCCGCTGCCCGCCTGCAGGGCGGGCAAGCCAGCATGGATGACTTCACCAGCATGAGCGCGGCCCTGGGCGAGGCGCTGGGCGGCTTGGCCGGGCGCGGCGTGGTGGCGTCGCTGGAATATCGCGAGCGGGCCCTGATCGTCAGGCTGAAACCGGACATGGTCGACGCCAGCGCCCAGGCGCAGGTGCGCGACGGCCTGGCCGCGCGCAAGCTGGCCCTGAATGAAACGGCGCCGGGCGTGTGGAAGATCACGCCGGCCACGGGAGCAAAAGCATGAGTGCAGCAGTAAACAAGATCCGCGCCGCGCTGACGGGCCAGGAACAGAACCTGCAGGCGTTCTGGACGGAGCGCACGCAGCAGGAGCGCAAGCTGCTGGCCATCGGCGGCGTGGTGGCGGGGCTGGCCCTCGTCTATGCCGTGTTTTTCGAGCCGGCCTGGTCGGGCCGCATCGCCCTGCAAAAGAGCTTGCCCGAGCTGCGCCAGAACGCGGCCCAGCTGCAGGCGCTGGCGCGCGAAGCGGGTGATCTGGCGCGCCAGGCGCCCGTGCAGGTGGCCCCCATGAGCCGTGAAAGCCTCGACGCCTCGCTGAAGGCGCGCGGCCTGAGTCCGCAATCGCTGTCGCTGACTGGAGAATATGCGCGCGTGCAGCTGAACGGCGTGCCGTTTGCCAGCGTCATGCTGTGGCTGGACGGCTTGCGCCGCGAAGGCCGCGTGGCGGTACAGGAAGCGAAGATCACGGCGCAGAGCAAGGCGGGGCTGGTCGACGCCAGTCTGACCCTGCACCAGAGCCCGGGCGCGGCGCGATGATGCGCCTGCTTGGCTGGCTGCTGGCCATCGTCGCCAGCGTCTGCATCACCCTGCTGGTATTTTTCCCGGCCGGCTGGGTCGCGGGCATCGTGGAAAAGCAGACGGGCGGACGTTTGACCTTGGGCGATGCGCAAGGTACCCTGTGGCGCGGCTCGGCCTTTATCGGCGGGGCGGCCAGCGCGAACGGCGCCGTGACGCCCCTGCTGCCGGGGCGTTTCAGCTGGCGCATTTCGCCCTCGGTGCTGTGGGGATCGGCGGACGTGGAGTTGCAGAACCCGCAGGCCCTGTCGCAGACGGTGAACCTGCGCGGGTCGTGGTCGCACTGGCAAGTCAGCCCGGCGGCCCTGCTGCTGCCGGCCGATGGCCTCGGCGGCCTGGGCGCGCCCTTGAATACCGTAGCGCCGACGGGCAGCATGCGCCTGTCGTGGAGCACCCTGGAGCTGGCCCTGGAGCAGCGGCAGTTTTCCGCCGTCGGCCGCACCACCTTGCAGATGACGGACATGGCGTCGCGCCTGTCGTCCTTGCGTCCGCTGGGCAGCTACGAGCTCGATTTCGATTGGCAGGGGCAGCAGGCGACGTTGACCTTGCGCTCCATCAAGGGACCGCTGCTGCTCGACGGCAGCGGCAGCCTGCAACAGGGGCGCATGCAGTTTTCCGGCCAGGCCCAGGCCGCAGCAGGATATGAAGAGACCTTGGCGAGTTTGTTGAATTTGCTGGGACAGCGCCGTAGCAATAGCGAAAAAAACATCATCGCCTTAGAGTTCAGACAATGAAAAAACCATCCGTGAGCCCCCATACTTTCTCCTTCTCGCTGCGCCGCCTGTCGGCCGCCGCCTTGCTGTGCTGTTCCGTGGCCGGCATGCCGGCACCCGCCTGGGCCGCGCCCGGCGATGAAGCGGCGCTCAATTTCGTCGGCGCCGACATCGAATCGGTGATCAAGGCGGTGGGCCATTACACCAACATCAATTTCGTCATCGACCCCCGCGTCAAGGGCACGATCACCCTCGTGTCGGAAAAATCGATCAGCAAGACGCAGGCTTTCGGACTGCTCGCTTCCGCCTTGCGCCTGCAGGGCTACGCGGTGGTGTCCGGCGACGGCTACGCGAAGGTGGTGCCGGAAGCGGACGCCAAGCTGCAATCCGTGCCCACCCAGGTGGGCAATGGCAGCAGCCAGGTGAAGGGCGACCAGATCGCCACCCAGGTGTTTTACCTGAACTACGAATCGTCGGCCAACCTGCTGGCCGTGCTGCGCCCGCTGATCTCGCCGAACAACACGATCAACGCCAACCCGGGCAACAACTCGCTGGTGATCACCGATTACGCGGATAACCTCAAGCGCCTGGCGAAGATCATCGCCGCGCTCGACGTCCCTGCCTCGACGGACCTGGACGTGATCCCCGTGCGCTATGCGATCGCTTCCGACCTGGCCTCGATGGTCAACAAGCTGATGGAGGGCGGGAATGCGGGCGCCGGCGCGACGGGCGATGCGGGCAAGGTGTCCGTGCTGGCCGACCCGCGCACCAATTCGCTGGTGCTGCGCGCCCCGTCGGCGGCGCGCGCCAACCTGGCCAAGTCGCTCATTTCCAAGCTGGACCAGCCCACCACGCAGCTGGGCAATGTGCACGTGGTGTACCTGAAAAATGCGGATGCCACCAAGCTGGCGCAGACCTTGCGCTCGGTCGTGACGTCGGACGGCACGGCCGCCTCGGCGCAGCAGGGCAGCAGCAACCAGAGCACGAACAACCAGATCAGCCAGACCAACAGCGGCATGAACAGCACTGGCCTGGGCGGCAATACGCAAAGCGGCGGCACGGGCGGCGCGTCGCTGAACAACGGGCCGCAGCAGCTGTCGTCGGGCGGTGCGGCCGGTTTCATCCAGGCTGACGCGTCGACGAATACGCTGATCCTGACCTGCAACGAAGCCGTCTACCGCAACCTGCGCGCCGTGATCGACCAGCTCGACGTGCGCCGCGCCCAGGTCTACATCGAGGCGCTGATCGTCGAAGTGACGTCGTCCAAGGCGTCCGAATTCGGCGTGCAGTGGCTGGGCCTGTCGGGCGACAGCTCCAGCAACTACCGCGTGGGCGCGCTGCAGTCGTTCGCTTCGGGCACCACCAACAACATCGGCGCCATCGCCACGGGCGGCGGCAAGGTCTTGCCGACGGGCGGCCTGACGGTCGGCATCTTCAAGCAGATCAACGGCGCGCTGGGCCTGGGCGCCGTGGCGCATGCGCTGGAATCGGACGGCAACGCCAACATCCTGTCGACGCCGAACCTGATCACCCTGGACAATGAACTGGCGACCATCAAGGTGGGCCAGAACGTGCCTATCCTGACGGGCCAGTACACGAGCACGGCCGGCACCAACACGAATCCGTTCCAGACCATCGACCGCAAGGAAGTGGGCCTGACCCTGAAGGTGCGTCCGCAGATTTCCGAAGGCGGCACGATCAAGCTGGGCATCTATCACGAGACGTCGAGCGTGGACAAATCCACGGCGTCGGCCGTCAGCGGCATCACCATCAACAACCGCGTGATCGAAAACAATGTGCTGGCCGACGATGGCCAGATCATCGTCCTGGGCGGCCTGATCGAGGACAGCACGGGCGACAATGCGGAAAAAGTGCGCGGCCTGGGCGATATCCCCCTGATCGGCAACCTGTTCAAGTACCAGACGCGCGAGCGCAAGAAAACCAATCTGATGATCTTCCTGCGCCCCGTCATCGTGCGCAACAAGGAGCAGAGCGGCAGCCTGGCGGCCGACCGCTACGACTACATGCGTTCGGCCGAGACGGCCGCCGTGCCGGCCACGGGCAACCTGATGCTGAAGGACCTGGGCACGCCCGTACTGCCGGCCCTGCAGGATGGCCAGCCCGTGGGCGGCAGCATGGTGACGCGTCCCGTGCCGCCGGCGCCGACGCCGCCGCCAGGCGCGCCGGCCAATGCGGCCACGCCGCCGCAGCCGCTGCTGCAGCAATACCAGCAGCAGCCGCAGTCGCAACCGCCGCAGCCGCAGAAGTGATGGGACAGCCATGAGCAATCTGCTTCCCTACGCCTACGCGCGCGATTTCGGCCTGCTGGCCCGGCCCGGCGCGCAGGACGGCGCTCCCGTCGAGGTGCTGGTGGCGGCATCGACGGCGCCGGCGGCCATTGCCGAAGTGTCGCGCCGTTTTGGCCAGATCCAGCTGACGGTGCTGCCGCGCGGCGACCTCGATGCGGCGATTGCCGGCGCCTACGCGGGCGGCGGCGGCGACGCGTCGCAGATGGCCGATGAATTCGACGCCGACCTGGACTTGACCAAGCTGCTGCAGGACGTGCCGGCCATCGAGGACTTGCTCGAGTCGTCCGACGATGCGCCCGTGATCCGCATGATCAACGCGCTGCTGACGCAGGCGCTGCGCGAAGGCGCGTCCGACATCCACATCGAACCGTTCGAGCAGACGTCCGTCGTGCGCTTCCGCATCGACGGCAGCCTGCGCGACGTCGTGCGCCCGAGGAAAGCCATCCACGGTTCGCTGATTTCGCGCATCAAGATCATGGCGCAGCTCGACATCGCCGAGAAGCGCTTGCCGCAGGACGGCCGCATCACCCTGCGCGTGGGCGGCAAGCCCGTCGACGTGCGCGTCTCGACCCTGCCCACCGGGCATGGCGAACGGGCCGTCTTGCGTTTGCTGGACAAGGAAGCAGGGCGCCTCGACCTGCAGCACCTGGGCATGAGCGCGCCCATGCTGCAGCAGTTCGATGGCTTGATCACGCAGCCGCACGGCATCGTGCTCGTCACGGGCCCTACCGGCTCGGGCAAGACCACCACCCTGTATGCGGCGCTGTCGATGCTCAACGCCACCACCACGAACATCCTGACGGTGGAAGACCCGATCGAGTACGACCTGGCCGGCGTGGGCCAGACGCAAGTCAACCCGCGCATCGACATGACGTTTGCCAAGGCGCTGCGGGCGATTCTGCGGCAGGATCCCGATGTGATCATGATCGGTGAGATCCGCGACCTGGAAACGGCGCAGATCGCCGTGCAGGCGTCGTTGACGGGCCATCTGGTGCTGGCGACCCTGCACACGAACGACGCTTCGGCGGCCGTCACGCGTTTGCTGGACATGGGCATCGAGCCCTTCCTGCTGTCGTCGTCGCTGCTGGGCGTGCTGGCGCAGCGCCTGGTGCGCAAATTGTGCGGCTCCTGCAAAACCTTCGATGGCCAGTACTGGCAGGCCGTCGGCTGCGAGCATTGCGGCCAGACGGGCTACCAGGGCCGCGTGGGCGTGTACGAGCTGCTGCGCACGACGGAGCAGATCCGCGCGCAGATCCACAACCGCGCCTCGGAAGCGGACGTGCGCGCCGTCGCCCTGCAGGACGGCATGACGGGCATGCGCGAAGACGGCGAACGCTGGCTGCGCGACGGCACCACCACGCAGGCAGAATTGCTGCGCGTGACCAAAGACTAGGCCCGCCACCATGCCCGCATTCCGTTATGAAGCCGTCGACGCGCAAGGCGCCACCCGCAAGGGCGTGCTCAATGCCGACAGTCCCCGTTCCGCGCGCGCCGAGCTGCGCGTGCAGGGCCTGGTGCCGCTGGCCGTCGAGCCGATCGCCGCGCAGGTCGACGCCGCCGGCGTGACCAAGCGGCGCGGCTTTGGCGAGCGCCTGTCCAGCACCGAACTGGCCCTGTTTACGCGCCAGCTGGCCAGCCTGCTGGAAGCGGGCCTACCGCTCGAACAGGCGTTTTCCGCGCTGCTGGAACAGGCCGAGCGGCCCTACCTGCGCGACCTGATCGCCTCAATCCGTTCCGAAGTGATCGGCGGCGCCGCGTTTTCCGACGTGCTGGCGCGCCACCCGCGCGATTTCGCGGAAATTTACCGGGCGCTGGTAGCGTCGGGCGAACAGATCGGCCATTTGTCGCGCGTGCTGTCGCGCCTGGCCGACTACATCGAGCGGCGCAATGCGCTGGTGCAGAAGGTCAAGCTGGCCTTTACCTATCCGGCCATCGTCACGGTGGTGGCGTTTTCCATCGTGATCTTCCTGCTCACCTATGTGGTGCCGCAGATCGTTTCCGTGTTCGCCAATACCAAGCAAAAGCTGCCCATGCTCACCGTGATCATGCTGGCGCTGTCGGACTTCGTGCGCAACTATGGCCTCATCGTGGCCGTGCTCCTGGTCGGCGCCTGGTTTGCCTGGCGCCGCGCGCTGCAGCAGCCGGCCCTGAAGCGGCGCTGGCATACCTGGCTGCTGACGGCGCCCCTGTATGGGAAGTTCGAGCGCAGCCTGAATACGGCCCGCTTTGCCAGCACCCTGGCTATCACCACGGGGTCCGGCGTGCCGATCCTGCGCGCGCTCGACACCAGCCGCGATACATTGACCAACGTGGCGATGCAGGAACTGGTGCAGGAAGCCAGCGGCGCCGTGCGCGAGGGCGTCAGCCTGGCGCGCGCGCTGTCGGCGCAAAAGCATTTTCCGCCCATGCTGATCCACATGATACGCGCCGGCGAAATCACGGGCGAGCTGCCGGCCATGCTGGAACGCGCCGCCAGCGCGCAGGAGCAGGACCTGGAGCGCCGCACGCTCACCATCGCCGGCCTGCTGGAGCCGGCCCTGATCCTGGCGATGGGCGTGGTGGTACTGCTGATCGTGCTGGCCGTGCTGATGCCGATTATCGAAATCAATCAGCTCGTAAGATAAGAATCCAAGGAAGCCATGAAGCGTTTGCCCCAAATTACAAGTCTGCTCGCCGTCGTGGCGCTGTCGGTGTCGCTGGCCTACTGGGCCATGCAGCTGTTCAAGGCGCCGCAGCGCCCCATCAATCCACCGGCCGTACCGGTGGTGCAGGATGCCAGCGTGGAGGCGGGCGCCTCGCTGTTCGGCGGCCAGGTCAGCGTGGCCACGGCCAGCAACTACCAGCTCAAGGGCGTGGTGGCCGCCAGCAATGGCCGCGGCAGCGTGGCCATCATCTCGACCGATGGCAAGCCGTCCGTGGCCCTGCCGGAAGGCGCCGAGGTGGTGCCCGGCGTGACGGTGCAGGAAGTGCATGCGCGCCACGTGCTGCTGCGTGATGGCGGCGTGAGCAAGCGCATCGATCTGGTGGCCGACGACAAGGCGCTGGCCTTGCCGGCGCAAGTGTCCGCCACGCCGGCTCCTGTGCCGGCCCCTGCGCCGGCCACGAACCTGGTGCCGCCGCCGCTGCCGATGGAGCAGCAGCGTCCGGCCACCATGATGCCGGCGCCGCAAGTGACCAGCAGCCTGCCGCCGCCGTCGAATTGAGCTGATTTTCGGAGTTACCCATTACCATCATGCTGATGGCGCCGTGCCGCCATCGCGACAGGAGTCCTCATGTTTTCGATCCGTGCCGTCCTGGCAGCAGGCTGCGCGGCGGCGCTGTGCGCGTTGCCGCAAGCTGGCGCCGCCGCTGACGTCCCCGCTGTCTCCGTTCCTTCCGCTCCCGCCCTGGCCGTTCCCGCACCCGTGCCGCAGCGCCCGCGCATCGCCCTGGTGCTGTCGGGCGGCGGCGCGCGCGGCCTGGCGCACATCGGCGTGCTGAAAGTGCTCAAGGAGCTGCACGTGCCGATCGACATGGTGGTGGGCACCAGCATGGGCGGCGTGGTGGGCGGCGCGTATGCGGCCGGCGCTTCCGTGGCGGACCTGGAAAACATGGCGCGCGAGACCAACTGGGCGCGCGTGGTGGCCGACCGGCCGCCGCGCGACGAACTGGCGTTCCGCCGCCGCGAGGAAGACTTGCTGCTGCCGTCGCGCATCGAGTTCGGCACCAGCCGCAACGGCATTTCCACGCCGCCGGCCGCGGCCAGCAATGCGGCGCTGGAAATGGCGCTGAACCGGCTGCTGCCGGCCGGCATGCGCGACCGTCCCGCCAGCCAGCTGCCGCTGCCTTTCCGCTCGGTGGCCTCCGACCTGGTCAACGGCGAGCTGGTGGAGCTGGTCGACACGCCGCTGTTCCTGTCGATGCGCGCGTCGCTGGCCGTGCCGGGCGTGTTCGCCCCCGTGCGTGTCAACAACCGGCTGGTGGTCGATGGGGGCCTGGTGCGCAACCTGCCCGTCGACATGGCGCGCGCCATGGGTGCCGACATCATCATCGCCGTCAACGTGGGCACGCCGTTGGCGCCGGAAAAAGAGCTGGGCAGCGCCATCGGCGTGGCGCAGCAGATGCTGCAGATCCTGACGGAGCAGAACGTGCAGCGCTCGCTCAAGGAATTGCGCCCGCAGGATATCCTGGTGGCGCCGGACCTGACGGGCGTCAGTTTCCTCGACTTTGAAAACTATGCGCGCGCCATGCGCGCGGGCGAACAGGCGGCGCAGGCGCTGGCCGCCCGCCTGGCGCCGCTGGCCCTGCCGCCGGAACAATATGCGGCGCGCGAGCAGCTGCGCCTGGCGGCGCCCGCCTTGCTGGACGTGGCACTGCCCCTCGCGCGCCTGACCGTGGAGAGCGAAGGCGATATCAATCCGCGCATCCTGCAGGCGCAATCGGGCCTGGTGGAAGGGCAGAGCGTCAGCCAGGACGATGTGCTCAAGGCGGCGGCCAGGCTGTATGGCCGGGGTGACGTGGCGCGCGTGGAGACGGACGTGGTCGACGCCGGCGACCAGCGCGCCGTGAGCATCAAGGCGGTCGAAGCGCCGTGGGCCAGCAGCCGCCTGCGCGTGGGCCTGGAAATGGCCAGCGATTTCAGGGACAGCAATACCTTTGCCCTGAAGCTGCTGCATGTGCGCTCGAACCTGAACAGCTGGGGCGGTGAATTGCGCAGCATGGCGCAGATCGGCACCACGCGCAATTTCGGCGTGCAGTACTGGCAGCCGCTGGGCGCCGGCAACCCGTGGTATATCGCGCCGTCGATCCAGTACAGCTCGCAGGCGGTCGACCTGTTCGACAAGGGACGGCGCAGCGCGCGCGTCGCCTACAGCGGCCAGGGCGCCAGCCTGGTGCTGGGACGCCAGTTCGGCTTCTGGGGTGACCTGCAGTTCGGCGTCTCGCGCAGCGAAGTCAAGGCCGGTGTCAGCATCCCCGCCGATCCGGCCTACCCCGAGGAGCGGGCGCTGGGCACCAACCAGTTCGTCCAGTTCCGCGTCGACACGCTCGATTCGCCCGGCTTCCCCACGCGCGGCGTGCTGTTCGACGCCACCTGGACGCGCGCCTCGACCACCGGTACGGGCGAGTCGGGGCTGGGGCGTTCCGCCATCACGGGCCTGAAGGCCTTCGGCAGCGGCAACTGGGCCGGCCATGTGTATGGCGAATGGGCGCGCGCGCAGCGGGGCGAGGCGCCGCTCAGCCTGGGCGGCTTCCTGCGCCTGTCCGGCACGCAGTTCGAGTCGGTGACGGGGCGCAGCGTGGCCCTGGCGCGCTTCGTGATGGCGCGCCGCATCGGCTCCCTGCCCAGCACCCTCGGCGGCGCCGTGCGGGCCGGCTTTTCGCTGGAAATGGGCGGCGGCTTCGATCAGAGCGAGCACTGGAAATCCACCAAATTCACGCAGGCCAGCAGCGCCTTCATTTCCGTCGATACGCGCTTCGGTCCCGTGTACGTGGCATCGGGCGCCTCGAAGGGCGGCGAGAGCACACTTTATCTGTTCCTGGGACCGGTCTGGTAAGCGGCGCCCGGCGTGGCGGGCGAGGCGGCCGCCGTGCTGCGGCGCAGGGCCGTGAAGGCGGCAAATTCCCATGAGCGAAAGCCCAGCAGCAGGGTAAAGCCATCGCGCTCGGCGGGCGCCAGGCGGCGGTCGTTCTGGTGCAGGCGGGCCAGTTCCTCGGCCAGCTGGCGGATTTTCTGCACCAGCTCCTGCGCGCTCGACAGCGACAGGCGCGCCGGGATGCACATCAGGGTTTCGCCGGCACCGTCGAAATGCCCGCTGAAGTAATCGGCCACCACGTGTTCGCGGAAGTACTGCTGCACGGGGCCGTCGGCCAGCCAGTGGAAGGCGTTCGAGACGCGCAGGCTGTAGCGGTTCAGCGGCTTGAGCTCGATCAAGCCCAGCCGGTCCAGCTCGGCCAGGCAGCCGATGCATTCGGCCTGCGTCAGCGCATACGTTTCCACCACCTGCTCCAGGCTCCAGTGCCCCAGGCAGCAGATCGCCACCAGCAGCAGGCGCGGATGTGCGACCAGCGACTTTTCCTGCACCAGGGTGAGCGTGTCGGCATGCGGCGTGATGTCGGCCGCGCCGCGCAGCACGTCTTCCATGGCGATGCCCGAGGCCTTGCAGATCAGGGCCAGGCGCGACAGCGACATGTCGTGCTGGCCAAACATGCGCTTGACGCTCGATTCGCTCATGGCGATGCGCTCGGCCAATACCTTGTACGTGATGCCGGCGGCGCGCAGTTGCGTGCGCAGCACGCGTAAAACCAGTTCGGGTGAACTCACGAGATATCCTTTTTTACAAGTTTGGTAGCGGTTGACGGTACCGAATGTAGCCCTTAATGGCACTTTGCACAAGGTGATAGTACTTTACGGCAAAAGAGATGACACTCCCGCTTGTGGCTCGCACGGCGCGCTACAACCAGGCACTCATCCACTTGTAGAGGTTATTCATGTCCTTCAAATTACGTTTCCCCGCAGCGCTGCTGGCGCTGGCCGCCATCGCTCCCTTGCATGCTTCGGCTGCCGATCCTGCGCCGGGCCCCATCTACATGGGCGCCAGCTACGGCTTTCGCGCCAGTACCGGCCTCGACTGCGTGCCGGGACAAAGCGACTGCGACAAAAGCAGCAAGCGCAACGGCAAGGCCTACGTGGGTTACAGTTTCGACGCGCTGCCGTTTCAGGGCGGCGTGGCCCTGCCTTCGATTGAGCTGGTGGGGTATATGGGGGGCGAAGTGAAGTCCGGCTTCGACACGGGCGCCGGCAAGACGGCCGGGCGCGGCAAGTTCACGGGCCTCGGCATGCAGGGCGTGCTTGGCTACCAGTTTGACGCGTTTACCCTGAGCGGCCGCGCCGGTGCGGCTTACACGCAGGGCAAGGTCGATTATCTGGGCGGCGGTTCGGACAAGAAGAGCAAGATCGGCCTGACCTACGGCATCGGCGCGGCGTATGCGCTGAATCAGAACTGGTCGCTGCACCTCGACTGGGATCGCGTGCCCGTCAAGTACAGCAACAAGCAAACGACCAAGGTCGACATGTTTTCGCTGGGCGCGTCCTACCGTTTCTGACGGCAGGCGGCCGGCAATGATGGCCTGATGGCGGACGCCCCGGAAACGGGGTGTCCGCGGGCGGCCTATTTGTCTGTTTCTACTTTCAACAGCAGTTTCGCCAGCAGCCGTTTTTCCTGCTGGCGCTGGCCTGACACGGTCTTCACGTGTGCCCCGGCGGCGCGCTGCAGGGCGGCAGTGGCGACGGGGTTGCGCGGTTTTTGCGAGGGTTCGACGCGGAACTGCATTTTCTGCCGCGTCGCCAATGCCTTGTTTGCCATCGGTCCCCTCCCTGATTACAGCACGTAGCGCGACAGGTCTTCGTTGACCGACAGCGCTTCCAGGCGTTCGTTGACGTAGGCGGCATCGATCACCAGCACGTTTTCCGTACTGCTGCTGCCTTCGCTGGCCGTAAACGACACTTCTTCCAGCAGTTTTTCCATCACCGTATGCAGGCGGCGCGCGCCGATGTTTTCCGTGCGCTCGTTTACCGAGTAGGCGATTTCCGCCAGGCGCGTGATGCCTTCCGGCGCAAATTGCAATTTGAGGTTTTCCGTCGCCAGCAAGGCTTCGTACTGCATCGTCAGGCAGGCGTCGGTGCTCGTCAGGATGCGCTCGAAGTCCGAAATCGACAGCGATTCCAGTTCCACGCGGATGGGGAAGCGCCCCTGCAGTTCCGGGATCAGGTCCGACGGTTTCGACAGGTGGAAGGCGCCCGAGGCGATGAACAGGATGTGGTCCGTGCGGATCATGCCGTACTTGGTGTTGACGGTCGTGCCCTCGACCAGCGGCAGCAGGTCGCGCTGCACGCCGGCGCGCGAGACGTCGGCGCCGCCCGATTCCGAGCGCGAGGCGATCTTGTCGATTTCATCGAGGAAGACGATGCCGTTCTGCTCGACGTTCTGGATGGCCTTCTGTTTCAGCTCATCCTCGTTGACCAGCTTGGCCGCCTCTTCCTCGACCAGCAGTTTCAAGGCTTCGCGGATCTTGATCTTGCGCGCCTTCTTGCGCTGTCCGCCCACGCCCGAAAACATGGACTTGATCTGCTCCGTCATTTCTTCCATGCCCGGCGGCGCCATGATTTCCATCTGCGGGCCCGCCTCGGCCAGCTCGATCTCGATTTCCTTGTCATCGAGCTCGCCCTGGCGCAGGCGCTTGCGGAAGGTCTGGCGCGTGCTGTCGCCGCTGCCGCTGTCCACGGCCGCTGCCGTATTCGGCGTGAAGCCGAAGTCGCGTGCCGGCGGCACGAGGATGTCGATGATGCGGTCTTCCGCTGCGTCTTCGGCGCGGGCGCGCACTTTCTTCATTTCCAGCGCGCGCGTCTGCTTGATGCCGATGTCGATCAGGTCGCGGATGATGGTGTCGACGTCGCGCCCCACATAGCCCACTTCCGTGAACTTGGTCGCTTCGATCTTGATGAACGGCGCCTCGGCCAGCTTGGCCAGGCGGCGCGCGATTTCCGTCTTGCCGACGCCCGTGGGGCCGATCATGAGGATGTTCTTGGGCGTGATTTCATGGCGCAGGGGCTCGGCCACCTGCTGGCGGCGCCAGCGGTTGCGCAGGGCGATGGCGACGGCGCGCTTGGCCTTGGCCTGGCCCACCACGTGCTTGTCGAGTTCGGTGACGATTTCCGACGGGGTCATGTTCATGATCATAGTTGGCTTTCTATCTTTCTTTTGCGTAGAGTGCCCGAAAAACGTTCAGGGCAAGGCGCTTGGCCGCAGGCAGTACCTTTTTGTACGCCTAGGCCAGGCAACGCCGCCATGGGCGTTTTCTCGGGGACTCTTAGTCCAGGGTCTCGATGATGTGGGACATATTCGTGTAGATGCAGAGTTCCGCGGCGATGGTCAGCGATTTCTTGACCACTTCGGCCGGCGACAAGTCCGTGTTTTCCTGCAGCGCCTTGGCGGCCGACTGGGCATAGGTGCCGCCCGAGCCGATGGCGCCGATGCCGTCTTCCGGCTCCAGCACGTCGCCATTGCCCGTGATGACCAGGGTCGACTCGCTGTCGGCCACCAGCAGCATCGCTTCCAGGCGGCGCAGCACGCGGTCCGTGCGCCAGTCCTTGGCCAGTTCGACGGAGGCGCGCAGCAGGTTGCCCTGGTGCTTTTCCAGCTTGCCTTCAAAACGGTCGAGCAGGGTGAAGGCATCGGCGGTGCCGCCGGCAAAGCCGACCAGGACCTTGCCCTGGTACAACTTGCGCACCTTGCGGGCCGTGCCCTTCATGACAATGTTGCCCAACGTTACCTGGCCGTCGCCGCCCAGCGCGACTTGCTTGCCGCGCCGGACGCAGAGGATGGTGGTGCCGTGAAATTGTTCCATAGTGACCTCAAAAGATTCGTGCCGATGCGTGCAGCGTCATGCGCCTGCGCGCCCATGGTTCAAAAATGGGGATGGAAAAGGCAATTGCAAGCGGGACTTGCCGCTGCCGTGCCTGCTTCAGTGTAGTCGGCGCGGGACGAAAAAAAAGCACGCAACGCAGGTTGTGTGCTTTTTTGACTCGCCAGCGCGGGGCCGCCAGGGCGGCGCGCGAGGGAAGGGCGATCAGTCGCCGTACAGTTTTTGCTTCAGTTCGCGCCGTTGCTGGGCTTCCAGCGACAGGGTGGCGGTCGGACGGGCGATCAGGCGGGGGATGCCGATAGGCTCGCCCGTTTCTTCGCACCAGCCGTAGTCGCCGGCGTCGATGCTGGCGATCGATTGCTGCACTTTCTTCAGCAATTTGCGTTCGCGGTCGCGCGTGCGCAGTTCCAGCGCATGCTCTTCCTCGATGGTGGCGCGGTCGGCAGGGTCCGGAACCAGCACGGTTTCACGCAAGTGTTCCGTGGTTTCGCCGGCGTTTTTCAGCAAATCTTTTTCGAGCTGCTGCAGGCGTGCCTTGAAGAATGCCAGTTGTGCCGGATTCATGTAGTCATCTTCGCTCATGGCGCGAATTTGGTCTTCGCTGATGAGAGGGATGTCTTGGTTGGCGGCCGGGGTCGATTTATTAGTTTTGGTCATAACTTCGCTTACCTTCGATACGACAGAGTTTTCAAATTGATCAGTTGATGCGGCGATGCCGAGCAACTGTACAGGTTCCGCTGGGCATTGCTGTCCGGATGTACTGCTTGCGACCTTGGCTTGCCGGCGGCGGCCAGGACTACCGGCCGGCTATATTTGCCATGTTGATAACTTTTTACCGCTCTATGCCAGTCGCGCTATGCGCGCGTCAACGGGCGTGTTGGGTGGATCGGTTGCATGCCTGGCATGCGGCCAGCGGCAGTTTGCCAGCATTTCATGACAGGCGAACGACATGGGCCGTTTTCGTCGCTGATTTTGGCACGCTTTGCTTTATATTGCCATCCCGATTTGTTGACTTGCCGATCAGAGACGGCCACCTGTTGGTTTATACCAGCAAGATGCGTGTCAGACAGCGGGAAAGCGTGCTTAACTTTCCCTTTTGTTTCTGCTTTGCAACGGATACTTTGCAAAACCCGGCTAGTTTATACCAAACATTGTTCGAGTCCGCGAATAAAAATGTCTTTTGGTAGATTTTTGCCAATAAACACCATTTTGCTGCCACGCACTTCGTTCTCGCCCCATTTGGCGCCCAGGTCGCTGCCCATCAGCTGGTGCACGCCCTGGAAGACCACCTTGCGTTCCGCGCCCTGCATCAGCAGTACGCCCTTGTAGCGCAGCATGCGCGGGCCGTACACCTGCACCAGGCCGCCGAGGAACTCGTCGAGTTTGGCGCTGTCAAACGGTTGCGTGCTCTTGAATACAAAGGCGGCGATATCGTCGCTGTGCTGCGCGTGGTGGTGGTCGGCATGGCCGCAATCGGTGGCGCAGGCGTCGCTGTGCTCGTGATGGTGTGCGTTCTCGCCGGCATGTGCATGTTCATGGGCGTGCTCGTGCGCATGGTCATGATCGTGCACGTGGGCCGTTTCCGTGGCCAGGAAATCCGGGTCCAGTTCCAGCTTTTCGTTCAGGTTGAAGCCGCGGATGTCGAGCACTTCGGCCAGCGGCGCGCGGCCGAAATCGACCTTGGCGATGGGCGCGCGCGGGTTGATGCGCTTCAGGCGGCGCGTCAGGGTGGCCACGTCGTCTTCACTGACGAGGTCGGTTTTCGACAGCAGCAGCTTGTCGGCAAAGCCCACTTGCCGCTGGGCTTCCTCGTATTCATCGAGTTGCTTCATGGCATGGCGGGCATCGACCACCGTGAGGATGGCGTCGAGCATGTAGTGGCTGCCCACTTCTTCGTCGACAAAGAAGGTCTGCGCCACGGGACCGGGATTGGCCAGGCCCGTCGTTTCGATGACGACGCGGTCGAACGCCAGCAAGCCGGCGTCGCGCTTGCGCGCCAGTTCCGTCAAGCCCACGATCAGGTCGCCGCGCACGGTGCAGCAGATGCAGCCGTTGTTCATCTCGATGATGTGCTCGTTGCTATCCTGCACCAGGATTTCATTGTCGATGTTTTCCTGGCCAAACTCGTTCTCGATCACGGCGATGCGCATGCCGTGGTCTTCCTGCAGTATGCGGTTGAGCAAGGTGGTTTTGCCTGCGCCCAGGAAGCCGGTGAGGATGGTGGTGGGAATCAGTGCCATGAAGGATGCCTATGCTGTAATCGGTGGTGCCCCCGCGCAAGCGGACGAATGCGGACGATTATGCCGGAATTTTGCAAAAGCTTGCAAATGGGCGCCGAGTCGCTTGATATGGATCAGGTCGGCAAGGGGCCAGGGGCGCTTACTTGAGCTTGGCGCGCGGGTGCGCCTGGTCATACACGTGCGCCAGATGCTGGAAGTCGAGGGCCGTGTAGACCTGGGTCGAGGTGATGCTGGAATGGCCGAGCATTTCCTGCACGGCGCGCAAGTCGCCCGACGATTGCAGCACGTGCGAAGCGAACGAGTGGCGCAGCACGTGCGGGTGCACATTCGCGGGAATCTCTGTGGCCAGCGCATGCGCCTTCAGGCGCAGCTGCAGTACGCGGGGCGAGATGCGCGTGCCGCGCGTGCTGAGGAACAGCGCGGCGCTGCCATCGGCCGCCGGCGGGCGCACGGCCAGCCAGCTGGCCAGCGCGACGAGGGCCGCCTTGCCGACGGGCACCTTGCGCATCTTGCTGCCCTTGCCCGTGACGATCACTTCAAAGCTGGCCATGTCCAGCCAGCCCAGCGAAGCGTCCTGGCCGTTCTCGGCCTTGCAGTAATGGGTGTCCAGGCTGGTCAGTTCGGAGACGCGCAAGCCGCTCGAATACAGCAGCTCGAACATGGCGCGGTTGCACAGTTGTTCCGGTTCGGCGGCGCCTTGCTGGTGTTGCGCGGGCGCCACGAGGCGCACGGCATCGTCCACCGACAGGGCCTTGGGCAGGGTCTTGGCCCGCTTGGGCGCGCGGATGCCGTCGACGGGGTTGGCGTCGAGCTGGGTCTCGCCGCTGAGCCAGTTGAAAAAGCCGCGCCAGGACGACAGCTTGCGGGCGATCGAGCGCGGGTCGAGGCCGCCGGCATGCAGCTTGGCCGTGTAGCGGCGCACTTCATTGTGCGCCAGGGCCGTCCAGGGCGTGTCGCCGCTCAGTTCCAGCAAGGTGCGCAAGTCGCGCCCGTAGGCGTCCAGCGTGTGCGGCGACAGCTTGCGCTGCGTGGCCAGCTGCGCCAGGTAGCTGGCCAGCCATTCGGCCTTGCTGCGCGCGTCGCCCATGCTTGTTAAGCGGGCGCGCCGGCGCGCAGCGCCGCCAGGGCGGCGCTGGCCGTGGCGCCGATATGCACGAGGAAGTCGGTGCCCATGCTGGACGTGAAACGTTCGCTGTCGGGCGAGCCGAGCACCAGCAAGCCGAAGGTACCCGTGGTGCCGGGCGCGCGCAGGGCGATCATGACGGTCGATTCGACTTTATCGGCCTGCAGCCAGTGCACGGCTTCGAAATCGCGGTTGCTGCCGCAGTACGGCGCTTGCAGGCTGTTGGCGAACATGCGCACGTCGGCCGTGACATCGTCCGTGAACCAGCCGTTCGCGTGTTCCGGCAGCACTTGCCACAGGCGCAGGCTGACGTAGGGCACGTCGAAATTGCTTTGCAAGGCATCGACCAGCACGCGCGGCATGTCGGCATCGTTGCGTACTTGCAGCATGGCCTGGTTCCAGCCGTGGAACTTGCTGGCGATATCGCCATTTTCCTCGGCCAGGCGGCTCAGCTTGGACATGCGCAGTTCCAGCGCCTTGTACTTGTCGCGCATCACTTCCATCTGCCGTTCCTGCAGTGAGATGGTGCGCCCCGTCAGCGGGCTGCTCAGCTTGACCTCGCCGAGCAGCGCGGTGTGCTCTTCGAAGAAAGTCGGATGCTCGCTCAGGTACTGGGCGACGGTGCTGGAATCGAGTGTGGCGGTCATTGAGAATATCTGTCAGTGAAAGGTGAACGCTTCATTCTAACCGAGAGTGCGGCGGCATAGGCGCAAAGGGCGGGGCGCCCATGCATTTTCCGTGTGCCCATGAAAAAAGCGGCATGGTTGCCCATGCCGCCTTGCATTCCTTGCTCAGCAATCACCCGTGGCGGGTGACATGCGGGGCATTAGAAGTTGTGATGTACGCCCAGACCGAAGTAGTTGATGCTTTTCGCAACGTTGTAGTTGATGCTATTGGCAACGGCTGCTTTTTTGTTCGAAATGTCTGCGTACAGGTAGGTACGTTTCGACAGGTTGTAGTCATAGCCAATCGATGCCTGCTTGGATTTGACTACGCCATCCGGCGTTTTTTGACCGTAGCCAGCGCGGATCTTGCCTGGGCCGACGTCGTAGTTGGCGCCCAGTACCCACGATTTGGTGCCGGTATTGATGATTTTGAAGTCGTCATCTTTCTGGTGCTGGATCGACAACATGACTTTCAGCTCAGGAATCGGATTGACCGAGGCGGCAACCGACCACAGCTTGGCTTGCACGCCATTACGCTCGTAGGCGGCCATGGCGGCAAAGCCAGGCGATGTGTAGGTTACGGACATCGAGTACGGATTCGATGCTGGCGCCACGTTGGCTGGCAGTGCATAGTTACCCGAGGCAAATGTTACTGCGTTGCCCGGCGCACGCGCTGGAACGAGGCTGTTGTTGTTTGCTTCCTTGGCAGCTACGGTGGCGTTCAGCTGGAAGCCTTCGATCACTGGCGAGTTGTAGAACACGGCGTTCGAGAAGCGGTTACGCGAGTTGCCATCTGCGCTCAGCGGATCGCTGGTGTAGCCGGCGACGGTCAGGTCGGTCTGGAAACCGGCTGGCGTAGGCATGCCCGACCATGGTTCGAACGCGGTGCTCGATTCCTGGAAGGCGGTCAGGCCACGGCCCAGGCGTACGGTACCGAAGTCGCCCTGCAGGCCGACGCGGCTTTGACCCTGGAACAGCGGACGCGAATTGGTGCCCGACGTGTTTTCGATGGTGCCGGTATCGGATTCATAGCGAATTTCCAGTTGGAAAATAGCTTTCAAGCCATTGCCCAGATCTTCCGTGCCCTTGAAGCCCAGTTTGTTGTTGTCGCGTTTGGTGACGGCAGTGCTCGAACCAGTCGCTTTGGCCAGGCCTGCATCGATCGTGCCGTAGATTTGGACGGACGACTGCGCTTGTGCTGTTGCGGCAAAGGCGCCGAAGAGTGCGAGGGCAACGAGTGATTTTTTCATGTCTTATTCCCTATTAAAAGTGAGTTCCGTCCGAGATCCGAGCAGATTGAAATGCGCGAACTGTCGCGTTTCGATGAATGAACCTTAATTCGTCGGCGCGCAAGACGTGCGGGATTGGTCAAATATGCGTGAAAAGATTGGTGAAAAGCGTCATAAATCCACAGCCCTGTTGTATTTTTGTAACGCGCGGTTTCTGCGCGATCCTGCGCCGATGGCAAGCGCCTTCCCATCGTCGCGGCCGCCGCGCCCTGTCATCTTGGCGTATCCGGGCCAGGACATTGTTGCGTTGAATCAAGTTCTTCAGCCGGCTTTGGGGGATTTATGACACAAGGACGTTACACTAAGGGACGGCCCGCATGCAGGGGCCTGGAGATGGCTCACTATTACTAGAATCATTGACTCAATATCGAGAATCGATGGCAAATCGCGAAACATTAGGATTGATCAAGGGCGCACGTGCTGGCGATGTGGCGTGCCAGCTGGCGCTGGGACGCGTGTATCTGTTCGGCCAGGGAGTGCCGCAAAGCTTGCCGACCGCCTTGCACTGGCTGGCGCGGGCGGCCCAGGAGGATAGCGAGGAAGCGTGCATGCTGATTGGCACGCATGTGCCTTTTGAAGTGGCGCAGCCGGCAGCCAAGGCGCTGATCCCGTATTACGCGCAGGCGTTCGATGCGGGCCTGGTGCAGGCCGGGCTGGTGCTGGCGCAACTGGTGCTGGGCAATGCCGCCAGCAGTTGCGAAACCCTGCGCGCCAAGGCGCGCCTGGCGCTGGACGCCGCCGTGCGGGCCGGCTTGCCCGATGCGCAATGGTTGTTGTCCATGCAGGAAGGCGCATCCGCAGTCCCCGTGCCGGATGCCAGCCTGGCTGGCGAGCAAGCCTTCGACGGCGACACGCCGCTGTATGCGGGGCTGGAGCAGGCCTGGAGCCAGGGCGACCATGCGGGATTCCTGGTGCAAGCCTTGCCGCTGGCGCGCGAGCTGCTGCAGCGGCAGGCGGCGGCCGGTGCGCGCACGATCGCCCTCGACGCGCAGCAGGTGCTGCTGCTGTCGCGCTGTGCCCAGGCATTGGCGCCTGGCGGCGATGCGGAAGGCTGGCAGTGCTGCGAGCTGGCCGCGCATGGCGGCGACCGCACGGCGCAGCTGGAGCTGGGACTCGGCTATGCGCGCATGGATGCGCATGGCCAGCGGCTGGCCACGCGCCATGGCGCCGCCAATTTCAAGCGGGCCGTGCGCTGGCTGACGCAGGCGGGCGAGCAGGGACTGGCCGAAGCGTGGTTCGTGCTGTCGCGTATTTATACGAAACCGGAATTTTCCCAGCGCAATGTGGTCGAAGCCCATTCCTGCCTGGAGCGCGCTGCCGACCTGGGGCATGGCCCGGCTCAGCTCGAGTGCGGCATGCATGCCTGGCGCAACCGCCGCGACGGCGTCAACAGCGATGTGCGGGCCGCGTATTGGCTGCTGCAGGCGCAGGCGCAGGGCAGCAGTGAAGCGGAGGCGGCGCTGGCGAAGATCGCGCCGCAGGGCGAGCCCGGCGACTGGGGCCAGTGCGCCGCGCTGCATGCCGATGGGCACTTGCGCCAGCTGGGCCAAAGCCACCCGCTGCTGGCGGCGCGGCTGGAGCTGGCGCGCCGCTTTCATTTGTCGCGTGCCGAGGCGTTGCTGCTCGATATCCATGCGGCCGACCAGGGGCATTGTCTGTTGATCGATATCAGCGCCACGCATGGGCGCGGCAAGCGGCGCCTGGTGCTGATCCGCACGGCGCAGGAGCGCCAGCTGCTCGATCAGGTGGTGCGCCTGTTCGAGCGCGTCGATTGCGGCGTGACGGGGCCGGAAGGCAATTACCGGCAGCGCCTGTACCGGCTGAAGTGCTACCTGGCCGAGCTGGATGTCGCGCAGGAACAGCAGTTCCTGGCGGCATGATGTAGAAAGGCTTGCCGCGCTGCCTACAGCTCGATCGAGCCTTCGAAGACGGTGACGGCCGGACCCGTCATCAGCACGGGATGGCCCGGGCCTTGCCATGCGATCGACAGTTCGCCGCCGCGCGCGCTGATGCGCACGGGCGAGTCGAGCCGGCCCCGCATGATGCCGGCCACGGCAGCGGCGCAGGCGCCCGTGCCGCACGCCAGGGTTTCGCCCGCGCCCCGCTCGTACACGCGCAGTTTCACGTGCTGGCGGTCGACGATCTGCATGTAGCCCGCGTTGACCCGGCGGGGGAAGCGCGGGTGGTGTTCGATCAGCGGGCCCGATTGTTCCAGGTCTTGCGCGTCGACATCGTCGACCACTTGCACGGCATGCGGGTTGCCCATCGACACGACCGATACCAGCACGGGGGCCGTCAGCCCCGGCAGCGCCAGGTCCAGCGGCCACACGGTGTCGTTGCCTTCCGTTACACCAGCGAGGCCGTTTGCATCGAACGGCACCAGCGCGGGTTCCAGCACGGGCGCGCCCATGTCGACCGTGATGCTGCCGTCGATCTCCAGGCGGGGCGCAATGATGCCGGCCATGGTTTCCACACGGATGCTGGTCTTGTCGGACAAGCCTTTTTCGCTGACGAACTTGACGAAGGCGCGCGCGCCGTTGCCGCATTGCTCCACTTCGCCCCCGTCGTTGTTGTAGATGCGGTAGCGGAAGTCGCAGCCGGGCAGGCGCGGCTTTTCCACCACGAGGATCTGGTCGGCGCCGATGCCGAAACGGCGGTCGGCCAGGCGCTGCCACTGGGCCGGCGTGAAATCGATGTCCTGGTTGATGGCGTCGATGACGATGAAGTCATTGCCGGCGCCATGCATTTTCGTAAAGTGGAGTTTCATGGTCTGCCGTATCACTTGTGCTGGTTATAGAACGACGCTTCGCCTTCGGGACGCGTCTTGAAGCGCTTGTGCGTCCAGAAGTATTCGGCCGGCGCTTCGCGCACGCGCTCTTCGATGAATTCGTTCATGCGGCGCGTGGCGGCCGTGATGTCGTCGCCCGGGTAATCGTCCCACGCCGGGTAATAAGTCACTTTCCAGCCCTGGTAATTGGGCAGGAAGGTGGCGATGACGGGAATGACCTGTGCCTTGGCGGCCAGCGCCAGGCGCGCCGTGGCCGTCAGGGTGGCGGCGGGCACGCCGAAGAAGGGCACGAATTCCGCATCCTTTTCGCCGAAATCCATGTCCGGCAGCATGAAATAGGGCAGGCCGTCGCGCAGGGCGCGCAAAATCGTCTTGATGCCGTCCTGGCGCGTAAACAGCTTGGGCGGCTTGAAGCGCGAACGGCCGTTGCGCAGGGCCTGGTCGAAGGCCGCGTTCTTTTGCTGCACATACATGGACGAGGCGGAAATTTCCATGGCCGTGGCGGCGCCGGCCACGTCGAGGCAGACGAAGTGCGGACACAGCAGGATGGTGGGCTTGGCCGCGATCTGCTGGCCCGGGAAGGCGGGCACCTTCTTGATCAGGCGGTTCAGCCGTTCTTCCGACGACCACCACAGGATGCTGCGCTCCCACACGCTGCGCGAATACGCCTGGAAATGCTGGCGTGCCAGGGCCACGCGCTCGGCTTCCGACAATTGCGGCATACACAGGCGCAGATTCGTCAGGGCAATCTTGCGCCGCGTGGGCATGGCGATGAACAGCAGGCTGCCGACGGCCACGCCGAAGCGGCCCAGGATGGGCAAGGGCAGCCAGTGCAGCAGCCACATGAAGGCGATCAGCAGTCTCATGCCTGCTCCTTGGTCGCTTCGGGCGCGGCAGGCGCGGGCGGCGGCGCACCGCGCGGCACCTTGTAGCGGTTGTAGCTCCACAGATATTGCGCCGGGCTGCGCGCGATCAACTGTTCCATGGCTGCATTGATGGTGCGCGCCTGTTCCGCCGAGGTACTGTCGAGCGACTCGGTGAAAGGCACGAAGTGCACGACATAGCCGCGTCCGCCCGGCAGGCGCTCGGCGTAGGTGATGATGACTTCGGCGCCGCCCATCTGCGCCAGCTTGGCCGGCAGGGTCATGGTGTAGGCGGGACGGCCGAAGAAATCGGCCCACACGCCTTCGCCCTCCTGCGGCACCTGGTCGGGCAGCAGGCCGATGGGCTGGCCTTTTTTGAGGCATTTGGCAAAGATGCGCACGCCCGACATATTGGCGGGCGCCAGCATCAGGTTTTCGCGCGCGCGGGCGCCTTCGATCAGCGGCTTCAATGCAGCGCGCTTGGGCGGGCGGTACATCACGGTGAGCGGCGTGCGCAGCGCGATCTGCTGGGCGACGATTTCAAAGCAGCCCAGGTGCGGCGTCAGGAAGACGATGCCGCGGCCGTGCTGCAGGGCTTTTTCCACCAGTTCCCAGTTTTCCACCGTCGCATGGCGCGCCACGCGTTCGGCCGGCGCGCACCAGATGAAGGGCAATTCCAGTACGCTCTTGCCCGCTTCGGCCACGGCCGTGTGCAAGTGTTGCGAAAACCCCGCACCCTGCATGTTTTCGCGCATGCGGCGCCGGTAGGACGGTGAAATGGCGTAAATCACCCAGCCAAGCGCAGCGCCCAGGCCATGCAGGACGGGCAGGGGAAAGATGGACAAGAAGCGGAAAATTGGGACTAACATGTATAAGCGGTTTCCAGGAATGGCGTGTTGCTGTGCCAAAATTTTTTAAGAAGCGTAAAATACCACGTATGCAGTAACCGCTGAGTTAATAGACAACTTGCGAAGCGGAATATAAATATCGCTAAAGCGTCGCAGGCAAAATCCTCTTTACTGCGACAGAACATTCACATAGTAAACAGGAGCTTGCAATGTCAAACGACTATCTCTTCACTTCCGAATCCGTCTCGGAAGGCCATCCCGACAAGGTTGCCGATCAAATTTCCGACGCCATCCTTGACGCCATCCTGGCCCAGGATCCAGCCGCCCGCGTGGCTGCCGAAACCCTGTGCAACACGGGCCTGGTGGTGCTGGCTGGCGAGATTACCACTCACGCCAATGTGGATTATATTCAAGTTGCGCGCGAAACCATCAAACGCATCGGTTACGACAACACGGAATACGGCATCGACTACAAGGGTTGCGCCGTGCTGGTGGCCTACGACAAGCAGTCGCCGGACATCGCGCAAGGCGTCGATGAAGGTGCGGGGATTGACCTGGATCAAGGCGCTGGCGACCAAGGCTTGATGTTCGGTTATGCCTGCGACGAAACGGCCGAGCTGATGCCCGCCGCCATCCACTACGCGCACCGCCTGGTCGAACGCCAGTCGCAGCTGCGCAAGGATGGCCGTTTGCCATGGCTGCGTCCGGACGCGAAATCGCAAGTGACCCTGCGCTACGTCGATGGCCGCCCCGTCGGCGTGCACACGGTCGTGCTGTCGACCCAGCATGCGCCGGAAATCTCGCATTCGCAGATCGAAGAAGCGGTCATCGAAGAAATCATCAAGCCCATCCTGCCGCGCGAATGGCTGACGGACACGAAATTCCTCGTCAACCCGACGGGCCGTTTCGTCATCGGCGGTCCGCAAGGCGATTGCGGCTTGACCGGCCGCAAGATCATCGTCGACACCTACGGTGGCGCAGCCCCGCACGGCGGCGGCGCGTTCTCGGGCAAGGACCCGTCAAAAGTCGACCGTTCGGCAGCATATGCGGCCCGCTACGTGGCGAAAAACATCGTCGCCGCCGGCCTGGCGCGCCAATGCCAGGTGCAGGTCAGCTACGCCATCGGCGTGGCCAAGCCGATCAACATCACCGTCTACACGGAAGGCACGGGCGTGATTCCTGACGCGGAAATCGCCAAGCTGGTGCTGGCGCACTTCGACCTGCGTCCAAAAGGCATCGTGCAAATGCTGGACCTGCTGCGCCCGATCTACCAGAAGAGCGCCGCCTACGGCCACTTCGGCCGCGAAGAGCCGGAATTCACGTGGGAACGCACGGACAAGGTCGCCCTGCTGCGCGACGCCGCCGGCCTGAAGTAATCCAGTCCGCTTGCTGATGAGCGCCCCCGGCCTGCTGGCTGCGGGCGCTTTTTTTATGTGTTGTTACGTGGCAATGCGGTGCAAACAGGCTGGCGCGGCGGTCTTGACAATGTTAAAATCCCGTGTCCGAGGAGCGTTGCGACGAAGAAATTCGCCAGGCTCGGAATATCCTGCAACCGCGCTCACGTACCTTTTTCAACAACTGAAAGGAGGGCGTGATGAACGCCGTACTCAAATCGCAACACGACTACACCATCGCCGATATCACCTTGGCTGCATGGGGCGACAAAGAAATCAAGATTGCTGAAACGGAAATGCCTGGCCTGATGGCCATCCGCGAAGAATTCGCGGCAGCGCAGCCTTTGAAAGGCGCGCGCATCACCGGTTCCATCCACATGACCATCCAGACCGCCGTGCTGATCCAGACCCTGGAAGCACTGGGCGCGCAAGTGCGTTGGGCATCGTGCAACATTTACTCCACACAAGATCACGCCGCCGCCGCCATCGCTGCCGCCGGCACCCCTGTGTTCGCCGTCAAGGGCGAATCGCTGGACGACTACTGGGAATACACGCACCGCATCTTCGAATGGCCGAACGTGGACGGCAAGGCGGTCTACTCGAACATGATCCTCGACGATGGCGGCGATGCCACCCTGCTGCTGCACCTGGGCGTGCGCGCGGAAACCGACCTGTCGGTACTGGCCAACCCCGGTTCGGAAGAAGAAATCTGCCTGTTCAATTCGATCAAGAAACACTTGCTGGCCGATCCGACCTGGTATTCGAAGCGCCTGCCGGAAATCCTGGGCGTGACGGAAGAAACCACCACCGGCGTGCACCGCCTGTACCAGATGCACAAGGAAGGCAAGCTGGCTTTCCCTGCGATCAACGTGAACGATTCCGTGACGAAATCGAAGTTCGACAACCTGTACGGCTGCCGCGAGTCCTTGGTCGATGGCATCAAGCGCGCCACCGACGTGATGATCGCCGGTAAAGTGGCCGTCATCGCCGGTTACGGCGACGTGGGCAAGGGTTCGGCCCAAGCCATGCGCGCCCTGTCGGCGCAAGTGTGGGTGACGGAAGTCGACCCGATCTGCGCACTGCAGGCGGCGATGGAAGGCTACCGCGTGGTCACGATGGATTACGCGTGCGAACATGGCGACATCTTTGTCACCTGCACGGGCAACTACCATATCCTCACGCACGATCACCTGACGCGCATGAAAGACCAGGCCATCGTCTGCAACATTGGTCACTTCGACAATGAAATCGACGTCGCTTCGTTGAAACAATACGAGTGGGAAAACATCAAGCCGCAAGTCGACCACATCATCTTCCCGTCGGGCCGCCGCATCATCCTGCTGGCCGAAGGCCGCCTGGTCAACCTCGGTTGCGGCACGGGCCACCCGTCGTACGTGATGAGCTCGTCGTTTGCCAACCAGACGATCGCGCAGATCGAACTGTACGCCAACACGGCCAACTACCCGGTCGGCGTGTACACCTTGCCGAAACACCTCGATGAAAAAGTCGCCCGCCTGCAACTCAAAAAGTTGAATGCGCAGCTGACGGAACTGACGCAAGAGCAAGCCGACTACATCGGCGTGCGCACGGAAGGTCCATACAAGCCAGACCACTACCGCTACTGATCGGTAGTCCGGGGCTGTAACTCACCCTCCGAGGGCCGGCGTCCGCCGCCGGCCTGACCTCACTTTTGACAGGCTAGAGAAATGCGCTTGCTACTGATTTGGTTTATCAATGCGGCAGCCCTGTTTGCCGTTCCCTACCTGATGCACTCGGTAACGATGAGCAGCGGCTGGACCGCGCTGCTGGCCGCCGCCGTGCTGGGACTGGTCAATGCGCTGATCCGCCCCCTGCTGATCCTGCTGACCCTGCCCGTGACGTTCTTGTCGCTGGGCCTGTTCATTTTGATCATCAACGGTTTCATGTTCTGGCTCGTGGCGCAGGTGATCGCTGGTTTCCATGTCGCCAGTTTCTGGTCGGCCGTGGGTGGTGCATTGCTGTACAGCGTCATTTCCTGGGCCCTGTCGACCTTACTTTTGAGTAATGACGATGGCAAACCATAACTTCAGTATTGAGTTTTTCCCGCCGAAAACCCCGGAAGGGGCGGAAAAGCTGCGCGCCACGCGGGTCAAGTTGTCCGAGTTGCATCCGAAGTATTTCTCGGTGACGTTTGGCGCGGGCGGCACCACGCAGCAGGGCACGCTCGACACCGTGCGCGAGATCCTGGCGGCCGGCGAAGAAGCCGCGCCCCATCTGTCTTGCGTGGGCGGTTCGCGCGAATCGATCCGCGCCGTGCTGGCCGACTTCAAGGCGGCTGGCGTGAACCGTATCGTCGCCTTGCGCGGCGACTTGCCGAGCGGCTATGGCGCCTCGGGCGAGTTCCGCTATGCCAACGAGCTGGTGGAATTCATCCGCGCCGAGACGGGCGACCATTTCCATATCGAAGTGGCCGCCTATCCGGAAGTGCACCCGCAAGCCCGTTCGCCGCAGGACGACCTGAACGCGTTCGCGCGCAAGGTGCAGGCCGGCGCCGATGCCGCCATCACCCAGTACTTCTACAATGCCGACGCGTATTTCCAGTTTGTCGAGCAGACGCAGAAGATGGGCATCAACGTGCCCATCGTGGCAGGCATCATGCCGATCACGAACTACACGCAGCTGATGCGCTTTTCGGACATGTGCGGCGCGGAAATTCCACGCTGGGTGCGTCTGAAGCTGGCCAGCTTTGGCGACGACAGCGCGTCCATCAAGGCCTTTGGCCTGGACGTGGTGACGGGCTTGTGCGAACGCCTGCTGGAAGGCGGCGCGCCAGGCTTGCATTTCTATAGCATGAACCAGGCGGCGCCCACGACCGCACTGTGGCAGCGCCTGGTCAAGTAATCCCCATCTGATCCGTCAGAGCAGATCGCCCTCGGTCACGATGTGATCGAGGGCGATGTCGTATGTGCCGCTGGCAAATGATGCCTTCAGACAGCCGTATGCCACACCGAGGGTGCGGGGGCGTGGCGCGTGTTCCAGGGTGCGGTCGTAATAGCCGCCTCCATAGCCGAGCCGGAAACGTTGCTCATTAAACCCCAGGCAAGGCACCAGCAGGGTGGCGGGCGCCGGGCACAGGCGCAATTGGGCCGGTACGGCCACGCCCATGCCATCCTTGACCATCGCTTCGCCCGGCGTCCAGGTAGAAAACGCCAGCGGCGCGTGCTTTTCCAGCACCACCGGCAGGCTTAACTGCACGCCGCGCGCGGCCAGCTGCGCATACGCGCCGTGCAAGTCCGGCTCGCCATGCAGGGGCCAGTAGACGCCCAGTTCCCCGACGTTTTCCTGCGCGCACCAGTCCAGCAGGCGCTGCGCGATGGCCGCATCCCACTGCGTGCGCGTGGCCTCGGGCAGGGTGCGGCGGGCCGCCAGCAAGGCTTTGCGCAAGCCGGCTTTTTCCTGTGGCGCAATGGGTGGCCGTGTAGCCGGATCGCATGTTATTCTAGGGTCGCTATTCATATCACCATCAAGTTAAGATTGAGAGTCGTACATTGATTTCCCCACTGAAATGGATTGCCGGCACGATGCTGTGTGTTGCATCGGCCTTGTCTCCCCTGGTCGCCCTGGCCCAGGTGTCCGCCACCGTAACGCCTGCCGCACCCGACACGCGCAGCGAGGACGATGCCTTCCTGCTGCTGCGCGACGCCGCGCGCAAGGATGACATCGAGAAAGCCGACTTTTACGCGGGGCGCCTGACGAATTACCAGATTCCATCGTATGTTGACTATTATCGGCTGAAACCGCGCATCAAACAGTTGACCGAGGCGCAATTTCGCGATTACCTGAACCGCTACAAGGGCAGCGCCATCGCCGACCGTTTCCGCAACGACTGGCTGCTGGAGCTGGGCCGCAAGCGCGACTGGGTTGTGTTTGACGAGCAATACCCGCAATTCGCGCTCGACGACGACACCCAGCTCAAGTGCTATGCGCTGATGTCGCGCGCCGCCAAGGGACAGAACGTGGCGCCCGAGGCGCGCAACCTGCTCGTGTCGCCGCCCGGCTATGGCGAAGCGTGCGGCAGCCTGATCGCGGTGTTGGCGCAAAACGGCCAGTTCGACACGAACGACCTGTGGGCGCAGATCCGCCTGGCGGGCCAGACCAATGCCACGGGCCCCGCGCGCCGCATCGCGCTGCTGCTGGGCGCCTCCGACGCGAAGATGGCGCAAGCGATCGACTTGCCCGCGCTGGTGCTGGCCAAGGGCCCGGGCGCCAGCCGCGCCGACCATGAAATGTACCTGGTGGCCGTGGGCCGCATGGCGAAAAGCACCTTGAAACTGGGCGTGGTGGCCCTGCAAAAGGCGAGTTCGCAGTTGACGGCGCAGGAGCAGGCCATCGGATGGGCCAGCCTGGCCCTGCAAGCGTCGTATGCGCTGGCGCCGGAAGCGTTTGAATATTGGCAAAAAACCAATGGTGCGCCCCTGACCCAGGAGCAGATGCAGTGGAAGGCGCGCATTGCCCTGCGGGAAGGGAATTGGCCGCTGGTGAAGGCCGCCATCCAGGCCATGCCGGCGTCCCTGCGCACGGACCCCACCTGGGTGTACTGGCTGGCGCGGGCGCAGCAGGCGGAAACGCCGGGCCGCCCGAATGCGCAGGCCGATGCCCTGTACCGCACGATCAGCGAGCAATCGAATTTCTACGGCTTGCTGGCCAATGAAGAGCTGGGCAACCATCTGGTGTTGCCGCCGCCGGGCCAGCCCGTGACGCCGGCGGAAATTGCCGTCATGGCGGCCAATCCGGGCTTGCAGCGGGCCTTGAAATTTTTCAATATGCGTTTGCGCTTCGAAGGCACGCGCGAGTGGAACTGGGAATTGCGTTCGATGACGGACCGCCAGCACCTGGCGGCCGCGGAATTTGCGCGCCAGAACAATGTGCTCGACCGCATGGTCAACACCTCGGACCGCACGCGTCTGGAAGTGGATTACACGCAGCGCTATCCGACGCCGCACGACGACGTCATGCACCCGGCCACGCAGACGCTGGGCCTGGATAAGGCCTGGGTGTATGGCTTGATCCGCCAGGAATCGCGCTTCATCATGGATGCGCAGTCGCATGTGGGCGCCTCGGGCCTGATGCAGGTGATGCCGTCGACGGCCCGCTATGTCGCCAAGAAGATCGGCCTCACCGATTTCGTCACGGAAACCCTGAGCGATGTGCGCACCAACGTCTTGCTGGGCACGAATTACCTGAACATGGTGCTCGGTGGCCTCGACGGTTCGCAAGTGCTGGCCAGTGCCGCCTACAACGCGGGACCGGGGCGCCTGCGCATCTGGCGCGCCACCATGACGCGTCCGCTGGAAGGCGCCGTCTTCGCTGAAACGATCCCGTACACGGAAACGCGCGGCTACGTGAAAAACGTGATGGCCAACGCCACCTATTACGCGGCCCTGTTCGAGAAGAGCCCGCAGTCGCTGAAAGCGCGCCTGGGCACCGTGGGACCGAAAAACAGCGCTGTTTCTGCCGATTTGCCATCATCCAACTAAAGCCCGCCGACCATGCAAACGACCATTCTCGATCCCAGCCTGACGCAAACCCTGGCCGCCGCGCGCGAGCCGGGCCTGACCCTCATCATCGGCAACAAGAATTACTCGTCGTGGTCGATGCGCCCGTGGGTGGCCATGACGGCGTTCGGCATCCCGTTCCATGAAGTGCGCGTCTTGCTCGACCAGAGCGACACGGCGACGAAAATCGCCGAATATTCGGCCTGCGGCCGCGTGCCCGTGCTGCTGGCGGGCGAGATGACGATCTGGGACAGCCTGGCCATCTGCGAATACCTGGCCGAGCAGTTTCCCGATAAGCACCTGTGGCCGCAGGACGTGGCCGCGCGCGCCATGGCACGCTGTGTCTGCGCGGAAATGCACTCGGGTTTCGCGGGCTTGCGCACGGATATGTCGATGAATATCAAGGCAAAATTGCCGGGCCGGGGCCGCACGGCCGCCGCCCAGGCCGACATCGGCCGCATCAGCGAAATCTGGGAAGAGTGCTTGTCGCGCTTTGGCCACCACCAGTTCCTGTTTGGCGACTTTTCCATCGCCGATGCGTATTTCGCCCCCGTCGTCATGCGTTTCCGCACGTATGGCGTGAGCCTGGCACCGGCCTTGAACGCGTATTGCGAACGCGTGCAGGCGCACCCGGCCGTGGCCCGCTGGATCGCGGAAGCGCTGGCGGAAACGGAAGTCGCTGCCAAGCACGACGCGGAATTGCCCGATTAAAGAGACGTTGACGATGAAGATATACACGGTCGGTGGCGCGGTGCGCGACCAACTGCTGGGCTTGCCCGTGAAAGACCACGACCACGTTGTCGTGGGCGCCACGCCTGAAGACATGCTGCGCCAGGGCTTCCGTCCCGTGGGCAAGGATTTCCCCGTCTTCCTGCACCCGAAGACGCAGGAAGAATATGCCTTGGCCCGCACGGAGCGCAAGACGGCGCCCGGCTACCGGGGCTTTGTCTTCCACACGGCGCCCGACGTCACGCTGGAAGACGACCTGGTGCGCCGCGATCTGACCATCAACGCCATCGCCCGGGCCGAGGATGGCAGCCTGACGGACCCGTTCGGCGGCATCGCGGATATCCGCAACAAGATCTTCCGCCACGTGTCCGACGCCTTTGGCGAAGACCCCGTGCGCATCCTGCGCCTGGCCCGCTTTGCCGCTCGCTTCGACGCTTTTACGGTGGCGCCCGCCACCATGGCGCTGATGCGCCAGATGGTGGCCGATGGCGAAGTCGACGCCCTCGTGGCCGAGCGCGTATGGCAGGAAGTGGCCAAGGGGCTGATGGAAAGCCGCCCGTCGCGCATGCTGACGGTGCTGCACGAATGCGGTGCCCTGGCGCGCATCATGGGGGAAATTGCGCTGAGCGAGCGCCTGCTGCAGGTGATCGACCATGCGGCAGCGCAAGGCCTCGAGTTGCCCGTGCGTTTTGCGGCCCTGATGCTGCGCATGAGCAAGGATGCCATCGAACAACTGAGCGAGCGCTTGCGCGTGCCCAACGAGTGCCGCGAGCTGGCCGTCATGGCGGCCCGCGAGCGCGAGCAGATCAATGGCGCGCTGGCGCTGAGCGCCGAAGCCATCGTTGCCCTGTGCGAACGCTGCGACGGCTTGCGCAAGCCGCAGCGCTTTACGCAGATGCTGCAAGCGGTGGCCTGCGATGGACTGGTCAGCGGCGATTTCCCTCAGGCGGCACGGCTGCAGGGCGGGCTGGACGCGGCGCGCGCCGTCAATGCGGGTGCGCTGGCGCAAGGCTGCGCGGAGCCGAAACGCATCCCCGAAGTCATCCATGCGGCGCGGGTGGCGGCCGTGCAGGCCTTCCTGGCCCAGGCTTGAACGGCGGAACTACGGTACAATGCTGCACTGCACAATGCCGGCCTGACGTGCCGCAGCACCGCTTCCAGGAGTCGACGTGACCTTACCCAAGCTATTTCAAAACCCGTTTCGCCGCTGGCTCAGCCGTAGCGGCGGCGGGCGTCCGACCGTGCTGGTCAAGCAGCTGCATGAGCGCGACCGGCGTCGCATGATGAAGCATTTCCTGACCCTGGAAAAAAGCGACCGTTTGCTGCGTTTTGGCAGCGCCTTGCCCGATGAACTCGTGGCCCAGTACGTGCAAAAGATGGATTTCTCGCGCGACATGGTCTACGGCGTCTACAACAGCCTGTTCAAGCTGGTGGGCGTGGGACATCTCGCGTTTGCGCCGAAGGACAAGTCGCCCGCGAAAAGCGTGGTGACGGACAAGGAGCAGGTGGCCGAGTTTGGCGTGTCCGTGTCGAAATCCATGCGCGGCATGGGCGTGGGCTCGAAACTGTTCGAGCGGGCAGCGATCCACTGCCGCAACAACGACGTCGATACCCTGTACATGCACTGCCTGTCGTCGAACAAGACGATGATGCATATCGCCAAGAAGGCGGGCATGGAAATCCAGCGCGACTATGGCGAAGCCGATGCTTATTTGAAACTATTGCCGCCGAATCCCAGCAGCATGCTGCAGGAAGCCGTGCAGGAACAGTTTGCCATGTTCGACTACACGTTCAAGGCCAATGCGCGCGCCGCCTATAAACTGTTCGAACGCTTGCCGGGGCGCAAGAAGCCGGTGCTCCCCCCACCGCCAGCAGAGTAATTACAGCAGCGGCAAGGCCGTCGTATCCTTGATGCGCTGCAGGGCGAAGCTCGATTTCACGTCCAGCACGGCCGGGTGGCGCAGCAGGGTCGCCATCATGAAGCGCGAAAAGTGTTCCATGTCTTCCACGTGCACGCGCAACAGATAATCCATTTCACCCGTCATCGCATAGCAGGCCACCACTTCCGGCCATTGCGCCACGGCCACGGCGAAGTCGGCGCGCGGCGAGGTATTCGTCACCAGATTGGGCGCCAGCACGCGCGCCGTGCTGTGGGCGGTGGCGTCGCTGTGCTTTTCCAGCCGTACGTTGACGTAGGCCAGCAAGCCCAGGCCGATCTTTTCCGGGTCCAGCAGGGCCACGTACTGGCGGATCACGCCCGCTTCTTCCAGCCGTTTGACGCGGCGCAAGCATGGCGACGGCGACAGGCTGACCTGTTCGGCCACGTCCTGATTTGACAGGCGGCCATCGGCCTGCAGGACGGCGAGGATCTTGCGATCCGTTTTATCCAGCGTAATTTTGCTCATGCTTCCTCCGGTGGTTCGACTTTCACGCAATATTATTGCGCAAATCATGATTGTTCGGGAGATCTTTGGCATTTAATGCCCACAGACCGCGCCTATACTGTGCGCTACTTCTTGGAGGAGACATCATGCAATTTCAGCCTTGGGATAACCCGATGGGTACCGATGGTTTCGAGTTCGTCGAGTATGCAGCACCAGACCCAAAAGCATTGGGCAAGCTGTTCGAGAACATGGGCTTCACGGCCATCGCGCGCCACCGCCACAAGGATGTGACCCTGTACCGCCAGGGCGACATCAATTTCATCATCAATGCCGAACAAGATTCGTTCGCGCAGCGTTTTGCCCGCCATCACGGCCCGTCCGTGTGCGCCATCGCCATCCGCGTCGACGACGCGGCCTTTGTGTACCGCCGCGCGCTGGAACTGGGCGCCTGGGGTTTCGACAATAAAACGGGCCCGATGGAACTGAATATCCCCGCCATCAAGGGCGTGGGCGATTCCCTGCTGTACTTCGTCGACCGCTGGCGCGGCAAGGGTGCGGACAAGCCGGACGCGGCCGCCCCGGGCGGCATCGGCGACATCAGCATCTATGACGTCGATTTCGTCGCCATTCCCGGCGCCGTCGCCAATCCCGCCGGTCACGGCCTGACGTATATCGACCACCTGACGCACAATGTGCACCGTGGCCGCATGAAGGAATGGGCGACGTTCTATGAAAGCCTGTTCAACTTCCGCGAAGTGCGCTATTTCGACATCGAAGGCAAGCTGACGGGCCTGAAATCCAAGGCCATGACTTCGCCGTGCGGCAAGATCCGCATTCCCATCAACGAATCGTCGGACGACAAGTCGCAGA
Organism: Janthinobacterium sp. P210006; assembly: GCF_036231885.1. NCBI lineage: Bacteria > Pseudomonadati > Pseudomonadota > Betaproteobacteria > Burkholderiales > Oxalobacteraceae > Janthinobacterium > Janthinobacterium sp. P210006. Next base: position 387,332 of record NZ_JAZARD010000004.1, on the reverse strand, counting down.
TCGCCGAATACCTGGACCAGTACCATGGCGAAGGCATCCAGCACATCGCGCTGGGCACGGACAATATCTATGCGTCCGTGCAAGGCATGCGCGATACGGGTATCGATTTCCAGGACACGATTGAAACTTACTATGAGCTGGTCAACCGCCGCCTGCCGAACCACGGCGAGCAGCTGGAAGAACTGCGCCGCCTGCGTATCCTGATCGATGGCCACAGCACGGAAAACGAACGCGAACTGTTGCTGCAGATTTTCACGCAGACGGTGATCGGTCCGATCTTCTTCGAGATCATCCAGCGCAAGGGCGACCAGGGCTTCGGCGAAGGCAATTTCCGCGCCCTGTTCGAATCGATCGAGCTGGACCAGATCAAGCGCGGCGTGCTGAAAGATACGAACGCGGCGTAATGTTGCTTTGTAACAAATAGTAGTAAAAAGAGCACCGGCCCGGGAGTGCAGCGCAGCAAAGAACTGCGCGCCTTCCTGTGGTAGTCTACGACAAACAAGTCATTTTTCCGCACCGGCATGCTCACAAAGCGCAGCCGGTACGTGTGAGTTCAACCGACTTTGCACGCGTAGCACAGAGAATAATGGAGACAAGTAATGAATGCACCAATCAAGGGCTCGAGTCTTGAGCCGGGCGCGCACGCGTCTGAAATTTCCCTGAACGACAAATACACCTTGGAGCGCGGCCGCGCCTTCATGACGGGCACGCAGGCGCTGATCCGCCTGCCCATGCTGCAGCGCGAGCGCGATCTGAAGGCAGGCTTGAATACGGCCGGCTACATCACCGGTTACCGCGGTTCGCCTGTGACGTCCGTCGACATGACGGCGATCAAGGCCAAGAAATACCTCGATGAGCACCACGTCAAATTCCACCCTGGCCTGAACGAAGACCTGGCCGCCACGGCCGTCTGGGGCACGCAGCAAACGAATCTGTTCGAAGACGCCAAATACGACGGCGTGTTCGGCATGTGGTACGGCAAGGGTCCCGGCGTCGACCGTTGCGGCGACGTGTTCAAGCACGCCAATAACGCCGGTTCCGCCAAGCATGGCGGCGTGCTGGTGCTGGCCGGCGACGACCATGCGGCCAAATCCTCGTCCACGGCGCACCAGTCCGACCATATCCTGAACGCTTGCGGCATCCCCGTGCTGTACCCGTCGTCGGTGCAGGAATACATCGACTACGGCTTGCACGCGTGGGCCATGAGCCGCTACACGGGCCTGTGGGTGTCGATGAAATGCGTGACCGACATCATCGAGTCGGGCGCCGCCGTCGATTTCGACCCGGACCGCGTGCAGATCACGCTGCCGACGGACTTCGAGATGCCGGCCGGTGGCCTGAACATCCGCTGGCCCGACACGGTGCTGGAACAAGAAGTGCGCATGAACAGCTACAAGTGGTACGCGGCGCTGGCGTATGCGCGTGCCAACAAGCTCAATAAGATCATCTGGGACAGCCCGAAGGCGCGCATCGGCATCATCACGGCCGGCAAATCCTACCTCGATACGCGCCAGGCGCTGGCGGACCTGGGCATCGACGAACAGACGGCGTCCGACATCGGCATCCGCCTGTACAAGATCGGCATGACCTGGCCGCTGGAAGCGGACGGCGTGCACGAATTTGCCAAGGGCCTCGACGAAATCCTCGTGGTGGAAGAAAAGCGCCAGATTCTCGAATATGCGCTCAAGGAAGAGCTGTACAACCTGAAGGATGGCGAGCGTCCGCGCGTGGTCGGCAAGTTCGACGACACGGGCGAATGGAGCAACCAGAAGGGCACGGGCCACGGCGACTGGCTGCTGCCGGCCACGTATGAACTGAACCCGGCCATGATCGCGCGGGCCATTGCCAGCCGCATTTCGCGCTACTACGCGGGCCACCCCGTCGAGCAGCGCGTGAAGGAACGCATCGCCTACCTGGAAGCCAAAGAGAATGTGCTGAAGGCGATCAGCGTGAAGCCGGATCCGCAAAAGGACCGCACGCCCTTCTTCTGCTCCGGCTGCCCGCACAACAGTTCCACCAAGGTGCCGGAAGGCTCGCGCGCGCTGGCCGGCATCGGCTGCCACTACATGGTGCTGTGGATGGACCGCGAAACGTCGACGTTTACCCACATGGGCGCCGAAGGCGTCACCTGGGTGGGGCAGGCGCCGTTCACGAATGAGAAGCACGTGTTTACCAACCTCGGCGACGGCACGTATTTCCACTCGGGCATCCTGGCCATCCGCGCGGCCGTCTCGGCCAAGGTAAACATCACCTACAAGATTCTGTTCAACGATGCGGTGGCCATGACGGGCGGCCAGGAATTCGACGGCCCATTATCTCCGGCGATCATTTCGCGCCAGATCGCCGCCGAAGGCGTGGGCCCCATCATCGTCGTCACCGATGAACCCGAAAAATACCCGGACGATTACGCCTGGGCCCCAGGCGTCACCGTGCGCCACCGTTCGGAACTGATGGACGTGCAGCGCGAACTGCGCGACATGCCCGGCGTATCGGCCATGATCTACGACCAGACCTGTGCTTCGGAAAAACGCCGCCGCCGGAAACGCAATGAATACCCGGACCCGGCCAAGCGCGCCGTCATCAACGAAGCCGTCTGCGAAGGCTGCGGCGACTGCTCCGTGCAATCGAACTGCCTGTCGGTGGAACCGCTGGAAACGGAACTGGGGCGCAAGCGCCAGATCAACCAGTCGTCCTGCAACAAGGATTTCTCGTGCACGACGGGGTTCTGCCCCAGCTTCGTGACGGTGGAAGGCGGCGGTCTGAAAAAGCCGAAGAAGGCGGCGGCTGCCGACAAGGACGCGCCGGCGGCGCCAGCCTTGCCGACGCCCGTCATTCCATCGACGGCCGAACCGTTCGGCATTCTCGTCACCGGCATCGGCGGCACGGGCGTGGTCACCGTGGGCCAGATCCTGGCCATGGCCGCCCACGTGGAAGGCAAGGGATGTTCCGTGCTCGACATGAGCGGCCTGGCGCAGAAGGGCGGCCCCGTGATGTCGCACGTGCGCCTGGCGGACCGCCAGGACGATATCCACTCGACGCGCGTGGGCACCGGTGCGGCCGACCTCGTGATCGGCTGCGACCTGATCGTCACGGCCAGCCGCGACGCCCTGTCGCGCATGGGAGAGGGCCGCAGCTGGGCCATGATCAACTCGACCAGTTCGTCGACGGCCGCGTTCGTGAAGAACCCGGACTGGCAATTCCCCGGCGCCTCGGCGCGCATGGAAATCGAAAAGGCGTGCGGCAGCGACCACGTGGACTTCATCGACGCGGGCCAGATCGCCACGGCGCTGATGGGCGACTCCATCGCGACGAATATGTTCATGCTCGGCTATGCCTGGCAAAAGGGCAAAGTGCCGCTGTCGGAAGCTGCCATCATGAAGGCCATCGACTTGAACAACGTCTCGGTGGCGTTCAACAAGGCGGCCTTCAACTGGGGCCGCGCCGGCGCCCACGATGCGGCCAGCCTGGTGCGCATGACGACGCCTGCGAAAGTGGTGGAATTCAAGCGGATCGAAACGCTCGACGACCTGATCGAAAAGCGCGTGGCCCTGCTGACGGCTTACCAGGACCGCGCGTATGCGCAGCAATACCTGGACTTCGTCGGCCAGGTACGCGCCGCCGAAAGCGCCCTGAATGGCCCGCACCTGCGCCTGACGGAAGCCGTGGCCCGCTACTTCTACAAGCTGATGGCCTACAAGGACGAGTACGAAGTGGCGCGCCTGTACACGGATGGCGCCTTCCAGGCGAAGATCGCGTCCATGTTCGAAGGCGACATCAAGCTCAAGTTCCACCTGGCGCCGCCGATCATGGCGAAAACCGACGCCCAGGGCCACCTGGTCAAAAAGGAATTCGGCCCATGGATGATGAAGGCGTTTGGCGTGCTGGCCAAGTTCAAGGGCTTGCGCGGCACGGCGTTCGACATCTTCGGCCATACGGCCGAGCGCAAGATGGAACGCGCGCTGATACTCGAATACCGCGCGACGGTGGGCGGCTTGCTGCCGAAACTGACGACGGCCAAACTGGCGCAAGCCGTGGCCATCGCCAGCATCCCGGAAGACATCCGCGGCTATGGCCACGTGAAGGAGCGTCATCTGAAGGCGGCGAAAGAGAAGGAAGCGAGCTTGCTGATCGCCTTCAACGCGCCGACGCCGCTGCCGCCCGTCGTGGCAGCACCCGTGGCGGCCACCGTGGCGTGATGGCGTGATGGTATGAGCTTGACACAATGGCACCTGCGGGCGCCATTGTGTTAAAGAAAACAACGTCTGATGGCAAAACGCATTATAATTTTTCGATAATTTCTTTTCGGAAAGTTTGCCATGCGTTCCCTGCGCTTTTCCACCCTGGCGGTTCCCCTTGCCCTTGTCTTGCTGTTGAGTGCCTGCGGCGGAGGCGGTGGCGGCAGCGACAGTGCGCCCGTCGTCCCGCCTGTCACGCCGCCCGATTCTACGGCGCTGGTCGCATCCTCCACGGTCGCGAACCGGTGCGAGGCGCCGCGCAGCGGCAGCAGCATCGACAAGCCCGGTACCTTGCTCAATGAGCAGATGTGGGTGCGCAGCTGGATCGATGAAACGTATCTGTGGTACCGCGAAGTGCCGACCACGTATCTGCCGCAAAGCTTTGCCACGCCCATCGCGTATTTCAACGTGCTGAAGACGACGGCCACGACGGCGTCGGGCAAGCCCAAGGACCAGTTCCATTTCACGTATACGACGGCCGAATGGGAAGCTTCGCTCAACGGCGTGGAACTCGGTTACGGCATGCTGCTGGCCATGACGCGCAACACGCCGCCACGCAAGGCGGTGATCTCGATAGTGGAACCGGGTTCGCCGGCGGCGCTGGCGGGCTTGCAGCGGGGCGACGTGCTGCTAACCATCGATGGCGTCGATTTCGTCAATGCCCCCGACGCGGCCAGCGTGGCCATCATCAACGCGGGCCTGTTCCCTACGGCGCAAGGCACGCACTCGCTGGTATTTAGTCGCGGTGGGGCGCCCATGTCGGTGAGCCTGACGGCAGTCAGCGTGAACACCAGCGCCGTGCAGAACGAGCGCATCATCGATACGCCTACAGGCAAGGTGGGCTATCTGACCTTCAATACGCACAATAACGTGGCCGAACGCCAGCTGGTCGAGACCATGCGCCGCTTCCAGGCGGCGGGCATCAGCGACCTGGTGCTCGACGTGCGCTACAACGGCGGCGGTTACCTCGATGTCGCCAGCGAGCTGGCCTACATGATCGCCGGTCCGCAAGTGACCACCGGCAAGACCTTCGAGCAGGTGGTCTTCAATGACAAGACCAAGCCGGAAGCGCCCGTGCCCTTCCATGCGCAAAGCCAGGGCTTTCCCGCGCCCAATCCCCTGGCCAAGGGCACGCCGCTGCCATCGCTGGGCCTCAAGCGCGTGACCTTGCTGACAACGGGCAATACCTGTTCGGCCAGCGAAGCCATCATCAACGGCTTGCGCGGCGTCGATGTGCAAGTCAACCTGATCGGCGGCACGACGTGCGGCAAGCCTTACGGCTTTTATCCTGCGCCCAATTGCGGCACCACTTATTTCGCCGTGCAGTTCCAGGGCGTCAATGCCAAGGGCTTTGGCGACTTTGCCGATGGCATGGCGCCTACGTGCGACGTGGCCGACGATTACCAGCATCAGCTGGGCGACGCGGCAGAAGGCATGCTGGCGGCGGCGCTGCGCTACCGCAGCAGCGGCAGCTGTGCCCCGGCCATGGGCGCGACCCGGCTGCTGAGTTCGTCGGAGAGTCCGGCCGACACGGCCATGCGCCTGCTGCGTCCGGCCTACAAGGAAATTGCCATCATGCGGCCATAAAGCGCATGCTTCTGCCATGGCCTCGCGATGGCGGTCGACATTTTTCTGCCCACAAATCTTTCTATATAACAATTTTGATATATAGAAAGATGAATCCATTCGTTCTGGAACGACTGGCATTTTGCTATCTTGCGGCCTTTCTCCACCTCGAAACGCGCAACGATGTCGAAACAGTTCAAGTTAACACCGCTCAGCCTTGGCGTACTGGCCATCCTGGGCGGCACCGCATGGCAGGCGCACGCGCAAACGCAAGCGCCCGCAGCGGATCAGCAGGCAGCGGCCACCCCGCCAGCCGTCGTGGTCACCGGTTCGCGCATTCCCCGCGCCAGCCTGGAAGGCCCGTCTTCCGTCACCATCCTGACCGGCGATGAAATCACCAAGCAGGGCTACAAGAACGTCTTCGACGCGCTGACCAATCAGGTGCAGAACAGCGGCTTTACGCAGGGCGAAGACTACGGCAACACCTTTACGCCGTCGGCCAATACCATCAGCTTGCGCGGCCTGGGGCCGAACCATACGCTGATCCTGCTGAACGGCCGCCGCCTGGCCGACTTCCCCATCGCCTATGACGGCGCGGTCAACTTCACCAATCTGGCGAACATCCCGTCGAGCATCGTCGAGCGCATCGAGATCCTCAACGGCGGCGCCTCGGCCATCTACGGCTCGGACGCGATCGCCGGCGTGGTCAACGTGATCCTGAAAAAACAGACGGAAGGCTTCGACATCAACGTCAAGGTCGGCGGCACTTCGCGCGGCGGCGCCGGCAACCAGCGCGTGCAGCTGACGGGCGGCGGCAATTTCGACAAGCTGCACACCCTGTTCAGCGTGGAACTGAGCCAGCGCGACCCGCTGTGGAGCATGGAGCGCGACTTCATGACCAGCCGCTCCGGCGTGCCGACCACGGTGGCCGCGCGCCGCACCCTGATGAAGGGCAAGGCCGGCAGCTATGTCGACCTGGGCGACACCTGCAACCAGTTCGGCGACATGTTCGGCGGCAGCGTGAGCAAGTACACGGCGTCGAATGGCAGCTACTGCGCCAGCCCGAAAGCCCGTCCCACCTTCTGGACCACGCAGACCAAGAACCAGAGCCAGAACGTGTTCGGCAGCGCCAATTACGAGCTCGATGCCGACACCACGCTGTTTGCCGACGTCCTGATCGGCAAGAACAAGACCGTCAACAATACGCGCGGCCCGTCGTGGACCTCAGCTTCGCTGAGCGGCAATTCCTTCCTGAACCAGAACAGCGGCGCCTACGAAGAGTGGACGCGCTTTATCTCGCCCGAGGAAATCGGCGGCGTGCAGCGCTACAACCGCAGCTGGGACGACCTGGCAACCGCCATCTCGCTGGGCGCCAAGGGCCGCATTCCGGGCAGCGCCTGGCAATATGAGGCCAACTACAACGCGTCGGTCTACAAGAGCGAAGGGCGCAGGCCGCAGCTGCGCTCGAACATCGACAGCTTCTTCCTGGGACCGAAGCTGGGCACGGACGCAAATGGCGTGGCCATCTACGCGCCGGACCCCGCGCGCCTGGCGCAGCGCCTGACGCCGGCCGAATTCGACAGCATCAGCGGCTACAGTGTCAGCAAGGACAAGGCGTGGACGAATACGCTGAGCCTGGCCACGAATGGCGACCTGTTCCAGCTGCCTGCCGGCACGGCGAAGATCGCCACGATTGCCGAAGCAAGCAAGCAGGGCTTCAGCAACGAACCCGACGCGCGCATCGACGCAGGCTATTTCAACGTCGCCACCGGTTCGGGCACCACCGCCGGCACCCGTTCGCGCTATGCGCTGGGAGCGGAATTGAACTTGCCGCTGCATGAAAAGCTGACCGGCACCGTCGCTGGCCGCTATGACCGCTACAGCTTTGCCGGCCGCAAGGAAGGCAAGTTCACTTACAACGGCGGCCTGGAATTGCGCCCGGCGCCGGATCTGCTGTTCCGCGCCAACTACGCCACCAGCTTCCGCGCGCCGGACATGAACTACATCTACCAGGCACGCGGCAAGGGCTATTATTCGAGCACCACCGACTATTACCGTTGCGACGCCGCGGGCAAGGCCATCGACGGCTGCGAATTTGCCAACAAGTCGCCGGGCGCCGATTACGTGCAGAACGGCAGCAAGGATCTGCAGTCGGAGAAGGGCAAGTCGTTCGGCGTGGGCGCCGTCTGGTCGCCGAGTTCCAATTTCGACGTGTCGGTCGATTACTGGAACATCAAGATCGACGACCTGGTGACGAACCTGAGCGCCGACAAGCTGCTGCGCGATGAATCCGATTGCCGCCTGGGCAAGGCCGACATCGGCTCGCCGACCTGTATCGACACGCTGGGCCGCATCGAACGCTACGCGGCCAATGCCTTGAACAAGGCAGGCGAGATCAAGACCATCACCGTCAATCCGATCAACGCGGCCAAGCAAAGCAGCAGCGGCATCGATATCAGCCTGAAGTATTTGCTGCGCACGACGGACTATGGCCGCTTTGCCTTCAAGGCCAACTACGCCCGGGTGCTGAGCAAGAAATCGCAGCAATTCGCCGGTGACGCAGAGACCGATGAAACCAAGTCGATGACGAACATGGATTGGCCGGACAAGCTGAACCTGAGCGTCAACTGGGGCGCGGGCGCCTGGTCGAATACCTTGCTGGTGAGCCGCTACGGCAAGGTGCCGAACGCCGCCGGCAAGGCCTACCTGACGCCGACGGCGCTGGCCAACATCAGCAGCGTCTACCGCATCAACGACCGCGCCACCGTTTCGCTGATCGTCAACAACGTGTTCGACAAGATCAAGCGCGACACCAGCAATGGCTGGCCGTACTATCCGATCGGCAATTACAGCCCGCAAGGCCGCCAGGGATGGATCGAGTTTAACTACCACTTTGGTTCGTAAACCGTACTGGCCGCATCCAGCCGGGACAGCATCTGCTGTTCCGGCTTTTTTATTTTCCGGCGCGTTTTTTATCGGACCGCCCCTCTATAATTGCCCGCTTGTTCTCTCTCGATGGAGTCTGCCTCATGCTACGCCACGCCCTGCTGTCCACCGCCCTGCTCACCGTGTTTGCCGCCAGCGCGCAAGCCGCCCCCGCCCTGACGACAGTGGCCGAGCGCTCCGCTTTCCTGCAGACGGGCCGCTACGCGGAAGTGGAAGCCTTGTGCCGGCAGTTCCAGGCGCGCTATCCGAAGCAGGTGCGCTGCGTGGAGTTCGGCCGCACGCCGGAAAACCGCCCCATGCTGGCGCTGGCCGTGACGAATACGGGCGCGCTGACGCCGGCCGAAGCGGCGCGCCGCAAGGTGCCCGTGCTGCTGGTGCAGGGCGGTATCCATGCGGGCGAGATCGATGGCAAGGATGCGGGCTTCCTGGCCTTGCGCGAAGCACTGGAAGGCAAGGCGGCGCCCGGCGCGCTGGACAAGCAGGTGCTGCTGTTCGTCCCCGTCTTCAATGTCGATGGCCATGAACGCTTCGGCCGGTGGAACCGTCCGAACCAGCGCGGTCCCGTGGAGATGGGCTGGCGCAGCACGGCGCAAAACTACAATCTGAACCGCGAATACATGAAGGCCGATACGCCCGAGATGCAGCACATGCTGGCGCTGGTCAATGCCTGGGATCCGCTGGTGTATGTCGACCTGCACGTCACCGATGGCGCCCAGTTCGAACCGGACATCTCGATCCAGGTCGAACCCGTTCATGCGGGCGACGCGGCCCTGCGCGTGGCCGGCACGGCCTTGCGCGACCAGGTGCTGGCCGACCTGGCCAGCCAGGGTTCGGACCCGAAGCCGTTCTACATTTCGTTTGCCGAGAACGACAACCCGCAATCGGGCTTTGTCGATTCGGCGCCGAACCCGCGCTTTTCGCACGGCTATTTCCAGCTGCGCAACCGCTTCGGCATGCTGGTGGAAACCCATTCGTGGAAAGACTATCCGACGCGCGTGCGCATCACCCGCAACACCATCGTCTCGCTGCTGTCGCAAGTGGCGCAGCACGGCGCGCAATGGCGGCAGACGGCCCTCGAGGCGGACCAGCGCGCAACGCAGCTGGCCGGCACCACCTTGCCGCTGACCTACAAGACGACGGACAAGAGCCGCATGATCGCGTTTCGCGGCTACGCCTACACGCGCACGCCATCCGAGGTGTCGGGCGCGCTGATGACGCGCTACGATGAAACCACGCCGCAGATCTGGAATGTGCCCCTGCGCGACGAGATCGTGCCCGACCTGCAGCTGGCCGCGCCGAAGGCCGGCTACCTGGTGCCCGCCGCACAGGCGCAGATGGTGGCGGCCAAGCTGCGCCAGCACGGCGTGGCGTACCAGGTACTGGCTGGCGCGCCCGGCAAGCTGCCGGTCGAAGCCTTCCGCGCCACGACGGTGAAATTCGGCGCGCAGTCGTTCGAAGGGCGCCAGACGGCAAGCGTGCAGGGCGAGTGGCAGCACGAGGAACGCGAAGTCGGCGCAGGCGCGCTGTACGTGCCCGTCAACCAGGCCAAGGCGCGCCTGGTCGTGGCCATGCTGGAGCCGCGCGCGCCCGATTCCCTGCTGGCCTGGGGCAGTTTCAATACGGCCTTCGAGCGCAAGGAATACATGGAGGAATATGTGGCCGAAGACGTGGCGCGCGCGCAGCTGGCGGCCGACCCGGCGCTGGCCGCGCAGTTTCACCAGAAGCTGGCCAATGAGCCCGCGTTTGCCGCCAGCCCGGCCGCGCGCCTGGAGTTTTTCGCGCGCCGCCACGCTTCCTGGGATGAGCGCCTGAACCTGTATCCGGTGCTGCGCACGGACGTCGCGCCGGCCGCTCTTGCCGCACCGCGGGCGCGCGCACTGGAGTTGCCAAAACAGGCAGATTAATTGAAAGAAAATGTTATTCTCCGCTCGATGATGGCGCCGCCACCACGAGCAGAGACCAGCGATGGGCAACAAGACACTGTATAACCAGCACCGGGAGACGTTTTTTCGCCTCTGCGACGCCGTCGGCGAAAATCAGGTGGAACAGGTGCGCAGCCTGCTCGAGGCCGCACCGCTGCTGTTGACCTTGCGCCGCTACAACATGGATGACGGCGAATCGCTGCTGCATCTGGCCGCGGCCGGCGGCAGCCGCGACGTCTGCGTCCTGCTCGTGTCGCTGGGCCTGGACATCGACCTGCCCTTGCCCGGCTACCGCAACCATACGCCGCTGGACGCGGCGGCAAGCCATGGCCATCTGGATACCTGCCGCTGGCTGCTCGAGCAGGGTGCTGCCGTCGACGGCTTGCCGGACAATATACTGTCGCCGCTGGACAGCGCCTGCGTGGGCGGCCACCAGGACGTGGTGGCATTGCTGCTGCAGTCGGGCGCCAATCCGAACCGCCTGCATACGCGCTGGAACCAGGCGCCGGTCGATATCGCCACCGGCTGGGGTTTTCCCGCGATCGCCCAATTGCTCGCTGCCGCCGGCGGCGTCAGCGTACTCGACGTGCCGCAGCAGGCGGCCGCTTCGCCGCAGGAATCGATCCGCACCTTCATGCACAACAGCGCCGGCTGGGTATTGCCGGCCGTGTTCAGCCCGGACAGCGGCGACGCGCGCTTTTCGCTGGGGATCAGCTGTATCGGCGGCAAGAGCGATTTCAAGCTGTTGTTTACGGCCGGCCTGTTCCAGCAATCCCCGATGACCGAACTGGCCATCTGCCTGCCTGGCCGCTGGCCGCTGACGGTCCACGGCTTCGCGCAGCACAGCCCCTGGCGCTTTCCGGTGGCGCTGCTGGCACGCCTGGGACGGCGCACGCTCGACCAGGCCAGCCTGGCGGCGGGCGAGCTGTTGCGGCGCGACGACCCGCACCTGGCGGACCTGGCCTGGCCGGATGGCGTCGACGCGCTGCTGGCCATCGACAAGCGCTGGAATCTGGAGCCGGAGGAGGACATTGCCGACGATGACAAGGTCACCATCTATCTGCTGGTGCCGGTGAAGTTCACGAAAAAAGGCGCGCCTGACGCCAGTGCCTTGCCGGCATTGATGGAACGCAAGCTCAAAGGCAGCTGGAAAGTGTCTGCCTTGCCCGTCCCCGTCATTGGCTAGCGCGCGCGTGGCCAGATCAAACCGGCCAGCTTGCAGTGATGTTATCCTGCTAATGCATCTTTCGCGTCCGCGCGCAACCTGTTCACGCATCGGTTTTTCATGACACAAAAAATTCTTCTCCTGAGTGTCTCGGCCGGCGCCGGCCACATGCGTGCGGCGCAAGCCATCGAGGCGTATGCGGCGCGCGATGGCGGCGGCCCAGCGGCGCTGACCCTGCATCTCGACGTGATGGAGTTCGTTACGCCCGCCTTCCGCAAGCTGTACACGGATTTGTATATCAAGCTGGTCAACAAGGCGCCCGCGCTGTGGGGCTATCTGTATCACGCCACCCACGATGCGCCGCGCGACAGCTCGATGCAGCGCCTGCGCCGCGCCGTCGAGCGCCTCAACACGCGCGCGCTGATGGCGCGGATCGCCGCCTTCCAGCCCGACGCCATCATCTGCACGCATTTCCTGCCGGCCGAACTGCTGTCGCGCGCCCTGCGCCAGCAACAGCTGGCTTGCCCCGTGTGGGTGCAGGTCACCGATTTCGACCTGCACCGCATGTGGGTGCACGAGCAGATGCAGGGCTATTTCGCCGCCACCGACGAAGTGGCGTTCCGCATGCGCCATGAAGGCATCCCAGCCGACCGCATCCACGTGACGGGCATCCCCGTCATGCCCGCGTTCGCGCAGGCGCCCGACCGCGTGCAGTGCGCGCAGGCGTGTGGCCTGGAGCCGCGGCGCACGACGATCCTGCTGATGGGCGGCGGGGCGGGCCTCGGCAGCCTTGAAACGGTCGCCGCGCGCCTGCTGGCGCTGCCGGGCGACTTCCAGCTGATCGCGCTGGCGGGGAAAAACGCGGCCGCGCTGGCGGCGCTGCAGGCACTGGCCGGCCAGTATCCGGGCCGCCTGCTGGCGCAAGGCTTTACCGGCGAAGTCGAGCGTCTGATGGCGTGCGCCGACCTGGTGATCACCAAGCCGGGCGGGCTGACCACGTCGGAATGCCTGGCGCTGGGCTTGCCCATGATTGTCAACTCGCCGATTCCCGGGCAGGAAGAGCGCAATGCCGACTATCTGCTGGAGCAGGGCGTGGCCCTGAAGGCATTCGATGCCGTCACCCTGGAATACCGGGTGCGCCTGTTGCTCGAGCATCCCGAGCAGTTGCAATCGATGCGCGCAAAGGCGCTGGCCCTGGGCCGCCCGCGCGCCGCCCTGGACGTGCTGGCGCAGGTGCTGCGCGCCGGCGCCGTTCGTCAATAACCAGGAAACCATGATGCTGCATGTCATACTGTTGACCCTCGCCCTGGGGCTGGCCGCCGCGCCGGCCGGGGCGCAACCTTCGCCGCCACGCCATCCGGACTGGGCCACACCGCTGCCGCAGGTGTCGAACCTGCACCAGGTCACGCCCGTCCTGTACCGCAGCGCCAGGCTGGATAGCGCCGACGTGGCCCAGTTGCAGGCGTTGGGCGTGAAGACGGTGATCAGCCTGCGCTCCTTCCACTCCGATACGCAGGTGCTGGAAGGCAGCGGCATCCGCGCCGTCCGCATCCCCATCAATACCTGGGCCATCCGCGACCGCCATGTGATCGACACCATGCGTGCCATCCGCGCCGCCGGACAGCAGGGCCCCGTGCTGCTGCATTGCCTGCACGGCGCCGACCGCACGGGCATGATGGCCGCCATGTACCGCATGCTGTACCAGGGCTGGCCGCGCGAGAAGGCGATCGACGAGCTGAAAAATGGCGGCTACGGCTACCACGCCGTGTGGAAGAATATCGAAAGCTACCTCCAGCGTGTGAATGTCGACGAACTACGCGCGCGTATCGATGCGCCACAACCCTGATACCCCGCCAGCGCGCCACTTCAGGCATGATTGCGATTCCAATCACGTTTTTCCGGAATCCGCATGGAACACCACAGCTTTCTCATCAACATACTGTTTTACCTGGTGGCCGCCATCATCATGGTGCCGCTGGCCAAGCGCCTGGGCATGGGCGCCGTGCTGGGTTACCTGGTGGCCGGCGTCGTCATCGGTCCCTGGGGCCTGGGCCTGATCAAGAATGTCGAGGTGATCCTCAGCTTTTCCGAATTCGGCGTGGTGCTGCTGCTGTTTCTGATTGGCCTGGAGCTGGAGCCGAAGCGCTTGTGGCTGCTGCGCCGCCCCATTTTCGGCTGGGGCGGGGCGCAGGTGGGCGTCGTCAGCGCGGGACTGTGCGCCGTGGCCATGGCGTTCGGCGTGGACTGGCGCACGGCGCTGGTGGGCGCATTGGGGCTGTCGCTGTCGTCGACGGCCATCGTGCTGGCCACCCTGGGCGAACGAAAACTGATGAGTACTCCGGCCGGTTCCGCCGGCTTTTCCATCTTGCTGTTCCAGGATATCGCCGCCATTCCCATGATTGCGCTGGTACCGCTGCTGGGCGGCCTGGTCACGCATAGCGGCGAGCCGGGCTGGCTGCGCGTGGCCAAGCTGGCCGCCGTGCTGGCCGCCCTCGTGGTGGGAGGACGCTTTCTCGTCAACCCCATCCTGCGCTTCATCGCGAAGACGGACTTGCGCGAAATCTTCACGGCTTTTGCCCTGCTGCTGGTGATCGCCATCTGCGTGCTGATGGAGTCGGTGGGCCTGTCGATGGCGCTGGGCACCTTCATGGCGGGCGTGCTGCTGGCCGATTCCGAATACCGGCATGAGCTGATCAGCGACCTGGAACCGTTCAAGGGACTGTTGCTGGGCCTGTTTTTCATCGCCGTGGGCATGTCCGTCGATTTCGGCGTGCTGCGCGCCCAGCCGCTGCTGATCCTGGCCCTGGTGGCCGGCCTGCTGGCGGTCAAGATCGCCTTGCTGTATGTGCTGTCGAAGTTTTTCGACATTCCCCGCGGCCAGCAGCTGTTCTTCGCGCTGTTGCTGTCGCAAGGCGGGGAGTTCGCCTTCGTCGTGTTTGCCGCCGCCGAAGCCGCGCATGTGTTTGCGCCGGAAACGGCCGCGCTGCTGGTCGTGGTGGTGACCCTGTCGATGGTGGCCACGCCCTTGCTGCTGCTGTTGCACGATAAATTCGTCGCGCCGCGCCTGCAAGGCGACAAGAAGCGCCGCCCCGACGACCATATCGAGGCGCAGGACAATCCCATCGTCATCGCCGGCTTTGGCCGCTTCGGCCAGATCATCGGCCGCCTGCTGGCGGCGAACAAGATCGGCGTGACGGTGCTGGACCACGACCCGGACCAGATCGACCTGCTGCGCAAGTTCGGCTTCAAGGTATTTTATGGCGACGCCACGCGCGTGGACCTGCTGGTGGCGGCCGGTATCGAGAAGGCGAAGGCGCTGGTGATCGCCATCGACAACGTGGACGACAGCCTGGCCCTGGTCGACGCCGTGCGCCTGCGCCTGCCCGAACTGACGATCCTGGCGCGCGCGCGCAACGTCACGCATTACTATGAATTGATGAAGCGGGGCGTGACCCTGATCGAGCGCGAGACCTTCGCCGCCGCCTTGCTGCTGGGCGAGCAGACCTTGCAGCAGGTGGGCTATAGCGCGGAACGGGCACAGCGCGCGGCCGGCATCTTTGGCCGGCATAACCTGAAAACCCTGCTGGAAGTGGCGCCGCACTTCCAGGACCAGCAAAAAGTGATGTCGCTCACGCGCCAGGCGCGCGAGGAGCTGGAAGACATGTTCGAGAGCGATGCGGCCGCGTTTGCGGCGGCCGAAACTTCGGGGTCAGACCCTCAACACCGCTAACACAGAGGCTTGCGCCAGCAATAGAGGGGGTCTGACCCCAGCCTTCGCTTGGGGTTTGCTAAAGCTTACTTCCCCCGCTTCGTTTCAATCGCCTCGATCTGGTCCATGATGCCGTTCATGCGCGCCACCAGCGCCTGGTACGGTTTCGGCGAGGCCAGGTCGACGCCGGCCGCCTTCACCAGCTCATACGGGTAGGCCGAGCCGCCCGCGCTGAGCATCTTCAGGTAGGCGGCCAGGGCGCCCGGTTCCTTGTCGAGGATGCGCTGGGCGAAATCCTGCGCCGCCGCGATCGAGGTGGCGTACTGGAACACATAGAAGCCGTGATAGAAATGCGGCACGTACGCCCATTCCAGCGCGTAGGCGGGATCGATGGTCATGACGCCCTGCGCCGCGCCGTGGTAGCGCTGGAGGATGCCGGCGTAGATGGCCGTGATCTCTTCGCCCGTCAGCGACTCGCCCTTGTCCACCTTGCCGTGGATGGCCGCTTCGAATTCGGCGAACATGGCCTGGCGGAAGAAGGTGCCGCGCAGGTTTTCCAGCGCTGCGCCCAGGTACAGCAGGCGCTCGTCGTCATCCTTGGCCTGCTTCAGGCGCGCGTCGAGCAGCAGCGCCTCGTTCGTCGTCGAGGCGATTTCCGCAACAAAGATGCTGTACGGCGCATAGATCGACGGCTGCGCCTTGTTGGCCAGCACCGAGTGCATGGCGTGGCCCCATTCGTGTGTCAGGGTGCTGACGGCTTCGTAATTGTCCGTGTAGTTGAGCAGCACGAACGGATGCACGTCGTACGCATCGCCATTCATGTAGGCGCCCGCCACCTTGCGCGGGCGCGGGTACACATCCATCCAGCGCGCCTCCACGGCCGACGCGAGGGCCTTGACGTAGTCGGGGCCCAGCGGCGCGACGGAATCGAGCATCATCCGCTTGCCGTCGGCCAGCGGGAAGCTGCGGTCGCTTTTCAGCAGCGGCGCATAGATGTCGTAATACGCGAGGTCCTGGATGCCCAGCATGCGCGCGCGCAGCTTGAAGTAGCGGTGCAGAGTGGGCAGGTTGGCATTGGTTTGCGCGATCAGGGTCTGGTAGACGGCCGGCGGCAAATTGTCGGCGTCGAGCGCGGCGCTTTGCGAGTCGGCATAGCGGCGCACCTTCGCATACGCGGCATCCGTTTTCAGCTGGCCGTACAGGGTTTCGCCGAAAGTGCGTTCATATTCTTTCCACTTGCCGAAGAAGGCGTCGAACACCAGCTTGCGGTCGGCGCGCTGGTCGTCGCCGCGATACTTGGTGTAGGCCGCCTGGTCGAGGCGTACCTCTTTACCGTCCGATAATTTGACGGTCGGCCACGGGATTTCCGCATTGGCCAGGGTGCGGTAGACGCTGGCGGCCGAGCTGGTCGCCAGGCCGAATTGCGCCACCAGCTGTTCGCCCGCCGCGTCCAGCGTATGGGGTGCGCTGCGCAACATGTTGCTCAATTGAAAGCGGTACAGTTGCAAACCCTTGTCCTTGGCCAGCATGGCATCGATGCGCCTGGCGCCCAGGGCGAGGATTTCCGGCTGCAGGAAGGTGCTTGCCTGGGTGAATTCGTTGCCCAGCAGGGCGGCGCGCTGGTTCAGCTGGTTGCCCTTGCTGTCGCCCGTATCCTGGTCGTAATACTGCGCCGCATACGTGTACAACATGTTGACGCGCTTGCGCGCATCGGCGTACAGGTCCAGGCAGCTTTTCAGGCGGGCTGGCGACGCCAGCTGCCCCTTGCAGGCGCCCAGCTGCTGCAGCTGGGCCGACAGTTTTTTCGCATCCGCGTCGAACGCGGCGTCGTTTGCATACAGCGCCGTCAGATCCCAGCGGTCGGCCTGCCTGTCGGTCTGGGCGGGCGCAGGAGCGGCAAAGGCGGTGGCGAGGCTGAGGGCAAGCAGGGAAAACAGCAGGGGGCGCTTGAGCGCGGATGGCGTCATGGTTCATTCCAGTGAGGTTGTCGGAAGAATGCGTGCTGACCGCCGGGCAGGGACGTGCGCGTGACACACCGCGTACCGGCAGAGTTGCCTACGGTACAGCAAATGAGGGGAGGGGGAAAGAGGCGGGGCGCCGCCACCTGGGCGGTGGCGGCGAAACAACAGGGGCTGAGATCAGCCGATTACAGCGGTTGCAGCGGGATCGTGCCGAAGGTGGTGGGCGTCGAGCACGGCTCTTCGTCGAACGCGATGTCGCCCATGGGGTTGGCCACGCCGTCCGCCTTCAAATCCTTGAAACCGAACAGTTTCGGGTCCATCAGGTGCGATGGCGCCACGTTCGACAGGGCCGAGAAGATGCTTTCCACGCGGCCCGGGAATTTCTTGTCCCATTCGCGCATCAAGCCCTTGATCTGCTTGCGCTGCAGGTTTTCCTGCGAACCGCACAGGTCGCATGGAATGATGGGGAAGCCCTTGACTTCCGCATAGCGCTGCGTGTCTTCTTCCTTCACGTAGGCCATCGGGCGGATGACGATGTGCTTGCCGTCGTCCGATTGCAGCTTGGCCGGCATGCCTTTCAGTTTGCCGCCGAAGAACATATTCAGGAAGAAAGTTTCAAGAATGTCATCGCGGTGGTGGCCCAGGGCGATCTTGTTGGCGCCCAGCTCGTCGGCCACGCGGTACAGGATGCCGCGGCGCAGGCGCGAGCACAGCGAGCAGGTCGTCTTGCCTTCCGGGATCAGGCGCTTGACGATGCTGTAGGTATCCTGGTTTTCGATGTGGAAAGCCACGCCCAGTTCCGTCAGGTAGGCGGGCAGGATTTCCGGCGGGAAGTTCGGCTGCTTCTGGTCCAGGTTGACGGCGACGATATCGAAGTGAATCGGCGCGCGCTCGCGCAAGGTCATCAGGATGTCCAGCAGCGCGTAGCTGTCCTTGCCGCCCGACAGGCACACCATCACCTTGTCGCCGTCTTCGATCATATTGAAATCGCCGATGGCCTGGCCCACGAGGCGGCACAGGCGCTTGTGCAGCTTGTTGTTTTCCAGGGCGATCTTTTCCGCCTTCTTGCGCGCCAGTTTCTGCGCTTCCACATTGGCCGGGATTTCCACGGCGGCCGTCATCAGTTCCATCACTGCGGCATTGTTCATGTTGCTCATGCTTCATCCTTGATCTTGAATACTTCCACGCCTACGCCTTCGCAGTCGGGATACACGTCCGGTTTCATGGACGACACGCGCGCGGCGCGCACGCGCGGGTGGGCCAGCATGGCGGCCAGCACGTCGTCGACCAGGCTTTCCTGCAGCTGCACGTGGCCTTGCGCCATGCGCTTGGCGATGGTTTCGCGCATGAAGTCGTAATCGACCACTTCTTCCAGCTGGTCATCCTTGGGCGTCGACAGGGCCAGGGGAATGTACAGGTCGACGTTGATGAGGACGCGCTGCTCGCCCTTTTTCTCGAAGTCGTAGACACCGATGTTGATGAGGACTTCGTAATTGCGCAGGAACAGGCGGCGGCAATCGGCCAGGCGAGGGTGGGACAGGGCGGACGACATAGTTTTACCTTTTAGGGAATGCTGGAATACTCGTTTTTTGTTGCGTATGCGGTAGGGCTGCTGATTATTTGGTCAAAAACATGACGTCGCGTGGCAGTCCGATCAAATGCTGGCCGCCATCGACCAGCAGGGTCGTGCCCGTCAGCGCGCGCGCGCGGGCCACGTAACAGACGCTGTCGGCCACATCCTCGGGCGTGCTGGAGCGTCCCAGCGGCGTGTTTTCATGTGCCTTGGTAAAGTTCGCTTCCGTTTGCTCGCCGGAGACCAGGGTGATGCCGGGGGCAATGCCCACCACGCGCACTTTCGGCGCCAGCGCCTGGGCCAGCATGGTGGTCGCCGACAGCAGCGCCGCCTTGGACAGGGTGTACGACAAAAAATCAGGATTGAGATTGTACAGTTTTTGGTCCAGCAAGTTGATGACCACGGCTTGTTCTCCCGGCGGCGTGGCCTGGTACAGCGCTTGCGCCAGCAGGATGGGGGCGGCCAGGTTGGCGTGCATGTGGGCGTCCAGCGCGGCGACGGAAAAATCGCCCGCATTGTCGTATTCAAACAACGATGCGTTGTTGACGATGCAAGTTACCGGTCCCAGCGCCGCCTGCGCCTGCGGCAGCAGCTGGCGCACGGCGTCTTCCTGCGCCAGGTCGCAGGGCAGGGCGTGGGCGCGGTGGCCCAGTGCGGCGATTTCCGCCACCAGGCTGAGCGCCTCGTCGCGCGAGTCGCGGTAATGGACGGCGATATCCCAGCCGTCGCGCGCCAGGCCCAGCGCGATGGCGCGGCCGATGCGGCGCGCCGCGCCCGTGACGAGGGCAACGCGGGGAGTGCTGTGTGGCAGTGTCGATGCTGGAGTCATGTCTTTATTTACTGTGCTTGTGTGTGAAGTGCGCATGGCTGCCTCGGCCGGTGCTATGGCTGCTACTGGCGCCGTGGCCCGCCGATTCGCTACAATGCGGGAATGTCTCTTCCCGCACCCGATAGCGACGCGCTGGCCGCGTCCCATGCTTTGCAGCACCAGATTGCCGCCGAAATCGCGCGCAATGACGGCGCCATTCCCTTTGTCCGCTTCATGGAGCTGGCGCTGTACGCGCCTGACCTCGGCTATTACAGCGGCGGCGCCGCCAAGCTGGGCAAAGATGGCGATTTTACAACCGCGCCGGAGATTTCTCCCCTGTTCGGCGCCACCCTGGCCCATGTGGCAGCCGCTATTATGGCGCAAACGGCTCCGCGCATCCTCGAATTCGGCGCCGGCACGGGCAAGCTGGCCTGCGATATCCTGACGGAGGCGGCCAGCGCCGGCATCCCTATAGAACAGTATGCGATCGTCGAATTGTCCGGCGAATTGCGCGCGCGCCAGGAGCTGGCGCTGGCCGCCTTCCCGCAAGTGGTGTGGTTCGACGGCTTTCCCGACAGTTTCGAGGGCGCCGTGTTCGGCAATGAAGTGCTGGACGCCATGCCCGTCAACCTGATCAGCAAGACGCCCGCCGGCTGGTGCGAACTCGATGTCAGCATTGCCGATGGCCAGTTCGTCTTTGTCGAGCGTCCGGCCGGCGCCGAGGTGGCCGCGCAGATCGCCGCCCAGGTGCCCGAGGCCGATACCTTGCCCGTCGGCTACGTCACGGAGATCCACGGCGTGGCCTGCGGCTTCATGCGCTCGCTGGCGCGCATGCTGACCAATGGCAAGGGCGGCGCGGCCGTGCTGTTCGACTACGGTTTCCCGGCGCACGAGTATTACCTGGCCCTGCGCGCCACGGGCACCCTGATGTGCCATTACCGCCACCACGCGCACGCGGAACCGTTTTATCTGCCCGGCTTGCAGGACATCACGGCCCACGTCGACTTCACGGCCATGGCCGTGGCGGCGCAGGATGCGGGTCTCGATGTGCTCGCTTACATGAACCAGGCTTCCTTCCTGCTGGGCTCGGGGCTCGGCGACTTGCTGCTGCGTACCGATCCCCAGCAAGTCAAGACCTATTTGCCGCAGGCGAGCGCCGTGCAAAAGCTGGTCTCGCCAGCCGAGATGGGGGAATTGTTCAAGGTGCTGGCCGTGGGCCACCGCGTGGAGTTGCCGGAAGCGCTGTTGTCCGCTGACCGCAGCCATCGCCTGTAAGCGCCTGCAATATCAAGGCAGGGCCGTCCCGCCCTGCAATTTCCTGTTTGCTGGTGGTTATTATCTTGTCATATCGTATATGATGACCGACACAGCACGGTTCCATCCTGCAAGAACCCGTCGCCGCGCACCGATTTCAAGATAGAACGATGGGAAAGATACATACACACTATGACAACCTGAAAGTGGCGCGCCTGGCGCCGCAGGAAGTCATACGTGCCGCGTACAAAGCCCTCAGCCAGAAGTACCACCCGGACAAGAATCCCGGCGATGAAAAGGCCGCCCGCATCATGGCGATCCTCAATAGCGCCTATGGCACCTTGTCCGATCCGCAACGGCGCAAGGAACACGACGAGTGGATCGCTGCCGAGGAGTGGGAAATCGAATGGCTGGAAAGCACCCACCAGGAAGAGGGCAAGAGCCGCGATGGCCGCGCGAAAAGCCATGGCCAGCCGCATGAACATGCCTGGGCGCAGGATGTGCCGCCGCCGTCGGGCAAGCCGCGGCGCGGCATGCAGCCCGTCTGGCGCAACTGGCGCTGGTGGCTGAGTTTGCTGGTCTGCCTGTTGCTGGGCTGGCTGGGCGCCTTGCTGATGCTCGACACTTCGCAGCCCATGCCTGCCGCGCTGGCCTCGGCCTGGAGCGGGCTGGCCCGCGATGGCGCCAAGCCCCATGCGCCGGCGGCCACGCCAGCGTCCAGCTCTGCGCCGCCATCGAAAGGCGAGCCCGTGGCCGTCGATAGCTGGGCGGTAGGCAAGCCGTATGCGCCCGAACCCCAGCAAGCGAAGACGCCCGAGATCCGCGTGCTGGCCGTGTCCCAGCTGAGCCTGAAAGCCATCCAGCCCGCCTGCGATGGCGCAAGCAAGGCAGAGTCGGCATCGCTGGTGGCGCCGAATGGCGAACCATGGCCCGTGCATTCCGGCTATGTCGATGGCTTCCCTATCGGTAACAAGGGCGATGAGCTGGCCGTGAGCATCGACAACGGCAGCAATGCCGCGCCCGTGTTCGTCAAACTGTATGACACGGAGCGGCGCTCGAACGTGCGCTACCTGTACATCCTCGCTTACGACAAGCTGCTGGTGGAGCAGCTCAGCGCGGGCAAGTATGAAGTGCGCTACCAGGCCGTCGGGCCCGGCCAGGACAGTTGCGGCAGCAGCACGCGCAGCGGTGCATCGGCTGCCACGTCGGCACCAGCCGCTGGCGACGACGGCGCGAAGAATCCTGTTGTAAGCAGCATCTAATCTGATTATGCTTGATAGGCGTCAAAGCAGCGTCCACATCGAACTTATCCCTTAGGAGTATTCATGACCGACCTCAAAGCCGATGCAGATGATAACTGGCTGCTCGACGAGGATGAGCCGGTGGCCAGTCCTGCCGGGCTGGCCGCGCCCGACCAGCGCCTGTGGCGCGTGCTGATCGTCGACGATGACGTGGATGTGCATGCGGTAACGCGGCTGGCGCTGCGCAATGTCAGTTTCAAGGGCCGCGAACTGGAACTGTTCTCCGCCTACAGCGGCCGCGAGGCATTCGAGATCTTGCGCGACACGCCCGATATCGCCCTGGTCCTGCTCGATGTGGTGATGGAAACGGACGATGCGGGACTGATCCTGGCCAAGCGCATCCGTGCCGAACTGAACAATTCCATCGTGCGCGTCGTGCTGCGCACGGGCCAGCCGGGCCAGGCGCCCGAGCAGCGCGTCATCATCGAATACGACATCAACGATTACAAGGCCAAGACGGAACTGACGACGCAGAAGCTGTTTACGACCGTCATCTCGGCCCTGCGCGCCTACGAGAGCCTGATGATGCTCGAGCGCAGCCGCATCGGCCTGGGCAAGATCCTGGCCGGCGCCACCAATCTGTACCAGATCCATTCCCTGCGCGAATTCGCTTCCGGCGTGCTCAACCAGGTCAGCGCCATCCTCGACGTGGGCGCCGACGGCGTGCTGTGTTTGATGCAGGGCGGCGCCGGGCGGCCCGAGGTGGTGGCCGCCACGGGCACCTATGCCGTGCTGGCCGAGGCCGAAGCCATGCCAAGCGACCATGCGCTCACGCCCACCATCGACAAGGCGTTTGCGGAAAAGCGCAGCCAGTTCGAGCATCCGGCCAACGTGCTGTTCATCCATACGGAAGGCAACCGCGAGCTGGCCATCTCCGTCACGCCGCCGTGGCCGCTGGCGCAGATCCAGCGCGACTTGCTGGAAGTGTTTTGCCAGCGCATCGCTGCCGCCTTCGACAACCTGTATATGTTCGGCCAGCTGCGCAAGGCGCAGGAAGCCACCGTCGTGGCGCTGGCCGACCTGGCCGAGTTCCGCGACAGCGACACGGGCGGCCACGTGCGGCGCGTGCAGCAATTGTCCGACGCCATCGCCCGCCGCATGCAGCAGCGCGGCGTGTATGCGGACGAACTCACGCCGCAGCTGCTCGACATGATCGGCCTGGCCAGCATCCTGCACGACGTGGGCAAGGTGGCCACGCCGGACGCCGTGCTGCTCAAGCCGGGCAAGCATACGGATGAGGAACGGGCGCAGATGCAGCTGCATGCCAGCGTCGGGCGCACCATCCTCGAGCGGGCCGCCAACATGGTCGACGGCGTCAGCTACCTCACGTATGGCGCACAGATTGCCGGCGGCCACCACGAGCATTTCGATGGCGCCGGTTATCCGAACGGCCTGAAGGGGCGCGACATTCCCCTCGCCGCGCGCATCGTTGCCGTGGTCGACGTTTTCGATGCCTTGCTGCACGAGCGGCCTTACAAGGAACCGTGGCCATATCCGCAGGTGCGCGAATACATCGAACAGCGCCGCGGCAGCCAGTTCGACCCGGAAGTGGTGGCGGCGCTGCTGGACCTGATCGACCATGAGCCGCAACTGTGGCATCCGGAGCGCGCCATCGCCTGAGTTGGCGTTTTTCGGCACGCCGCCATTCCCTTGCGCGCGGCGCCGTCATATACTCGGCAGCCTCATGCTGGCTGGCGCCACGCACCAGTGTGGCGCGCCGCGGAGTTTTCGGACATCACGACATGAAAGAACTCAAGGGCCTTAGCGCACTGATCATCGAGCCCCATCCGGGCATGCGCGCCAGCCTGCACAATATGCTCAACCTGTGCGGCCTGGCGAAGATCGATGACGCGGCCAGCTCGGGCCAGGCGATCCGCATGCTGGGCAGCAAATCGTACGACCTGATCCTGTGCGAATACGATCTCGACGGCGGGCAGGATGGCCAGCAGATGCTGGAAGACTTGCGCCACCACAAACTGATGCATGCGTCGACCATGTTTTTCATGGTCACGGGCGAAGGCAGTTTCGCCAAGGTGGTCAGCGCCGTCGAGCTGCTGCCCACCGATTACATCCTCAAGCCATTTACCGCTGACAACATGCTGGAGCGCATCGGCCGCGCGCTGGACAAGCGCAATGCCTTCGTGCCCGTCTACGAACTGATCGACGTGGGCAACGAGCGCGCGGCGATTGCCGCCTGCGCCGAGGGCGCCAGCCTGTATCCCCGCTACGCCACGGATTTCCTGCGCCTGCGCGCGGAGCTGCATCTGCTGCTGGGCGAGGCGGCCGACGCCGAACCGATCTACGCAGCCTTGTATGACGCCAAGGCCATCGGCTGGGCGCGCCTGGGGCAGGCCAAGACGCAATTTCTGCTGGGCGAATACGAAGCGGCGCAGGGCATGCTGGAAGGGCTGCTGGAAAACAACAAGCGTTTCCTCGACGCGTATGACTGGCTGGCGCGCACGCATTTGGCGCAAGGCAAGCCGGAACTGGCGCAGGCGGCCCTGAGCGAGGCCGTGGCCCTGTCGCCGCACGCCGTGCGCCGCTTGCGTCGGCTGGGCGAGGCGGCCCTGGCGGCCGACGATATCGACATGGCGGAAAAATCCCTGAAGCTGGTGGTCAGCAAGGCCAAGTATTCGGAATTCCGCGACCCGGAAGACCATGTGCGCCTGGTGCAGACCCTGGTGCGCAAGGGCGATCCCCTGCAGGTGGGGGCCGTGATCCGCGATCTCGACAAGTCGATGGGCGGGCAAAAGAATACGGAGCTGTGCAGCGCCCTGTGCAGCGCCATGCTGCATGCGCATACGGGCAACGAGGAACGCCTGCAGCAATCGCTCGATGCGGCGCTGGCCGCCAACCGCCACAGCGTGGGAAGTTCGAACATGCTTAAAACGGAACTGGCGCGCCACTGCCTGGCCCATGGGCGCGAAGACGGCGCAGCCGAGGTGATGCGCGAAGTCATGCGCAATGCGCCCGACAGCGCGGCCATGACGCGCGCCATGGCCGTGTTCGAGCAGGCGGGGCGCGAAGAGCTGGCCAAGGCGCTGGCGCGGCAAAGCCGCCAGGAAGTGGCCGACATGGTGGCGGCCGGCGCCGCCAGGGCGGGCGAGGGCGATTTCCGCGGCGCCGTCGATCTGATGGGCGAAGCCGTCACGCGCCTGCCCGACAATCCGCAAGTGGTGTTCAATGCGGCCGTGGCCGTGCTTAAATGCCTGGAGCACGAAGGCTGGGATGAGCGCATGGGGCAGCAGGCGCTGACGTTTATTGCCGGCGTGCGCCGTCTGGACCCGCGCAACCCCAAATTGCCCGTGCTGTCCGGCCTGCATCAGCAGTTATTGCGTAAATATAAGCCCCATGGCAACACCTGGATGCATCCGCCTGACGCCCGGTAAAAGGGGAAAATGACGGGAAAATGCGGCTTGCCGGCAGGGGGGATAAAAAAAATGCGAAAAAAGACGACTTTTTCTCGCCAACCCTTGCACTTTCTCAAATCGGGAGCTTATAATCACGCCCCGAAGCAGCCAACTTCTTCTTTATACGCAAATGCAGCAGTCAGGCATCAGCAAATAAGGTTGACAGTTGTGAGTAGATGCTTCATACTCTGCGGTTCCCGCGGAGGGGTGGCCGAGTGGTTAAAGGCGACAGACTGTAAATCTGTTCTCTATGAGTACGCTGGTTCGAATCCAGCCCCCTCCACCAAGTTTTTGCAAGGAAAACTGGGTAGTAGCAAAAGTAAGTGAAGATAAAGTGAACGATACCTCGCGGGTGTAGCTCAATGGTAGAGCAGAAGCCTTCCAAGCTTACGACGAGGGTTCGATTCCCTTCACCCGCTCCAGTTTCCGTTCAGATGCTTGATGCATCGCATGCAACAAATTACAGCCCTTGTAGCTCAGTGGTAGAGCACTCCCTTGGTAAGGGAGAGGCCACGTGTTCGATCCACGTCAAGGGCACCAGAATTCGCAGCAGGCAGCACAGAAGCAATTCAAACCAGACCGTCGGGCGTGTGCCTGAGCAATCTAATCAAATCATTAGGAGTTCAAAATGGCAAAAGGTAAATTCGAACGGACCAAGCCGCACGTCAACGTCGGCACCATCGGCCACGTCGACCACGGTAAAACCACGCTGACCGCTGCAATCGCAACGGTTCTGTCGAAGAAATTCGGCGGCGAAGCTAAAGCATACGACCAGATCGATGCAGCTCCAGAAGAAAAAGCGCGCGGTATCACGATTAACACCGCCCACGTCGAGTACGAAACGGAAACGCGTCACTACGCGCACGTTGACTGCCCAGGCCACGCCGACTACATCAAAAACATGATTACCGGTGCTGCCCAGATGGACGGCGCGATCCTGGTGTGCTCCGCAGCTGACGGCCCAATGCCACAGACCCGCGAACACATCCTGCTGGCCCGCCAAGTTGGCGTTCCATACATCATCGTGTTCCTGAACAAGTGCGACCTGGTCGACGACGCAGAGCTGCTGGAACTGGTTGAAATGGAAGTGCGCGAGCTGTTGTCGAAGTACGAATTCCCAGGCGACGACCTGCCAATCATCAAAGGTTCGGCACGTATGGCGCTGGAAGGCAAAGAAGGCGAAATGGGCGTTGACGCAGTGCTGCGTCTGGCCGATGCGCTGGATGCCTACATCCCAACGCCAGAGCGCGCTGTTGACGGTGCATTCCTGATGCCAGTAGAAGACGTGTTCTCGATCTCGGGTCGCGGTACCGTTGTGACCGGTCGTATCGAGCGCGGCATTGTTAAAGTCGGCGAAGAGATCGAAATCGTCGGTATCACCGATACCGTCAAAACGACTTGCACCGGCGTGGAAATGTTCCGCAAACTGCTGGACCAAGGTCAAGCAGGCGACAACGTTGGTCTGCTGCTGCGCGGCACCAAGCGTGAAGACGTGCAACGTGGTCAAGTTCTGGCAAAACCAGGCTCGATCAAGCCACACGCCCACTTCACCGGCGAGATCTATGTTCTGTCGAAAGACGAAGGCGGCCGTCACACGCCATTCTTCAACAACTATCGTCCACAGTTCTACTTCCGTACGACGGACGTAACCGGTTCGATCGAGTTGCCAGCAGACAAAGAAATGGTCATGCCAGGCGATAACGTGTCGATCACCGTCAAGCTGATCAACCCGATCGCGATGGAAGAAGGTCTGCGCTTCGCTATCCGCGAAGGCGGCCGTACCGTCGGCGCCGGCGTGGTTGCAAAAATCATCGCATAAGGAAATGTTATGCTTCCACCCGGGGCGTCCTGGGTGGTAGAATAGCACTCCTCGAAAGTTTTACGTAGGGACGTAGCTCAATTGGCAGAGCGTCGGTCTCCAAAACCGAAGGTTGGGGGTTCGATGCCCTCCGTCCCTGCCACCGTCAAGGTGCAGGGCACCGAAAGTAGAAAAATGTCAAATCAATCCGTGCAAACCGTTAGCACGTCGAGTGACAAGATAAAAGTCGCGCTGGCAATAGTGGCTGCGATTGCAGGAGTAGTCGGGTTTTATTACCTGGCAGGCCAACCAGCTCTGGTGCGTGCAAGCGCGCTTGTGGCTGGTTTGGTTATTGCTGTTGCGCTCTTGTATGTCTCGACGACCGGCCGTGAATTTCTCAATTTCGCCAAAGAAGCTGTGCGCGAAACCAAGAAAGTCGTTTGGCCTACCCGCAAAGAAGCCACGCAGATTACTGCGATCGTGTTTGCCTTTGTGCTGGTCATGGCGATTTTCCTGTGGGGCACGGATAAATTGCTCGAGTTTTTGTTGTATGACGTAATTCTGGGTTGGAAAAAATAATGAGCGAAAATGTGCATGATGAAGCGGCGGACGAGTCCGTTCCGGGCGACGCTCCGGTAGCGGACACTGGTGCAGCGCTGAGCGTGCCAGTGAGCAGCAAGCGCTGGTATGTCGTGCATGCTTATTCCGGCATGGAAAAAAGCGTCATGCGCGCACTGACCGAGCGCATCGAGCGCGCGGGCATGCAAGACCAGTTCGGCCAGATCCTGGTGCCGATCGAAGAAGTGGTCGAAGTCAAGAATGGCGTCAAGTCCGTCACCGAACGTCGTTTCTATCCTGGCTATGTGCTGGTTGAAATGGAAATGACGGACGAGAGCTGGCACTTGGTGAAGAACACCAGCAAGGTTACCGGTTTCATTGGTGGCAAGTCGAACAAGCCGACGCCGATCTCCGCGCGCGAAATCGACGGCATCATGAAGCAGATGCAAGAGGGTGTTGAGAAGCCCCGTCCAAAAACCTTGTACGAGGTGGGCGAGCAAGTGCGCATCAAGGATGGTCCGTTCACCGATTTCAACGGCAATGTCGAAGAAGTCAATTACGAGAAATCCAAAGTACGCGTCTCGGTCACCATCTTCGGCCGCGCTACCCCGGTAGAGCTCGAATTCGGCCAGGTCGAAAAAGTTTAAGTTGTATCAGCGCCACCAGGAGCGCCGCGGCAGTCTCAGCGAAATCCGGTCAGAGGAGCCCCGCCAGGGTAGGATCGGCGGGGCGCTACTACTCAATCCAAGATAGGAGCCATCATGGCAAAGAAAATCATTGGTTTTATCAAGCTGCAAGTGCCAGCTGGTAAAGCAAACCCATCCCCACCAATCGGTCCAGCTCTGGGTCAACGCGGTCTGAACATCATGGAATTCTGCAAAGCGTTCAACGCGCAGACCCAAGGTATGGAACCAGGCATGCCGATCCCAGTCGTGATCACCGCGTTTGCGGACAAGTCCTTCACGTTCGTGATGAAGACGCCTCCAGCAACCTACCTGATCAAAAAAGCTGCTGCGATCACCAAAGGTTCGCCGAAGCCACATACCGACAAAGTCGGTACGCTGACCCGCGCACAAGCTGAAGAAATCGCTAAATTGAAAACCCCTGATCTGACCGCTGCCGACATGGATGCTGCTGTACGCACCATCGCTGGTTCCGCTCGTTCGATTGGTATCACGGTGGAAGGTGTTGTATAATGGCTAAGTTATCCAAACGTATCAAGGCTTTGAAAGCCAAAGTCGACCGTACCAAAGTGTACGCTTTCGACAACGCTGTCGCTCTGATCAAAGAGTGCGCAACGGCCAAGTTCAATGAATCGATCGACGTATCGGTACAACTGGGTGTTGATCCTAAGAAATCCGACCAAGTGGTGCGCGGCTCCGTCGTGCTGCCAGCTGGTACCGGTAAAACCGTACGCGTGGCAGTATTCGCGTCGGGCGAAAAAGCTGAAGCTGCTAAAGCAGCTGGCGCCGACATCGTTGGTATGGAAGACCTGGCTGAGCAGATCAAAGCCGGCGACATGCCTTTCGATATCGTTATCGCTTCGCCAGATACCATGCGTATCGTTGGTACCCTGGGTCAGATCCTGGGCCCACGCGGCATGATGCCTAACCCGAAAGTTGGCACTGTTACTCCTGACGTCGCTACCGCCGTGAAAAACGCGAAAGCCGGTCAAGTTCAGTACCGTACCGACAAATCCGGTATCATCCACGCTACCATCGGCCGTAAATCGTTCGCTGACGCAGATCTGAAATCGAATCTGGTCGCACTGATCGACGCACTGAACAAAGCCAAGCCAGCATCGAGCAAAGGCGTGTACCTGCGCAAAGTTTCGCTGTCGTCGACCATGGGCGCTGGCGTCCGTGTTGACCAGGCTAGCCTGGCAGCTTAAGTAACAGAATCAAGTCCTGTAGCGCCTTCGGGCGCTGCGGGCGCATCTTTGGGCTGTCTGCCCGGTGTTCGCACCAGGCAGGCAGACAATCAAAGACCGTTGGGCCGACTGCGATTGCACATGCAGAAGGTTAATAGGCTTGCCGGCAACGGCAAGTGCCCAACGCAGATGGTGTACCCGAACAAGTTTTGTAGTCCTCATGCTGCGTGAATCCATCCGCTCAGTTTAGTACTTCTTGACTTCGGACGCCGTGTTCGAACCGATGCAAGGCGCTCAACCACTCGGTTGTGATTGCCGAACATCATTTAAGGAGGTTGACCGTGAGTCTCAATCTGAATGACAAAAAGGCCGTCGTCGCCGAAGTTTCCGCACAAGTAGCAGCTGCGCAAACGATCGTCGTGGCCGAATATCGTGGCATCCAGGTTGGTCACTTGACGCAACTGCGTGCTAAAGCGCGTGCCCAAGGCGTGTACCTGCGTGTGTTGAAAAACACTCTGGCTCGTCGCTCCGTTGAAGGTACCGCATTCGCCAGCCTGGCAGATGCCATGACCGGCCCGTTGATCTACTCGATCTCGGCCGATGCCGTTGCAGCAGCTAAAGTCATCGCTGACTTCGCTAAAACCAACGACAAACTGGTCATCAAAGCAGGTAACTACGCAGGCAAGCCGCTGGATACAGCTGCTGTCACCGCGTTGGCGAGCATTCCTAGCCGTGAAGTTCTCATTTCGCAGTTGTTGGGCGTTATGCTGGCTCCGGTTTCGGGCTTTGCACGTGGTCTGGCTGCCCTGGCAGCGAAAAAAGGCGAAGGCGCCGAAGCTCCTGCAGAAGCAGCAGCAGAAGAAGCCCCAGCAGCCGCTTAATTGCGCGCGCTTTTTTCTCTCAGTACCAATCTGATGTAACTAACGTAATAAATTTAGGAGTTTCAAAATGGCAATTAGCAAAGACGATATCCTGGAAGCAGTTAGCGCCATGTCCGTAATGGACCTGAACGACCTGGTTAAAGCATTCGAAGAAAAATTCGGCGTGTCCGCAGCAGCAATGGCTTCGGCCGGTCCTGCAGCAGGCCCAGCAGCAGCTGCTGAAGAGCAAACCGAGTTCAACGTTGTTCTGGACACCTTCGGCGCAAACAAAGTTGGCGTCATTAAAGCAGTTCGCGAAATCACCGGCCTGGGCTTGAAAGAAGCTAAAGACCTGGTCGATGGCGCACCAAAAACTGTGAAAGAAGCAGTGTCGAAAGCTGATGCAGAAGCAGCAGTCAAGAAACTGGTAGAAGCCGGCGCAACCGCTTCGATGAAGTAATATCTGTACCGGCGTCAGTTAGCGCCCGAGTCAAAGTCTGAGGTTTCCCCTCGCAAGGGGGGAAATCCGACTTTGGCTCCTTTGTCGTCTGTATCGTATTTGTAGCAGCAGTTTTGTTCGATTCAAGCCGGAAAGCAGAGCCTTGAGGTTTCGTCTGTGTCACACGCAGCGGTGCAAACGAACACTTGCAAAACCTGAATTTTCTATCCTTTCTGTCACTCACGGAGTGTCCATGCACTACTCATTTACTGAGAAGAAACGCATTCGCAAATCATTCGCGAAGCGCGCCAACGTTCACCACGTTCCGTTCCTGCTGGCGACCCAGCTCGAGTCTTATCATAGTTTCTTGCAAGAGGACATAGCACCGTCCGGCCGCAAGAATGATGGCCTGCAGTCGGCTTTCACTTCGATTTTCCCTATCGTTTCGCACAATGGTTTTGCGCGTCTCGAATTCTTGTCGTACGTTCTGGGCGATCCTGCCTTTGACGTCAAAGAATGTCAACAACGTGGCCTGACGTTCGCGTCGCCGCTGCGCGCGAAAGTGCGCCTGGTGATCCTGGACAAGGAATCGCCAACCAAGCCTGTCGTCAAGGAAATGAAAGAACAGGAAGTCTACATGGGCGAATTGCCGCTCATGACGACCACCGGTTCGTTCGTCATCAACGGCACGGAGCGGGTTATCGTTTCCCAGCTGCACCGTTCGCCTGGCGTGTTCTTCGAGCACGACCGCGGCAAGACCCACTCGTCCGGTAAACTGCTGTTCTCCGCGCGTATCATTCCTTACCGCGGTTCGTGGCTGGACTTCGAGTTCGACCCGAAAGACATCCTGTTCTTCCGCGTCGACCGCCGCCGCAAGATGCCCGTCACGATCCTGCTCAAAGCCATCGGCATGTCGCACGAGCAGATCCTGGCGAACTTCTTCGTCTTCGACAATTTCAACCTGCGCTCCGAAGGCGCGGAAATGGAATTCGTCTCCGAGCGTCTGCGCGGCGAAGTGGCGCGCTTTGACATCGTCGACAAGTCGGGCAAGACCCTGGTGCTGAAAGACAAGCGTATCAACGCCAAGCACGTGCGTGATATCGAAGCTGCCGGCATCAAGCACATTTCCGTACCGGAAGACTACCTGCTGGGCCGCGTATTGGCGAAGAACATCGTCGATGGCGACACCGGCGAAGTCGTCGCGTCCGCGAACGATGAGCTGACGGAAGACCTGCTGGGCCGCCTGCGCGATGCCAACATTTCCGAAATCCAGACCTTGTACACCAACGACCTGGATCAGGGCGCCTACATCTCGCAAACCCTGCGTATCGACGACACCGCCGACCAGATGGCTGCGAAAGTGGCGATCTACCGCATGATGCGTCCAGGCGAACCGCCAACGGAAGATTCCGTTGAAGCGCTGTTCAACGGCCTGTTCTACAACTCGGACCGCTACGACCTGTCGGCCGTGGGCCGCATGAAGTTCAACCGCCGCATTGGCCGCGATGAGCTGACGGGCGCCATGACCCTGTCGAACGAAGACGTGCTGGCCGTGATCAAGATCCTGGTGGAACTGCGCAATGGCCGCGGCGAAGTCGACGATATCGATCACCTGGGTAACCGTCGCGTACGTTGCGTGGGCGAACTGGCCGAGAATCAATTCCGTGCCGGCCTGGTGCGTGTTGAACGCGCCGTCAAGGAACGCCTCGGCCAAGCCGAAGCGGACAACCTGATGCCGCACGACCTGATCAACTCGAAGCCGATTTCGGCCGCGATTCGCGAGTTCTTCGGTTCGTCCCAGCTGTCGCAGTTCATGGACCAAACCAATCCTCTGTCGGAAATTACCCACAAGCGCCGCGTATCGGCTCTGGGACCCGGCGGTCTGACACGCGAACGCGCCGGCTTTGAAGTGCGCGACGTGCATCCGACCCACTACGGCCGCGTCTGCCCGATCGAGACACCGGAAGGTCCGAACATTGGTCTGATCAACTCGCTGGCTCTGTATGCCCGCCTGAATGAATACGGCTTCCTGGAAACCCCGTACCGCAAGGTCGAAGGCTCCAAGATTACCGATCAGATCGACTACCTGTCCGCCATCGAAGAAGGCCGCTACATCATCGCTCAGGCGAATGCGACCATCAACGACGAAGGCATGCTGTCCGATGAACTGGTCTCGGCCCGTGAAGCTGGCGAAACCATCCTGGTCTCCCCGGAGCGCATCCAGTACATGGACGTGGCACCAGGCCAGATCGTTTCCGTCGCTGCCTCGCTGATTCCGTTCCTCGAACACGATGATGCGAACCGTGCATTGATGGGCGCCAACATGCAACGCCAGGCTGTGCCTTGCTTGCGTCCGGAAAAAGCGCTGGTCGGTACCGGTATCGAACGCACCGTTGCGGTCGACTCGGGCACCACCGTGCAAGCGCTGCGTGGCGGTATCGTCGATTACATCGATGCGGGCCGTGTCGTGATTCGCGTGAACGATGACGAAGCGCAAGCTGGTGAAGTGGGCGTCGACATCTACAACCTGATCAAGTACACCCGTTCGAACCAGAACACCAACATCAACCAGCGTCCTATCGTGCAAGTGGGCGACCGTGTTGCCAAGCGCGACGTGATCGCCGACGGCGCATCGACCGACCTGGGTGAATTGGCGCTGGGCCAGAACATGACCGTGGCCTTCATGCCATGGAATGGTCTGAACTTCGAAGATTCGATCCTGATCTCGGAAAACGTCGTCAAGGACGACCGCTACACCTCGATTCACATCGAAGAGTTGTCGGTGGTGGCCCGTGACACGAAACTGGGCGCGGAAGAAATTACGCGCGACATCTCGAACCTGGCTGAAAACCAGCTGGCTCGTCTGGATGAATCCGGTATCGTCTACATCGGCGCGGAAGTACAAGCCGGCGACACCCTGGTCGGTAAGGTAACGCCTAAAGGCGAAACCCAGCTGACCCCGGAAGAGAAGCTGCTGCGCGCGATTTTCGGCGAAAAAGCCTCGGACGTGAAAGATACCTCGCTGCGCGTGCCTTCGGGCATGATCGGTACCGTGATCGACGTGCAAGTCTTCACCCGTGAAGGCATCGTGCGCGACAAGCGTGCCCAGCAAATTATCGATGACGAACTGAAACGTTTCCGTCTGGACTTGAACGACCAGATGCGTATCGTGGAAGGCGATGCCTTCCAGCGTCTGGAAAAAATGCTGATCGGCAAAGTTGTTAACGGCGGCCCGAAAAAGCTGGCCAAAGGCGCCAAGATCACCAAGGAATACCTGGCCGATCTGGACAAATACCACTGGTTCGACATCCGCCCTGCGGACGACGATGCTGCGGTAGCGCTGGAAGCGATCAAGGAATCGATCAACGAGAAGCGTCACCAGTTCGATCTGGCCTTCGAAGAGAAGCGCAAGAAACTGACGCAAGGCGATGAGCTGCAACCAGGCGTGCAAAAAATGGTCAAGGTGTACCTGGCCGTGAAACGCCGCCTGCAGTCGGGCGACAAGATGGCAGGTCGCCACGGTAACAAGGGTGTGGTTTCCCGTATTGTTCCTGTGGAAGATATGCCATACATGGCCGACGGCACGCCAGCCGACGTTGTGCTGAACCCGCTGGGCGTTCCTTCGCGGATGAACGTTGGTCAGATTCTCGAGACTCACTTGGGCTGGGCTGCCAAGGGTCTGGGTATCCGCATCGGCGAAATGCTGAAGGCGCAAACCAAGGTCGAGCAAGTGCGCAAGTACCTGACGACGATCTACAACGACAACGGCCGCGCGGAAGAGTTGAACGACTTCGACGACGAAGAGATCATGAAGCTGGCGGAAAACCTGAAAAAAGGTGTTCCATTTGCCACGCCAGTGTTCGACGGCGCCAATGAAGAAGAGATCCGCCGCATGCTGGACCTGGCGTATCCGGACGACATCGCCAAGAACCTGGGCATGACCGCTTCGAAAAACCAGGTGACCATGTATGACGGTCGCACCGGTGAAGCGTTCGAGCGCAAGGTTACTGTCGGCGTCATGCACATGCTGAAACTGCATCACTTGGTCGATGACAAGATGCATGCGCGTTCGACCGGTCCTTACTCGCTGGTAACGCAGCAGCCGCTGGGTGGTAAAGCCCAGTTCGGTGGTCAGCGTTTCGGTGAGATGGAAGTCTGGGCACTGGAAGCGTATGGCGCGTCGTATGTCTTGCAAGAGATGTTGACCGTCAAGTCCGATGACGTGAATGGCCGTACCAAAGTGTACGAGAACCTCGTCAAGGGCGACCACGTGATCGACGCCGGCATGCCGGAATCGTTCAACGTGCTGGTCAAGGAAATCCGTTCGCTGGGTATCGATATCGACCTCGAACGCAACTAAAAGACAGCCACCTGTCATTTGGTTTGGGAAACACAAAGCCCGGCTGGGAAACCACGCCGGGCAATGTAGTCTCAGGAATATAGAAATTTAATCACCTCTGGAGTGATACATGAAAGCACTGCTCGATCTATTCAAGCAAGTACAGACCAACGAGACCTTCGATGCAATCAAGATCGGTCTCGCTTCGCCTGAGAAAATCCGTTCGTGGTCCTACGGCGAAGTCAAGAAGCCGGAAACCATCAACTACCGTACCTTCAAGCCTGAGCGCGACGGCCTGTTCTGCGCCAAGATCTTTGGCCCGATCAAGGATTACGAATGCCTGTGCGGCAAGTACAAGCGCCTGAAACACCGCGGCGTGATCTGCGAAAAGTGCGGCGTCGAAGTCACGCTGGCCAAAGTGCGCCGCGAGCGCATGGGCCACATCGAGCTGGCTTCGCCAACCGCGCACATCTGGTTCCTGAAGTCGCTGCCGTCGCGTCTGGGCATGGTCCTGGACATGACCCTGCGGGACATCGAACGCGTGCTGTACTTTGAAGCATACGTCGTGACCGATCCAGGCATGACCCCGCTGAAGAAGTGCCAGATCATGTCGGAAGACGACTACGCCGCCAAGTACGAAGAGTACGGCGACGACTTCACCGCCTTCATGGGCGCCGAAGGTATCCGTGAACTGCTGCGCTCGATCGACATCCACCGCGATGCCGAAACCCTGCGCGTGGAACTGAAGGAATCGAAATCCGAAGCCAAGATCAAGAAATACGCGAAGCGCCTGAAAGTGCTGGAAGCGTTCCAACGTTCGGGCATCAAGCCGGACTGGATGATCATGGAAGTGCTGCCAGTGCTGCCGCCGGAACTGCGTCCGCTGGTACCGCTGGATGGCGGCCGTTTCGCGACCTCGGATCTGAACGATCTGTATCGCCGCGTCATCAACCGTAACAACCGTCTGAAACGCCTGATGGAGCTGCGCGCTCCAGAGATCATCACGCGCAACGAAAAGCGCATGCTGCAAGAAGCGGTCGATTCGCTGCTGGACAACGGCCGTCGCGGCAAAGCGATGACCGGCGCCAACAAGCGTCCGCTGAAATCGCTGGCAGAAATGATCAAGGGCAAGGGCGGCCGTTTCCGTCAAAACTTGCTGGGCAAACGCGTCGATTACTCCGGTCGTTCGGTCATCGTCGTGGGCCCGCAATTGAAACTGCATCAGTGCGGCTTGCCGAAACTGATGGCGCTGGAACTGTTCAAGCCATTCATTTTCAATAAACTGGAACTGATGGGTCTGGCGACCACGATCAAGGCCGCGAAAAAGCTGGTCGAGATTCAAGAACCGGTCGTGTGGGACATCCTGGAAGACGTGATCCGTGAACATCCGATCATGTTGAACCGTGCACCAACGTTGCACCGTCTGGGTATCCAGGCGTTCGAGCCCGTCCTGATTGAAGGCAAGGCTATCCAGCTGCACCCGCTCGTCTGCGCCGCATTCAACGCCGACTTTGACGGTGACCAAATGGCGGTCCACGTTCCTCTGTCGATCGAAGCGCAGATGGAAGCACGCACTTTGATGCTGGCATCGAACAACATCCTGTTCCCATCGAACGGCGAACCATCGATCGTTCCTTCCCAGGATATCGTGTTGGGTCTGTACTACGCGACCCGCGAAGCGATCAATGCGAAGAACGAAGGGATGATGTTCCCTGACGTGTCGGAAGTGATCCGCGCCTACGACAACAAGGAAGTCGAACTGACGACCCGCGTGACCGTGCGTATTACCGAATACCCGAAAAACGCCGAAACGGGCGAATTCGAGAAAACGGTTACCCGCTACGAAACGACGATCGGCCGTGCGATCCTGTCGGAAATTCTGCCTAAAGGCCTGCCGTTCTCCGTCCTGAACCGCGCGCTGAAAAAGAAAGAAATTTCCAAGCTGATCAACACGTCGTTCCGCAAGTGCGGCCTGCGCGCCACCGTGGTGTTCGCAGACAAACTGATGCAATCGGGTTTCCGCCTGGCGACACGCGCCGGTATCTCGATCTGCGTCGACGATATGCTGGTACCGCCTCAAAAAGTCACCCTGATCGCGACGGCCGAATCGGAAGTCAAGCAGATCGAACAGCAATACGCCTCGGGTCTCGTGACCGCCGGCGAGCGTTACAACAAGGTCGTCGATATCTGGGGCAAGACCTCGGATGAAGTCGGCAAGGCCATGATGGACC
Source organism: Janthinobacterium sp. P210006 (assembly GCF_036231885.1). Taxonomy (NCBI): domain Bacteria; kingdom Pseudomonadati; phylum Pseudomonadota; class Betaproteobacteria; order Burkholderiales; family Oxalobacteraceae; genus Janthinobacterium; species Janthinobacterium sp. P210006. The sequence goes on along the minus strand of NZ_JAZARD010000004.1, from coordinate 349,387 downwards.
AGCTCAAAGTCGAAGACGTGATCCGCCGCGACGGCACCAAGTCGACGCAAGAATCGTTCAACGCCATTTACATGATGGCCGACTCCGGCGCGCGCGGTTCCGCAGCCCAGATTCGCCAGTTGGCCGGTATGCGTGGTCTGATGGCCAAACCGGATGGTTCGATTATCGAAACGCCGATTACCGCGAACTTCCGCGAAGGTCTGAACGTTTTGCAGTACTTCATTTCGACCCACGGTGCGCGTAAAGGTCTGGCCGATACGGCGCTGAAAACGGCTAACTCCGGTTACCTGACGCGTCGTCTGGTTGACGTGACGCAAGACTTGGTGGTGATCGAGGACGATTGCGGCACCATGAACGGCGCCGTCATGAAGGCACTGGTCGAAGGTGGTGAAGTCATCGAACCGTTGCGCGACCGTATCCTCGGCCGCGTGGTGGTGCATGACGTCGTCAATCCTGAAACCCAGGAAACGCTGTACGAAGCCGGCACCCTGATGGACGAAGACATGGTCGAAGAGATCGAGCGTCTGTCCATCGATGAAGTCAAGGTTCGCACGCCACTGACTTGCGACACGCGCTTCGGCCTGTGCGCCAAGTGCTATGGCCGCGACCTGGGCCGCGGCATGCTGGTCAACGCCGGCGAAGCCGTCGGTGTGGTGGCAGCGCAGTCGATTGGTGAGCCGGGTACCCAGCTGACCATGCGTACGTTCCACATTGGTGGTGCGGCATCGCGTGCAGCAGTGGCATCGTCGGTGGAAGCCAAGTCGAACGGTACCATCCGCTTCACGGCAACCATGCGTTACGTGACGAACGGCAAGGGCGCGCAAATCGTCATTTCCCGTTCCGGCGAAGTGCTGATTACCGACGACCATGGCCGTGAGCGTGAGCGTCATAAAGTACCGTACGGTGCGACCCTGATCGTCAAGGACGGCATGGTCATCAAGGCCGGTACGGCCCTGGCAACGTGGGATCCGCTGACCCGTCCGATCATTACCGAATACGCCGGTCAAGTGCGTTTCGAGAACGTCGAAGAAGGCGTCACCGTAGCCCGTCAGGTCGACGAAGTGACCGGTCTGTCCACCCTGGTGGCGATCGATGCGAAACGTCGCGGTTCGCTGACCAAGACCCTGCGTCCGCAAGTCAAGCTGATCAACGACGCGAACGAAGAAGTCAAGATCGCCGGCACCGAACACTCGGTGGCGATCGGCTTCCAGGTCGGCGCGCTGATCATGGTCAAGGACGGTCAACAGGTATCGGTTGGTGAAGTGCTGGCACGTATTCCTACCGAATCGCAAAAAACGCGCGATATTACCGGTGGTCTGCCACGCGTTGCGGAACTGTTCGAAGCGCGCTCGCCGAAAGATGCCGGTATGCTGGCGGAAGTCACGGGTACGGTTGCGTTCGGTAAAGAAACCAAGGGCAAGCAGCGTCTGGAAATCACGGACATGGACGGCAACAAGCATGAGTTCTTGATCACCAAGGACAAACAAGTGCTGGTGCATGACGGCCAAGTCGTGAACAAGGGCGAGATGATCGTGGACGGCCCGGCCGATCCGCAAGACATCCTGCGCCTGCTGGGTATCGAAGCGCTGGCACGTTACATCGTTGACGAAGTGCAAGACGTGTACCGTCTGCAAGGCGTGAAGATCAATGACAAGCACATCGAAGTGATCGTGCGTCAGATGTTGCGTCGCGTTCAGATCGTCAATGCCGGCGACACCAACTACATCGTTGGCGAGCAGGTAGAGCGTTCGGAACTGCTGGACGAGAACGATCGCATGGCCGTTGAGAACAAGATTCCAGCGACCTACGAAAACGTCTTGTTGGGTATTACCAAGGCATCGCTGTCGACCGATTCGTTCATCTCGGCCGCATCGTTCCAGGAAACCACCCGCGTGCTGACCGAAGCGGCGATCATGGGCAAGCGCGATGGTCTGCGCGGCCTGAAAGAGAACGTCATCGTCGGCCGCCTGATTCCTGGCGGTACGGGCCTGGCCTTCCACCGCGCACGCAAAGAGAAAGAAGCGTGGGAAGTGGAAGAGCGTCAAGCACTGCTGCTGGCCGAGAAAGCCTCGATGGCCGGCGAAGCTGCCGAAGCGCTGCAGGATATCGAGACCCAGCAACATCACGGCGACGAAGCGTAATCGACGCTGCTAGCTGACAAGAACGGCACCTTCGGGTGCCGTTTTTTTATGCCAGCGCGCTTTCCAGGACAGGCGGAGAAACAGCGCGCAATACGGTATAGCGTGGCGCTCCGTATTTATGCGGCAGCACCGCCATTAACAGGCGTATGCAGCGCATGAAAAGAATCTTATTGCCGGAGATTGCCCATGCACGCATGGTGTTTATAGAGACGCCATGGATAAATGAAGCATGGAATGAAAGTCCAGTCCGCCATGCTGTTATTCATGGGGGCAGTGCACAATTAAACCGGTGCGCTGGTATTTTTTCTGGCTAGCCTGTGAATCAATATGCCCCAGTGAATGAGTGCGGTATGGGGCAAGCTGGAATGGATGGATTGCATAAGCGGCGCTGCCGTGGGCAGACCGCTGGCGGATACGGCAGGCGGGGACATCTGCTCATCGCGCAAAGGAATGGGAAGTGAGCGCTCACAAGGAGCGCTGATTGCCGGATGTCGCTTGCCCGGGCATCGCCGCTTCGCTGCATCCGGGCGCGCAACGGGCTGGTGGCGGTGCATTGCCGCGATGTTGCGCCATCACGTACTATTGCCCCTGCCACGCCAGTTTCCAGTTCATTCATGCTAAGATTTGGCGCATGATTGCCCAAGCCCTGTTTACTCCCGCCCAGCAGAAACTGCTGGGTTTGCTCTTTGTCCGCGTGAATGAAGGCTTTCACTTGAACGAGATCATGCGCTTGACGGGCCTGGGCAGCGCATCGGCGCAGCGGGAACTGCGCCGCCTGCATGATTCCGGCCTGATCACGTCGGAACGGATCGGCAATGTGCGGCGCTTCTGGCCCAACAAGGAAAGCCTCGTGTATCCCGAGTTGAGCGGGCTGGTGCAGAAAACCTTCGGCATCGTCGGCGTGCTCAGCGCAACCCTGGCGCCCTTGCGTGCCCAGTTGCACCTGGCCTTCGTGTCGGGTGCCACGGCGAAGGGGCAGGATATGCCGGGCAGCGCCATCGATTTGCTGCTGGTGGGCGAGGAAGCCAATTATGGCGATCTGTTGACGGGATTGGCCCCGGCCGAGCGAACCTTGAGGCGTAAAATCAATCCCAACTTATATACGCTGGCCGATTATCGCCGACGTCTGCGTGAAGGGCAGCCATTCCTGCTGCAGGTATTGCAGCAGCCGAAATTGTTTGTCATCGGCGATGAATCGCTATTGCATGCGCTGGCATTGCCAGATTCCCACTTGCAAGCGAATGACGTGCCATCTATATTCTAAAGGCCGGGTCTGGCATTTAATTTCTGCTGCATGGAATTGATGCTGGAAAAATATTTAAGGCGGATTGAACGTATGATGAATAAATTACAGGCTTTCGGTTTAATTGTTTCCCAAGCGGTACGCGGAGAATTAACCTTCCCCACCAGTGTTAATTCCGCTTTGCAATTGCAATTGGCCCTGGCCGAACCGGACTGCCATATCGATCATGCGATCAAGCTGGTGCTGGCCGAGCCCTTGCTGGCGGCGCGCACGGTCGCGCTGGCCAATTCGGCCGTGTACAGCCGTGGCGAGGGGGCGCCCGTGACCAGCGTGCGCGCCGCCGTCATGCGCATGGGGTACCGCAATCTGTATGCGCTGGTGGCGGCCATGGTGGTGCGCCAGTTCGGCAGCAAGATCATCGACCCCGCCCTGCGCCAGAAGGCGACCCAACTGTGGGAGCACACGGCGCACGTGGCGGCGCTGGCGCACGTGCTGGCCCGCCGCGTAACGCACGTCGATGCGGACACGGCCCTGTTCGCCGGCATCGTGCATGAAGTGGGCGGCTTTTACCTGTTGTCGCGCGCCGATGAATTTCCCGGCCTGCTCGACGACGATGCCGATCACTGGATGGAGTCCGCCGAAGAAATCATTTCCCGCGAAGTCATGAAGAAGCTGCTGATTCCGCTGGCCGTCAGCGACGCCATCGAAGGCTTGCGCGACGGCTTGCTGTCGATTCCGCCCGACTCTCTGCTCGACACCTTATTGCTGGCCAAGCAATTGTCGCCCGTGCCGTCGCCCTTGCAGGTGACGTACGTGGAAATGCTCACGCCCTCCGATTCCGTCATCGATTTCATTATCGATAACGAGACTCTGCAAAGCATCCTGGCCGAATCGGCCGAGGAAGTGCGTTCCATGAGTGCGGCGCTGCTGGTGTAGCGAAATACGCTGCGGGCAAAAAAAACGGCAGCGCCACGGAGGCGCTGCCGTTTTGCTTTCAGGCGCTGCGTCTTATTTCTGCTGCGCGATCCACCGGTCGACCTTGGCTTCCAGCAGTTTCAGGGGCAGGGTGCCGTCGCTGAGCACGACTTCGTGGAATTTCGGCAGGCTGAACTTGTCGCCCAGCGCCTGTTGCGCGCGCTGGCGCAGTTCCACGATCTTCAGCGAGCCGATCTTGTAGCCCAGCGCCTGGCCCGGCCATGCCATGTAGCGCTCCGTTTCGCTTTTCGCCACGGCATCGTAACCGAGGGTGTCGCGCATGTACTTGATCGTCTGCTCGCGCGTCCAGCCCTTGGTGTGCAAGCCCGTATCGACCACCAGGCGCACGGCGCGCAGCATCTCGTCGTTCAGATGGCCGAAGTACTGGGCCGGATCGTCGAACAGGCCCATTTCCTTGCCCAGGGTTTCCGCATACAGGGCCCAGCCTTCCGTGAAGGCATTGTTGCCGCCGAAACGGCGGAAGTTCGGCAAGTCCATTTCCTGTACCAGCGCCAGGTGGAAATGGTGGCCAGGCTTGCCTTCGTGCAGGAACAAGGTGGTCATGCCCGTATCGCCATACAGTTTCGGATCGGTGACGACGGACCAGAACACGCCAGGGCGCGAACCGTCGGCGGCCGGCGCCGTGTAGTGGTCGGCAGCAGTGTCGCGGCTCAGTTCAGGCTCCAGGCGCAAGTCCAGCGGCGCCTTCGGCACCAGGGTGAACAGGGCTGGCAATTTGCTGTCGAGCAGCACGTTCAGTTTGCGGTAGACGTCGAGCACTTCCTGCTCCGTCTTGAACGGACGGTATTTCGCCTGTTCCGACACCCACACGGGCAAGCCGGCGGCCGGTCCGTTGTAGCCCATCTTCGGGCCCACGATCGCATATTGCTCCTGGATGCGCGCCACTTCCTTCAAGCCGATGGCGTGGATCTGCTCCGGTTTCAAATCCGTGGTGGTGCTGCTGGCCACGCGCGCCTGGTACCAGGCCGCGCCGTCGGGCAGGGCGCTCCAGCCGCTGCTCGTGCGGCCGGCTGGCAGGTAATCCTGTTCCATGAACGTGGCCAGGCGCTGCAGCGCGGGCATCAGCTTGGCCTGGATGACGACGGTGTAGGTTTGCGTCAGGCGCGCCTTGTCCGCCTCGGAAAAGCTGGCGGGCAGTTTCTTGACGGGCGTGTAATAGACGCTGTCCTGCGGCGTGGCGCTGACGAGTTTCTTGAATTGCGGCAGGGCCGATTCCGTCAGCGCCCTGGGCAGCACGATGCCCTTTTGCATGCCGACCTTCATGTTGGCGATGGCCTGGTCTATCCAGCCCGGCAATTGGCCGATACGGCTCAGGTAAGCGTCGTACTCCTTGACCGTGGTCAAAGGCTGCGATGCTTCGCCGCCCGCATAATTGGCCAGGGTGACGGGCATGCTGTCCATCTGGTTCAGTGGCAGCAGGTATTCGGGGAAGCGCTCGAAGCTCAGCGCCGTGGCCAGTTCATAGTCGAGGATATCGTAGTTGATCTGGTCCTGGTGCGACAGCTGCGCGCGGGCAATGCTGCGCAAGGTCTTCTGGTACTGGCGGTACAGGGCAAACTGTTTCGCGCGCGCGGCAGGCACGATGGCAGAGCCGAGCTGGTCGTCAAAGCGGTTGTCGCCGCTCTCGGTGGCATTGATCGGCTCGAAACGGGCCAGCGCATCGTAGTATTGATCGGCCAGCACCTGCAGCTGCTGCTTCGCTTTGGGCGCGCTGACGGCCACGGTTTTGGCTGTGGGCTGCGCCGCTTGCGCCATGGGCGCGTAGGCGAGCAACAGGGAGATGGCCAGGGTGCCGAGGGTGCCGGCGGCAAAACGATGCTTCATGCGCGATGTCCTTTGTAAGGAAGGGAATGAACGGAGGCTTACAACGCCTGACAAAACCGTAGCGAGGTCGGGGTGGCCGGTCGAGATGGAACGGCCGGGGCGTAAGCATACGCCATTGCCCCGTGCGTTTGGATAAATTGTGCGGGGGGAATGTTGCTATTTTGCCGTAGGCGGCAGGGCGGCTTTCATCGCCTGCCAGTGCTGGCTGCTCAATGGGGTGCAGGCGGGGCAGGGCGTGGCCGCGATCAGGCTGCGGATTTGCTGCGCGCGCGCCGCCGTTTGCGGGTGCGACGACAGCCAGCCTGGCGGCGTTGCGCCATCCGTCTTGCCCAGTTTCTGGAAAAAGCGCAGCATGCCGTCGGGCTGGATGTGCGCGCGCTGCAAGGCAAGCAAACCCAGCCGGTCCGCTTCCTCTTCCATGTCGCGGCTGAAATACAGGGTGCCGGCCTGGTGCGCCAGCATGGCGGCCACGGCGCTGATGTCGCCGATGGTCACGCCGACGAGGGCGCCCCAGCCCAGGCTGCTGATTATTTGCCGCAGTGAATGGCGCTGCTCCACATGCTGCACTTCATGCGCGAGCACGCCGGCCAGCTCGCCCGGGTCGGCCGCCTGGCGCAGCAATCCCGTGTGCACGACGATGATGCCGCCGGGCATGGCAAAGGCGTTGACGCTGTCGTCCTGCTTGACCAGCCAGCGGTAGGAGTAGCGCGAGCCGGCCGTCAGCTTGCGGCCGATATCCTGCACCGTTTGCTGCGCCGCGCCGCTGTCGGCGATGCCGCCTTGCGCGCGCACTTGCGACAGGGCCAGTTCGCCCAGCTGTTTTTCCGCCGACAAGGGAATGAAGCCTGCCAGCGCGCCGATGGCATTGCCGCCCTGCCACCACAGCAGGGCAGAGGCAACGACGGCCGCGCCCGTCAAACCGGCCAGCCAGCCCGACACCTGCCGCCGGTTGCGCTGGCGTTCGCTCCACAGGCGCTGCAGTTGCGGCTGCAGCGCCGCCGGCGCTTCCGTCAACACGATGGCGATGTCGGCAGCCGTCTGCGGCTTGAGCGACGCCTGCCGGCCTTGCGCATCGAGCCAGTTCAGGAACAGTTCCGGCCCGTCGACGCCGCCCACGCTGACGACCAGTTGCGCCACCTCGACGCTGTGGCCGGGCGCGTCGATGGCCAGTTGGGCACCGAAGAAATGCGCGCTGACGGGCGTGCCGGACGGCCCGCCATCGGGGCCAGTCAGCAATGCCTGGAATGGCGTCATGCGGCGGCCTCGGCAAAGCGGCTCTCGTACAGGGCCGCCATCAGGTCGGACTGGCTGATGATGCCGGCCAGGCGTTCTGCATCGTCGAGGATGGGAATATGGTGATAGCCGGCGTCCGCCATCAGGGGCACCAGATCGATGATGGGCGTGCCCAGGCGGGCCGTGTGCGGCGACGGCGTCATCAGCTGCCCCACCACTTCCGGCTTGTCGCCGTGGGACAGGCCGCTGCGCTGCAGCAGGCTGCGCAGGCGCTGGCGCACGCCCTGATAATCGTCGAGTCCGCCATGACGCAGGAAATCCGTCTGCGTGATGATGCCGATGACGCGGCGCGCCCGGTTGATGACGGGCAAGGCGCCCACCTCGTGTTCGCGCATGGTGCGCCAGGCAACATCGAGCGGCGTGCCGAATTCCACGCTGAGCACATCCTTCGACATGATGTCGGCGCAGGTGACGACGCCGAAGCGGCGCTGATAGGCGCGCATTTCCGTTTGCAGGAAGATGGCCTGCAAATCGTCGCGGCTGATATCGAGCACCTCGCTGTGCTGGCGCAGGACGGCATCGAGGTCGTCCGGCGAAAAGCCCAGGCGGTTGCTGGGCACGTCGTCCCTCGTGGCGTGCGGATGGGGCGCGGTCAGTTGCTGGATGTGCGGGTAGCGGCGTCCCGTCAGGTTGTTGTACAGCACGGCGCAGGCGACCAGCACGGCTGAATTGAACAGCACGGTGATGAAGACGAATTCAAAGCCGGCCGCATGCACGCTGGCGCCGCCGACCACGGTGGTCAGCGCGACGGCGCCGCCCGGCGGATGCAGGCAGCGCAGGGCAAACATGGCGCCGATGGCCAGGCAGGCGGCCAGCGCCGCCACGCCCACGCTGGGCCCCAGCCATTTCACGCAGGCCATGCCGACCAGGCCGGAAACGACGTTGCCGCCCACCACGGACCACGGTTGCGCCAGCGGGCTGGCAGGCAGGCAGAACAGCAACACGGCCGAGGCGCCCATGGGCGCGATCAGGTACACGCTGGCGCTGTCGGGGGCCAGCAGGAAATGGCAGATGAGACCGGTGAGCAGCAAGCCGCAGATGGCGCCTGCGCAGGCGCGCAATTGTTCGCGGCGGCTGCCGTTGTTCGGTTGCGGCAGCCAGCGTGCCAGGAAAGAAGTCGTCATGGGGAGGGCGCGTTCAGGCCGCGTTGCTCAGTGTGAGCCCGACATTATCCCATGCGTGGGATTTCGCTGCCCGCGGGCGCTGGTCTTCGGCACAGACCGCCTGCAAGCCGTGTTGCTCCAGCAGGCGCCCGACGGCCCCGGTGGCGGATGGCTCCTGCTTGCTGCTGGCGCAGGCATGGATGTCATTGAGAATCGTCGCCGCATCCTTGTCCGTGACGGCCGCCATCACTGCCGTCAGGTTGCGGTCGGAGACGTGTTCATGCAGCAGGGCCAATACCGCCTGGCAGGCCATGTCGGGCATGCCGCCGGGATAGGCGTTGCGCAGCATGCGCGCGGCGCCGGACAGTGCTGGAGGCAGGACATCGTGCATGCTCAAGCGGTTACTTCTTGGGGCTGCTTATACGTTTTTCGCATAAGCACAGTGCAATTAAATGGTGGATATTTCCCACAAGCAGGCATATTCTAGACAATCACGTCCGCTGGCATCCGTTCAGCTGGCCTTACGATTTTTCTCAGGAGCCCTGCATGCGCCTTTCCCTTCTTCTCGCCAGCCTGCTGCTTGCCGGCACCGCCGTTGCCGCCGCCCCCACGCCGAGCAATCCCGTCGCCACGCCGCACCTGCCGTACAACGCGGCAGCCGACGCCAAGGCCGATGTGGCCCGCGCCTTGGCCGAGGCCAAGGCGGCGCACGTGCCCGTACTGCTGATCTTTGGCGCCAACTGGTGCGAGGATTGCCGTGCGCTCGACAAGGCCTTGAAGGAAGGCAAGAATGCCGAGCTGATGCAACAGCAGTTCAAGGTCGTCAAGGTCGACGTAGGGAACTTCGACCTTAACCTCGATGTGGCGCAAACCTATGGCAATCCCCTCAAAAAGGGCATTCCTGCTGCCGTGCTCGTCTCAAGCGACAACAACCAGGTGCTGTACGCTACCAAGGGCGGCGAACTGGCGAATGCGCGCCGCATGAGCGAAAGCGGCATTTATGATTTCTTCAAGCAAGCGGCCAGCGTCAAGACGCCGGCGCTGTGATGAGGGTGAAATAATTGCCTTAAAACTCTTCCCACGCATCGCTGGCTGGCGCTTTCGGGCGCGCGGCCGGTGCTGCGGCGATTGCCGGGCGCACAGCCTTGGGTGGCGCGGGCCGTACGATAGCCTGCTGCGCTGCCTGTCCCGTTTCCTCGAGCTTGAACACGCTGACCACCTGCGCCAGCCGGCCGGCCTGATCCTGCAAGGACTGGGCCGCCGCGGCCGCTTCTTCCACCAATGCCGCATTTTGCTGGGTGGCATCATCCATTTGCGTGACCGTGGCGTTGACTTGCGCGATGCCCTGGCTTTGCTCCTGGCTGGCCGACGCGATTTCTCCCATCAGGTCGGCGACTCTCTGGACGGATACGACGATGTCCTGCATGGTGGCGCCGGCAGAATCGACCAGCTTGCTGCCCGCTTCCACCTTGCTGCCCGAGTCGACGATCAAGTCCTTGATTTCCTTGGCTGCCTGGCTTGACCTCTGCGCCAGGTTGCGCACTTCCGTTGCCACCACGGCAAAGCCGCGGCCCTGTTCGCCTGCGCGCGCCGCCTCGACCGCCGCATTCAGGGCGAGGATATTGGTTTGGAAGGCAATGCCGTCGATCACGCCGATAATGTCTGCGATCTTGCGTGAACTTTCCGTAATCGCGCCCATCGTCTGCACGACTTGTCCCACCACGTCACCGCCCTTGACGGCGTGGCTCGAGGCCGACACCACCAGCTGGTTGGCCTGGCGCGCGTTATCCGCGTTCTGTTTCACGGTCGACGTCAGCTCTTCCATGGCGGCAGCCGTTTCTTCCAGGCTCGACGCCTGGGCTTCCGTGCGCGCCGACAGGTCCAGGTTGCCCGACGCGATCTGGCTCGATGCGCTGGCAATGGCCCCGGTACTGTCGCGAACTTCGCGTATCGTCACGTTCAGCGACGCGACGAAGCGGTTGAAGGCGGCAGCCAGGGCGCCCACCTCGTCTTCCGATTCGACGGGCATGCGGCGGCTCAGGTCGCCGTTCCCGCTGGCGATCTCGCTGAGCATGTCGGCCGCCCGCGCGACGGGGGCGGCGATGGCGCGGCTGATCACATAAATGATCAGCAGGGCAATGCCGCCACCGACGAGGCCGGCGATCAGCGCGGCGATCAGGGCCGAACGCGTGACATTGCCCAGCACTTCCGTTTCCGGCACTTCCGCCATCACATACAGATTGAGTTCCGGCACGAAGGACGCGGCCACGAATTGGCGTCCGGCAGGCGCGTCATAGATGGCGTACGCGTACTTGTTGCCGGTGAGAAGACGCTTGCTCAAAGCATCGCTAAAGCCGGGCAAATCCTTGAGCTGGTGCTTGCCGTCGGCCAGGGCCGTGTCGCGGTGCACCAGCACGATGCCATTGGCGCGCGCCAGGTAGACATGGCCCGTCTGGCCGATCTTGTAGCTGCGGATGGTGTCGGCCAGCGCATTGATGGACAGGCCCAGTCCGGCGGCGATCTGCTTGCCGCCCGCCGTCTGGCCGCGCGCATTCAGATACAGCATCAGGTCGCTGGAGTTTTCCGCCTTGTCGATGTCGAGCGTGTAAGCCTTGTCGCCGGCCAGCAAGCGATAAAACCACTGGTCGGCCGCCAGGTTCTTGTCCAGGGTGCGCAGCAAGCCCTCCGTGGTGAAATATTTGCCCGTGCTGGCGGAAGCCCAGTTGATCGAGGCAGCCTTGTTCTTGTCCTTGACCACGGCGGCATAGCGCTGGAAGGTGGCGATGCCGCTGTCGGGCAAGCCTGCATCTTCCCAGTCCTGCAGATAGACATCGTTGGCCATGGTTTGCACCACGGACAGGGGCTGGCTGATCTGGCGCAGCACATCGTTGCGGATCTCGCCCACCTGCGCCGGCAACTCCTGGCCGACGACGCGCTCGCGCACGTAATCGCTGCTCATGCGCACGCTGAGGAACGAGGAAATCGCCATGAAGAGCAGCAGGCACAGGCCCATGCTGAACAGTAGTTTTTTCTGGATGGAGAGGCGGCGGAGCAGAGACATGGAAACCTTGAGTGATGGCCTGCACAATCGGCAGAAAAGCGGGCAGGCGAGCCGCCAGTATACCGGCCAGGCCCCGCGTTTCGCTGCGTCATTGCTGCTTTCAGGTTATTTATGTTGCAATGCAGCAACGCAAGAGCCGGCAATCATGCCGATTTTTCATGCTTGTTCGCCATGCGGAGAAAATGGGTCAGGCAGGCAAGCCGTGGGCGATCAATTCCAGCGGCAATTCCGTGCTGCACTTGATTTGCTCCATGGAGAAGGCGGACGACACGCCCGTCAGCTGCACGGCCTTGATGAGCTTTTTATAGAAGGTGTCGTAACCCTTGATGTCGGTGGTGACGACTTTCAGCAGGTAGTCGATGTCGCCGCTCATGCGGTGAAATTCCTGTACTTCGGGCAAGACGATGACGGCGGCGGCAAAGCGGCGCAGCCATTTTTCATCGTGCTGTCCCGTGCGCACGCTGACAAACACGGTCACGGGCAAGCCCACTTTTTGCCGGTTGACGATGGCCACGCGGCTCTCGATGTAGCCGTCCTCCTCCAGGCGCTTGACGCGCTTCCAGCATGGCGTGCTGGACAGGCCGATCTTCTCGCTGAGGGCGGCGATCGACAGGGTGCCATCCTGCTGCAGGGCGGCCAGGATGGCACAGTCGAATTTGTCGAGCGATGTGTTTGGTGAATTCATTTTGTAGTTCTCTATTTTGTAGCATGGGCATGCTACATATTACGCCATTTGCAGTGACTTTTGGCATATCTTCACGGGGGCCTGCCGGTAGACTATCGAGACGTTCCAGCCGCCTGCGCTGCGCCCTTTTCATCGAATACTCGGACTGCCATCATGAAAGAAATCTACCTCGACAGCAATGCCACCACCTGCGTGCTGCCCGCCGCCGTTGCCGCCGCCAGGCAGGCGATGGAACACGGCTATGGCAATCCCAGCAGTACCCACGCCACGGGATTGCAGGCCAAGGCCATGATGGATGGCGTACGCCAGCGCGCCAGCCGCTTGCTGGGCGTGGGCGACGGCCGCCTGATGTTCAACAGCGGCGCCACCGAAGGCATCCAGACTGCCGTGCTGTCGGCCCTGTGCGCGCTGCGCGAACGGCGCGACGCGGGCAAGCGCATCGGCAGCCTGCTGCTGTATGGCGCGACCGAGCACAAGGCCGTGCCGGAAAGCCTGGCCCACTGGAACCGCTTGCTGGGCCTGAACCTGGAAGTGCGCAAGCTGCCCGTCGATGCGCAGGGGCGCCACGATCTGCAGGCGCTCGATGCGCTGATCGGCGATGCGGCCATGCTGTGCACGATGGCGGCCAACAATGAAACGGGCGTCGTCAGCGACCTGTCCGCCATCGCGCAGCTGCTGCAGGAACGGGGCGCCGATGCCTACTGGATGGTCGATTGCGTGCAGGCGCTGGGCAAGCTGAAGCTGAACCTGGCCGCCACGCGCATCGATTACGCGCCGTTTTCCGGCCACAAGCTGTATGCGCCCAAGGGCATCGGCATGCTGTATGTGCGCGCCGGCGCGCCGTTTACGCCACTGATGATGGGCGGCGGCCAGGAAGCGGGCCTGCGTTCCGGCACGGAAAACATGGCCGGCATCGCCGCGCTGGGCGCCGTGCTGGCCGCCCTGGAAGACGGCAAGACTTTCCGCAGCCACGCCGACCTGGCCGCGTTCCGCGACAGCCTGGTGGCCAGCCTGGAGCACGCGTTCCCCGGCATCGTCTTCAATATGCCGTTCGAGCTGTCGCTGCCGACGACGCTCAATTTTTCCGTGCCGGGCCTGTCTTCGAAGGAGTTGCTGGACCTGTTCGATGCGGCGCGCGTGCGCGTCAGCTCGGGCAGCGCCTGTTCCGCCGCCAAGGCCCTGCCCAGCTACGTGCTGGAAGCGATGCACGTACCGCAATGGCGCGCCAGTTCGGCCATCCGCCTGTCGTTCGGCCCCCTGATCGATGCGGTAACCATCGCTGCCGCCTGCGCGCGCATCGAGCGCTGCGGCGAGGCACTGCGCAGCAGCTGTTTGCTGCCGTCCGTGCTGGCGCCATCGCCGCAGGACGGCGCGCAGGAGGGCATAATCCAGCTGGGCGTCGATGGCCAGTGCACCTGGCTGCTCAGCGATGCGGCCAGCGCCAGTTGCGTCGTCATCGATCCCGCCGCCGCGCTCGTGCCGCGCCTGGCCGCTTTCATCCGCTGCCAGCACCTGGCCTTGCGCGCCATCGTGCACACGACGGCGCCGGCCGACCATGGTGCGGCGCGCCTGGCGCTGCTGCAGGAGCTCGCCATTGAACAGGTGGGCCGCGTCGACATCGACGGTGAGCTGGCACTGGGCCAGCAGCGCCTGCGCCGAATCGAGTGCGGCGAAACGCATGTGTACCTGCTGGGACAGCGCTTTGCCTTCACCGGCGCCCTGGCGCCCGAGGCGCTGGCGCCCCTGCTCGAGGCGGGGCTGGTGACGCCGGACACCGTGCTGTGCAGCTCAAGCGACGACGGCCGCCTCTGCAGCACCGTGCGCGCCGCCGGCAAAGGTGAAGCGTCCACCAGCGAACTGCAGCTCGATGCGGCCGGCTTGCCCGCTTTCCTGCGCCAGCACCCCGACGCCATTCTCGTCGATGTGCGCGAAGCATATGAACACGCGGCCTGCGCCGGCACGGTGTTCGAGGGCTGTGCCGTGCATAGCGTCCCGCTGAGCCGCCTGGCCGGACAGGTGGCTGCCTGGCTGCAGCAGCCGCAGCGCCCGCTGGTCTTTTTCTGCCGCAGCGGCAACCGCAGCGCGCGCGCCGCCGCCTGTCTGCGCCGCCTGGGCCATGGCGCGGCGTGGCAGCTCAACGGCGGCATGGCGATGGCGGAAGCGACGCGCCACCCGCTGGCCATCGCGGCCTGACAGGGTTGAAGTTTCCTCGTTGAAATATTGCACCGTGCCATCATTGGCACGGTGCGGCTGGCGCATTTCCCCTGTTAATTTCCTTCTGGCATTTTTCCTCCTTACAACTGGCTGATTTCTTTGCCGGCACGTCCCTAAAACCTCGGGTATGTACGCTAGCGCACGGTCTTGCGTGCAGGGCGCACCTACGATGAAGTTCAGAAAATCTCCCTATACCCTGAGATTCGTCGCAACGCTCCGGCGCTTCGCTTTCCGTCTTCGCCAGTGTCCGATCGTGTTCTTCCAGACTGGGCCAGCGTGACGGTGGCCGCTGGCTGCCTGCGCGCACCTAGCGAGGCCAAGTTGAAAGAGTACACCGCAGTAGTCACGCAGCAGATCCAGCAACAGATTTCCAAGTTTAAAGAAATCTTCCGCGACCATGCCCTCGCGCCGGACAGTTTCGACGCCGCGCGCGACGATGCCTTGCCCCTGCGTTCCGAGCTGTTCAGCGCCATGCAGATGGCGGCCCACGGCAAGCACGTGGCTGCCGGCCATGCGGTGGGACGGCACCATGGCCGCGACCGCCTGTTGGCGCGCCTGGCCGACAATGCGGCCCTGATCACGGCCACCGTCAACGAGCTGACGGCCACGGTGAAAAGCGGGCGCCAGGTCACGCCCGCGTCGGAATGGCTGCTCGATAATTTTTATCTGATCGAAGAGCAGATCCGCACCACGCGGCGCCATTTGCCGAAGAACTACAGCAAGGAGCTGCCACGGCTGACTGCCGGCGTGGATGCGGGCTGCCCGCGCGTGTACAAGATCGCGCTGGAAATCATCTCGCATGGCGACGGCCGGGTTGACCTGGAAAATCTGTGCCACTTCATCGAGGCCTACCAGGATGTGGCCACCCTGACCCTGGGCGAACTGTGGGCCGTGCCCATCATGCTGCGCCTGGCCCTGATCGAAAACCTGCGGCGCGTCGCCGTGCGCGTGGCCGATGACCGCATGCAGCGCGACCTGGCCAATACCTGGGCCGACCAGATGACGGAGATCGCCGAGCGCAATCCCAGCGGCTTGATCCTGCTGGTGGCCGACATGGCGCGCTCGAATCCGCCGATGACCAGCGCCTTCGTGGCGGAGTTGTCGCGCCGCCTGCAGGGGCAAAGTTCGTCGCTGACCCTGGCGCTGTCGTGGCTGACGCACAAGCTGGCCGAATCGGGCCTCACCATCGAGCAGCAGATCCAGTCCGAGATCGGGCAGCAGGCGGCCGACCAGGTATCGATCGCCAACAGCATCGGCAGCCTGCGTTTTCTGGGCACCATGGATTGGCAGGAATTCGTCGAGACCATGAGCGTCGTCGAGCAGACCCTGCGCCTGGACCCGGCCGGCACGTATGGCTTGATGGATTTCGCCACGCGCGACAGCTACCGCCACGCCATCGAACGCATCGCGAAGCGCAGCGCGCGCAGCGAGGTGGAGGTGGCCGAGATGGTGGTGCAGCTGGCGCACACGCATGGCAACGGCAACGATGCGCGCCGTGGCCACATCGGCTTTTACCTGGTGGGACGCGGCGTGCTGGTGCTGGAAAAGCAGGCCGGCGCCAGGCTGCCCTTCGTCGAGGCGCTGCAGCAGACGGCGCGCGCCGCGCCGCTGGCCGTCTATCTTGGGGCCATCTGTTTCCTGAGCCTGGCGACGAGCGCCTTGCTGCTCGAGCGTGCCGTGCGCCATGGCGTGCAGGGCTGGTCCCTGGCGGCGCTGGGCGTGCTGGCGCTGCTGGGCAGCAGCCAGCTGGCCGTGGCCGTGGTGAACTGGCTGGCGACCCTGATGACGTCGCCGCACCCGCTGCCGCGCATGGATTACCAGGCCGGCATTCCGTCGGACGCGCGCGGCATCGTGGTGGTGCCGACCCTGATCTACAGCCAGGACAACGTGGCGGCCCTGTGCGAGGCGCTGGAAGTGCGCTATCTGGCCAACCGCGATCCGAACCTGCGCTTTTGCCTGCTGACGGACTTTGTCGATGCGGAGGCGCAAACGCTGCCCGGCGACGAGGCCTTGCTGCGCCAGGCGCAGGACACCATCCGTGGCCTGAACGACAAATACCGCGTGGAAGGCATCGAGTTCAAGGACAATGGCGACCCGGCCGAACGCGAAGCGCTGGGCCACGTGGGGCCGTTCCTGCTGCTGCACCGTCCGCGCCTGTGGAATTCGCAGCAGAATGCGTGGATGGGGCAGGAGCGCAAGCGGGGCAAACTGTCCGACCTGCACGCGTTCCTGCGCGGCGGCGCGCGCGACAAATTCGCGCTGGTGGAAGGCGAGTTGCGCGGCCTGCGCACGATCAAATACGTGATCACGCTCGACACGGATACGCAGCTGCCGCGCGACGCGGCGCGCGAATTCATCGCCACCATGATGCACCCGCTGAACCGCCCCGTGCTGGATGCGGCCGGCACGCGCGTGGTGGCCGGCTACGGCATCCTGCAGCCGCGCGTGGCCGTCGCGCTGCCCAGCGCGAACGCGTCGCGCTACGAGCTGCTGTGCGGCGGCGAACCGGGCATCGACCCGTACACGCGCACCGTCTCCGACCTGTACCAGGACGTGTTCTATGAAGGCTCCTTCATCGGCAAGGGCATCTATGACCTCGACATGTTCGAGCGCGTGCTGGGCCAGCGCCTGCCCGACAATAAAATCCTCAGCCACGACCTGCTCGAAGGCTGCTACCTGCGCGCCGGCCTGCTCAGCGACTCGCAGCTGTATGAAGAATACCCGGCCCGCTATGACGCCGACGTGAGCCGGCGCCAGCGCTGGATACGCGGCGACTGGCAGCTGGTCGGCTGGCTGCTGGGCCGCGTGCCGGGCCGCGCGGGCAAGCGCGAACGCAATCCCCTGTCGATGCTGTCGCGCTGGAAGCTGTTCGACAATTTGCGCCGCAGCGTCGTGGCGCCCGCCACCACCGTGTCGCTGCTGCTGGTGTGGGGCTTTTTGCCGCACGTGGCGTTCTGGAGCGCGGCCGTGCTGGCCATCATCTTCCTGCCGCCCGTGTTTTCGGCCCTGTACGACCTGCTGCGCAAACCGCGCGACACCCTGTGGCGCCAGCACCTGGCCGCGTTCGAGCGGCGCTGCGGCGTGCAGTTTTCGCACGCCATGCTGACGCTCGTCTTCCTGCCGTACGAAGCCTGGATCAGCCTGGACGCCATCGCCCGCACCTTGTGGCGCCTGGGCGTGTCGCACAAACATTTGCTCGACTGGCGCGCCTCGAACCTGCACAGCTCTTCCGGCTCGCAGGCCGATAGCTGGCGCGCCATGTGGTGTTCGCCCGCGCTGGCGCTGGCCACCTTTGCTGCCTTGCTGGCCTGGCGCCCCGCCGCCTTGCCGGCAGCGGCCGTGGTGCTGCTGCTATGGCTGGCCGCTCCCGCCATCGCCTGGTGGATCAGCCGCCCCATCGAACGGGCCGTGGCGCGCCTGTCGGCCGAGCAGGGGCGTTTCCTGCATGGCGTGGCGCGCAAGACCTGGGCGTATTTCGATACCTTCGTCGGACCCGACGATCACTGGCTGCCGCCCGATAACATGCAGGAGCATCCGAACCTGGTGGTGGCGCACCGCACTTCGCCGACGAATATCGGCCTGGCGCTGCTGGCCAACCTGACGGCCTATGATTTCGGCTACCTCACCATGGGCCAGCTGATCGAGCGCAGCCGCGCCACCTTGCGCAGCATGGGTGAGCTGGAGCGCTTCCAGGGCCATTTCTACAACTGGTACGATACGCAAACGCTGAAGGCCTTGCAGCCCATGTATATCTCGACGGTCGACAGCGGCAACCTGGCCGGTCATCTGCTGACCTTGCAGCCGGGACTGGTGGAACTGTACGACGCGCCCATCATCGGCGCGCAGGTGGTACAGGGCATCCGCACGACGGCGCAGGTGCTGCAGGAGTTCATCGCCGCCGAAGGCGAAGGCAAGGAAATGCGCGCGTCGCTGGCGCTGCTGCAGGCGCCTGCCGCGCCGGCCAGCCTGCCCGAATGGCATGCCTACCTGCATGCGGCGAATGGCGCGGCCGACGCGCTGCTGTCGCTGACCCTGCAAAGCGAGGATGGCGAGCTGTCCATGTGGAGCGGTGCGCTGGCGCGCCAGTGCCGCGCGGCGCTGGCCGAGCTGCTGCAACTGGCGCCGTGGGCGGCGCAAGCGGACCTCGATGCGGCGTGGCAGCGCGTGCCGACCCTGCGCGAACTGGCCAACCTGACGCTCATGGAAGGCACGCCGCCCGAGCTGGCGGCGCTGCTGGCGCAGGGCAGCGAACAGGCGGGCCGCCACATGCGCGACATCGCCCATGCGGCGGGCCAGGCGCGCGATTTTGCGCAGGTCGAATACGCATTCCTGTACAACCCGTCGACAAAACTGCTGGCCATCGGCTACAACGTGAGCGAGCGGCGCCTCGACCCCAGCTACTACGATTTGCTCGCTTCCGAAGTGCGCCTGGCCAGCTTCATCGCCATCGCCCAGGGACAGCTGCCGCAGGAGCACTGGTTCGCGCTGGGGCGCCAGCTGTGCATGGTGGCCGGCCAGCCCGTGCTGCTGTCGTGGAGCGGCTCGATGTTCGAATACCTGATGCCGCTGCTGGTGATGCCGAATTATCCGAATACCCTGCTCGACCAGACGTATCACTCCGTCATCGAGGCGCAGATCGACTATGGCCGCCAGCGCGATGTGCCGTGGGGCGTTTCCGAGTCCGGCTACAACACGGTCGACGCCAGCTTGAACTACCAGTACCGCGCCTTCGGCGTGCCGGGGCTGGGCTTGAAGCGGGGCCTGGCCGACGACCTGGTGGTGGCGCCGTACGCCAGCATGATGGGCCTGATGGTGCAGCCGGAAGCGGCGTGCCAGAACCTGCAGCGCATGCAGGCGGCCGGCTACATGGGCCGCTACGGCTTCTTCGAGGCGATCGACTTTACCACCGCGCGCCTGCCGCGCGGGCAGGGCAGCGCCGTCATCCGTTCCTTCATGGTGCACCACCAGGGCATGGGTTTCCTGGCCCTCAGCTACCTGCTGCACGACCGTCCCATGCAGCGCCGTTTCGAGTCCGATCCGCTGCTGCAATCGGCCTTGCTGGTGCTGCAGGAACGCACGCCGCAGGCGGGCGCCTTTTACTCGAACACGGCCGAACTGGCGGTGCTGCGCAGCGGCGCGCCCGAGCAGGCCATGCCGATGCGTATCCTCACGCAGGCCAACAGCGCCGTACCCGAAACGCAGCTGCTGTCGAATGGCCGCTACCACGTCATGGTGAGCAATGCGGGCGGCAGCTACAGCCGCTGGAAAGACCTGTCCGTGACGCGCTGGCGCGAGGACAGCACGCGCGATAACTGGGGCAATTTCTGCTACCTGCGCGACCTCGACGACGGTGCCGTCTGGTCCACCATGTACCAGCCCACCCTGGCCGAGCCGAAGAAATACGAGGTGATCTTTTCCGAGGGACGCGCGGAGTTCCGCCGCGCCGACCACGGCCTGGATCTGTACACGGAAATCGTCGTCTCGCCCGAGGACGACATCGAAATCCGCCGCACCCGCATCAGCAACAATTCGAACCGCCAGCGGCGCATCGAGATCACCAGCTTTGCCGAAGTGGTGATGGCGCCGGCGGCGGCCGACGCGGCTCATCCCGCGTTCAGCAAGCTGTTCGTGCAGACGGAAATCCTGGCGCCGGAAAATGCGATTTTGTGCACGCGCCGTCCCCGCTCGAAAGACGAGCAGATGCCGTGGCTGCTGCACGTGATGACGGTGCATGACGCGGAGCGCTACAAGGTCTCGTTCGAGACGGACCGCGCGCGCTTCATCGGCCGCGGCAACACGGCGCAATTACCGCTGGCGCTGCAGGAAAGCGGCCCCTTGAGCGGCGGCCACGGCTCCGTGCTGGACCCCATCGTGGCCATCCGCTACGTCATCACGCTGGCCCCCGACCAAGCCGTGACGGTCGACAGCGTGACCGGCATGGTGGAGCAGCGCGAGGCGGCGCTGCACCTGATCGACAAATACCAGGACCGCCACCTGGCCGACCGCGTGTTCGAGCTGGCCTGGACGCACAGCCAGGTGGTGCTGCGCCAGCTGAATGCCAGCGAAGCCGATGCGCAGCTGTATGCGCGCCTGGCCAATGCCGTGATCTATCCGAATGCGGCCTTGCGTGCCGAGGCCAGCATCCTGATCAAGAACCAGCGCGGCCAGTCCGGCCTGTGGGCGTATGCCATCTCGGGCGACCTGCCCATCGTGCTGCTGCAGATACGCGATTCGGCCAATATCGAACTGGCGCGCCAGATGGTGCAGGCGCATGCCTATTGGCGCCTGAAAGGGCTGGTGGTGGACCTGGTGATCTGGTACGAGGAACAGTCGGGCTACCGCCAGCTGCTGCACGACCAGATCATGGGCCTGATCGCCTCGGGCATCGATGCGCAGGCGATCGACCGTCCGGGCGGCATCTTCGTGCGCCTGGCCGAGCAGATCGCCAACGAAGACCGCATCCTGCTGCAGTCGGTGGCGCGCGCCATCATCAGCGACCTGCGCGGCACCCTGGCCGAGCAGGTCAAGCGCCCGGCCAGTCCCGTGCTGCGCATGCCGCCGCTGCTGCAAGAGCCCGCCCGCGAGCATGGCGGCGTGCCGCACCGGGCGCCACAGCGCGAGCTGATACTGGAAAATGGCCTGGGCGGCTTCACGCCCGATGGCCGCGAATACGTGATCACCACGGGCGAAGGAAAACAGACGCCGGCGCCCTGGTCGAACGTGCTGGCCAATGCGCAATTCGGCACCGTGGTGTCCGAAGGCGGCCAGGCGTATACCTGGAGCGAGAATGCGCATGAATTCCGCCTCACCCCATGGCAGAACGACCCCGTGTCCGACCTGTCCGGCGAAGCGTTCTATGTGCGCGACGAGCAGAGCGGCCAGTTCTGGTCGCCGTCATCGTTGCCCGCGCGCGGCAGCGGCGACTACGTCACGCGCCACGGTTTCGGCTACAGCGTGTTCGAGCACAGCGAAGGGGGCATCGCCACCGAATTGTGCACCTATGTGGCGCTGGACGCGGCCGTCAAATATTCCGTCATCAAGGTACGCAACGACAGCGGCGTGCCGCGCCGCCTGTCGGTCACGGGCTATGTGGAATGGGTGATGGCCGACCTGCGGGCCAAGTCCGGCATGCACGTGGCCACCGAAGTGGACACCATCAGCGGCGCCCTGTTTGCGCGCAATAACTACAACACGGAGTTTTCAGGCCGCGTGGGCTTTTTCAATACGGACGCCAGCATCCGTTCCATCACCTGCGACCGCAATGAATTCATCGGCCGCAACGGCAGCCTGGCGCAGCCGGCGGCGCTGCGCCGCGTGCGCTTGTCGGGCAAGGCGGGTACCGGATTGGACCCGTGCGCCGCCATCCAGGTGCCGTTCGAGCTGCAGCCGGGGCAGGAGCGCGAAATCGTCTTCCTGCTCGGCGTGGGCGGGCGCCGCAATGCGGATGCCAGCACCATGGTGCAGCGCCATGCGGGCAAGGAGGCGGCCCGCAGTGCGCTCGACGCGGTGCGCGCGCACTGGGACAGCACCCTGGGCGCCGTGCGCATCGAGACGCCCGATCCCTCGCTGGACGTGATCGCCAATGGCTGGCTGATGTACCAGACCATCGCCTGCCGCCTGTGGGCGCGCAGCGGCTATTACCAGTCGGGCGGCGCCTACGGTTTCCGCGACCAGCTGCAGGATGCGATGGCCATGATCCACACGGCGCCGCAGCTGCTGCGCGGCCACTTGCTGCTGTGCGCGGCGCACCAGTTTGTCGAAGGCGACGTGCAGCACTGGTGGCATCCGCCGTCGGACCGGGGCGTGCGCACGCACTGCTCCGACGACTACCTGTGGCTGCCGCTGGCCGCCTGCCGCTACGTGATCGCCACGGGCGACGTCAACGTGCTGTCGGAAGTGGCGCCCTTCATCGAGGGGCGCGCCGTCAAGCCGGAAGAGGATTCGTATTACGACCTGCCCGTGCGCTCGGGCGAATCGGCCGACCTGTACGAGCACTGCGTGCGCGCCATCCGCCACGGCCTGCGCCTGGGCGTGCACGGCTTGCCGCTGATGGGTTCCTGCGACTGGAACGACGGCATGGACAAGGTGGGCGAGCATGGCAAGGGCGAGAGCGTGTGGCTGGCCTTCTTCCTGTACGAGGTGCTGCAGCGCTTCGCGGAAGTGGCCTTGCTGCGCGGCGACGCGGCGTTTGCCCAGTTCTGCCGCGACGAAGCCGTCAAGCTGGCGGCCAATGTCGAGGAACATGCGTGGGATGGCGAGTGGTACCGGCGCGCGTATTTCGACGACGGCACGCCATTGGGATCACACACGAACGAGGAATGCCAGATCGATTCGATTTCGCAAAGCTGGGGCGTGCTGTCGGGCGCGGCCAACAAGGAGCGGGTCGCCGGCGCCATGCGCCAGGTCGATGCGCGCTTGGTGCGGCGCTGGCCTGGCACAGATCTCGGCGTGATCCAGCTGCTCGATCCACCGTTCGACAAATCCAGCCTTAACCCCGGTTATATCCGCGGCTATGTGCCGGGCGTGCGCGAGAACGGCGGCCAGTACACGCATGCGGCCATCTGGACGGCGATGGCGTTTGCCCGCCTGGGCGATGGCGAAAAGGCGTGGGAACTGCTGCGCATGATCAACCCCGTGCGCCACGGCGTCGATGCGCAGGCGGTGGCGCGCTACAAGGTGGAGCCGTATGTGGTGACGGCCGACGTGTATGCCGTGGCGCCGCATGTGGGACGCGGCGGCTGGAGCTGGTACACGGGGTCGTCGGGCTGGATGTACCGGCTGATCGTCGAATCGCTGCTCGGCTTGACGCGCGAAGCGAACGTGCTGCGCGTGGCGCCGAACATGCCGGCCGATTGGCGCGCCTTCAAGCTGCATTACCGCTTTGGCGCCAGCAGCTACGCGATCACGGTGGAACAGGCGCAGGGACGGCCTGCAGGATTGTCGCTCGACGGCGTGGCGCAGGAGGGCAACAGCATCGCCCTGCGCGACGAGAGCCGCGAGTATGCGGTGCTACTGCTGCTTTAGTCTTGCCACGTATCGTGCTCGGGCCGGCGCAGTCCCAGCAGCAGGATCAGGCCCGCGCCCAGCAACAGCAGGTCGCGCGTGCGCACTTCGGGCACGGACGGCGCTGCCGTCTGGCGATTCGCCGGCGCCGCCGTGGCGGCGGGGAGCTGGCAGGCGCAGGCGGCCAGGCACAGCGCCGCCATTTTTCCATTCCAATGCATATATTCCTCAAGAAAGCGCGCCGGCCGTTCGGGACCAGCGCGCCGGTGTTCATGTCGCCGTCATTGTAATTATGAACATGAACATTGTAAATGAGAAATTATTTTAGGTTGCGCCAGGGCGGTGCGTCAGAAGCCCAGCGCCGCGCCCGCGCCCAGCAGGGTCGCCACGCCCAATATGGCAAAGACCAGCGCCGCGATGCCGTGCACGAGGCGCAGCGAGACGCGGTTGGCGATCCTGTCGCCCAGGTACACGGCCGGCACGTTGGCCAGCATCATGCCGAAAGTGGTGCCCAGCACAACGGAGTAGATGTCGTGGTAGCGCGCCGCCAGCGCCACCGTGGCCACCTGCGTCTTGTCTCCCATTTCCGCCATGAAGAAGGCGATCAGGGTGGTCAGGAAGACGCCATACTTGGCCAATCTGGTTTCGTCTTCATCGAGCTTGTCGGGGATCAGGGTCCAGGCAGCCATCGCCAGGAAGGACACGCCCAGTACCCAGCGCAGCACGTCCGGCCCCAGCATGCTGGTGATCCAGGCGCCGACGGCGGCGGCAAACGCGTGGTTGGCGATGGTGGCGACGAAAATGGCCAGCACGATGGGCAAGGGCTTGCGGAATTTGGCGGCCAGCAAAAAGGCCAGGAGTTGGGTTTTGTCGCCGATTTCAGCGAGACCGACGATGCCGGTGGAGATGAGGAATGCTTCCATGAGATTGCAAGAGGTACGCGGGCCGGACGAATTAACCAATGATCCACGGGCGACTCCGGCCCATGCGGCCGCCCTGGATCAATGGTCTCGTCAAGTTCTGCAACCACCTGCACCATGGCCTGCGGGCCAATTATGTTGATACAGGTTCCTGCGGCAGGACCGCAGGACGACTACTCCCCAATGTTCGAGGCGCATCATACGCCAATGCCCGCGTCCGCGCCAGTGCCGCCGGGGGATGCTGCGGCCTGGTGTGTGGGACTTCGACAACAATGACCGTTTTGCAAACAGACTCGACTTAGAATGCAGTCTGTCCACGACTCCCAGATGGAATGCGCCATGCCGGTCCTTGTCCGCTTGCTTGCCCTGTGTTTGACGTTGCTGTCTCCCTTGCCCGGCCTGTGCGCCGCGGCGCCCTTCGACGACAAGTTCCGCCAGCTCGAAGAATTGCTGCCCACGCCGAATGCCTACCGCACCGCGTCCGGCGCGCCGGGCCACGCCTACTGGCAGCAGCGCGCCGACTACGTGATCCGCGCCACCCTGGACGAAGCGCGCCGCGAAATCACGGCCAGCGAACAGATCACCTACCATAACCGCTCGCCCGACAGCCTCGCGTATCTGTGGTTGCAGCTGGACCAGAATGGCTTGCGCAAGGATGCCGACCAGCGCCGCGTCCTGAGCGCGCCGTCGCGCCAGGCCTGGCTCGGTGGCAGCGAAGAGGAGGCGCTGAAATTCGAGGACTTGCGCGCCATCCATGCGGGCCGCGAATTCGACGGCGGCTTTAAGCTCACCGCCGTGAAAGCGGCCAACGGCAAGCCGCTGCCGTATGTCGTCAACCAGACCATGCTGCGCATCGATTTGCCGGTGGCGTTGGCGCCAGGCCAGAGCATCAGCTTCGGCATCGACTGGTCCTACAGCATCAATGACCAGAAGGTGCTGGTCGAGCGCTCCGGCTATGAATATTTTGAAGACGACAAGAACGCGATCTTCCAGGTCGCGCAGTGGTTTCCGCGCATGGCCGCGTATTACGACGCCGTCGGCTGGCAGCACAAGCAGTTCCTCGGCTCGGGCGAATTCACGCTGGAATTTGGCGACTACGAGCTGTACCTGACGGTGCCGGGCGACCATGTGGTGGCCGCCACGGGCGAATTGCAGAATCCTGCCGCCGTCCTGAGCACGGTGCAGCGCGAGCGCCTGGCGCGGGCGAAGAACAGCGATACGCCGCTGCTGGTGATCACGCCCGCCGAAGCGCTGGCGGCGGAAAAGGGGAAAGCCACGGGCATGAAAACCTGGCACTTCAAGGCGGCCAATGTGCGCGACGTGGCGTGGGCGTCGAGCCGCAAGTTCATCTGGGACGCGCAGGGCTTGAATAGCGGCGGCAAGCGCGTGATGGCCATGTCCTACTATCCGAACGAGGGCAATCCGCTGTGGCAGCAGTACAGCACGCGCGCCATCGTGCACGCGATCGAGCAGTACAACAAGTACAGTTTCGACTATCCGTATCCGAATGCGCTGTCCGTCAATGGCGCCGTGGGCGGCATGGAGTATCCGATGATCTCGTTCAATGGCGGACGCCCCGTGAAGGACAAGAAGACGGGCGTGCTGACCTATTCGAAGACGGCGAAATATGACCTGATTGGCGTGATCATCCATGAAGTGGGACACAATTATTTTCCCATGATCGTCAACTCGGACGAGCGCCAGTGGACGTGGATGGACGAGGGCCTCAATTCCTTCCTGCAGTACTTGGCCGAACAGGCGTGGGAAGAGCATTTCCCCTCCTGGAATGGCGAGCCGCGCAAGATCGTCGACTACATGCGGAGCCAGAACCAGGTGCCCATCATGACCAATTCCGAGTCCCTGCTGCAGTTCACGGCGAATGCCTACGACAAGCCGGCCACCGCCCTCAACATCCTGCGCGAAACCATTTTAGGGCGCGAGCTGTTCGACTTCGCCTTCAAGCAGTACGCCTTGCGCTGGAAATTCAAGCGTCCCACTCCCGCCGACTTTTTCCGCACCATGGAAGATGCGTCCGGCACCGACCTGGACTGGTTCTGGCGCGGCTGGTTCTATACCACCGACGCGGTCGACATCAGCATCGACGGCATCAGCGAATATGGCGTGAGCACGAAGAATCCCGAAGTCGAGAAAGCGTGGAAGAAGGCGCAGAAGGCCGCGCAACCGATTTCGATCTCGGACCAGCGCAACAAGGCACTGCCGAAGAAGGTCGACCTCGACCCCGCGCTCAAGGATTTCTATAACCAGCACGATGAATTCACGGTCACCAACAAGGACCGCAACAGCTATGCGGAGGAGCAGGAAACGCTGGAGCCATGGGAGAGAAAGCTGCTTGAGCAGCACAACATGGGCAAACATCTGTACCTGGTCGATTTTTCGAATCTCGGCGGCCTGGTGATGCCGCTGATCCTGGAAATCGAACTGAAAAGCGGCAAGAAGATCGTCGAGCGTGTGCCGGCCGAAGTGTGGCGCTATTCGCCGCACAAGATCAGCAAGGTCATCATCACGGACGAGCCGATGGTGGGGCTGGTGCAGGACCCGTATTGGGAGACGGCCGATATCGATACCAGCAATAACGCCTGGCCGAGAAAGATCACGCCATCGCGTCTGGAGCTGTTCAAGCTGGACCGCGACAAGAACAATCTGATGAAGGATTTGAATACGCCGCTCAAGGCGCCGGAGCCCAAGGGCGAGGCCAGGCCCGAGGTGAAATAGGCCGGGGGCGCCGGCCGCTCCGGCGCTTTTTTTCTGCCGGCCTGCGCCGGAAGTGCTATTCTGCGCGACGCCCCGGCGCACACGGACCGGGGCTTTCGCAAATCATTCAAAAGACGACCATGCAAACTTTGACCTTCCTGCGCGCGCTGGGCTGTGCGCTACTCTGCCAGGTAACCCTGGCCGCGCACGCCGATCCTCTCAGCTACGCGCGCTACGACCAGGTGCGCACGCGCGACCTGCAGCTGGACCTGAAAGCCGACTTCAAGCAAAAGACCTTGAGCGGCTATGCCGAGCTGTCGTTGAACTGGATCGACCCGGCGGCGCGCACCCTGGTGCTCGATACGCGCGATCTGTCGATTGCGAAAGTGCAGGTACAGGACAAGCGCGGCGCATGGCAGATGGCGCCGTACCAGCTGGACAAGGCCGATCCGGAAAAGGGCCAGGCGCTGCGCATCACGACCACGGGCCAGCCGGGCAAGGTGCGCGTCTACTATCACACGGCACCCAACGCCATCGCGCTGCAGTGGCTCACGCCGCAGCAGACCATGTCGGGCAAGCTGCCTTTCATGTTCAGCCAGTCGCAAAGCATCAACGCCCGCTCGTGGGTGCCATCGCAGGATACGCCGGCCGTGCGCTTTACCTATGGCGCGCGCATCGAGGCGCCGAGCGGCATGCGCGTCGTGATGAGCGCCGAGAACGACGAAAAGGCGACGGGCAAGGGCGGCTGGAAATTCAGGATGCCGCAGCCGATTCCTTCCTACCTGCTGGCCATCGCCATCGGCGAACTGGAAGTGCGTAAACTCGGCCCCCGCTCCGCCGTGTATGCGGAACCGCCGCGCATCAAGGCCGCCGAATACGAGCTGGCCGATACGGAAAAGATGATCCAGGCTGCCGAGGCCCTGTATGGCCCGTATGGCTGGGGCCGCTACGACATGATCGTGCTGCCGCCATCGTTCCCCTACGGCGGCATGGAAAACCCGCGCCTGACCTTCCTCACGCCGACCATGATCGCGGGCGACCGCAGCCTGGTCGACCTGATCGCGCATGAACTGGCCCACTCGTGGTCGGGCAACCTGGTCACCAACGCGTCGTGGAAGCACATGTGGCTCAACGAAGGCTTTACCACCTACGTCACCACGCGCATCGTCGAGCAGCTGTATGGCAGCGAAGTGGCGCAGATGGGCGTGCAGGTCGACCAGGAAGAACTGGCCGCCTCGATCAAGGAACTGCCGGCGGCGAAAACGGCGCTGGTCACGCGCGATGCGGACGCCAATCCCGCGGAAACGTACACGGACGACGGCATCATCTATCCGAAGGGCGCCTGGTTCCTGGCCACCATGGAGCGCCGTGCGGGCCGCGCCGTGTTCGATCCCTTCCTGCGCGGCTGGTTCGACCAGCATGCGTTCCAGAGCGTGACGACGGACCAGTTCGTCGCCTACCTGCGCAAGAACCTGCTGGCGCAGCATCCGGACGTGATGCCGGAAGCGGAACTCCAGGAATGGCTGTATGGCACGGGCGTGCCGGCCAGCGCGCAGCGCGTCGTGTCGCCGCGCCTGGCGCTGCTGGACCAGCACCGCGACGCCTGGCTGAAAGGCGAGCTGGCGACGAAGGACCTGGGCATGGACAAGTGGATCGCCATCGAATCGATGCACTTCCTGAACGACATCAACAACAAGGCCAGCGCGGCGCAATTGCGTGAGCTGGACCAGGTCTATGGCGTGGGCAAGAGCGGCAACAATGAAGTGGCGTACCGCTTCTACCTGGCCTCCGTGAACGCCGGCTACGATGTGCGCCAGCCGCTGCAAGCGTTCCTGATGAGCGTGGGCCGCCAGAAGTTCGTCGTGCCCCTGTACGGCGCCTTGATGAAAACGCCGCAAGGCCATGCCTGGGCCAAGGACGTGTATGCGCAGGCGCGCGAACGCTACCACCCGGTGACGCAGGAAAGCGTCGATAAATTGATGGCCGCGCAAGCGCATTGAACCTTTTTTGGACATCCTGACCATGCATTCCATGAACCGTCTTGCCGCCGCCATCGTGCTGGCGTTTTCCTGCATCGCCGTGCCGGCGCTGGCAGCCGATGCCTTACCCGTCGCTGCCGCCGCATCCGCGCCTGCGCCGGCCTTCGATCTTGACCGCGACGTCGCCACCGCCCTGAAGGTGTTTGACGTGCCGGGCATGGCGATCGCCATCGTCAAGGATGGCAAGGTCGTCACCGCCAGGGGCTTTGGCGTGCGCAAGCTGGGCGAGCCGGCGGCCGTCGATGCGAAGACGCTGTTCGAAGTGGCATCGAACTCGAAGGGCTTCACGGCCGCCGCGCTGGCCATGCTGGTCGATGAAGGCAAGCTGGCCTGGGACGATCCCGTCACCAAGCACTTGCCCGGCTTCCAGATGCACGATTCCTACGTGACGGGCGCCATGACCATCCGCGATTTGCTGACGCACCGCAGTGGCCTGGGCCTGGGCGCGGGCGACTTGCTGTGGTGGCCCACCACCACGTTCAGCACGGACGAGATCATCGAGAAGCTGCGCTACATCCGTCCCGCCACGAGTTTTCGCAACAGCTATGCCTACGATAACCTGCTGTACATCGTGGCCGGCAAGATCATCGCCGACAAGGCGGGCAAGAGCTGGGGCGAGGCCATGCATGAGCGCATCCTGGCGCCGCTGGGCATGACGGGCACGACTACGAGCCTGCTTGAGAACGCGGGCAATCCCGATGTCGCCAATGCGCACAGCAAGATCGACGGCAAGATCGCCGCCGTCAAGTCGATGCCCGTGCCGAACGCCGTGGGCGCCGTCGGCATCAACACGAATGCGGAAGATATCGCCAAGTGGATGATGGTGCTGCTCGACGGCGGCAAGATCGCCGGCGTGAAGGACAAGGACGGCAAGGAAGCGCGCCTGTTCAGCGAAAAGCAGGGCCGCGAAATGTGGACGGCGCAAACGCCGATCAAGATTCCCGAGCCGAAACCGGCGCTGGCGGCGACCAAGCCGAATTTCAGCGCGTATGGCCTGGGCTTCCAGCTGCGCGACTACAAGGGCATGAAGGTGGCCATGCACGGCGGCGCGCTGCAGGGATTTTATTCGCGCGTGGTGATGGTGCCGGAAGCAAAACTGGGCGTGGCCATTCTGACCAATGCGGAAAACGGCGGCTCCATGACGGCGCTGCAATGGCGCATTCTCGACCATTACCTGCAGGCGGCGCCGTCGGACTGGCTCGCGCTGGTGGCCAAGGTGGAGCAGGACCAGCATGCGGAGGAAGTCAAGAAGCAGGGCAAGGCGTCGAGCGCGCGCGCGGCCAGATCGCAGCCGTCGCTGCCGCTGGCGGCGTACGACGGCGAGTACGAGGATGCCTGGTATGGCAAGGTCGTGATCAAGCCCGAGGGCAAGAAGCACATCCTCAGTTTTACGCGCACGCCGGACCTGACGGGCGAGCTGGAACACTGGCAGCACGATACCTTCATCGTGCGCTGGAAAGAGCGCAACTTCAACGCCGACGCCTACGTGACGTTCTCGCTCAATCCCGATGGCAGCATCGACAGGGTGAAGATGGCGCCCGTGTCGGCCGAGACGGATTTCAGCTATGACTTCCAGGACCTGAGCCTGGTGCCGGTGAAACCGAAGGAAGCGAAGAAATAAGGTGTCGATACAAAAACCGCAGCGTCGCCTGCGGTTTTTTTTCGCCTGTTTCCATGCAAGTGCGCGGCAGAATGGCGGCAGGCCGGTTTTTATTTCATGAAACGGGCAGAAAAAGAAACGTTATCTTGTTTTCTTGTTTGCGTATTTACTAACTTTCCAGGGTGCTATTATTTCCATTCGCCACGAAATTCGTCTGCCGACAGGCGGTTTCCGGCGGCTGAAGCCTGCGTCTTCAGTGGTTTTTATAACGACTCAACTCTTGGGAATGGGATAAAAATGATCAATGTGAAAAAAGCCGTCTTTGTCTTTTGCGCCGCCGTCGGTTTTGCCGGCGCCATCAGCTCTTCCGCGTATGCGCTGCCGACGCGCGAAACCTGCGAGGAAGCCTATACCGCGTGCGTGACGGACGGCGATGCCGGCGCCTGCACGCTGGTCAAGCGCCTGTGCGGCGTGTACGGCATCTACCTGTAAGGCGCGCAGGGCACACAAGACAATGGCGGCGCGCCGGATCGGCCCGCCGCCATTTTTTTACGGCTTGACGAACTTCAGGGTCATGCGGTCGCTCTCGCCGATGGCCGTGTATCTGGCCCGTTCCACATCCTTGTTGGCATAGGTGGGCGGCAGTGCCCAGACGCCGCCTTCATGGTCCGCCGTATCCTTGGGATTGGCGTTGATTTCCGACTTGGCCGCCAGTTTGAAACCGGCGTTCTCGGCCAGCTTGATCACATACGCCTCGTGCATGTAGCCGCTGCTGGCCGTGGCGTCCTGCGCCTTGTTCGCCGGCAGGCGGTGTTCGACGACGCCGAACACGCCGCCCGGTTTCAGGCTGTCATACACCTCCTTGAACAGGGTTTTCATGCCCTCGTCGCCGATCGGTATCCAGTTGTGGATATTGCGGAAGGTGAGCACCATGTCGGCCGTGCCCTTGGGGGCGATGCGGTAGGTGGTGGGCGGCGCGAAGGCGCCGATGGCTACCTTGCCGAAAGCGGCCGGGTTGGCGTCGAGTTTTTGCTGGAAGCGCGCCGCGCCGCGGCGTGCGCCTTCGCTGGCGGACTGCGGGTCGTTGCCGGCGGCGATCAGCTTGCCGTTGTCGCGCAGGTAGGGCGCCAGGATCTCCGTGTACCAGCCGCCGCCGGGCGCCAGTTCCACCACCGTCATGTTCGGCTTGATGCCGAAGAACGTCAGCGTTTCATACGGGTGGCGGGCGCTGTCGCGCAGCGCGTTGGCCGGCGTGCGCGCACTGCCGGCGATGGCCGCCTTCAGGGCCGTGTCACCCGCATCGGCGGCCAGTGCCGCGCCGCTGCCGCCACAGGCCAGCATGACCGTCAAGGCCGCAGCCAGGGATACTCGCTTCATCATCATATGCTCCATGCGTGATTGGATCGGTTGGTAAATTGGTGGCGATCGCCATCAATGCCGATCATCGGGCAAGCACGCTGGCCGGTCAAGCGGATTCCGTCCCCCAGGCGGCGGCATACGGCGGCAATTCGCAGGTGTTGAGCGCATCGGCGATGGCCGCGCCACGGCCGTGCGTAAAGGGCAGTTCGCCCGTCCAGACGGCATGCGCCATGTCGCCCGCATCGTCGAGCGGCCCGCCCGTGCGCTGCTTGACGGCGCATTCGTCGAGCGCGATGCGCAGCACGGTGGTGGCCGCGTACTCCTTGGCGCTGCCGCCGCGCACCTGTGCCAGGCGGCCCGGCGCCAGCTTCTCCATCAGCGCGTCCATGGCCGCATGCTGCTGGCCGATGTCGCTGACTTTCTCGAACTGCCCGTACACCATCGCCGAGCGGTAGTTCATGGTGTGATTGAAGGCGGAGCGCGCCAGCACCAGGCCGTCGAGATGGCTGACCGTCACGCACGCGTCGCCATCGAGCAGGAGCTGCTTGAGCATGCGGCTGCCGTTCGAACCATGGATGTACAGGTGGCCACCGATGCGCCAGCAGGCGGTCGGGATGCAATGGCTGCCCTTGTCGTCGCGGAAGGCGATATGGCACAGGTAGGCGGCATCGAGGATGGCGTGCAGGGCGGTCTGTTCATAGCTGGCCAGTTCGGCGACGCGGCGCACGCGGGTACGGGGGCTGGGGGGCAGGGCGGTAGCGGTCATGGTGGAAGTCCCGTTGGTTGAAGAAGCAGGCCGCACTATAATCGGCATCTGGCCCTGAAAAAAGATCCAGAACAGACAAATAATTTAGAGCCACAATGAAGGGGGCGCATGGATTTCGCTTTGCTGCTGAACGCGTTCGAGCGCACGCACCGCGGGCGGGGCTGGTCGCGCCAGCGCCTGCTGCATGAATGCCTGCGCGCGGCGATCCGCGGCGGCCAGCTGGCGCCGGGCACGCGTCTGGCCGCCACGCGCGTGCTGGCGGCCGAACTGGGACTGGCGCGCAATACCGTGCTGTACGCCTACGAGCAACTGGCCAGCGAAGGGTTTGTCTTGCCGGACCGGCGCGGCACCGTGGTCGCCGGCAGCGCCGGCATGCCGGCGGCTGCGCCTTCGTCCGGTGGCAACGGTGGCTTGTCGCGCCGCGCGCAGCATTTGCGCGGCGTGGCGGGACAGGATGTGAATGCGTCGGTGGTGTTTCCCGCCGACGCGATGGGCGCGTTTGCCCCAGGCGTGCCGGCACTCGATGAATTCCCGCTGGCGCAGTGGCGGCGCATGCTGGACCGCGCGTGGCGCGCGCTGACCCCGCGCCAGCTCAATTACGGCGATCCTGCCGGCGAGCCGCAGTTGCGCATGGCCATTGCCGACCATTTGCGCGCCGCGCGCGGCGTCGTGTGCGATGCGGGCCAGGTGTTCATCACGGACGGCACGCAGAGCAGCCTCGATGTGTGCCTGCGTGCCTTTGCCGACCAGGGCGACACCTTGTGGATCGAGCATCCCGGCTATGGCGGCGCGCTGGCGGCAGGCCGCGGCGCCGGCCTGCAGGTGACGGGCATTGCCGTCGACATGGATGGCATCGCGCCCATGGAAGAGGACTGGCACGCGGCGCCGCCGCGCCTGATCTACACGACGCCGTCGCACCAATACCCGACGGGCAGCGTGCTCAGTCCCGCGCGCCGCATGGCGCTGCTGGAGCGCGCCCGTGCCGCTGGCGCCCTGATCATCGAGGACGATTACGACAGCGAGTTTCGCCATGGCGGTCCGCCCCTGGCGGCCATGCAGGGACTGGTGGCCGATGCGCCCGTCGTGTATCTGGGCACGTTCAGCAAGACCATGTTTCCCGCCTTGCGCCTGGCCTTTATCGTCGTGCCGGCCCCGCTGGCCGGAGCCTTTGCGCAGATGCAGGCACAGGGCGCCGCCCGGGGGCGGGTGGCGGAACAGCTGGCGCTGGCCGAGTTCCTGCGCAGCGGCCTGTTTGCGCGCCATGTGCGGCGCATGCGCCGCCTGTACCGCCAGCGCCGCGATGCCCTGGGCGAGGCGCTGCAGCACCATGCGTGCGCGGGCGCGGCCATCCATGGCGGCACGGCCGGCATGCACCTGGCGCTGCGTTTTCACGATGCGGCGTGGGATGACCTGGCCCTGAGCCGCCGCGCTGCGCAGGATGGCATCGTGGCGCTGGCGCTGTCCGCGCATGGCACGGGCGACAGGATGGACGAAGGCGCAGGCTGGAACGGCTTCCTGCTCGGCTATGCGCAGGTGCCGGCCGAGAACATGGATGGCCTGGCGCGCCGTTTGGGCGCGCTGCTGCCGGCGTGAGGCTGGCGCCTTACTGCTGGTCCAGCATCCACTGCTTCAAGCCGTTGACCCAGTTCTTGGCGGGCAGGTTGAACTGCTTCTTGATGGCGGCGGCGCGTTCGTACAAGTCGCTGAAGTCGAGCGATGGCGATTTTTTGAAGGCCAGCACGACGATGTTTTCATCTTCCATTTCCGGCACCCAGACGACGGCGTCGAAGACCAGTTCCATCGCCTGCAAATTCTTGTCGTAGTTGGGGAAGTCGCCGAAGACATTCGTGCACATGATGCCGTCGTCCGTCAGGCAGTCGAAGCAGGCCTGGTAGAACTCGGGCGTGTCGAGCACGGGACCGCGCGCCTCTTCATCGTACAGGTCCACTTGCAGCGCGTCGACCGTGCCATGGTTGGCAGGGTCGAGCACGAAGTCGAGCGCATTCATTTCGCGCACGTCGAGGCGCGCGTCGTTCGGCGGCAGCGCGAACTGGGCGCCGCAGATGGCGATCACGTTCGGATTGAGTTCGATGGCCGTGACTGCGGCGTCGGGAAAGCGGCGGTAGCTGAATTTGGTCAGCGCGGCGCTGCCCAGGCCCAGTTGCACGATGCGTTTGGGCTGCGTCTTGAACAGCATCCACATCATCATCATCTGCACGTATTCGAGCTCGATGGCGTCGGGTTTGTCCAGGCGCATGGCGCCCTGCACCCACTTGGTCCCCAGATGCAGGTAGCGGATGCCGCGGTGCTCGGTGGTGGTGGCAGGCGGATGGCCCGGGTGGCTGAAAGCGGTATGGCTGGTGGAGGTAAAGTCGGTCGTCATGGCGGCAGTTTAGCAGCCGGACGCAAAAAAGACGCCGCAGCGTCTTTTGGGTGGGGAGCTCAAGATTGCTTACGGCGTCGCGCCAGGAAGCCCAGTATGCCGAGGCCGGCCAGCAGCATGCCATACGTTTCCGGTTCGGGGACCGGGGCCAGGTTCAGGTTGAAGGTGCCGCCATAGCTGCCGCCATTGCTGTTGCCCATGACGGTGAGGACCATGGGGCCGTTGAATAGCAGGCTGGTTTGCGCCAGCACCTCGCCCTGGGCATAGCCGAAGACGGTGGGACCGCCAAAGCCAGTCAGGGCGATGCCGTTCAGGTTGGCACCGCTGAAGTTGATGGACGAAGCGTCGCTGCCTGTGACCGACAGGTTGGCCAGGAAGGCTTGCGCGGTCGAACCGAAAGTTGCGTCGGGAGTGAAGGTGAAGGTATCGGTAAAGGCGCCGAGCGGGCTGGGCGTGGCGTTGAAGCCGCCTGTCCACAGGTTGCCCGTGGTGTTGCTCAGGTCCACGTTGTACGCTGCCGCCTGCGCTGCACCGATGGAAGCTGCGCTCAGGAGCGCTACTGCGATGAGTGATTTCAGTTTCATATTTATCCCCGCGAAAAAACGATTGATGTTTCAAAAAAACCGTGCCGCTCAGATAAATTATCGCCAAGACATTTCATTGTCAATGAGCTATTTTTATATCATTATGCAAACTTAAATAGCTTATTTCTAACATACGGGCATGGCGCTCGCACTGTTGCAATATTTAAAACTCTAATTGTCAATATAATATTGAAAAATAATCGCACAGACCGTGATTGGAAAAATCGTTACGGCGGTAACTAGTTTCTGTCTGGCAAAGGAAGAATCAATGTCACCGCCAGGCCGCCGCCCTCGCGGTTGGCCAGCGTGATGCGCCCGCCATGGGCTTCGGCGATTTCGCGCGCCAGGGCCAGGCCGAGGCCCGTACCGCTGCGCTTGGTGGAATAAAACGGCACCAGCGCGTTTTCCAGCACGGCGCCGCTCATGCCCGGCCCGCGGTCGCGCACTTCGATGCGCAGCTGCCCTTGCGCCTCGCTCACGTGCAGGCCGATATGCTCTTCCCGCGAGCCCGATTCCAGCGCATTCTTGAGCAGGTTGAGCAGCGCCTGCTGCATTTGCGCCGCGTCGAACACGGCGGCCTGGGCGGGCGGCGTACCGTCGAGCGTGAAGGCCGCTTGCGAGGCCAGGCTGTCGAGAAACGGTGGCCACTCGCATGGCGCCAGGCGCGGCGCGGGCAGCTTGGCAAAGCGCGCATAGCCGAGGATGAAGGTTTCCAGGTGCCGCGTGCGCTCCTCGATCGTGGCGAGGATTTGCGGCAGGCGTTCGGTCTGGCCGCGGCGCACCAGTTCGGCGCCCGAATGGGCCAGCGAGGCCAGCGGCGCCAGCGAGTTGTTGAGCTCATGGCTGATGACGCGGATGACTTTTTTCCACGTCTGCACTTCCTGGCGCCGCAGTTCCAGGGTCAGCTGGCGTAGCAGCAGCAGTTCATGCTTGCGCCCGTTCAAGCTGAAGCTGCGCCGCGCCAGGTGGTACACCTCTTCCTGTTCCCCTTCGCCGCTGGTAAACAGGCCGTCGTTGCGGCGCGCCAGCGCCTCGGCCAGGGCCGGCGCCGCTTCGCGCACGATGTCCGCCAGGTGGCGCCCTTCGAGCCGGCGGCCGTGATGCAGCAGCTGGCGCGCGGCCAGGTTGGCGTAGACGATGGCGCTGCCCTCGGCCACCAGCAGCATGGCCACCGGCGTGTTTTGCACCATGGTGTCGAGCAGCAGTTCGCGCTGCACCAGGTCCAGGCGCTGCTTGCGCAGCACGTCGCCCAGCGCATTGTGGGCCGCCACCAGGTCGGCCAGTTCATCGTTCTGCTGCCAGCGCAAGCTGAAGCCGAAGTCGCCGTCCTGGTAGCTGGCGACCGTGCCGCTCAGGGCGCGGAACAGCGACAGCATCGCCTGCAGCTGCGCGCGGATGGTAATGATGGCCACCGGCAGCACGCACAGCAGGGTGCCGGCCAGCACCAGCAGCGGCTGGCCTGGCAAAAAATGCGCGAGCAGCAGGGCGATGACGATGCCCAGCACCAGCAAGGTGACGATCAGCGCCGTCCAGCGCGTGAGCAGGGAGAGGCGAATGGGGCGGTTTGCCATCAGCCGCGCGCGATGCCCAGGCGTTCCATGCGCCGGTACAGTGCCTGGCGCGACAGTCCCAGTTCCTGCGCCGCCTGCGCCACCACGCCTTGCGCGCGCGCCAGGGCGGCGTTGACGCTGTCGCGGTCCGGCTCTGTCGCGGCGCCATCCTGCGGCGCGCGCGGCGCTGGCACGCCTGCCAGCGGCAAGCCCGTCTCCTGCGCGCGGATCACGGGACCTGCCGTCAGCAGGCTGGCGCGTTGCATCACGTTCTTCAGTTCGCGCACATTGCCCGGCCAGCCATGGGCCAGCAGGGTCGTTTGCGCCTGCGTATCGAGCGTTTTTTCGCTGCCCAGGAAATGCCGCGCCAGTACCAGGATGTCGAGCGGGCGCTGGGCCAGCGGCGGCAGGCGCAGTTCGATCACGTTCAGGCGGTAAAACAGGTCTTCGCGAAACGTGCCGGCCTTGATCATCGCCGGCAGGTCGGCGTTGCTGGCGCTGATGACGCGCACTTTCACCTGCCGCTCGCGGTTCGAACCGAGGCGCTCGAAGCGTCCCGTTTCCAGCACGCGCAGCAGCTTCATTTGCCCGGCCAGCGGCAGGTTGCCTATCTCGTCGAGAAACAGGGTGCCGCCGTCGGCCGCATCGAACTTGCCGTCGCGCGCGCGGGTGATGCCCGTGTACGCGCCGGCCTCGGCGCCGAACAGTTCCGCCTCGATCAGGTCCACCGGCACGGCGCCGCAATTGAGCACCACGAAAGGACCGCTGGCGACCTGGGAATTGGCTTGCACGATGGCGGCGATGCGTTCCTTGCCGCTGCCGTTCGGCCCCGAAATGAGCACGGGCACGTCGGCGCGCGCCACCTGGCACGCCAGGTGCACCACGCGTTCGGTGGCCGGGTCTTGCCACACCATGCCGCACAGGTCGAAGTCGTGTTCCAGAGCATGGCGCTGGCGCTGCTCGGCCACCACGCGCTGGCGCAGCGCGCGGCTGGCCTGTCCCAGCTCCAGCAGGTTCTGCACGCTGGCGATCAGGCGCCGGTCGTCCCATGGCTTGGCCAGGTAGTCGGCCGCGCCGGACTTGATCAGGTCGACGGCCGCGTCGAGCTGGGTCCAGGCCGTCAGCAGGACCACGGGCAGGTCCGGGTAGCGCGCGCGGATGGCGTGAAACAGCGCGCTGCCTTCTTCGCCCGAGGTGGTGTCGGCCGTGAAGTTCATGTCCTGCACCACCAGGTCGATGGCGTGGCGCTCGAGCAGCTGCAGGCCCTCCTCGGGCGAGGCGGCGCGCAGCGCATCGATCTCGTGCAGCGAAAACAGCACGTCGAGCGCGATGGCCACGGCGGCATTGTCGTCAATAATCAGTACGGTAGGCATGCGTGCAGCATATCACTCAGGTGCCGGCTCAGGTACTGCGGGTGGCCGTGGCCGGCGAAATACTGGCCGCGCGCCACGCCGGGCCGTACACGGCGCCCACGCCCAGCAGCCAGAACACCAGCGCACCGGCCAGCAGGTAGCCGGGCGGCAGGCGCGCCATTTCCAGCTGGCTGACCAGCAGCTGATTCAGGCCCAGGGCCAGCAGCACGCCAGCCGCCACGCCGACGCTGGTGATCATGAAATTCTCCGTCAGGAAGTAGCGCAGGATGTCGATGCGGCGGGCACCGAGCGCGCGCCGCACGCCGATCTGCTTGCGCCGCTGCGAGACCCACAGGCTGGCGATGCCGACGATGCCGCTGGCCGTCACCAGCAGCAGCAGGGTGCTGACGGCGATGAGCATCCAGGACAAGCCTTGGTCGGCCAGATAGCGTGTCTTGCGGTGCTGCTCCAGGGTATCCGTGCGCACCAGCAGGCGCTCGCTGCTGGACGTGCGGATCGCCTGTTCCGCCTCCTTCATCAGGCGGTCGCGCTGGCCTGGCTCCGCCCGCACGGCAAACAGCAGCGAATCGCGCCCGCCCGTCAGGCGCGCCGGCAGGATGATCGAATACTCGCCCTGGGCGCTGACCTGGCCGGTTTGCGTCTGCAGCCGTTCCACCACGCCGATCACGCGCATCTCGTCATCGTTGTCACCGGTGCCATTGAACAGGGGCTTGCCGACAAAGCTGGTTTCGCCGGGCCAGATCTTTTGCGCCGCGGCGCGCGTCACGATCACCACCTTGGGGAAGCTTTGATCGACGTCTTCATTGATTTCCAGGACTTCGTCTGCATGGAAATCGCGGCCTTCCACCAGCTTCAGGCCATACGTTGTGACCAGCGAATCGGGCGTGACGTACATCGAGGTGCCGGCGCTGGCTGCGGCCTGTCCCCGTTTGGCTGCGACGTTGGTGCTGCTGCCGGAACGCGACAGCACCGCCTGCGTGGTTTGCGCCACGGAGAGCACGCCCGGCACGGCGCGCAGTATCGCGGCCTGGCGCTTCTGCTCGGCTATCTGGCGCTGCGGGCTGCCTTTCTCCATGCTCTGGACTTTGACATAGAATATGTCGTTTTCGGCCGCCACGCCGGTGGGACGGGCGGCGATGGCCTGGCGCAGGTTGACGATGTACAAGGCGTTGGCCAGGATGGCCAGGCTGATGGCCACTTGCACGGCGACGAGCACGGCGCCGGTCTTGTTGCGCATCAGCGCCGACAGGATGGGGCGGATTTCCATGATGGACCTCATTGTGAAAAGACGGGTGTCATTGGGATTTGAGCTGCATGGCCGGCGTGACCTGGCAGGCGCGCCAGGTGGGCAACAGCCCTGCGAGCAAGGCCGCCAGTACGGAAACGGCAAACGTCAGCAGCAGCATCGGGACATCGAGGTGCGCCACGGTGCCCAGCTCTTTCGACTGCGAACTTACCGCGGCCAGGGCGGCATAGGCCAGCAACAGGCCCAGCACGCCGCCGGCCAGGCCGATGACGCCTGTCTCGATCAGGAACTGGCGGAAGATGTCGCGCTGCGTGGCGCCCAGTGCGCGGCGGATGCCGACTTCCGCCGCCCGCACGGAGAACTTGGCCAGCAGCAGGCCGATGGTGTTGACCAGGCAGAGCAGCAGGAAGCCGAAGGCCAGCCAGGCGGCCAGCTTGTTGTCGTTGTCGACCACGTTCAGGAAATCGAGCCACTGCCTGACGTCGTACAGCATATTGGGCGCATGGCGCGGCATGCGGCCCAGCTTGCGCTGTTCGGCCGCATAGCTGTCGAGATAAGCCTGCAGCTCGCTGCGTTCGCCGGCGCTGGCCATTTCGAACCAGAATTGCAGCCAGGTGCAGTCCGATCCCAGGGTGCCCTGGAAACCGGGGCCGCGCTCGACGCCGCTGCAGGCCATGCCGCCGTCATGCCCCGTTTCGTGGCGGATGGCGCTGGCAAACGGAATGAAAAATTCATCTTCCGTGCCGAAGGCGCCCTTGCTGCCGATGATGCGGTGCACGCGCGGCACGGGATCCCAGCGATCGAGCACGCCGCTGACCAGATAGGGACGTCCCAGCACCGTCACGCGCTGACCCACGGGATTGACTGTGCCCAGCAGCTTTTCCGCGAGGGCGCGGCTCAGGACGATGACGTCGGCGCCGTTGGCGTCGTCGGCCTCGCTCCATGGCTGGCCGTACAGGAAGGGCACTTCAAACATGGCGAAGAAATCGCGCGTGGGCGCCAGGCCCTGGGCCCGGAAGGCGCCGAGGTCCCTGCGCGCCGGTTCCACGGGGCCGGCCACGCCGTACATGACGCTGCGGCGGATGCCGATCTTGCTGGCCATGAAGTTCTTCGCATCGGTATAGGCGAGCTGCGCCTGGCCGAAGCTGGGCTTGGTGCCCGGCGTATAGCCTTTCAAGGGAACCACATCGATCATCGGCACGAACAGGCGGTCGCTCTTGTGCGGCAAGGGGTCGCCCGACATGGCGTGCAGGATGGTCACGGTGGCCACGCTGGCGGCCACGCCGACAGCCAGGGTCAGCACCATCAATGCCGTCAGGGCGGGATTGCGGCGCAGGTTGCGCAGGCCCAGCTTGAAATAGTAGTGGAACATGGCGGCTCCTAGGCGGTCGCGTGCTGTGGCCTGGCCGACAGCGTGGCGCCATGCTGCACCAGGTCCGACACCTGGCCGTCGATGATGTGCACGTTGCGTTGCGAACGCAGCGCCAGTTCGGGATCGTGCGTCACCATCAGGATGGTCGTGCCTTGCGCATTGATGTCCTCCAGCAGCTCCATCACGCCGCGCGCCATCTGCGTGTCCAGGTTGCCCGTCGGTTCATCGGCCAGCAGCAGTTTCGGCGAGCCGGCCAGCGCGCGCGCGATCGCCACGCGCTGTTGCTGCCCGCCCGACAGTTCGGCCGGATAGTGCTTCATGCGCGAGGCCAGTCCCACCTTGGCCAGCGCATCCTCGATGCGTTCGCGGCGCTCGGCGCTGTTGAAGCCCCGGTAGCGCAGCGGCACGTCGACGTTGTCGAACAGCGACAGGTCGGGGATCAGGTTGAAACCCTGGAAGATGAAACCCAGCTTTTCATTGCGCAGGCGCGAGCGGGCATTGTCGTCCATGCCCTTGACGTTGACGCCGTCGAGGATGTATTCGCCATCGGTGAATTCCTCGAGCAGGCCGGCGATGTTCAGGAAGCTCGTCTTGCCGGAGCCGGACGGTCCCGTGACGGTGACGAATTCGCCCTGGCGGACGTGGATCTCGAAGCCGCGCAGCGCGTGCGTTTCGATCATGTGGGTGCGGTAGATCTTGCTCAGGTTTTGCATGCGCAGCATGGGAAGCCTCCTCGTTGACTGAAATTAATTGAGTGCGACGCGGGCCGCGTTCGCGAAATTTTCCGTACCGGCGACCACCACCTTGTCGCCCAGTTTCAGGCCGCCGAGAATCTCGACGGCAGAGATGCTGGTGGCGCCCAGCTTGATGGGCGTGCGGATGGCCACGCCATCGCGCACCACGTAGGCAAAGCGTCCGCCTTCGGCTTCGACGAAGGACCCGCGCGCCAGCATCAGCACATTGGGGCGCTCGTCGATCAGCAAGCGTGCCGAGACGCGCTGGTTCTGGCGCAGGCCGGCCGGCTGTTCGCCGTTGAAGCGCACGCGCGCCAGCACCTGGTTCTTGACCACTTCGGGCGACAGCGCCGACAGCTTGCCGGAGGCGCGGATGGCGCCCGTCTCGATCTCGGCGCTCATGCCCAGGCCGATGTCGGCCACATACGTTTCCGGTACTTCCAGCTCCACTTCCAGCTGCGACAGGTCGACCAGGGTCATCAGGGCCGTATTGGCTTGCACCACGCTGCGGTTGGCCACCGACAGCGTGCCGATGAAGCCATTGACGGGCGCGCGCACGGTCAGCTCGTCGACCCTGCGCTGGGCGTTGTCGCGGCTCAGGCGCTGGCGTTCCAGTTCGTTGACCCGGGTCTTCAGCGCCAGGGTCACGTCCTCGCCTTCCAGGCCGGCCGCCTGCGAAGCGTGCTTGCTGCGGATCTCGGCCGAATTCAAGGCATCCTTGGCCTTCTGGTAATCGATCTTGGCAATGATGCCCACCTGCGCCACGCTTTCATAGCGCTCCAGCGTGCGTTGGGCGGACAGGCGCTCGATTTCCGCCGTATCGGCTTCGCGCCGGGCCAGCAGTTTCTGTTTCTTGGCCAGGATCTGCTGGCGCGCCACTTCCGCTTCCAGCTGCTGCACGCTCGACTGCTCGCGTTTCAGCGCGTCCGACAGGTCGGGCGACTCCAGCACGGCCAGGATGTCGCCCTTCCTGACGGTGTCGCCCGCCTTCGCTTTCAGCGTGACGGTGGCCACCGTGGTCGAATACAGCGTGGGGCTGATGGCGGCCAC
This sequence comes from Janthinobacterium sp. P210006, assembly GCF_036231885.1. Lineage (NCBI taxonomy): Bacteria > Pseudomonadati > Pseudomonadota > Betaproteobacteria > Burkholderiales > Oxalobacteraceae > Janthinobacterium > Janthinobacterium sp. P210006. The sequence goes on along the minus strand of NZ_JAZARD010000004.1, from coordinate 306,136 downwards.
CACGCGGCCGTTCACGGCGGCGTCGCGGATCAGGGTGCCGCGCGTGACGTCGGCGATGCGCAGGCGGTCGGCATTGACGGAATGCTCGCTGTTGCGCCAGCCGGCAACGGCAGCGATGGCGGCGCCGATGACGACGGCGGCGCCGGCCAGCAGCAGGGCGCGTTTCTTGTGGCGCTGGCCCGGCGGGGCGGACAGTACGGCGTCTTGGGAAGAGGTATCGCGGATCATGGTCGGGTCTCGTGAAGGATGCCTTTTCCAATGCACGATCCATGCCAGTTGTTAAGTCGTTGATTTGGATGGAAAAAAATTCCGGCGTCCGGCTGTCCGCCGTGTCCGCGCCGTCCAGGCGGTGTCCGCGTGCGGCGCACCGTCGCGGCGTTTGCGCATGGATCTTGATATTCTGGCAATCGACCTGAACTGCTGCCCAGGCAGTGATGGCGCGCGGCGCCATGCTGGCCCCTTCTTTGGAGCATGATGTCGCCTTCGCCCTCCCTTTTTGCCCGCCTGCGCCCCTGGCTGCGTCAGTTTGCCAGCCTGCCCGAACCGGCGGAACTCGATTATCCATTTGTCGCCAGCGACATCGCCATGTTGCAAGGGATCGAGGGTGGTTTGCCCCAGCTCGATAGCCAGACGTGGGAGGAAATGCTGCTGGATGGCTACCATGCGCAGCTTGCCGCGCAGGCCAGCATTCTCGGTCAGCAGCGATTGCATCAGCGCCTGGCGAGCGGTACGGCCGATGCCGCCTCGCGCGCGCGCATCGCTGCCCTGCTGGCCGCACCGGCCCAGCAGGCGGCGCTCGAGCAAGCCATGCTGCCGCTGCGTACGGCCGACATGGAAGTGGCCGCCTTGCTGTGCGGCGCCCCGCCGCCGGCACCATCGTGGTGGAGCCGCTGGTTGCTGCTGCCGACACTGGCGCTGCTGGCGTCGCTGCTGGCCGCGTGGCTGTTTGCGCCGCTGGCATGGGCCGTCGCGGTACCCGTCTGGTTCTTGCTGATGGCGTTGCAGATGCGTTTTCACGACCGTTGCAAACCGTGGGAGCGCAGCGTCTTTACGTTACAGCAGATGCTGCTGGTGCATGGCCGACTGGGGGCGCTCGACACGGCGTTCACGGCGGACCTGCGGGAAGGCGGGCGGGCTGCCGGCGTGATCAACCGGCAGATCACGCCGGTGCGCTGGATCAAGATGATTCCCCTGCTGAGCGAATACGACGACTGGCTCATGCTGGGCAATATCCGGCGCTACTTTCACAGCCTGCGCGTGGTGCGGCGCGAACGCGCCTTCCTGCGCCAGAGTTTCCTGCTGCTGGCCGACCTGGAAGCGGACTTGGCCCTGGCGCGCCACCTGCGCGGAAGCGCGCAGTTCTGCTGGGCGCAGGAAGCCGGCGGGCGGCAATTGTCGCTCGACGCCATGGTGCATCCGCTGCTCGATGGCGCCAAGCCGCTGTCGTTGCGGCTCGATGGCCGCGGGGCTTTCATCTCAGGCCAGAATGCGGTGGGAAAAAGTACCTTGCTGCGCGGTGTGGGGCTCAATCTGATCAGTGCGCGCGCCTTCGGCTTTTGCTATGCGCAGGCGGCCCGCGTGCCGCTGCTGCCCCTGTATTCGAGCATGCAGAACGAGGACTCGCTCGACGGCGGCGAAAGTCTCTATATCGCCGAATTGCGGCGCGCGCGCGAATTGCTGGCGCTGGCCGAGGAAGGTGCGCCGGCGCTGTTCCTGATCGACGAGATTTTCCGTGGCACGAACCACCTCGAATCGGTGGCCGCGGCCGCCGCCGTGCTGCACAGCCTGGCGGCGCGGCATCTGGTGATCGTCTCGTCGCACAACCTGGTGCTGGGGCCGCTGCTGGAAGACTGCCTGGCGCCGTGGTGCGTGCGCCGCGATGACAAGGGCGTGTTGCAGCTGGCGCCCGGCGTGCTGCAGGCCACGAATGGCATTGCCCTGCTGGCGCAGCGCGGCTTTGACGCCCGCATCGCGGACAAGGCGGGGCGCGTCTTCGACTGGCTCAGCACGCACATGGCGCAACCGGCCGATTGCGGCGGCGTGCTCGAACGGGCCTGATGGCCGTCCTTACTTGTCCTGCTGCTCCGGCGTGCTCTTGTCGATCACTTCGCGGCAATCGCCGCGGATGATGGCGTTGTCGTAATTGGTCCAGCCGTAGCTGTCGACGTAGCGCTTGTGCTGCTTGAAGCGGGGACTGGCGATGCTCCACTCGGGCTGTTCGCCGGCAAAGCGGATGTCGCCCAGGTCGAGCAGGGTGTGGAACATGTTTTCCGTCGACAGACGCGCCTTCTGGTGGCGCTGCAGCTGCGTCACCTTGTCCGGATAGTGCTGCTGGAACTGCGGCGAATACCAGACGAAGGCGGGCACGTGGAATTCGAACTGCGTGTTATGCCCGTGGAAGGCCAGGCGGCACGTGCCGTCATACAGGGTCTGGCCATGGTCGGCCACGTAGACGAGCGAGCTGCGCAGGGCAGTGCGCTGGCCATCGTCCTTCAGCATGCCGATCACGTTCGACAGGAACCAGTCCGTGTACAGGATGGAGCTGTCGTAGCTGTTGTTCAGCTGGGGCTTGATAGCCGTGTCCGTGTAGACGGGCTTGTCGACGCCGAACAGCGACGGCTGCCACTTGTCGAAGGACTTCGGATAGCGCTGGCTGTAGTTCCAGTGGCTGCCCAGGGTATGCAGCACGATGAGTTTTTTCGGCGCCGGATCGGCCAGCGCATTCTTGAACGGATCGAACAGGATCTGGTCGAAGTTCGAATTGTTGGTGAAGCCGCCCAGGTTCAGGAATTGCACCACGTCCGCTTCCTTGGCAAACACGGAGACGGGCGTATCGAACTGGCCGAACGAGATCTGGTTCGACAGCCAGTAGGTCTTGAAGCCGGCTTCCTTGTAGGCGGTGAGGAAGGATTTTTCCGAGAAGCCATCCTTCAGGCTTTGCGTGGCCGGCTTGCGCGAGATGATGACGGGCACGGACAGGCGCGTGGCGGAGACGGCCGTGATGACATCGGCCAGCGGCACCAGGTTGCTTTCCTGTTTCAGCAGGGGATTGGTGTCGCGTTCGTAGCCATTCAGGCTCCAGCGGTCATAGCGCGACGATTCGCCGATCACCATGACCACCACTTCCGGATGGGGATCGGGATTTTGCTGGTGCGCGCCGAAACGGAAGCTGCTGCTTTTCTGACCCAGTTCGGCCAGGTATTTGCGCTCCTTGTAGAAATCGAAGCCGCGCGCGGCCAGGCCGAAGGGCCAGGAATTGCTGACGGTGTCGAAGGCGTAGGGCAGGCGCGCCCAGTGGGGCAGGCTGGGCCAGCCCAGTCCCGTTTCATCGGCGCCGGCAATGCTGGCGTTCTCCGGCTTGCTGCTTTCCTCGTCTTCCTCGGCCGCTTCGTCGTCGGCCGAGCTGGCGTCGCCGAAGCCGGAGGCGCCCGCCTTGCCGCTCGCCGACGGCTTGCCGGCTTTGGCGGACGCGGCAGCGCTATGCAGGACCTTGGCCTCGAAACCGAATTCGTAGCCATACCACCAGAAGCCGCCCAGCAGGACCAGCAGCACGAAGGCCGCCGGGCGCGTCTTGCCGCGCCAGTCCAGCGCGCGCGTGCGCGCGGCCGCCAACCAGCTCAGAATGCACCAGGCGATCACGCCCAGCATGACGGCGCCCATCAGCCACACTTTTTGCCCCAGGAATTCCATCGCTTCCTTGGGGCTGGTTTCGAAGATAATGCCCAGGTGGTGCGTGGAAATGCCCTGGCCATAGAAGATGAACAGGTAGATTTCCGTCGGCAGGGCGAGGAAGGCGGGCACCAGCAGCCAGTGGAAGTACGCGGGACGCTTGAAGATGCTCCAGACGGCCAGCCAGGCCAGCAGCTCGAACGTGAGCATCTGCCAGGGATGCTCGAGCGGACGTCCCAGCAGCGAGGGGATGAAGGGCACGGCCGTCAGCAAGGCATAGGTCAGGAGCAGGAACAGATTGGCGGGGCGAAGCAAGGGGTGCATAAAGGGGGCGGGAACGCAGCGAAAAATGTCCGCTATTATCAATCCTTTTGTTGTGTTGCGGTCATACAAGAATGCGTCCGTGCGAGGCTTTGCTGCAGAGAAAGAATGCCAAATCATCAATTGCCACGCGGTGCCGGCGTGCGCGCCCGGGCATCAAAGATTAGTCAAAATGCCACAAACAAGCCGCTTTTTTGCCTTTTTTTATAGCAAAAAGCGGTAAACTGATTGACCCCCTGTAACACAAGGTCTAAACTAGCGAGTTCTCGATTTTATTCTGCTCATCGTTTACGTATTGCTTGGCATTTCATGGCCGCTCCTTATCGAGTGGCTGCGGGCGCCTCCGGTGCGCAGTAGATGAAAGCGGGACGAGGTTTTAGTCGCCGGGCATCTTGCCCGGGTTATTAATCGTAGTTTTTTGTTGGATTTATAACGATGCCAACCATCAATCAATTGATTCGCAATCCACGCGTCGCTTTGACCGTGAAGAGCAAATCGCCGGCGCTGGAAAACAGCCCGCAAAAACGTGGCGTCTGCACACGTGTTTACACCACGACTCCAAAGAAGCCTAACTCGGCTCTGCGTAAAGTCGCTAAAGTTCGTCTGACCAATGGTTTCGAAGTGATTTCGTACATTGGCGGTGAAGGCCATAACCTGCAAGAGCATAGTGTTGTGCTGCTGCGCGGCGGTCGCGTTAAGGATTTGCCGGGTGTGCGTTACCACATGGTTCGCGGTGCCCTGGATACCCAAGGCGTTAAAGACCGTAAGCAATCGCGTTCGAAGTACGGTACCAAGCGCGCTAAAGCAGGCAAGAAGTAATAAGTTGTACGCAGCAAACCCAAGTTTCGCTCAGTGGCAACTAGCTAAGTGAATGTAGTCGACCGCATCTGGTCGAGTAAGTGGAAGACTATGATGGTCGTCCGCGAGTGTGCGAAGAACGCGCGCTCAACTGAAGATTGAAAGGAATTGATATGCCACGTCGTCGTGAAGTACCCAAGCGCGAAATTTTGCCAGATCCAAAATTCGGCAACACTGATGTCGCTAAATTTGTAAACGTGCTGATGCTGTCCGGTAAGAAATCGGTTGCAGAAAACATCATCTACGGTGCTTTCGAGCACATCGCAGCAAAATCGGGCAAAGATCCGCTCGAAGTTTTTGCTACCGCAATCAACAACGCCAAGCCGTTGGTTGAGGTGAAATCCCGTCGCGTCGGTGGTGCAAACTACCAGGTGCCGGTCGAAGTTCGCCCAGTCCGTCGTATGGCTCTGTCCATGCGTTGGTTGCGTGAAGCTGCTAACAAGCGCAGCGAAAAATCGATGCCACAACGCCTCGGCGGTGAGCTGATGGAAGCGGCTGAAAGCCGCGGCGGCGCGATGAAAAAACGCGACGAAGTCCATCGTATGGCTGAAGCGAACAAAGCGTTCTCGCATTTCCGCTTCTAATATAAAGCCAGCTACCGCAAGGCGGCTGTCAAGCATCTGTTGTTCGAGGCCGGGCTCATTTTTGCAAAAAAATGCTGCTCGGTTTTGTCCATTCATTTAGGATTAATTATGGCCCGCAAGACCCCCATTGAGCGCTATCGTAATATCGGTATCTCCGCTCACATCGATGCAGGTAAGACGACCACGACCGAGCGCGTCCTGTTCTACACAGGCGTGAACCACAAGCTGGGCGAAGTCCATGATGGCGCTGCCACCACCGACTGGATGGCACAAGAGCAAGAGCGCGGTATCACGATTACCTCGGCTGCTGTTACGTGCTTCTGGAAAGGCATGGCTAACAACTTCCCAGCTCACCACATCAACATCATCGACACCCCAGGCCACGTTGACTTCACCATTGAAGTGGAACGTTCGATGCGCGTGTTGGATGGCGCCTGCATGGTTTACTGTGCAGTCGGCGGCGTGCAGCCACAATCGGAAACGGTATGGCGTCAGGCTAACAAGTACAAAGTGCCACGTCTGGCCTTCGTGAACAAGATGGACCGTACCGGCGCCAACTTCTTCAAGGTCTACGATCAGATGCGTTCGCGTCTGAAAGCCAACCCAGTGCCAATTCAGATGCCTATCGGCGCTGAAGATGTCTTCACCGGTGTTATCGATCTGGTCAAGATGAAGGCCGTCATTTGGGACGACGCTTCGCAAGGCATGAAGTTTGAATACGGCGACATTCCTGCACACCTGGCCGCTGATGCTGCCAAGTGGCGCGAGAACATGGTCGAAGCCGCTGCTGAAGCATCGGAAGAGCTGATGAACAAGTACCTGGAAGAAGGCGACCTGTCGGAAGCCGAGATCAAGGCTGCCTTGCGTCAGCGTACGATCGCCAGCGAAATCGTTCCAATGTTGTGCGGTACCGCCTTTAAAAACAAGGGCGTACAAGCGATGTTGGACGCGGTTATCGAGTACCTGCCATCGCCTATCGACATTCCACCTGTTCCAGGTCTGGATGACGACGAGCAGCCAGTCGAGCGCGCAGCCGACGACAATGAGAAGTTCTCGGCATTGGCGTTCAAGATCGCAACCGATCCGTTCGTGGGTCAGCTGTGCTTCATCCGTTGCTACTCGGGTACCCTGAATTCGGGCGACTCGGTGTTGAACTCCGTGAAGCAGAAGAAAGAGCGTATCGGCCGTATCGTGCAGATGCAAGCGAACGAACGCGAAGAAATCAAGGAAATGCGCGCTGGCGACATCGCCGCCGTTGTGGGTCTGAAAGACACCACCACCGGCGATACGCTTTGCGATGAAAAGGCAAGCGTTGTTCTGGAGCGCATGGTCTTCCCTGAGCCAGTGATTTCCCAGGCAGTTGAGCCAAAAACCAAGGCCGACCAGGAAAAAATGGGCTTGGCGCTGAACCGTCTGGCAGCAGAAGATCCATCGTTCCGCGTGCGTACCGATGAAGAATCGGGCCAGACCATCATCGCCGGTATGGGCGAGTTGCATCTGGACATCATCGTTGACCGCATGAAGCGTGAATTCAACGTTGAAGCGACCGTCGGCAAGCCACAAGTGGCTTACCGCGAAACGATCCGTAAAGTGTGCGAAGAGTCGGAAGGCAAATTCGTCAAGCAATCGGGTGGTCGTGGTCAATACGGTCACGTGGTTCTGAAGATCGAACCGCAAGAACCGGGCAAGGGCTTCGAATTCGTTGACGCGATCAAGGGCGGTACCGTTCCTCGCGAATACATCCCTGCAGTTGAAAAAGGTGTGCGCGACACGCTGACTTCGGGCGTGATGGCTGGCTACCCAGTCGTTGACGTTAAAGTCACGCTGTTCTTCGGTTCGTACCATGATGTTGACTCGAACGAAAATGCATTCCGCATGGCCGCTTCGATGGCATTCAAAGATGGCTGCCGCAAAGCATCGCCAGTCATCCTGGAGCCGATGATGGCCGTGGAAGTGGAAACGCCGGAAGATTACGCCGGTACCGTGATGGGCGATCTGTCGTCGCGTCGCGGCATGGTGCAAGGTATGGATGAAATTGCTGGCGGTGGCGGCAAGATCATCAAGGCCGAAGTACCTCTGTCGGAAATGTTCGGTTACGCCACGTCGTTGCGTTCGTCGACCCAAGGTCGTGCGACTTACACGATGGAATTCAAGCACTATGCTGAAGCACCTAAGCATGTGACTGAAGCAATCGTAAGCTCGAAAGCTAAGTAATAGAAGTTCCGGGCCGGCTTTCACGAGAATGCCGGTCCCTACATTTAAATCATTGTTCTAAGGAAGAATAAAATGGCAAAAGGTAAATTCGAACGGACCAAGCCGCACGTCAACGTCGGCACCATCGGCCACGTCGACCACGGTAAAACCACGCTGACCGCTGCAATCGCAACGGTTCTGTCGAAGAAATTCGGCGGCGAAGCTAAAGCATACGACCAGATCGATGCGGCTCCAGAAGAAAAAGCGCGCGGTATCACGATTAACACCGCCCACGTCGAGTACGAAACGGAAACGCGTCACTACGCGCACGTTGACTGCCCAGGCCACGCCGATTACATCAAAAACATGATTACCGGTGCTGCCCAGATGGACGGCGCGATCCTGGTGTGCTCCGCAGCTGACGGCCCAATGCCACAGACCCGCGAACACATCCTGCTGGCCCGCCAAGTTGGCGTTCCATACATCATCGTGTTCCTGAACAAGTGCGACCTGGTCGACGACGCAGAGCTGCTGGAACTGGTTGAAATGGAAGTGCGCGAGCTGTTGTCGAAGTACGAATTCCCAGGCGACGACCTGCCAATCATCAAAGGTTCGGCACGTATGGCGCTGGAAGGCAAAGAAGGCGAAATGGGCGTTGACGCAGTGCTGCGTCTGGCCGATGCGCTGGATGCCTACATCCCAACGCCAGAGCGCGCTGTTGACGGTGCATTCCTGATGCCAGTGGAAGACGTGTTCTCGATCTCGGGTCGCGGTACCGTTGTGACCGGTCGTATCGAGCGCGGCATTGTTAAAGTCGGCGAAGAGATCGAAATCGTTGGTATCACCGATACCGTCAAAACGACTTGCACCGGCGTGGAAATGTTCCGCAAACTGCTGGACCAAGGTCAAGCAGGCGACAACGTTGGTCTGCTGCTGCGCGGCACCAAGCGTGAAGACGTGCAACGTGGTCAAGTTCTGGCAAAGCCAGGCTCGATCAAGCCGCACGCCCACTTCACCGGCGAGATCTATGTTCTGTCGAAAGACGAAGGCGGCCGTCATACGCCATTCTTCAACAACTATCGTCCACAGTTCTACTTCCGTACGACGGACGTAACCGGTTCGATCGAGTTGCCAGCAGACAAAGAAATGGTTATGCCAGGCGATAACGTGTCGATCACCGTCAAGCTGATCAACCCGATCGCGATGGAAGAAGGTCTGCGCTTCGCTATCCGCGAAGGCGGCCGTACCGTCGGCGCTGGTGTTGTTGCAAAAATCATCGCTTAATTATTAAGCGGCTATAAAAGAAGACGCGTCGTCGCCCGGCGCCCTTCTTTTTATTCAACTGCCGGGGTTGGCAAGCATTTTGGTGCTATCATGTCGACCCTGACGGTTGTTGCGTCAGAAATTCCCCGTATGACCTCATTGCCGTGCACACCGCGCGGTTCGTTCTTTTAAGGAAATATCATGTCGGCACCAAACCAAAAAATCCGTATCCGCCTGAAGGCTTTCGATTACAAACTGATCGACCAGTCCGCTCTGGAAATCGTTGAAACCGCGAAGCGCACCGGCGCTGTCGTCAAAGGCCCAGTACCACTGCCTACCCGTATTCAACGTTTCGATGTGCTGCGTTCCCCGCACGTCAACAAAACTTCGCGCGATCAGTTCGAGATCCGTACGCACCAACGCCTGATGGACATCGTTGACCCAACGGACAAAACCGTTGACGCGCTGATGAAGCTGGACCTGCCAGCTGGTGTTGATGTCGAAATCAAACTGCAATAAGAGTTTCCAGGGCAGTTGTCCGCGCCGTAGTACCGGGCGTTGACAGCTGTTCCAGGCTGGCGGGGTGTCCCGCTGCCTGATGATGGGGCCGGGCCTGCTCACGATCGTGAGTGCGCCCGGCCCCATTGCCATTGGCGCGTGGCCGACACGGGCGTGCGCTTGCAAAACCGCTTTACAGTGCGGCAGCCCGCCGATAAAGTTGCTGCATGCTCAATGCCCTCGATACCCACCTGTTAAATGCGGCTCCACGCCAGCGCTTGCGCGGCTGGCCCCGCTTCCTGACCGAATTCCTGTATTTCGGCATCAAGGAGGCGAGGTCGTGCCTGTTCGTGGGGCTGTTTTTTGCCGCCGTGTTCCTGGTGCCCCGCGCCGGCCTGTTCGGCTTGCCGCGCTATGACGTGCTGCTGCTGGTGGCGCTGGCGATCCAGGCCGCGATGGTCTGGAGCGGACTGGAAACGTGGGATGAGCTGAAAGCCATCTGCCTGTTTCATGCGGTGGGTTTCGTGCTGGAGGTATTCAAGGTATCGGGGACGATCCAGTCGTGGAGCTATCCCGACTTTGCCTATACCAAAGTGTTCGGCGTCCCCCTGTTTTCCGGCTTCATGTACGCGGCCGTCGGCAGCTACATCATCCAGACCTGGCGCCTGCTCGATATGCGGATACGCCACCATCCGCCGTACTGGATGGCGGTGCTGATCGCAGTGCTGATCTACGCCAACTTCTTCACCCACCACTACATCGGCGACTATCGCTGGTACCTGGCCGCCTGCGCGCTGGGCTTGTACGCGCGCACGACCGTGGTGTTCCGTCCGCTCGACCGCGACCGCAGCATGCCCTTGCTGCTCGGTTTCGTGCTGGTCGGCTTCTTTATCTGGCTGGCCGAGAACATCAGCACCTTCTGGGGCGTGTGGCGCTATCCGAACCAGCTTGGCGCCTGGTCGGCCGTGCATGTCAGCAAATGGAGCTCGTGGTCGCTGCTGGTGGTGATGACGTTCACCATCGTGGCCCACCTCAAGCATATCAAGGCCAGCATCCACGTTGCCCAGCCATAGGCCGGGCTCCGGCACGGCTTATTGCAGGCTGGCCGCCACGGCGTCAAAGCGCGCGCCCAGTCCCGCTTGCGGGCCGCCCTGCAGCTGCCTGGCGTACTGGCGCAGCACCTCCGCCGAATAGGTGCGCGAGGCTGGCGACAGCTTCGGCAGCAGCGGCAGCACGCGTTCCAGGTAGCCCGTGCCTTCCTGCCACTTGCCTTGCGCGGCCAGCGCCGACGCCAGCTCCACCATGCGGCGGCCGACGCGCGCATCGCTGCGTGGCTGCGCCGCCTCTTCCGTGGCCAGCGCCTGCCGGAACAGCTGCTCCGCTTCCGTATTCTTGCCCTGCAAGCGCTTGATGCGGCCCAGGTTGTACTGGCGCTGCGAGAGGATGTCCGCGCTGGCCCCGGCCTGCTCGGCGCTTTGCAGCGCCTGTACGCAGGCCAGTTCTGCTTCGCCTAGCTGGCCTTTGAGCTCGGCCGCGTTGCAGGCGTCGTGTTGTGCGTTGGAGGTGGCGAGTGTCGCGGGCGCCGCGCAGGCGGCCAGCAGGCTGACAGCGCATAGCAGGCTGATGGTATGGGTCTTCATAGTCTCCTCGGACGGGTGTTGGACACGGTGTATCGGTGGAGTCATGCTGTGATAAATATACTATAAGTTTTTTTGGCATGGGCGGCTTTTCGCCGGCGCACGGCAAGGCGCGCGATTGACGCCGCTTGCCCGCTTCAGGGATACTCCGGGCTTGTCCATTACTGCGTGCCGCCGCCATGTCCAAGACTGTCCTGATCGTGGAAGATGAACAGGCGATTGCCGACAGCATCGCCTATGCCTTGCGCACGGATGGCTTTACGCCGCGCCATGTGATGTTGGGCGAGCAAGCGCTGGCCGCGCTGCGTCCGACGCCCGCGGAAGCCGCATGCATGCCCGTGCTCGTGGTGCTCGACGTGGGACTGCCCGACATGAGCGGGCTGGAAGTGTGCCGGCGGCTGCGCCAGTTTTCCGACGTGCCGGTGATCTTCCTGACGGCCCGCAGCGATGAGATCGACCGCATTGTCGGCCTGGAAATCGGCGCCGACGACTACGTCACGAAACCGTTTTCGCCGCGCGAACTGGTGGCCCGCATCCGCGTCATTTTGCGCCGCGCCGGCGCCGCGCCAGCCCCGCGCGCGACTGGCATGACGATAGCTGCTGGCGTCGCGCCAGCGGTGCCGGCGCCGGCGCGCTTCGAGCTGCGCGCGCTCGAGGCGCGCGTGCTGTTCCAGGGCCAGCCGCTGGAGCTGACCCGCTACGAATACCTGCTGCTGAAGGCCTTGCTCGAGCATCCGGGCCACGTCCTGTCGCGCGCGCAGCTGATGGAGCGCGTGTGGAGCGGCGCGCCCGACACGCTCGACCGTACCGTCGATGCGCACGTCAAATCGCTGCGCGCCAAGCTGCGTGCCGTCGATGCGCAAGCCGACCCCATCCACACCCACCGTGGCCTCGGCTACAGCCTGGCCGGCGCATGAAGATCGGCCTGCGCATTCTGCTCGGCTACTTCCTGATCGTGGGCCTGGCTGCGTGGTTCCTGCTGAATGTCTTCATGGAACAGGTCAAGCCGGGCGTGCGTTCCACCCTCGAGGACACGCTGGTCGATACCTCGCAGCTGCTGGCCAGCCTGGTGGCGCCGGACCTGAAGGAGGGCAAGCTGGCGCAGTCGGCCTTGACCGAGCGCATGCAGGATTACGCGCGCCATGGCGTGGACATCAATATCAATGGCGTGCGCAAGCGCACGCTCGATTACCGCATCACCATCACGGACCGACACGGCATCGTGCTGTTCGATTCCAGCGGGCGCGACGTGGGCCGCGATTATTCGCGCTGGAATGATGTGTACCTCACCTTGCAGGGCAAGTACGGCGCGCGCAGCACGCGCAGCCGGCCCGACGACGAGATGTCGACCGTCATGCACGTGGCTGCGCCGATTCGCGATGGCAACGAGGTGATCGGCGTGCTGACAGTGGCCAAGCCGAATGCCAGCGTGCAGGCGTTTGTCGAGCGCAGCCAGCGCAAGATCCTGCAGCGCGGCGCCGTGCTGTTGCTGCTGTCGCTGCTGATCGGCCTGGCATTTGCCTGGTGGCTGCACCATGCGCTTGGCAAGCTGATGCATTACATCGGCGACGTGGAAGCGGGGCGCAAGGTGGCGTTGCCGGCGCTGGGCCGGAACGAGATCGGCACCCTGGGGCGGGCGCTGGAGGCGATGCGCACGCGCCTGGAAGGCAAGGAATATGTGGAGCAGCTGATGCACACGCTGGCGCATGAATTGAAAAGCCCGATCGCCGCCATCCAGGCGTCGGCCGAACTGCTGCAGGAAGAGATGCCGCCGGCCGAGCGGCGCCAGTTCCTCGCCAGCATCCTGGAACAGAATGCGCGCCAGCGCCAATTGATCGACAAGCTGCTGGCCCTGGTGCGCGTGGAAAAGCAGCAGCGCCTGGAGCATCCCGAGCGCATCGCGCTGGGGCCGCTGCTGGCGCAAGTGGCGCAGGATGGCGCCGCTGCCCTGGCGGCGCGCGGCGTGCGCCTGCAGTTGCAGGCGGAGGAGGGCAGCGTGGCGGGCGACCCCCTGCTGCTGCGCCAGGCGCTGGGCAATCTGCTCGACAATGCGGCTGGCTTTGCGCCGCCCGGCAGTTGTATCGACCTGACGGCGCGGCGCGAGGGCATGCAGGTGGAAATTACCGTGCGCGACCGGGGTGCGGGCATACCCGCGTATGCGCTCGAGCGCGTCTTCGAGCGCTTCTATTCCTTGCCGCGCCCCAGCGCCGGCAAGAGCACGGGGCTGGGCCTGCCCTTCGTGCGTGAAGTGGCGTCCCTGCATGGCGGCACGGTCGAGGTCATCAATCATGCGGAGGGCGGCGCCTGCGCGCGCCTGTGCCTGCCGCTGGCGTGAGCGCCCTTTACTTGCCGGCTTCACACGGACTGCATCGTCAGCGCATACAGCTTTTTTACACTGGCTGCCTTACTTCAAGGATGCGCCATGCAAAAAACTTTACTCGTCAAAGCGCTGATCGTGTTCGGCCTGATGCTGCTGATCGGCCTGCCTCTGCTGATGATCCAGGAAACGATCAAGGAGCGGATGGAATTCCGCCAGGAAGCCGTCAACAGCATCGCCGCCGATTCCGTGCGCGAACAAACCATCATCGGCCCCATCCTGGTGATCCCCTACACGGAGCAGTATGAAGAGCGCGTGGAAGTGGCCAAGGGCGATGACAAGTCACAGGAAGTGAAGTTGCCTGTGCGCACGGAGTTGCTGCGCCGAACGGTGCAGCGCCGTTTGCTCGTCTACCCGAACAGCCTGTTGATCAGTGGCAACATCGAGGCGGACCGCCGCTACCGCGGCATCCACCAGGTGCTCGTCTACAGTGGCCAGCATGCGTTCAAGGGCGACTTTACGGTGCCGGCCAGTACGCAGCTGCCGCGCAAGTCGCCCGACTCGCGCGTGACCCTGGGCGAGCCCTTTGTTGCCCTGTCGATCGAGGACGTGCGCGGCATCCGCAACATCCCGAAAATCGACTGGGGCGGACGGGGGATCGAATTCGAGCAGGGAACTGACTTGCTTGCGTTCCGCAGCGGCTTGCATGCGCCCCTCGGCGCCATGCCCCTGGCCGCGCCGCAGCAGGTGCCCTTTGCGTTCGACCTGGGCCTGGACGGCATCGAACGCCTGCATGTCGTGCCGGTGGCGAAAAACAACCAGGTCACCGTCAAGTCGAACTGGCCCCATCCGCAATTTGGCGGGCGCTTCCTGCCGTCGCCGAAACACCGCCAGATCAACGCCGATGGCTTCCAGGTCGAGTGGAACATCTCTTCGCTGGCCACCAATGCGCAAACGCAGCTGAGCACGATCGAGGGCGAGTTCAAGGTGCCCGACAGCGCCCCGCTGGGCCAGGTGGACCGCTTCAACGTGGGCTTCATCGAGCCGATCAACGTGTATTCGCAATCGGACCGCGCCACCAAGTATGGCTTGCTGTTCGTGGCGCTGACCTTTGCCGCCTTCTTCATCTTCGAGATCCTGAAGAACCTGCCCATCCATCCGGTGCAATATTTGCTGGTGGGCTTGTCGCTGGTGATCTTTTTCCTGCTGCTGGTGGGCCTGGCCGAGCACATCGCCTTCCTCGCCGCCTACCTGATCGCCAGCGCCGCCTGCATCGTGCTGACCAGCTTTTATCTGGTGCACGTGCTGCATAACGCGTGGCGCGCCATCGGCTTCGGCGTGGCGCTGACGGTGCTGTACGGCGCGCTGTACGGTTTGCTGAGCTCGGAAAACAATGCGCTGGTAATGGGCAGCATCCTGTTGTTTGCCGTGCTGGCAGCCATCATGGTGGCCACGCGCAAGGTGGACTGGTACCAGGTAGGCAAGGGCGGGCAATAGCGCCGGGAGCTGTCCGGCGATGCGATATAAACATTGCTGATTTGGTAAATAAGTGGTGTTAATTTGGTATTGTTTACGGTACTCTTTGGTATTGATCTTTGCAGCGCGCGCAACGACGTGCGCAGCGTACCGGAGCAGTAGGGCGGCGTCAGGCAGGATGGCCTGGTGCCGCCAGGCAGTGCCTTTCATCCTCACTCATAACAACCTGGAGACAGCACCATGATCAAGAAACTGGCTTTTTTCCTTTTCGCCTGCAGCCTGAGCGGCAGCTATGCCTATGCCACGAGCATTGAATTGCAGCAATGCTATTCCGGTTGCTGGCAAAAGGTCGCCAACTGCACGGGCGGTGGCGGCCTGGCTGGCAGCAGCCCCATCTGCCAAATGATCCTCGACACCTGCACCGCCAACTGCGACCGCACGCACGGCGGTTAAGGCGGCATGCCCGTCCGGTAGGCCGGCGGGCATGACGGCGTGAAAGCATTGGGCGCGAGCCGGGCGACAAGTCCGGTCCGCGCCTTTCTTTTTTTGGGGCGCCAGGGCGCATGGATGGCCGCTTTGCGCTGGAGAAGGGGGTATTTTTCGGGGTGTCCGACAACTCCCGCAGGGGCGTCGCGCAACACTTTGACATACCTCGTGTTAACTTGTTGCGTCAAGGGTTTTTGTGCTATATACTAGCCGGCTTCGGTATGGATTCGTCTTTTTTGAGTCCTACGTTACTTTGTAGTTAAACAAGCCCCGCCCAATCGCAGGTGGGAATGGAGAAAAAATGAGCCTAGGCCTTCTCGGTCGCAAGGTTGGTATGATGCGCATTTTCACGGATGAAGGGGATTCGATCCCGGTCACCGTGTTGGACGTATCGAACAACCGTGTTGCGCAAATCAAAACCCCTGAAACAGATGGCTATTCCGCTGTTCAGGTCGCATTCGGTCAACGTCGCGCATCCCGCGTGACCAAAGCTGTTGCTGGTCATCACGCTAAAGCTGGTGTTGAAGCCGGTACTCTGTTGAAAGAGTTCCGCGTTGATGCTGCTAAAGCCGCTGAACTGAAAGCTGGCGATGTTGTCGCTGCTTCCCTGTTCGAGGTCGGTCAAAAGATCGACGTGCAAGGCGTTACCATCGGTAAAGGCTATGCAGGCGTTATCAAACGTTACCACTTCGCTTCCGGCCGTCAAACGCACGGTAACTCGCGTTCGCATAACGTTCCAGGCTCCATCGGTATGGCGCAAGATCCAGGTCGCGTTTTCCCTGGTAAGCGCATGACCGGTCATCTGGGTGACGTTAACCGTACGATCCAGAACCTCGTGATCGCCCGTATCGATGCCGACCGTCAGCTGTTGCTGGTCAAAGGCGCGATTCCAGGTGCGAAAAATGGCCAGGTAGTTGTCTCGCCAGCCATCAAAACCAAAGCCAAGAAGGGAGCTTAAACGATGGAACTCAAGCTTCTGAATGCGCAAGGTCAAGCCGCCTCGAACGTTGCTGCAGCCGATACGATTTTCGGCCGTGACTACAATGAAGCGCTGATCCACCAAGTCGTCATCGCTTATCAAGCGAATGCACGTAGTGGTAACCGCAAGCAAAAAGACCGTGAAGAAGTTCACCACACGACGAAAAAGCCATGGCGCCAAAAAGGTACCGGCCGCGCTCGTGCTGGTATGTCGTCGTCGCCACTGTGGCGCGGCGGTGGTCGGATTTTCCCGAACTCGCCTGACGAAAACTTCACCCACAAAGTGAACAAAAAAATGTATCGCGCAGGTATCTGCTCGATCCTGTCGCAGCTGGCTCGCGAAGAGCGCCTGATCGTCATCGACGATCTGACGATCGACGCGCCAAAAACCAAGCTGCTGTCGCAAAAATTGAACGGCCTGGGCTTTGATTCGGTTCTGATCATCACCGACGTTCTGAACGAAAACCTGGAACTGGCATCGCGCAACCTGCCTAACGTACTCGTCGTTGAGCCACGTCACGCAGACCCGATGTCCCTGGTGTTCTACAAGAAGATCCTGGTCACCAAAGCTGCATTGGCCAAGATTGAGGAGATGCTGGCATGAGCGCGATTTTGAAACATAGCGAAGAACGCTTGATGAAGGTGCTGTTGGCGCCCGTGATTTCCGAAAAGGCCACCATGGTCGCGGAAAAGAACGAGCAAATTGTATTCCGCGTACTGCCGGATGCAACCAAGCCTGAAATCAAGGCAGCGGTCGAACTGCTGTTCAAGGTTGAAGTTCTGTCCGTGCAAACTGCAAACCGCGAAGGTAAGCAAAAACGCACCGGCAAGTTCAACGGTCGTCGTAACCATACCAAGCGTGCTTTCGTGTGCCTGAAGCCTGGCCAGGAAATCAACTTCTCCGAGGAGGCTGCATAATGGCACTCGTTAAGATGAAACCAACCTCGCCAGGCCGTCGCGGCATGGTGAAGGTGGTGAATGCCGACCTGTACAAAGGTCGTCCGTTCGCTGCCCTGGTTGAAAAGAAATCCAAGACCGCTGGTCGTAACAACAACGGTCACATCACCACCCGTCATATCGGTGGTGGTCATAAGCAACACTATCGCTTGATCGACTTCAAGCGCACCAAAGATGGTATTCCAGCGAAAGTGGAACGTATCGAATACGATCCAAACCGCACCGCGAATATCGCTCTGCTGTGCTACGCCGACGGCGAACGTCACTACATCATCGCAACCAAAGGCATGGCCGTTGGCGACAGCGTGATGAACGGTTCGGAAGCACCGATCAAATCGGGTAACTGCTTGCCAATCCGTAACATCCCAGTCGGTACCGTGATGCATTGCGTCGAAATGCTGCCAGGTAAAGGTGCCCAAATGGCACGTACCGCCGGCGCTGGCGTCGTGCTGATGGCACGTGAAGGTACCTACGCTCAAGTGCGTCTGCGCTCGGGTGAAGTACGTCGCGTGCACATCGAGTGCCGTGCAACGGTTGGTGAAGTCGGCAATGCCGAGCACAGCCTGCGTAAAATCGGTAAAGCTGGTGCGATGCGCTGGCGCGGTGTTCGTCCTACCGTTCGCGGTGTGGTCATGAACCCGGTCGATCACCCGCACGGTGGTGGTGAAGGTAAAACAGCAGCTGGTCGTCATCCAGTTTCGCCTTGGGGCCAACAGACTAAGGGTAAGAAGACACGCAGCAACAAGCGTACTACTTCCATGATCGTCTCGCGCCGCGGCAAGAAATAAGGGGTAGCACATGACACGTTCATTGAAAAAAGGGCCGTTCTGTGACGCCCACCTGGTGAAAAAAGTTGAAGCCGCGCAAGCTGCCAAAGACAAAAAGCCAATCAAAACCTGGTCGCGTCGTTCGACAATCATGCCTGACTTCATCGGCCTGACGATCGCGGTGCATAACGGCAAGCTGCACGTGCCGGTTTATGTTTCCGAAAACATGGTTGGTCACAAGCTCGGCGAATTCGCACTGACCCGTACGTTCAAGGGCCATGCAGCTGACAAAAAGGCTAAGAAATAATGGAAACTAAAGCTATCCTCAAAGGTGTGCGCCTGTCGGACCAAAAGGGCCGCCTGGTTGCTGACCTGATCCGTGGCAAGAAAGTTGACGCTGCACTCAACATCTTGCAATTCAGCCCGAAAAAAGGTGCTGCGATCATCAAACGCGTTCTGGAATCCGCTATTGCGAATGCCGAGCACAATGATGGCGCGGACATCGACGAATTGTTCGTGAAAACGATCTACGTCGAAAAGGGCCCCGTCCTGAAGCGCTTCACCGCGCGTGCAAAAGGCCGTGGCGACCGTATTTCGAAACAATCCTGTCACGTTTACGTGACTGTCGGTAACTAAGGAGCCACGATGGGTCAGAAAATTCATCCAACCGGTTTCCGTCTGGCGGTCACCCGTAACTGGGCTTCGCGCTGGTATGCAGGCAACGGTAATTTCGCTGCCATGCTGAACGAAGACTTGAAAGCACGTGCTTACCTGAAAAAGAAACTGAAGAACGCTTCCGTTGGCCGCATCGTTATCGAGCGCCCAGCCAAGAACGCGCGCTTCACGATCTACAGCTCGCGTCCAGGCGTGGTCATTGGTAAAAAAGGCGAAGACATCGAAGTACTGAAGTCGGCGCTGACCAAGATCATGGGCGTACCTGTTCACGTGAACATCGAAGAAATTCGCAAGCCAGAAATCGACTCGCAACTGATCGCCGATTCGATCGCTCAGCAGCTGGAAAAACGGATCATGTTCCGCCGCGCCATGAAGCGCGCAATGCAAAATGCAATGCGCCTGGGTGCTCTCGGTATCAAGATCATGTCGTCCGGCCGTCTGAACGGTATCGAAATCGCACGTAAAGAGTGGTACCGCGAAGGCCGCGTGCCTCTGCATACCCTGCGCGCCGATATCGACTACGGTACCAGCGAAGCGTCGACCACCTACGGCATCATCGGTGTCAAGGTGTGGGTATACAAAGGTGACCGCGCGCCTAACGGCGATGCACCAGTCATCGATACCCCAGCTGACGAGAAGAAAAGCCGCGGCCCACGCCGTGACGATGGCAAGCCAGCTGGCCGTCCACGTCCAGCCGGTGCCGGTGCGAAACCATCCACAGCACCAGGTGCACGTGTGCGTACCGCCGCTAAACCGGCCGCCGCAGCAGCACCAGCTGAGAAAGCAGGAGAATAATCATGCTGCAACCAGCACGCAGAAAGTATCGTAAAGAGCAGAAAGGCCGTAATACCGGTATTTCGCACAGCCGCGGCACCGCCGTGTCGTTTGGCGAATTCGGTCTGAAGGCAGTTGCGCGCGGTCGTATCACTGCGCGTCAAATTGAAGCGGCGCGTCGTGCAATGACGCGTCACATCAAGCGCGGTGGCCGTATCTGGATCCGTATTTTCCCGGACAAACCGATTTCGAACAAACCGGCTGAAGTCCGTATGGGTAACGGTAAAGGTAATCCTGAGTACTACGTCGCTGAAATTCAGCCAGGCAAAGTACTGTACGAAATGGATGGCGTTGATGAAGCGCTGGCACGGGAAGCATTCCGTCTTGCCGCCGCTAAACTGCCACTGGCTACGACGTTTGTCGTACGTCAAGTCGGCCAATAATTGGAGTTGTATATGAAAGCATCTGAACTCCGCGGCAAGGACCAGCCAGCTCTGCAAAAAGAGCTGAATGACCTGTTGAAGGCACAGTTCGGCCTGCGCATGCAAATCGCTACGCAGCAGCTGAGCAACACTTCGCAGCTCAAGAAGGTACGCCGCGATATCGCGCGTGTGAAGACGGTAATGAATCTGAAGGAAGCCAAATGAACGAACCAGTGAAACAGTCGCTCAAGCGCACGCTGATCGGTAAAGTGGTTTCGGACAAGATGGACAAGACCGTTACCGTTCTGATCGAGCGCCACGTAAAACATCCTTTGTATGGCAAGATCATCATGCGTTCGAACAAGTATCACGCGCATGACGAGACCAACCAAGTCAAGGCCGGTGACACGGTCGAGATCCAGGAAGGTCGCCCGATCTCCAAAACGAAGGCATGGACGGTGACACGTGTGGTTCAAGCCGCACCAACCGTTTAAATAAAAACCACCGTTTCGGCGGTGGGTTTTAATTAGTACTTGCAGGCCCGCAAATTGTATGTAATACTTGCGGGCTTCGTTCATGTAACGCCGCAAAGTGTCTGGCCACAGACAGTAGCATTCGCGGTCAGTTGATGTATGAAGGTCATGCACCCAAACAGTGAAGCCCAGCAGGGCGGCTCTGGCGGGACCAAGACTGACCGTGGGTCTACATTGTGTGGATTCTTCGGCTTAAGTTGGGAAAGAGAATACTATGATTCAAACTGAAAGCCGGCTCGAAGTGGCTGACAATACCGGTGCCAAAGAAGTAATGTGCATCAAGGTATTGGGCGGCTCCAAGCGCCGTTATGCTGGCATTGGCGATGTGATCAAGGTAACCGTTAAGGTTGCTGCGCCACGTGGCCGTGTCAAAAAAGGTGAAATTTATAACGCCGTGGTTGTGCGCACCGCTAAAGGTGTTCGCCGCCAAGACGGTTCCCTGGTGAAGTTCGACGGCAACGCCGCCGTTCTGTTGAACGCCAAGCTGGAACCGATCGGTACCCGTATTTTTGGACCTGTCACGCGCGAACTGCGCACTGAGAAGTTCATGAAAATCGTGTCCCTGGCACCGGAAGTCCTGTAAGGAGTCGTAATGGATAAGATTCGTAAAAACGACGAAGTCATCGTTCTGACCGGGAAAGACAAGGGCAAACGTGGTGTGGTACAGCAGCGTATCGATGCTGAACATATCGTGGTTGACGGCATTAACATCGCTAAAAAAGCGACTAAGCCAAACCCGATGACTGGCGTAACTGGTGGTATCGTCGATAAGACCATGCCAATTCACGTGTCCAACGTTGCATTGTTTAATGCAGCGACTGGCAAGGCAGATCGCGTGGGTTTCAAAGAAGTGGACGGCAAGAAAGTCCGCATCTTTAAATCCTCCGGCGAAGTAGTGAAGGCTTAAGAAATCATGGCACGTCTCCAAGAATTCTATAAAGAAAAAGTCGTTGCCGACCTGACCAGCAAGTTTGGTTACAAGTCGGTAATGGAAGTTCCACGCCTGACCAAGATCACCCTGAACATGGGTGTTGGTGAGGCTATCGCGGATAAAAAAGTTCTCGAGCACGCTGTTGCTGACTTGACCAAGATCGCCGGCCAGAAGCCAGTGACCACCAAGTCCCGCAAAGCTATCGCAGGCTTCAAAATCCGTGAAGGTTATCCGATCGGTACGATGGTCACCCTGCGCGGCGCTCGCATGTACGAGTTCCTGGATCGCTTCATTACCGTGGCTCTGCCGCGCGTACGCGATTTCCGTGGTGTGAACGGCCGTGCATTTGATGGTCGTGGTAACTACAACATCGGTGTCAAGGAACAGATCATCTTCCCTGAGATCGAGTACGACAAGATTGACGCGTTGCGCGGTATGAATATCAGCATCACGACAACCGCTAAGACCGACGATGAAGCCAAAGCGCTCCTCGCCGCCTTTAAATTCCCGTTCAGAAACTGAGATCATGGCAAAATTGGCACTGATTAACCGTGAGCAAAAGCGTGTAGACCTGGCTGCGAAATTCGCCGTCAAACGCGCTGCGCTGAAGGCCATCGTTGATGACCAGTCGAAATCGGAAGAAGAGCGTTACGAAGCGCGCTTGAAACTGCAAGCGCTGCCACGTAACTCGAATCCGACGCGTCAACGTAACCGTTGCGCAATCACCGGTCGTCCGCGCGGCACATTCCGTAAATTCGGTCTGGGTCGTATCAAGCTCCGTGAATTCGCCATGCGTGGTGAAATTCCGGGTATGACAAAAGCAAGCTGGTAATAGGAGAATATGCAATGAGTATGAGCGATCCTATCGCCGATATGCTGACCCGCATTCGCAATGCACAAGGCGTGCAAAAGACGACCGTGGCCATGCCATCGTCGAAAGTCAAAATTGCGATTGCCAGCGTCCTGAAGGACGAGGGTTACATTGAAGATTTCGCTGTTGCCGAAGCTGGTGGCAAGGCGGAACTGAAGATCGGTTTGAAGTATTATGTTGGCCGTCCCGTTATTGAGCGCTTGGAGCGCGTGTCCCGTCCGGGTCTGCGCGTCTACAAGGGTAAAGACGAGATCCCTGTTGTGATGAATGGCTTGGGTGTGGCGATCGTGTCGACTCCGCAAGGCGTCATGACTGACCGCAAAGCACGCGCTACCGGTGTCGGCGGCGAAGTTATTTGCTACGTGGCTTAAGGAGTTACACATGTCTCGAGTAGCTAAAATGCCTATCGTAGTGCCAGCTGGCGCCGAAGTCGCCATCTCCGCACAAGCGATCACCGTAAAAGGCCCGCTGGGCGTGCTTTCCCAAGCCCTCACCGGCCTGGTCAAAGTAGAAAACAATGCAGGAACCCTGAGTTTCGACGTGGCGAACGACAGCCGCGAAGCCAATGCCATGTCCGGCACGCTGCGCGCACTGGTCAACAACATGGTTGTTGGCGTCACCAAGGGTTTCGAGAAAAAGCTGAACCTGGTAGGCGTGGGTTACAAGGCGCAAGCTCAAGGCGACAAGCTGAATCTGTCCCTGGGTTTCTCGCACCCTGTAGTGCATGACATGCCAGCCGGCGTTACCTGCGCAACACCAACCCCGACCGAGATCCTGATTAAAGGTATCGACCGTCAACAGGTTGGCCAGGTAGCCGCTGAAGTTCGTGCTTACCGCGCTCCTGAGCCTTATAAAGGCAAGGGCGTTCGCTATGCGGACGAAGTGGTTAAGCTTAAAGAAACCAAGAAGAAGTAATTAGGGGCTGACGATGGATAAGAAAGAATCACGGCTTCGCCGCGGACGCCAAACCCGCATCAAGATTGCGGAATTGAAAGTAAATCGCTTGTCGGTGCATCGCACCAACCTGCACATTTACGCCAACCTGATCAGCCCGGACGCTAAAGTCCTGGTTTCGGCCTCGACGGCTGAAGCGGAAGTTCGCGCTGAACTGGCAGGCCAATCCGGCAAAGGCGGCAATGCCGCTGCTGCAGCCTTGATCGGCAAGCGCGTCGCTGAAAAAGCGTTGAAAGCAGGAATTACCGAAGTTGCGTTCGACCGCTCCGGTTTCCGTTACCACGGCCGTGTGAAAGCGTTGGCAGAAGCCGCACGCGAAGCCGGTCTGAAGTTCTAAGGATCAATCATGGCAAAAATGCAAGCAAAAATGCAAAGCGACAAGCCGGATGATGGCATGCGCGAAAAAATGATCGCGATCAACCGCGTGACCAAAGTGGTCAAGGGTGGTCGTATCATGGGTTTCGCCGCGCTGACCGTAGTTGGTGATGGCGATGGCCGCGTCGGCATGGGCAAGGGCAAATCGAAAGAAGTGCCAGTTGGCGTGCAGAAGGCAATGGAAGAAGCCCGTCGCAACCTGATCAAAGTACCGCTCAAAAACGGTACCTTGCATCACACGGTTGTTGGTCGTCACGGCGCCTCCAAGGTCCTGATGAACCCAGCTAAGCCTGGTACTGGCGTTATCGCTGGTGGCGCAATGCGCGCTATCTTCGAAGTGATGGGCGTGACGGACGTGGTGGCGAAATCCACCGGTTCGAACAACCCATACAACCTGGTACGCGCTACGCTGGACGGCCTGTCGAAAATGAGCACTGCTTCCGATATCGCTGCCAAACGCGGCAAGTCGGTCGAAGACATTCTGGCTTAAGGTGGACAAAATGACAAACACAGTCAAAGTGCAATTGGTCAAGGGCTTGATCGGTACGCGCGAATCGCATCGCGCTACCGTGCGCGGTCTGGGTCTGCGTCGTGTAAATTCGGTTTCCGAATTGCAAGACACCCCATCCGTACGCGGCATGATCAATAAAGTATCGTATCTCGTTAAAGTTGTCGGGTAAGCCTTCGGGCTTACACGAACGGAGCAAATCATGGAATTGAATACTATTGCACCAGCCGAAGGCGCTAAGCACTACAAGCGTCGCGTCGGTCGCGGTATCGGCTCCGGCCTGGGTAAAACCTCGGGTCGTGGTCACAAAGGTCAGAAATCGCGTTCGGGCGGCTTTCATAAAGTCGGTTTCGAAGGCGGTCAGATGCCTCTGCAACGCCGTCTGCCTAAGCGCGGTTTCAAATCGATGCACGCAACCTTCAAAGCTGAAGTGCGCCTGTCCGATCTGAACAACCTGGCTGTTGGCGATGTCGACATTCTGGTCTTGAAGCAAGCTGGCGTTCTGGGCGTGTTGGCCCGTGACGTGCGCGTGATCTTGTCCGGCGAAATCACCAAAGCGGTGAATTTGAAGGGCTTGAAAGTGTCCGCTGGCGCGAAAGCAGCCATCGAAGCAGCCGGCGGCTCGGTAGCCTGAGTTGACCGCTAACAGCTTGATCGGAGCGAAAATTGGCGACTAATCCACAACTTGCTAAAAGTGCAGCGGCCGGTTTCCCTTGGGGACGGCTCTGGTTTTTGCTTGGCGCATTGGTGGTTTATCGTATCGGTGCTCACGTCCCGGTTCCCGGGATTGACCCGACACAATTAGCCTCGCTGTTCAAGGAGCACGAAGGCGGCGTCCTGGGCATGTTCAACATGTTCTCGGGCGGTGCCTTGTCTCGTTTTACAGTGTTTGCGCTGGGTATCATGCCTTATATCTCGGCCTCGATCATCATGCAATTGCTGTCGATCGTGTCACCGCAGATGGAAGCGTTGAAAAAAGAAGGCGAAGCAGGTCGTCGCAAGATCACCCAGTACACCCGGTATTTCACGGTTGCCCTGGCACTGTTCCAAGCGTTAGGCATTGCAGTCGCACTGGAGTCGCAAGCTGGTCTGGTGTTGGAACCTGGTCTTGCATTCCGCTTCGTGACGGTCGTCACTTTGTTGACCGGAACAATGTTTTTGATGTGGTTGGGTGAGCAAATTACCGAGCGTGGTTTGGGTAATGGCATCTCGATCATCATTTTTGCCGGGATTGCAGCAGGTCTGCCGTCGGCGTTGGGTGGCTTGTTCACTCAGGTGTCGAATGGTTCGATCGGCAGCTTCAGCGCGATTTTCATCGTGATCCTGGTAGCACTGGTAACGTACTTCGTCGTATTCGTCGAACGTGGTCAGCGCAAAATATTGGTCAACTACGCGAAGCGCCAGGTAGGCAACAAGATTTATGGCGGTCAAACCAGCCATTTGCCGTTGAAGCTGAACATGGCCGGCGTGATCCCGCCGATCTTTGCTTCTTCGATCATCTTGTTCCCGGCCACTATCGTGGACTGGTTTTCAAAGGGCGCCGACAACGCTAACCCTGCGGTGCGGTTCTTGAAAGATTTGGCAGCATCGATGGGGCCTGGTGAGCCTATCCATGCGCTGTTGTACGCAGTGGCGATCGTGTTTTTCTGTTTCTTCTATACAGCGCTGGTATTTAACAGCAAGGAAACAGCGGATAACTTGAAGAAAAGCGGTGCGTTCATTCCCGGGATCCGTCCAGGCGAACAGACAGCCCGTTACATCGACAAGATCCTGACACGCTTGACACTTGCCGGCGCAGTCTACATCACCCTGGTGTGTTTATTGCCGGAATTTATGCAAGCCCAGTGGAAAGTACCATTCTATTTCGGCGGTACTTCTTTATTGATTATTGTAGTTGTCACCATGGATTTCATGGCGCAAGTACAGAACTACGTGATGTCGCAGCAATATGATTCGCTGCTGCGCAAAGCAAATTTCAAGGGCGGAATTCCGACGCGTTAAGCGCGGTAAACATACCGAATGGCAAAAGACGACGTCATACAGATGCAGGGCGAGATTCTTGAGAATCTCCCAAATGCAACATTTCGAGTGAAGCTGGAGAACGGACACGTGGTGCTCGGGCATATTTCAGGTAAAATGCGGATGAACTATATTCGCATTCTCCCTGGAGACAAGGTGACGGTGGAGTTAACGCCGTACGACCTGAGCCGAGCCCGCATTGTGTTCCGTACCAAGTAACACAGTGAATCAAACCAAAGAAGCGAAAGAAAGAGCCCCAAAATGAAAGTTCTCGCATCAGTCAAGCGGATCTGCCGCAACTGCAAGATCATCAAGCGCAAAGGCGTAGTCCGCGTAATCTGCGTGGAACCACGTCACAAGCAGCGTCAAGGTTAATCGAGGAATAACAAATGGCACGTATTGCAGGGGTTAATATCCCAAATCATCAGCATACCGTTATCGGCCTGACAGCCATCTACGGTGTGGGCCGTCCACGCGCAGAGAAAATCTGTGCATCGACCGGTGTAGCAACCAACAAAAAGATCAAAGATCTGGATGACAGCGAACTGGAAAAGCTGCGCGATGAAGTAGGTAAATTCATCGTCGAAGGCGATCTGCGTCGTGAACTGTCCATGAACATCAAGCGTTTGATGGATCTGGGTTGCTACCGCGGCATGCGTCATCGTAAGGGTCTGCCTTGCCGTGGCCAGCGTACGCGTACGAACGCACGTACCCGCAAGGGACCGCGTAAAGCCGCTCAATCGCTGAAAAAATAATCCGCTAGGGAATAATTATGGCTAAGTCGCAAAATAACGCCGCATCAGCACGCGTGCGTAAAAAAGTTAAAAAGAACGTCGCTGAAGGCATCGCACATGTCCACGCTTCGTTCAATAACACCATCATTACCATCACCGATCGTCAAGGCAATGCCTTGTCGTGGGCTACCTCCGGCGGTGCAGGCTTCAAGGGTTCGCGTAAATCGACCCCATTCGCAGCGCAGGTCGCCGCGGAAGCCGCTGGTAAAGTGGCTGTTGAGTGTGGCGTAAAGAACCTGGAAGTACGTATCAAGGGCCCAGGTCCTGGTCGTGAATCCGCCGTTCGCGCGCTGAACAACCTGGGCATCAAGATCACCGAGATCCAGGACGTGACGCCGGTACCGCACAACGGTTGCCGTCCACCGAAACGTCGTCGTATCTAAGATAGTGTTGCAGAGGGCGCTTCGGCGCCAGCTGCTTTGCTGTCTGTTGTAACTCAGTACAGTTGTGTGAAAACGCTGGAGCAGGGAGCCGGAAACGGTTATACTGCCCGGCTGTTCTTGCCTGTCAAATCCTGTTTGACGGGTTTTTCGTTTTCAGCCACCGTCTGATTGAAACCAAATCAGACTAGCGCCTAACCGCATCAGTGTGTTTGATCATGCATGTGGCTGGGGCGTTATCATTTAAAAAAAGGAAGTATCGTGGCACGTTATATCGGACCTAAAGCAAAACTTTCCCGCCGTGAAGGTACAGACCTGTTCCTGAAGAGCGCACGTCGCTCGCTGGACAGCAAGTGCAAACTGGACGTCAAACCAGGCCAGCACGGTGTCAAATCCGGCGCCCGCACCTCGGACTACGGTAACCAACTGCGCGAAAAGCAAAAAGTCAAGCGCATGTACGGCGTGCTGGAACGTCAATTCCGCCGCTACTTCGCTGAAGCAGACCGTCGTAAAGGCAACACCGGCGAAACGCTGTTGAAGTTGCTGGAAACGCGTCTGGACAACGTTTGCTACCGCATGGGCTTTGGCTCGACCCGCGCTGAAGCGCGTCAACTGGTCAGCCACAAAGCGTTCACCGTGAACGGTATCGTTGTGAACATCGCTTCGTACGCAGTTAAAGTTGGTGACATCATCGCTGTTCGTGAAAAATCGAAAAAGCAAGTGCGTATCGTTGAAGCACTGTCGCTGGCTGAACAAGTTGGTATGCCTAGCTGGGTTTCGGTTGATGCCAAGAAAATGGAAGGTACCTTCAAGTCCCTGCCAGAGCGTAACGAAATCGCTAACGACGTCAACGAATCGCTGATCGTCGAGCTGTACTCGCGTTAATAGCAGTTAGCACCATCACCGCCCACTCGTTTTCTTTCGGGTGGGCGTTTTACTAATGCCATCAGCCTTATCGGTGTAATGAGCCGAGGGTATTGAAAAGGACATTTCATGCAAAACAGTTTGTTGAAGCCACGTATTATCGATGTTGAAGCTCTCGGTGCAGGTCACGCCAAGGTCGTGATGGAACCGTTCGAGCGCGGCTATGGCCACACATTGGGTAACGCGTTGCGCCGCGTTCTGCTGTCGTCGATGGTGGGCTACGCGCCGACCGAAGTGACGATCGCTGGCGTCGTCCACGAATATTCCTCCCTCGATGGCGTGCAAGAAGACGTCGTCGATCTGTTGCTGAACTTGAAGGGTGTGGTTTTCAAAGTCCACAACCGCGATTCGGTAACCCTGACCCTGAAAAAAGAAGGCGAAGGCGCGATCCTGGCCTCCGACATCGACCTGCCGCATGACGTCGAACTGATCAACCCTGACCACGTGATCGCCCACCTGACCGCTGGTGGCAAGCTGGACATGCAGATCAAGGTTGAAAAAGGCCGCGGCTACGTTCCTGGTAACGTGCGTCGCCTGTCGGAAGACACGAACAAGACC
Organism: Janthinobacterium sp. P210006; assembly: GCF_036231885.1. Lineage (NCBI taxonomy): Bacteria > Pseudomonadati > Pseudomonadota > Betaproteobacteria > Burkholderiales > Oxalobacteraceae > Janthinobacterium > Janthinobacterium sp. P210006. The sequence goes on along the minus strand of NZ_JAZARD010000004.1, from coordinate 277,414 downwards.
ATCGGCCGCATCATTCTGGATGCGTCGTTCTCGCCAGTGCGCCGTGTATCGTACTTCGTTGAATCGGCCCGCGTGGAACAACGTACCGACCTGGACAAGCTGATCATCAACATCGAAACCAACGGCGTAATCTCGCCGGAAGAAGCGATCCGCCAGTCGGCCCGCGTCCTGGTGGACCAGTTGAATGTGTTCGCTGCCCTGGAAGGCACGGAAGCCGCCGCCGAAGCGCCATCGCGCGCTCCGCTGGTCGATCCTATCCTGTTGCGTCCAGTCGACGACCTGGAGTTGACCGTGCGTTCGGCGAACTGCCTGAAAGCGGAAAACATCTACTACATCGGCGACCTGATCCAACGTTCGGAAAACGAACTGCTGAAAACGCCAAACCTGGGCCGCAAGTCCCTGAACGAAATCAAGGAAGTGCTGGCATCGCGCGGCTTGACCTTGGGCATGAAGCTGGAAAACTGGCCGCCTGCCGGCCTGGAAAAGTAATTCGTAGTTGTAGCAAACTGCCTGGGACAGGTGTCCCAGGCTTTTATTTTGTCGTACCAAACCGGTCCGCGGCTGTCAGGGGTTTCCCCATCAGCTGATCGAAGAACTGGAATTTAAACACTCACCGAAAGGATTTATCATGCGTCACGGTCACGGCCTCCGTAAACTGAATCGTACCTCGTCCCACCGTCTGGCAATGCTGCGCAACATGACAGTATCGCTGCTGCGTCACGAAGCGATCAAAACCACCCTGCCAAAAGCAAAAGAACTGCGCCGCGTTGTCGAGCCAATTCTGACCCTGGGCAAAACCGACTCCCTGGCAAACAAGCGTCTGGCCTTCAACCGCCTGCGCGACCGTGAAATGGTCGTCAAACTGTTCGCTGAACTGGGCCCACGTTTCGCCAACCGTAACGGTGGTTATGTGCGTATCCTGAAAATGGGTTTCCGCGTCGGCGATAACGCTCCTATGGCGTTCGTTGAACTGATGGATCGTCCAGATACGACCGAAGCAGTTGAAGTTGCTGGCGAGTAATCCCAGTAGCGGCATCCGCATCAAGGAAAGCCAGGCCTAGCCTGGCTTTTTTGTTTTCTGCTGCAGCTATTCTTACTGCAGTGTACTATTCTCCTTTCGCGCCGGCCCGGCACAAGCGCTGCCTGCTCCGCGCGTCCTCTGTCGAATGGTCGAAAAGGTAGTTCATGTCCCGTTTCCCCTCCAGCGCCACCGCGCGCGCCGCGCCACGCCATCCCTTGCTCACCTGGTTTGCCGCCTGCTGCTTCCTGTTGATTGCCATTTTTGGCGCCGGCCATGCCCGCGCCGACGATGAATTCCTCGATCCCGAGCTGGCTTTTAAATTTTCCGCCCGCATGCAGGACCCGTCCACCATCGCCGTCACCTACGTGATCGCCGATGGCTACTATATGTACCACGAGCGCTTCAAGTTCGAGGCCGTGGGCGCCAGGCTGGGCACCCCCGTGTATCCGGCTGGCAAGGTCAAGTTCGACGACACCTTCCAGAAAAATGTGGAAACGTTCCGCAAGACCCTGACCATCACGATTCCCGTGGAGGCGGCCGGCGCCTTTACCCTGAAGGCGACGGGCCAGGGCTGTTCCGACAAGGGCCTGTGCTATGCGCCGCAGGATGCCACGGCCCAGCTGGTGGGCGGTGGCGGCGGCCAGAGCGTGGCGCCCGGTGCCGGCCTGCCATCGAAGTTCGCCTTGCCGGCTGCGCCGGCAGTCGACACGGCGGCCGTCAACGGCCCGCAGGCGCAGGCATCGCCTGGCGTGTCCGTGATGAGCATTGCCAGTGCCGATATCACCAGTACCCCCGATCCTGTCGCCGCTGCCCCCGTGGCGGCCAACCCGGCGCCGGCGCAAAACGAGATGGGCAAGATCGAATCGGCGCTGAAAGGCGGCAAGCTGCTCGTCATCGTGCCCCTGTTCATGCTGCTGGGCCTGGGGCTGGCATTCACGCCGTGCGTACTGCCGATGGTGCCTATCCTGTCGTCGATCATCGTGGGCGATGGCGCCAAGGTCAGCCGCTCGCGCGGCTTGCTGCTGTCGCTGACGTATGCGCTGGGCATGGCCATCGTCTACACGGCGCTGGGCGTGGCGGCCGGCCTGGCGGGCGAAGGCCTGGCGGCCAAGCTGCAAAATCCGTGGGTGCTGGGTTTCTTTGCCCTGCTGATGGCGGGCCTGTCGCTGTCGATGTTCGGCTTTTATGAGCTGCAAGTGCCGGCCTTCCTGCAAGGCAAGCTGACGTCCGTGTCGAACCAGCAATCGTCGGGCCGCCTGGCGGGCGTGTTTGTCATGGGCGCCATTTCCGCCCTGATCGTGGGACCGTGCGTGGCCGCGCCGCTGGCCGGCGCCTTGCTGTACATCAGCCAGACGCGCGACGTCGTCATCGGCGGCAGCGCCCTGTTCGCCATGGCCGTGGGTATGAGCGTGCCCCTGATCCTGGTGGGCGTCTCGGCCGGCACCTTGCTGCCGCGCGCCGGCGCCTGGATGGATGCCGTCAAGCGCTTCTTCGGCGTGCTGCTGCTGGGCGTGGCCTGGTGGCTGGTCTCGCCCGTGCTGCCGGGCGCCGTGCAGATGCTGGGCTGGACGGTCCTGTTCGTCGGCTACGGCATGTATCTGCTGGTGGGCAAGAGCGGCGCGAAGAACGCGTGGGTGGCCAAGGCCTTCGGCCTCGTGTTTGCCGTGCTGGGCGTGCTGCAGCTGGTCGGCGTGGCCAGCGGTGGCCGCGACCCGCTGGCGCCGCTGGCGCACCTGGGCGGTGGCCAGGTGCATGCGCAAGCGTTTACGCGCGTCAAGACCGTGGCGCAGCTCGATGCGGCGCTGGCGCAGCTCAATGGCAAGCCCGCCTTGCTGGACTTTTATGCGGACTGGTGCGTGTCCTGCATCGAAATGGAAAAGCTGACCTTTGTCGATCCCGCCGTGCGCGAGAAGATGGGGCAAGCCGTGCTGCTGCAAGTGGACGTGACGGCCAATGACGCGGACGACAAGGCCATGCTGAAACGTTTTCAGCTGTTCGGCCCGCCGGGCATCATCATGTTCAACCAGCAAGGACAGGAAATTCCCCAGTCGCGCGTGATCGGCTTCCAGAATGCCGCGACGTTCCTGACCTCATTGCACAAGCTCGACGGGCAGTAAGCAATCACTTGTCTCGTCAATAAGAAAAAGCCTGCATTGCAGGCTTTTTCTGTTTCTAGGCCAGCGACAACTTAGCCGGCTTTCGGCTGCTGCTGCATGCCGTGGTGGCCGCCGTGGTGGCCGCGCATACCGCCGTGCTTGCCGCCAGGAACGCTGTCGTCAAACACTTTCTTTTGCTCCGGCGTCAGCACGGCGTAGAACGTTTTCAGCGAAGCCAGACGGCTTTCCTGGCTGGCAATACGTTCCTTCGACATGGCGATCCATTGTTCCATGCGTTCCGGCGCCGACAGCTTGGCAAACGCTTCGCGCTTGGCTTTCCAGTCGCCCATGGGCTTTTTCGGCGCGTTGGCGGCCGTGAACGTGGCCCAGGCCGGTTCCTGTGCGGCGGTCAGCTTCAGCTTGTCGTGCAGGCGGGCCTGGTATTTGGCCATGCGTTCGGCAGGGTTGCCGCCGCGGTGCTGGCCATCGTGTTGCATCTTGGTACTGGCGGCAGGCGCGCTGGCGGCCGCTTCCTGGGCGTGGACGGTCAGCGATGCCGCACCCATGCCGAGTACGCTCATGGCGATGATCAAATTCTTGCGCAAGGTTGTCATTGAGGCGTTCATCTGGATTCCTTTGTAAAAGATGAGGGATGTACATGTTGCTGCACATGAATCCATGTTGGACGCGCCATGTTTCCCCGAAGTGTCCGCTGCCAGACAGTTTGTATCTATATGTTTCTTCGGGTCTCCTATATACAAGACGATACAAATGCGTTGTGCAAGGGCGGGGGAAGTGGGGATAATTCGTACCATGGAACCCACTTCTACAATTCTCATCGTCGACGATGACCGCGATATCCGCAGCTTGCTGGCGGATTACCTGGAAACGAACGCCTACCGCACCCTGGGCGCGGCAGATGGCACGGCCATGTGGAAAATCCTCGATGAAACGCGGCCTGACCTGATCGTGCTCGATTTGAACCTGCCTGGCGACGACGGCCTGACCTTGTGCCGCAAGCTGCGCGCCCAATCGACGGTGCCCGTGATCATGCTGACGGCGCGCAATGAGCCGCTGGACCGCATCCTGGGCCTGGAAATGGGCGCCGACGATTATTTGCCGAAACCGTTCGAGCCCCGCGAATTGCTGGCCCGCATACGCAGCGTCTTGCGCCGCAGCCATGCCATGCCATCGAACGTGCCGTCGGACAAGGCGCAGCAAATCCGCTTTTCCGGCTGGACCCTGGACTTGACGGCGCGCCATCTGCTCAATCCCAGCGGGCTGGTGATCATGCTGTCGGGAGCGGAATTCCGCTTGCTGCGCGTGTTCCTGGAACACCCGAACCGCGTGCTCAACCGCGACCAGCTGCTGAACCTGACGCAGGGGCGCGACGCCGACCCGTTCGACCGCTCGATCGATATCCAGATCAGCCGCCTGCGGCAAAAGCTCGGTGAAGATGCGCGCTTGCCGCAAATCATCAAGACCGTGCGCAACGGCGGCTACGTGCTGGCCGGCCAGGTCAATGTGGAGCCCCACGCGTGAAGGCCTTCCTGGGGTCGATGACGGGCCGCGTGTTCATGTTTTTGCTGATCGGCATCGTTGCTTCGGCGGCGCTGACGCAGTGGCTGGCCGTGGGCGAACGCCAGCGCGCCATCGAGCAATACCGCGACTACCATGCCGTAGAGCGGGCCGAGCAGCTGGTGATGGCGGCCGATGTGGTGCCGCTGGCCTCGCGCGCCGCCTACCTGAAAGTGGCCAACAAGGGCAGCGTGCGCCTGGAGCTGCGTCCCGAGACGGAACATACGCCCGGCGCACCGACGGAGTTTTCCACGGCCCTGCAAGCCAAGCTGGGCGAAGGCTTCAAGGTCAGCGCCGTGGCCGAGCGTCCCGCCGCCTGCGTCAAGCCGCGCCAGTCGCCGGGCATGTTTGCCGCCAAGCCATGGGGCGGTACGTGCGAAAACCTCGACGTGCGCATGCAGGACGGCCACGTGCTGCGCCTGATGGTCTTGCCGCCACGCCAGCAGCCCCCGTTCAACGAACACAACGACTGGATGACCTTGCTGCCTTTCCTGATCAGCATTGCCATCCTCGCCTACCTGGTCACGCGCATGACCATGCGCCCGCTCAAGCAGCTGGCGCAGGCGGCGAAAGACCTGGGCAATGACATCAACCATCCGCCGCTGACCCTGTCCGGGGCCAGCGAGATCCGCCAGGCCAGCGCCGCCTTCAATGCCATGCAGGCGCGCATCCGCCAGCATATTTCCCAGCGCACGCAAATGCTGGCCGCCATCACGCACGACCTGCAAACGCCGCTGACGCGCTTGCGCCTGCGCCTGGAAAAAGTGGCTGACACGGAATTGTATGACCGCCTGGTGGGCGATTTGTCGGCCATGCAGAGCATGGTCAAGGAAGGACTGGATCTGGCCCGCTCGATGGATAGCACGGAGGCGATGCAGGCGCTCGATCTCGATTCCCTGCTCGACAGCGTTTGCTCCGACGCGGCCGATGCCGGCCAGAAAGTCACGCTGGGCGGACAGGCGAGCATGGCCTTGATGGCCCGTCCCATCGCCATGCGGCGCTGCCTCGTGAACCTGATCGACAATGCCGTCAAATATGGCCTGTATGCGCAGGTGACGGTCGAGCGCATCGCGGGCGCGGCACGCATCCGCATCCGCGATGGCGGGCCGGGTATTGCGCCGGATCAACTGGCGAAAGTGTTTGAACCGTTTTACCGCATCGAGACATCGCGTTCGCGCGAATCGGGCGGCACGGGCCTGGGCCTGACCATCGCGCGCAATATTGCCGAGCAGCATGGCGCCACGGTCTTGCTGGCCAATCATGCCGACGGCGGACTGGAAGTCACCCTCATCGTGCCAGAGTATTACGCTGGAAAGTGAGCATTTCCGTGCGACAATATTGTGCTTTTATGCCCCCTGGCAACTACATTCAACCTGCAGCCCTGCGCTGCAACAGCGTGACAGAACAATGAAAAAGACTAGTCTGGCAATCCTCGTGGGTGCGGCCCTGTGTATCGGTGGCGGCATCTGGTATTTCAACCATCAGTCCGGCGCAGCTGTCGGCGGCCAGGACGGCAAAGGGGGCAAGGGCGGACAGGCGCCGACCACGGTGAGCGTGGTTGCGCCGCTGCGCCAGGATGTGCCGATGGTGCTGCAAGCCAATGGCAGCGTGATGCCGATCAGCAGCGTCGACCTGCATCCGCAGACGACCAGCACGATTACCAAGGTACATATCCGCGAAGGCCAGTTCGTCAAGCAGGGCGAGCTGATGTTTACGCTCGATGCGCGCAGCGAGCACGCGAATGTGGACAAGGCGCAGGCGCAGGTCTTGCGCGACCGTGCCTCGGTGCAGGACTTCGAACGCCAGCTCAAGCGCAGCCAGGATTTGCTGAGCAAGAATTTCATCGCCCAGGGCGCCGTCGATACCCTGCAAAGCCAGCTCGACGCGGCCCGCGCCTTGCTGGCCGCCGATCAGGCCGCCTTGCGCGCCGCCCAGGTCGACTCCAGCTACACGGTCCTGCGCGCGCCCCAAGGCGGCCGCGTGGGCGCCATCAATGTCTACGCGGGCAGCCTGGTACAGCCGACCACGTCCCTGACCAGCATTACCCAGCTCGATCCCATCGACGTGTCGTTCACCTTGCCGGAAAGCAGCCTGTCGGGCTTGCTGGCGGCGCAGAAGGCGGGCGACGTGCCCGTCACGGCCTTGCTGTCCGATGCGGGCGGCAAGCAGCTCGAAGGCAAATTGAACTTCATCGACAATGCCGTCGATCCCGCCACGGGCGTGATCAAGGTCAAAGCCCGTTTCAATAACGGCAGCACCGACCTGTGGCCCGGCCAGTATGTGAATACGCAGCTGACCGTGCGCACGCTCAAGGATGCGCTGGTCATCCCGCAAAACGCCATTATCACCAATACCACGGGCATCTTCGTGTATTCGATGGAGCCCGACAACACGGCCAAGGTACGCAAGATTGCCCGCGTGTATGCGTTCGGCCCGAATGCCGTCGTCACGGGCTTGAGCGGCGATGAAAAAGTCATCGTCGATGGCAAGCAGAACCTGCGTCCGGGCGGCAAGGTGCGTCTGGCGGACAAACACAAGGCCGCCGATGGCGCCGTCGCACCGCAAGGCAAGCCAGCATGAACCTGTCCGAACTGAGCATTCGCCGCCCCGTCATGGTGGTGCTGTTGTCCTTGAGCATCATCCTGGCGGGCGTGCTGGCGTATGGCCACATTCCCGTGGCAGCCTTGCCGAGCTATAACACGCCCGTCATCAACGTCAGCGCCGACCTGGCCGGCGCCAGCCCCGATACCATGGCGTCCTCCGTTGCCTTGCCGCTGGAAAAGCAGTTTTCCACCATCGCTGGCCTGAGCCTGATCACCTCCACGAGTACGCTGGGCAATACTTCGCTGACCCTGGAGTTTGACGCGAGCATCAATGTCAACGAGGCCGCCGTCGACGTGCAGGCGGCGCTGCTGCGCGCGCAGCGCCAGTTGCCCACGGAAATGACGGACTTGCCGTCTTACCGCAAAGTCAATCCGGCCGATGCGCCCGTGCTGTTCATCCAGATGACTTCGCCATCGCTGAACTTGTCGGATCTGAATGATTATGCGGAAAACCTGATCGCCCCGAGCCTGTCGACCTTGCCTGGCGTGGCCCAGGTCAGCGTGAATGGCCAGAAACGCTTTGCCGTGCGCGTGCGTGCCCGTGCCGACCTGATGAACGCGCGCAACCTGACCATGGACGAGCTGGCCACCGCGCTGCGCGCGTCGAACACGAATTCGCCGCTGGGCATCCTGGACGGCCCCAGCCAGACTCTGACCATTCAGGGCAACCCGCAGATGATGAAGGCGGCCGATTTTGCCGAACTCATCGTTGCCACGCGCAATGGCCAGCCCGTGCGCCTGAAGGAAGTGGCCCAGGTGGAAGACAGTTTCCAGTCGACCAAGACGGCGGGCAGTTTCAATGGCGAGCGCTCGATCACCTTGCTGGTGCAGCGCCAACCGGATGCGAACACGGTGCAAGTGGTCGATGCCGTGCGCAAACTCTTGCCCGGTTTCAAGGCGCAATTGCCTGCCTCTATCCAGATCAGCCTGGTCAACGACCGTTCCGTCTCGATCCGCGAAGCCATTCACGACGTCAACCTGACCCTGGCCCTGACCGTGATTCTCGTGGTGCTGGTGATCTTCCTGTTCCTGCACCGCGCGGCGGCCACCTTCATTCCGGCCGTCACCATGCCCATTTCCCTGCTCGGCGCGCTGGCCCTGCTGTACTGGCTAGGCTACAGCCTCGACAACGTTTCCCTGCTGGGCATCACCCTGGCCGTGGGCCTGGTGGTCGACGATGCCATCGTGGTGCTGGAAAACATCGTGCGGCATATCGAAATGGGCAAGAAGCCGATCCAGGCGGCCCTGGTGGGCGCGAAGGAAATGGGCTTTACCATCATCTCGATTTCCGTCTCGCTGGTGGCCGTGTTCATCCCCATCTTCTTCATGCCGGGCGTGATCGGCTTGCTGTTCCACGAGTTTGCCGTCGTCGTCTCGCTGTCCATCCTCGTGTCGGCCATCGTGTCGCTGACCCTGGTGCCGATGCTGGCCAGCCGCTTCCTGCCGGCCGATTCGCGCGAGCACAATGACAACGACCCCACGCATGGCGAAAAGTCCTTCATCGGCCGCCACTTCGAGGCGGGGTTCACGAAATTGCGCAACGGCTATGTGCATTTGCTCGACAAGGCCCTGGCGCACCGCAACGTGGTGCTGTTCATCGCCGTGTGTACTTTCGCGCTGACGGTATTGCTGTATGCCACGATACCGAAAGGCTTCTTCCCCGAGGAAGACCTGGGCCAGATCCAGGTGAATACGGAAGCGTCGGAAGATATCTCCTCGGCGGCATTGCAGGATTTGCAAGCCCGCGTGGCGGCCGTGCTCAAGGCGGACCCCAGCGTGCAGGACGTGACTTCGTTTGTCGGCGGCGGCAACACGGGCCGCATGTTCATGGTGCTGAAACCGCGCAGCGAACGGCCGAAAATGCCCGTGGTGCTGGAAAACCTGCGCCGCGCAACGAGCGCCGTGCCCGGCATGGCCGTGTATTTCCGTCCCGTGCAAAACCTGCAGCTGGGCGGGCGCCAGAGCAAGAGCCGTTACCAGTACACCTTGCAAAGCGTCAGTCCCGATGCCTTGAATGACTGGGCGGAAAAGTTTATTGCTGGCATGCGTGCCGACCCGGCCTTCCGCGACGTCACCAGCGATTCGCAGATCAAGGGCTTGCAGGCATCGCTCCGGATCGACCGCGACAAGGCCAATCTGCTGGGCGTGCAGATGTCCGACATCCGCACGGCCCTGTACAGCGCCTTTGGCGAGCGGCAAGTGTCGACCATCTATTCCTCGGCAGCCAGCTATTACGTGATCCTGGAAGCGGCCACGCCGGACCGCCAGTATGACGATGCGCTCACGCGCGTGTCCGTGCGCAGCAAGTCGGGCGAGCTGGTGAAACTGTCGAGTATTGCCTACGTGGAACGCACGATCGGTCCCACGGCCGTCAACCACCAGGGGCAGCTGCAGGCCGTCACGATCGCCTTCAACCTGGCGCCGGACGTGCCGCTGGGCATCGCCACGGGCAAGATCGACGTGATGGGCAAGGAAATGAGCTTGCCGGCTTCCATCATCACGCGCTACGGCGGCGATGCGGCCGTGTTCCAGGATTCGCAGTCGAGCCAGATCATCCTCATCATCGCCGCGCTGGCAGTGATCTATGTGCTGCTCGGTGTCCTGTATGAAAGCTATATCCACCCGCTGACCATCCTGGCCGGCTTGCCGTCGGCGGCCGTGGGGGCGCTATTGACCTTGCGCCTGTTCGGCATGGACCTGACGATGATCGCCATCATCGGTATTTTGATGCTGATCGGTATCGTCAAGAAAAACGCCATCATGATGATCGACTTTGCCCTGCATGCGCAGCGCAATGAAGGCATGAGCCCGCCCGAGGCCATCCGCCAGGCGTGTATCCTGCGTTTCCGTCCCATCATGATGACGTCGGCGGCGGCCCTGATGGGCGCCTTGCCGATCGCCCTGGGCCTGGGCGCCGGCGCCGAGCTGCGCCAGCCGCTGGGCCTGGCCGTGGTGGGCGGGCTGTTGTTTTCGCAAGTGATTACCCTGTTTATCACGCCCGTCATCTATTTATTCCTGGACAAGTACAGCGGTACGGGGCCATTGACGGACGAACAACTGGTTGCACTCGACGGCAAGGCCTGAACACCTGGCTGACCCGTGACCGGCGCCCCATTCCTGCGTGAATGCGGCGCCGGTTTTGTATGGGGAGTGATACATACGGTAACAACCGTCAAGAGGCGGCTCGGGTACCCTAGCTTGGGCTGCAAGGAATGCCGCTATCCTGTACGCTTCGGGTTGGAAATGTACAGGAAGTGTTCCCAAAAGCAAGGGACTCTGGCACTATGGCTGCCCTGTAAGATTACTTTTGTCGCTACACAGAAAGCACGATTCATTTTGCATGACACGACCCATTTGATGGCTGCAGACTCCGATTATTGCCCCACGTGCGGTCAATTGATCCAGCCACCACCGGCCTACGGGTCCAAGACCAGCACCACGCGCAAGGTTGCGCTGGGCGTGTCCGTCTTGTTGCACGTGCTGCTGGCCGCGTATGCCCTGTTTCGCAGCGACAAGATCGAAAAGATTCCGCCGCCGAAGAAGGAAAGCGCGATGGTGTATATCGCGCCGCTGAAAGACAAGCCGCAACCGAAGCCGCAGCCAAAACCCACGCCGAAACCGAAGGACACGAAAGTTGCCAAGGTGAAACCGCCGCCGGCGCCCAGCAAGCGCGTGGTGACGAAGGATGTGCCGCGCGACAAGCCGAAGCTGGAAACGTTCACGCCGCCGCTGGTGTCGAAAGTGCCGTTGCCGCCGCCGCCGGCCGAAGACATGAGTTCGATGATCGAGCAGCGCCGCAAGCAGCGCGAGGCGCAGAATCCCGCGCCGCCGGCCGAGGAAAGCGAAAACGACCGCGCCATGCGCGTGGCCAAGGCAAATATCGCCGGTGCCCAGGGACGCAATTCCGGCAGCGACCGCGAAGATTCGGGCGGCGTGTTTTCCATCGTCAACCAGACCTCGTTCAGTGCCGAAGTCAAGTTCAAGGGCTGGAACGGCAACTTCAAGCGCAATTGGCTGAAGCAGGAAAAGGTGGAACTGGGCAACGAGCCCGATATCGAAACGGCCATCCTGAAGAAGATGATCCAGCTGATCCGTGCTGAGAAGCCAGGCGACTTCGTGTGGGAATCGCGGCGCTTGGGCCGCAACGTCAACCTCAGCGCCCGCGTGGAAGACACGGCCGAGCTGATGGCCTTCCTGCGCCAGGAATTCTTTTCCGAGAAGCGTCCGGGACCGGGACGGCGCTAGGCAACCGGCCCCCGCGCAATAAAAAAGGCTGCACCGTGTGAACGGGCAGCCTTTTTTGTCAGCGCGCTGAGGCGGATCAGGCGGGCTTGTCGGTTCCTGCTTCCGGCTCGACGTCGTCTTCCATCTCGATCAGCTCGACCATCTGGGCGGCGCCGTCTTCGCTGATGCCGGCCAGTTCCATGATCTTGTCGTTGGCTTCTTCGATGCCGACGCGCTTGAGTGCGGAGAACAGTTGCACGGTGAACGGGAAGCCGATGCCGTCTTCATCCACATAGCTGTCGAGCTTGGCTTTTGCCTGGCGCAGCGCGTTGACCGATTCATTGCGGTTGAGCTTATCGACTTTCGTCAGGATGCAGTGGATCGGCTTGCCCGTCGGGGCGAACCATTCCAGCATTTGAATGTCCAGGTCGGTGAACGGGCGGCGCGAATCCATGATCAGGATCAAACCGGCCAATTGCTCGCGGCGCTGCACATAGTCGCCCAGCAGGCGCTGCCAGTGCAATTTCGCCGAACCCGAGACTTCTGCATAGCCGTAGCCCGGCAAGTCGACCAGCAGGCATTCGATCTCTTCGACGATGGTGGCATCCTTGCGGTGCTGCGCCACGTGGGCGCCGCCGATGGAGAAGTAATTGATGTGCTGGGTACGGCCAGGTGTCTTGGAGGCGAACGCCAAGCCTTTCTGATTACACAAGATGTTGATGGCGGTCGATTTACCGGCATTGGAGCGGCCGGCAAAAGCGATTTCCGGCACCGTGGTATCGGGCAGGTCACGCAATTGATTGACGGTCGTAAAGAAACGGGCTTGCCAGAGTTTTGACATGGGAATAGTAAAGCAACAAAAGGGAGCGATAAGGGAGCGATAACGCCAAGAAGCTATTGTACAATAAGGGGTTGTTTATTGTTGCCGGCGTAGCAGCGATGCGGCTTGCGGCCCTGAAAATAAAGCAAAAATCCCCAGGGCGCGGCAATGTCCACCACTAATTTCTCACTGTCTCAGGGTGCCTGAATGAATCGTGCGTTTTCACCGTTTGTCCAATCCATGCTGCTCGCTTTGCTGGCTGTATCGGCAACTGCTTCCGCGGTCGAAGAACCGAAACCGGCCCATGCGCCAGCCGTCGCCGTCAAGGCCGACGCTGCCAAGGGCGCTACCCTGTACGCCGATGGCGATGCGGCGCGCGGCTTGCCTGCCTGCGTCTCCTGCCATGGCGCGGCCGGCAATTCAACCATCACGGTCAATCCGAAGCTGGCTGGCCAGCATGAAAGCTATATCTACAAGCAACTGGTCGATTTCACGACGCCGGAGCGCAACCAGCCCGTCATGACGACCTATGCCAAGATGCTCAGCGACGCCGACAAGAAGAATATCGCCGCCTACCTGGGCGCGCAGCTGTCCAAGCCGGGCGCCGCGAAAAACAAGGACACCATCGACCTGGGCAAGAAGATCTACCGTGGTGGCATTGCTTCCAAGCAAGTAGCCGCCTGCGCCAGCTGTCATGGCGCGACGGGCAATGGCATTCCCGTCCAGTACCCGCGCATTGCCGGCCAGCACCAGGATTACACGGTGGCCCAGCTGGCCATGTTCCGCAGCACCAAGGCCGATGCCCGCAAGAACAGCGCGCAAATGCACACCATCGCTGCCCGCATGTCGGATGACGAAATCGCCGCCGTTGCCGATTACATCGCCGGCCTGAAGTAAGTTTTCATAGTGGCAAGAGATTGCCACGCGTTTCAACGCACATGAACAAGGGCGGCCGTTTCGACGGGCTGCCCTTTTTTATAGCAGGGGCCAAACAGGAGTATGCTGCCGCCTTGCGCGGAGAAACTATCTTTGCTCCATGCCACATTTTCTTGAAGATTGCATATCCCGTATGAGTATCAACGTATGAGCACAGGCACGACCGGAATCGAGTTAAAGACCCAACGCCGCAGCCTGGCTGAATTCGTCGAGCTGGTCTCGTCGATGCGCTTTGCCATCAGCCTGCTGACCCTGATCGCCGTCGCCTCCATCATCGGCACCGTGCTCAAGCAGAACGAGCCCATGCCCAATTATGTGAACCAGTTCGGGCCGTTCTGGTTTGCCGTCTTTGACAAGCTGAGCCTGTATTCCGTGTATTCGGCCTGGTGGTTCCTGGTGATCATGGGTTTCCTTGTCGCCTCGACCTCGCTGTGCATCGTGCGCAATGCGCCGAAGATGCTCAAGGACATGCGCAGCTGGCGCGACAATGTGCGCGAGCAATCCTTGCGCAACTTCCACCACAAGCTGGAATGGCAGGCGCCGCTGCCGCGCGCCGTGCTGGCGCAGCAGATGGTGATGCGCCTGAAAGACGCCGGCTACGGGGCCAAGGTGGTCGAGAAGGACAACGCCACCCTGGTGGCGGCCAAGCGGGGCGCCGCCAATAAATGGGGCTATATCTTTGCCCACGGCGCCATCGTCATCATCTGCGTGGGCGGCTTGCTCGATTCGGAAATGCCGATTCGCGTGCAGCAATGGTTCTTTGGCAAGACGCCGTTTGCCGGCAGCGGCGTGATCGCCGACATTCCCGCCCAGCACCGCCTGAGCCTGTCGAATCCTACGTTCCGCGGCAACACCATGATCCCGGAAGGCTCGTCGAGCAATACGGCCATCATTCCCCAGGCCGATGGCGTGCTGATCCAGGATCTGCCCATCACGATCTTGTTGAAGAAATTCCATATCGATTTCTACAGCACGGGCATGCCCAAGCTGTTTGCCAGCGACGTGGTCGTCACCGACCATGCGACGGGAGAAAGCTTCCCGGCGACCATCAAAGTCAACCAGCCGCTGCTGTACAAGGGCCTGGCCCTGTACCAGTCCAGCTTTGAAGATGGCGGCAGCAAGCTCAAGTTGACTGGCTATCCCATGACGGGCAAGACGACGAAACGCTTCGATATCGGCGGCGAAGTGGGCGGCAGCACGCCGCTCGAGCGCAGCGATGGCAATTCCTACACGGTGGAATGGTCGGGGTTCCGTCCCTTCAACGTGGAAAACCTCAGCGCCGGCCAGGATGTGCGTGCCGTCAACAAGGCGGAAAGCTTCAACGATAAGTTTGCCGTGGGCCTGGACAAGCGCCTCGGTTCGGCCGCGAAGAACGCGCATAACAAGGATCTCAAGAACGTGGGCCCCTCGGTGCAATACAAATTGCGCGACAAGACGGGCCAGGCGCGCGAGTACCAGAACTACATGCAGCCCGTGACCGTGGATGGCACGACGGTGTTCCTGGCCGGCATGCGCGTCAACCCCAGCGACCCGTTCAGCTATCTGCGCATTCCCGCCGACGATAATTACAGCGTGAACGAGTGGATGCGTCTGCGTGCCGCGCTGCAAGATCCCGCGCTGCGCCAGCAGGCTGCCGCGCGCTATGCGGCGCGCGCCATGCCGCAGGCGGGGGCGGAAGCCTTGCGGGGCCAGTTGCAGGAATCGGCGGCGAAAAGCCTGGGCATCTTTGCCGGCAATGGGCAAGAGGGCGGTTTCCTGGTCATTTCGCGTTTCCTGGAGAAAATCCCTGCCGCCGAGCAAGAAAAAGCGGCCGATATCTTCATGAAGATCCTCAATGGCAGCCTGTGGGACTTGTGGCAGGCGGCGCGCGCCCAGGATGGCTTGAAAGCCATCGAGGCCGATGACAAGCACGGCCGCTTCCTGCAGCTGGCCACGAATGCGCTGTCCGACAGCTTCTTCTATGGCGCGCCCGTGTATCTGCAACTCGATGACTTCACGGAAATCAAGGCGTCCGTGCTGCAAGTGACGCGTTCGCCGGGCAAGAGCGTCGTGTACCTCGGTTGCCTGTTCCTCGTGATCGGCGTATTTTCCATGTTTTATATCCGCGAGCGCCGCCTGTGGGTGTGGATCAAGGATGGCGAGGGCGGCAGCGAAGCCCTGATGGCCATGAGCACGCAGCGCAAGACGCTGGATTTTGAAAAAGAATTTGAGACTTTGAAGGCAAAGCTGCCGCAATCGGCGTAAGCTGCGCTGTGTCTGGGACGCTTGCGCGTCGCCGGGAATGGAGAAAATGATGGAATTGGCAAACAAGCAAATATATACGCAGGAACCAGGATTTTTCAAGCGCCTGAGCCTGATCGATTGGCTGTACGGCGCCGGCTTGCTGGCGGCCTCCCTGTTCGGCCTGGTGCGCTTTGGCGCCTTCATGGATATCTATGAAAAAGCCATCCTGCTGGCCGCCGCGCCCACGTTCGCGTGGCTGGGCTGGTACTGGAAGCCCGTGCGCTGGCTGATCCCCGTGGCCGCCGTGCTGTCGCTGTTTGCCATCGAGCTGTATGCGGGCCATCTGGAGATGGCGAACCAGAAGTTCTTCCTGAAATACATCTTGTCCAGCCAATCCGCCATCCTGTGGATGGGCACCCTGTTCGTGCTGTCGACCCTGTTCTACTGGATCGGCCTGGTGGCGCGCTCGGAATTCGGCTCGTCCGTCGGCTCCCTGCTGTGCTGGGCTGGCGTGGTGCTGGGCCTGACGGGCATGCTGGTGCGCTGGTACGAGTCTTACCTGATCGGCGCCGACGTGGGCCACATTCCCGTGTCGAACCTGTATGAAGTGTTCATCCTGTTCTCGTTGATCACGGCCATGTTCTACCTGTATTACGAGCAGCATTATGCGACGCGCCAGCTGGGCGCCTTCGTCATGCTGGTCATTTCGGCGGCCGTCGTGTTCCTGATGTGGTACACGGTCACGCGCGACGCGGCCGAAATCCAGCCGCTGGTGCCGGCCCTGCAAAGCTGGTGGATGAAGATCCACGTACCGGCCAACTTCATCGGCTATGGCACGTTCGCCCTGTCGGCCATGGTGGCGGCGGCGTATTTGCTCAAATCGAGCGGCTACCTGGTCGACCGCCTGCCATCGCTGGAAGTGCTCGACGACGTCATGTACAAGGCCATTTCCGTGGGCTTTGCTTTCTTCACGGTAGCGACTATCCTGGGCGCCCTGTGGGCAGCCGAAGCATGGGGCGGCTACTGGTCGTGGGACCCGAAAGAAACGTGGGCGCTGATCGTTTGGCTCAACTATGCAGCCTGGCTGCACATGCGCCTGATGACGGGCTTGCGCGGCCGCGTCGCCTCGTGGTGGGCGCTGGTGGGCTTGCTGGTGACGACGTTCGCGTTTTTGGGCGTGAATATGTTCCTCTCCGGCCTCCATTCTTACGGAAAACTGTAAAAGTACCCGAGAAAAAGCCCATGGCGGCGTTGCCTTGCCCTGAACTTTTTTCGGGCACTTTAGTAACGTTTTTTTGCATGACAGAAGCGTCATGAACGGCCCGGGAAAACTGGTGTAAGGTACAAACAATCACCTTTTCCCGGAGCCGCCATGTTGATCAAGCGCAGTCCTAACGGCATTGAGTTGCCGTATTCTTCCGAAATCACGCCGCGCGCCGTGTTCGAGTCGCGCCGCAGTTTCATCAAGCAAGTGGCGCTGGGTTCGATGTCCAGCGCGGCCTTGCTGGAAATGGCCAGCCGCGAAGCGTTCGCGCAGGGCACCAATCCCAAGCTGGCTGCCAAGCTCAATCCCGCCTATTCGGCGCTGGAAAAGCAAACGGCCTATAAAGACGCCACCACCTACAATAATTTCTACGAGTTCGGCACGGACAAGAGCGAGCCTGCGCAAAATGCGGGCACTTTGCGCACGCGGCCGTGGACGGTCAGCATCGAAGGCGAAGTCAAGAAACCCATGACCCTGGACCTCGATGCGCTGCTGAAGCTGGCGCCGCTGGAAGAGCGCGTGTACCGGCTGCGCTGCGTGGAAGGCTGGTCGATGGTGATCCCGTGGGTCGGTTATTCCTTCTCGGAAATCATCAAGAAGGTCGAGCCGACGGGCAATGCCAAGTATGTGGAATTCATTACCCTGGCCGACAAGAAACAGATGCCGGGCGTGGGCAGCCGCGTGCTGCAGTGGCCGTATACGGAAGGCTTGCGCATCGACGAGGCGAACCATCCGCTGGCACTGCTGACCCTGGGCATGTACGGCGAGACCTTGCCGAACCAGAATGGCGCGCCCGTACGCATGGTGTTGCCGTGGAAATATGGTTTCAAGTCAGCCAAATCCATCGTCAAGATCCGTTTCGTCAAGGAACAGCCGCGCACGTCCTGGAACCTGTCGGCGCCGTCGGAATACGGTTTTTACTCGAACGTGAACCCGAACGTCGATCATCCGCGCTGGTCGCAGGCTTCCGAGCGGCGCATCGGCGAAGACGGTTTCCTCACGCGCAAGCGCAAGACGCTGATGTTCAACGGTTATAACGATGTGGCCTCGCTGTACGCGGGCATGGACCTGAAGAAATTCTTTTAAGGAAATACCATGGCCATCAACCCCACGGGCAAACAGCTGTCGCTGCTGAAAAGCCTGATCTTTCTGCTGGCGCTGATACCATTCGTGCGCATGGTCTGGCTGACGTACACGGGGCAACTGGTGGAGCCGCTGGAATTCATCACGCGGGGCACGGGCGACTGGACCCTGTATTTTCTCTGTATCAGCCTGGCCGTCACGCCCTTGCGGCGCATCACGCAATGGAATTGGCTGATCAAGCTGCGGCGCATGCTGGGCCTGTTCGCGTTTTTCTACGCGGCACTGCACTTCACCACCTTTTTATGGTTCGACCACTTTTTTGATGTGCAGGAAATGTGGAAGGATGTGCTCAAGCGGCCGTTCATCACGGTGGGTTTCATCGCCTTCGTGCTGCTGATCCCGCTGGCCGTGACGAGCACGAACGGCATGGTCAAGCGCCTGGGGGGCAAGTGCTGGCAGTGGCTGCACCGGCTGATCTACATCATCGCGCCGCTGGGTATCCTGCATTTCTGGTGGATGAAGGCGGGCAAGCACAATTTCGCGCAACCTATCCTGTTCGGTTCCATCGTCGCGCTACTGCTGGCAACGCGCGTGTATTTCGCCTGGAGCAAGCGCGTAAAAAGCGCCAGGGCGGCGAATGCCGCCGCCCCTGCGCGTTCCGTTTAGGTGGCGGGCACGATGACGGGCGGTGGCGGCACGGGGGCCGGTTCGACGGGGCCTTTGGCCGGTGCGCCTTTGGCCGCGGGCGGCTTGGGCAGGTACAGGGGACCGGGCTGGCCGCAGCCGGCCAGGACGCTAGAAACCACAATGGCGATGCCGATATAAAACGCTGAGGATGACTTCACGATTAGAATCACGGTTTGATTAAGATCTTTGGAGTGTAGCATGAGCGAATCGGAATTCCTGGCCCTGGCCGAAGCCACCCTGACCCAGATCGAGGCGGCGCTGGACCGGCTGAACGATGAAGACGTGCTCGACGTCGAATGCAGCCGCAGCGGCAATGTGCTGGAGATCGAGTTCATCGATAACGGCACGAAAATCATCGTCAACAGCCAGGCCCCCATGCGTGAGATGTGGGTAGCGGCCCGCTCGGGCGGTTTTCATTACAAGCGCGTGGGCGACGAGTGGCGCAACACGCGCGACGACTCCGAGCTGTTTGCGGCCCTGTCGGCCATGGCCAGCGAGCAGGCGGGCGCGGCAGTTGTATTGAAGTAAGTGTTTGAAGTGATGCAGGAAAAATGGGCAGCCTTTGCGGGCTGCCCATTTTTTGTGGTCCAATGTCGGGCAGGTCGGGCAGGTCGGGTTAGGCCGCAGGCCGTAACCCGACACCACCACCGGCGCCAACGATGTTGTCGGATTTCGCGCTTGCGCGCTAATCCGACCTACCCGGCCTACGTGTTTAAAATAGCTCGTTCTTCACAGCCTCTTTCGCCTTTTCTTCTTCCGGCGTGCCGCGCGCCGCGCCTTCCAGGCTGCCGACCCCTGTGCCCGGTGGATTTTCCGCATAGTAATACTCGTCGCCCACGTGGATCAGGCCTTCGGGCACGGCGCGTTCCTCGACGGGGATGCTTTTCAGGGCTTTCGCCATGTAGCTGATCCAGATCGGCAGGGCCAGGCCGCCGCCCGTTTCCCGGTTGCCCAGGTTGCGCGGCTGGTCGTAGCCGATCCAGGCGATGCCCACCAGCTTGGCCTGGTAGCCGGCAAACCACGCGTCGATGGAATCGTTGGTGGTACCCGTCTTGCCGGCCAGGTCGGGGCGCTTCAAGGCCATGGCCTTGTTCGCCGTGCCGAAGCGCACGACGTCGTTGAGCATGCTGTTCATCATGAAGGCATTGCGCTCGTCGATGACGCGGTTGGCTTCCTCGCCCGCCAGGTCCGGTTTGGCCTGCGACAGGATATTGCCGTCGCTGTCGGTCACCTTGGCGATCAGATACGGGTTGATCTTGTAGCCGCCATTCGCGAACACGGCGTAGGCGCCTGCCATCTGCAGCGGCGTCACGTTGCCGGCGCCCAGGGCCAGGGTCAGGTACGGCGGGTTCTTGTCCGCATCAAAGCCGAAGCGCGTCGCGTATTCCTGGCCATACTTGGCGCCGATCTTGTGCAGGATGCGGATGGAAATCATGTTCTTCGATTTCATCAGGCCCTTGCGCATGGTCATCGGACCATCGTATTTGCTGTCGTAGTTCTTCGGTTCCCACGCCTGGCCGCCCGTCTGGCCCGCGTCGAATGAAATCGGCGCATCGTTGATGATGGTCGCCGGCGACAGACCCCGTTCCAGCGAGGCGGAATAGATGAAGGGCTTGAAGGCGGAGCCGGGCTGGCGCCACGCCTGCGTGACGTGGTTGAACTTGTTGCGGTTGTAATCGAAGCCGCCCACCATGGCGCGGATGGCGCCGTCGGTGGTGCTGGCCGAGACGAACGCCGACTGCACTTCCGGCATCTGCGTCAAGACCCAGTTGCCGCCTTCTTGCATGACGCGGATCACGGCGCCCCGCTTGATGCGGCGGTTTGGCGCTGCTTTTTCCGACAGCCAGGCCGCGCCGAACGTCAGGCCGGGACCGGTAATGGTGATTTCCTCGCCGGCCGAGGTGACGGCCTGCAACGATTTGGGCGACGCTTGCAGCACCATGGCGGCGATGATGTCGTCGCTGTCCGGGTGGTCGGCCAGCTCCGTCTCGATCGCGTCGTCCGCTTCGGCCTTGGTTTTCGGAATCTCGATATACGCTTCCGGGCCGCGGTAGCCGTGGCGTTTCTCGTAATCCATCACGCCCTTGCGCAAGGCGATATAGGCGGCATCCTGGTCGGCCTTGGTGATGGTGGTGTAGACGTTCAGGCCGCGCGTGTACGTATCTTCCTTGAATTGCTCGTAGACGAGCTGGCGCGCCATTTCCGACACGTATTCCGCATGCACGCCAAAGGCGCTGCTGTCGGTTTTCACTTTCAGCTCTTCATTTTTCGCTTCTTCGTACTGTGCCGGCGTGATGTAGCCCAGCTGCGCCATGCGCTGCAGGATGTATTGCTGGCGCATGCGCGCGCGTTTCGGATTGACGACGGGGTTGTAGGCCGACG
Source organism: Janthinobacterium sp. P210006 (assembly GCF_036231885.1). Taxonomy (NCBI): domain Bacteria; kingdom Pseudomonadati; phylum Pseudomonadota; class Betaproteobacteria; order Burkholderiales; family Oxalobacteraceae; genus Janthinobacterium; species Janthinobacterium sp. P210006. The sequence continues at coordinate 256,497 of NZ_JAZARD010000004.1, read as the reverse complement.
GCGCCTTCGGCAAGCCGGCCAGCATGGCCGCTTCGGCCACGGTCAGGTCCTGGATATTCTTGCCGAAATAGATTTGCGCGGCCGAAGCGAAACCGTAGGCGCGCTGTCCCAGATAAATCTGGTTCATGTAGACCTCGAGGATCTGGTCCTTGCTGAGGTTTTTCTCGATCTTCCAGGCCAGCAAGACTTCATACGCCTTGCGCTTCAAGGTCTGTTCGCTGGACAGGAAGAAGTTGCGCGCTACCTGCTGCGTGATGGTCGACGCGCCTTGCTTGGCGCCGCCCGTCAGGTTGTGCAGGGCCGCGCGGGTGATGCCCAGGTAATCGACGCCGCCATGTTCATAGAAGCGGTCATCTTCGATGGCCAGCACGGCTTTCTTCATGACATCGGGGATATCCTTGATATGCACCATGTTGCGCCGTTCTTCACCGAACTCGCCGATCAGCACACTGTCGGACGTGAACACGCGCAGCGGCATTTTCGGCTTGTAATCGGTCAAGGTATCGAGTGCCGGCAGGTTCGGATATGCCATGGCCAGGCCAAAGACCACCAGCAAGACGCCGACGATGCCCAGGCCCAGCAGCGATACCAGGGCCATCAGCAGAAAACGTTTGGGTTTGCTGCCCTTGGTGGGCGGCTTCGAGCCAGCGGAGCCAGCGGAATTTGAAGATGTCATGCGTCGTATGTCTTTCGGTTAATTATGCCGGCCAATTATAAGCGAGCTTGCCGGGGTGGCAGCGCGCTGTGGCGCTTGCCGGGCGGACAGTTGGAACTTGTCGATACTCTATATAAGCGTGTATTGGCCCGCTGGCAACCAGGATTTGGTAACAATTATTCTGCGCCAGATCACGGCCGGGCCAGATAGGCGCCGCGCGCCGCAGACCGCAGCGTGAAATCCGTTTACAAGCCAGCGCTGCCGGGACTAGGCTTTCGGATGGCAGGACCTCCTCCCACGCTGACGTTTCTCTATGAAAAACATGTCCATCCGCAGTTTTCTTGGCCTTGGCTTGCTGGGCGTCGACATGGCGGACGACGCCGTGCACGTGGTCGAGTTGATACGCCGGCGGGGCAAACTGGCATGCCGGCATTGCGGCAGCGCCGCGCTGGCGGCCGGGGTGATGCTGGAAGGCAATGTTGAAGATTTGGCGGGCCTGGCTGCCGCCGTGCGCCTGGCATGCCGCAACAGTGGCAGCGGCTGCACCCGCGTGGCGCTGGCCATGCCGGCCACGTCCCTGATCACGCATGTGATCCGCCTGCAGGCGGGCTTGCCGGAGGAGCAGCTGGAAATCCTGGTCGAACTGGAGGCTGCCCAATACATGCCGTTTGCGCTGGAAGACGCCAGCCTGGATTTTGTCATACTCGGGCCCGCGCCGCCGCTTGCCGGCCAGACAGAGCGGGAGATTGAGGTGCTGCTGGTGGCGGCGCGGCGCGCCAGCGTGCAGCGCCGCCTGGACGCGGCCGCAGCGGCCGGCCTGACGCCCGTCGTCATGGATAGCGAGGCGCTGGCGCTGCAGGCGGCCGTCGGACAGGACGGCTGGCAAGCCTTGCCCGATGGCGGCCTCCCTTATCAGTTGGCCTGGGGGCTGGCGCTGCACCGGTACGCCCGATGAAGACCGTGGCGGAAGTGTCATGCATCAACCTCTTGCCGTACCGCCCGGCAGCACGGCGCAAGCGCATGCAGCTGCTGCTGTGGCAACTGGCCGGCGGGGCGCTGCTGGGACTGCTGCTGGCGCTGGCGGCAGGCGCCTGGCTGCAGCACCGGCTCGATGTGCAGCTGCGCCGCCAGCAGGACTGGCGCAATGCCATGCAACAGCTCGATGCCGTCTTGCTCGCCGGCAAGCGGGTGCAGGGCGAGACGGCGGCGCTGGTGCTGCGCCAGCAGGCCATTGCCGGTCTACAAGAGCAACGTCATGCCTGGGTGCGCATGCTGGCGGTCCTGGCCCAGGCGATGCCGGCCGGTGCGGCCTTGCACAGTGTGCGCCAGGAAACGGCGCTGGTGCGCTTGCAAGGGCAGGCTGTTTCGCAGGACAAGGTTGCGGCATTGCTGCTGGCGCTGGAGCAGGCCGCGCCCTGGTCCCGGCCGGAAGTGCTGGAAGTGCGCAGCGCGGCCGACGGCACCGTGGAGTGGACGATACGTCTGGCTTTGGCAAGCGCCGGGCGCCTGCCCCCTAAGCCTGGCCCCGGAGGTTGATCATGCTGAGCTTGAAAACCGCATCGCAGTGGCCCTTGCCCGTGCGCCTTGCTTGCGCAGCCCTGGCCGCGACGCTGGCAGCCGTGCTGCTGTACGCCGCGTGGCTCGCTGGCTTGATGGCTGCCGTGCAAGTGGCGCAGGGAGAGGAGGACCGCTTGCGCGCCGCTTATCTGTCGGCGCAGGCCAGGGCGAAACTATTGCCGCAGTGGCGGGCGCAGCAGCGCCAGGCTGGCGCCGAGCTTGCCCTCCTGGAGCAGCAACTGCCCGATCCGCAAGCGATGGCGGCGCTGCTGACGGACATCGACGCCGCAGGCCAGTCCCGCGGCTTGCAGTTTTCGCTGTTCAAGCCGGGCGCGGCCCGGCCGCAAGCGCCCTATGTCGCCTTGCCGATCGCCGTGCAGCTGCGCGGCGGCTACCACGCCATGGGTGCGCTGCTGGCAGACCTGGCGCGCCTGCCGCGCATTGTCACGGTGCATGAGCTGGCCTTGAGCATCGGCAAGGACCGCTTGCTGACGCTCGATGCCGTGCTGCAAGCGTATCGCTTGCCCGACGCGGGAGAACGGGCGGCGCAAGCGGCCTTGCCGTCCGCAGCGGGCGCGCCCGCCGCCGTGCCGGCATGGCGTCCGCTGGCCGCAGCCGCGCCGTATCCGTACGAGGCCGCCGCCTTGGCCGACCCTTTTGGCGCATTGCCGCCCGCGAGCGCGCCCGGCCAGCGGGGCAGCGTGGCGGGCCCCGACCCGCGCCGGGTACGCGAGCCGCTGGAAAGCGTGCCCTTGCCAGCCATCAGCATGGTGGGCAGCGTGCAACAGGCGGGACGCCTGAGCGCGCTGCTGCTGGCGGGCCAGCGCGTGTACCGGGTGGCGGTAGGCCAGTATCTGGGGCCGGACCACGGTCTCGTCACGCAGGTCAGCGAGCAGGCGCTGCAGTACCGGGAGTTGCTGCAGGACGCGGGAGGCGGGTGGCGCGAACGGCGTGGCAGCCTGTCGCTGCAAAAGACGGGCGAGGCCAAGGCCGGTGTGCGGGAGGACGCGCCATGAAGCCGTCTGTCTGGCTGTGCTCGATGTGCCTGAGTTGGCTGCATGGGGCCGCCATGGCCGGCGACGAAGCGGTGGTGCAGGTGACGGCGCCGCGATTGTATGCGGGCGAGAAAATCTCCGTTGATTTTCAGAACGTGGGCGTGCGCGCGGCCCTGCACATCCTGGCCGACGCGTCGGGGCAAAACATCATCGCCAGCGACAGCGTGGCGGGCAACCTGACCCTGCGCCTGCGCGACTTGCCGTGGGACCAGGCGCTCGACGTGCTGCTGCAGGCGAAAGGCCTGGACATGCGGCGCCATGGCAACGTGCTGTGGATTGCACCGCGCGAAGAAATGCTGGCGCGCGAGAAACTGGAACTGGAGCAGCGCGCGCAGATCGCAGAACTTGAACCCTTGCAGTCGGCGATCTTCCAGCTCAATTACCAGAAGGCGGAAGCGTTCCGCACCGTGTTCGGCCTCGATGCGGGGGAAGGGCGCAGCCGTTTGCTGTCGCGCCGTGGCAGCGTGCTGATCGAGCCGCGCACGAACCAGCTGTTCGTGACGGACGTGCCGGTACGCCTGGAACAGATCCGCCAGCTGATCGCCAAGACAGATATTGCAACCCGACAAGTTATGATCGAGGCCCGCATCGTCGAGGCGAACGACAGTTTCAGCCGCAACCTGGGCGCCCGCCTGGGTTTTACGGACCAGCGGCTGGCAGCGGGCCAGGTGCCCGGCTTTTCCCTGGGCGGCAGCGGGCGCCGCGCGGCCATCGGCGGCACGTATCAGGGCGTGGGCGAGGCGACGGGGCAAACGGTGGCCGGCGCCGGTGCCTTCGTGCCGAACACACAATTCGTCAACTTGCCGGCCGCCAGCATCAATGGCTTGCAGCCGGCCAGTTTTGCCCTGAGCCTGTTTTCGGCAGCCGCCAACCGTTTCCTGAACCTGGAACTGTCCGCGCTGGAAGCCGATGGCCGGGGCAAGATCATATCGAGTCCCCGCGTGGTGACGGCCGACAAGGTGCTGGCGCTGATCGAGCAGGGCATCGAGCTGCCGTACCAGGTGGCCACCAGCAGCGGCGCCACGTCGATCACGTTCCGCAAGGCAAACCTGCGCCTGGAAGTGACGCCGCAGATCACGCCGGACGGCAACGTGGTGCTGGAAGTGGATGTCAACAAGGATAGCGTGGGCCAGGAAACCCGTTCCGGCTTCGCCATCGACACCAAGCACGTGCGCACGCAAGTGATGGTGGAAGACGGTGGCACGGTCGTGCTGGGCGGCATTTATCAGCAGTCCGAACGGGGTACGGACAGCAAGGTGCCGTTGCTGGGCGACATCCCCGTACTCGGCGTTTTTTTCCGCAGCACGGGCCGCAGTCAAGAAAAAACGGAACTGATGGTGTTTATTACGCCGAAAATAGTGGCAGATCGGCCAGCAACACGTTAATGTCACATCTTTACGTTTAAGTAACAATGCAGACGAAAGCGGACTGATGGCGACTATGCGGAATTTTTCTTTGGGCAATACTTTTTGGAGTAGGGCATTGAATTGGCTGGCTTTGCTGGTGATGAGCACGGTACTGGCCGCCTGTGGCGGCGGTGGCGGCGACCCGACCCTGGGCGTCAAGGATGGCGCGAATGCCGGCGTCGGCAGCGTGGTATTGGTTGCTGGCGCAACAACTATTGTCGCTTCGGGCGCGGATGGCACGGAAGTCGTGCTGACGGCCGTGGTGAAAAATCCCGGCAATAATGCCATGACAGGGCAAACGGTGACCTTTACTGCCAGTTCCGGCACCATCAGCAATACCAACCGCGTGACGGATGCCAATGGCATGGTGACGGAAAAACTCAGCGTGAAAGGCGATGCGAGCTTGCGCGACATTACCATCAAGGCCAGCAGCGGCGGCGTGGAATCGGCCCCCGTGGTGGTGAAAGTGGTGCCAGTCACGTCCGGCATTGCCACCTTGCTGCTGACGTCGTCCGGTGGAACCCTGGCATCGTCGGGCGGTACCTCCGTCAACGTGATCGCCTTTGTCAAAGATGCCAACAATGCCGTCGTGCCCGATGCCAGCGTGACATTCAGTGCCGATTCGGGCGCGCTGGGCGCGACGAAGGTCAGCACCAATGCGCAGGGGCAGGCCTTGGTCAGCCTGAATACGGGCGGCGACGCCAGCTTGCGCACGATCAAGGTCACGGCCAGCGCGGGGGCGCAGACGGCCAGCACGGACATCGGCGTCAGCGGCACGCGGCTGGTCATCAACGCCTTTTCGACGGTGAACCTGAAGACGAGCACCGACATGGTGGTCAAGCTGGTCGATTCGAGCGGCAACCCCCTCGTTGGCAAGCCGGTGACGTTCAGCGCGCGCAGCAATGCCATCACGGTCAAAGGGGGCGGCGCCAGTCCTGCATTGACCGACAACAACGGCCAGCTGGTGTTGAGCTATAACGCCCAGGCGGGCAGCAGCGACAGCATCAGCGTCAAGGCGCAAGGCGACAGCGTAGTGTTGCCTATTACAATCAATGCATCGAACTTCACGATCAATGCCGTGTCGGGCAGCAATGTTGCGTTGTCTACCCTGAACACGAATACCTGCTATGCGGTGACGGTGCATAGCGATGTGGCTGGCGTGCCACAAACGGGCAGTGTGCGTTTCAGTACGTCGCGCGGTACCATCTACCAGGACGCTGCGTGCGGCACGCCGTTGCAGGCGCCGCTGGCGCTGGCGGGCGGCAATGCCATCGCCTACGTACAGGCCAGCGGCGCGGGCCAGACGGCCCTCACGGCGCGGTACGAAGGCAGCGGCGTTTCGGTACAGTCGGAAGTGGAGTTTGTCGCGCCGTTGACGGCCCAGGCCACGATCAGCCTGCAAGCCGATCCGGCGGTCATCGGCGCCAATACGGCCGGCAGCACGGCGCAGCGCAGCGCCTTGCGCGCCATCGTCCGCGATGGCACGGCGGAAAACAATCTGGTCAAGAACGCGCAAGTGAGCTTCTCGATCCAGGCCGATGCCAGCAATGGTTCGTTGAGCTCGCCTTCGCTGGTCAGCACCGACAGTGATGGCGCGGCCACGGTCAGCTATATCGCAGGGCAGGGCACCACCGGTGTCGATGGCGTCGTCGTCAAGGCGCAGCTGCAGGGCGTATCGAGCAATGCCGCCACGGTCAAGCTGACGGTGACGAAAAAATCGCTGTTCATCAGCGCCGGCAGCGGCAACGCGCTCGATGCCTCCGACAGCAGCACCTACCGCAAGACGTATAGCGTGTTCGTGACGGATGCCGCCGGCAATCCCGTGCCGGACGTGATCATCACTGCCGCCGCCTGGCCCCGCTATTACTACAAGGGCTATCTGCAATATTCCCTGGCTGCCCAGTCGTGGATAGTCGTGAGGACAGCGAATGCCTGTGACAATGAAGACAGGGACCGCAGCGGCACCTTCAATCCGAATAACGACTACAACCTGAATGGCCGTCTCGACCCCGGTATTCCGCTCAATTTGTCGACCGGCGGCAAGACCGACAGTTCTGGAACGGCGAGCGTCACCCTGACTTATCCGCGCGACAGGGCCAACTGGCTGGACGTCGAATTGACGATTCGCGGCAATAGTTCCGGGACGGAGGCAACTTATGTCGGTTACACTTTGCTTCCGGGGCTGGCTACGGACTTTAACCGCGTGGATGTTTCCCCTCCAGGCGTATTTAGTCCTTATGGGCAAGCCACTGATTGTCGAAATCCAAATTAATTGTCGCAGCACATGCAAAATCTGTTTTTAGTAGGCCTCATGGGCGCAGGCAAAACCACGATCGGGCGCATCCTGGCCCGCAAGCTGGGCTTGCGCTTTGTCGATTCCGACCACGAAATCGAGGCACGCACGGGAGCGACCATCCCGTGGATCTTTGAAATCGAGGGCGAGGCCAGCTTTCGTCGGCGCGAGGCCGAAGTCATCCGCGACCTGAGCGCCCAGGAAGGCATCGTCATGGCCACGGGCGGCGGCGCCATCCTCAATGCCGACAGCCGCGCCTACCTGAAGGAGCGGGGCACGGTGGTCTACCTGCGCGCCAGCGTCAGCAACATCCTCGCGCGCACCAGCCACGACAAGAACCGCCCCCTGCTGCAGACGGCCGACCCGCGCAAGAAGCTGGAAGAACTGACGTCGCAGCGCGAGCCCCATTACATGGAAGTGGCCGACATTGTGATCGACACGGGCCGTCCTAACGTACAATCGATGGTTCAGACCATCCTGATGCAGCTGGCCAGCCTCGAATGCGAGGCCTCGCCCAACTGCGTCATTCATGCAGAGCCTTCCATGAACGAGCAATCCAAAATGTTGTTGAGCGTAGACCTCGACGAGCGCAGTTATCCGATCGCCATCGGTCCCGGCCTGCTGGCCGATGCCGATGCGCTGCTGCGCCATATCAGCGGCCACAAGGTGGCCATCGTGACCAATACCACCGTCGCCCCCCTGTACCTGGGCCGCCTGCAGGCGGCGCTGGCCAGCGATGGCCGCGAAGTGATCAGCATCGTCCTGCCGGACGGCGAAGAGTATAAAAACTGGGCCAGCCTGATGCAGATCTTCGACGCGCTGCTGGCCAACAAATGCGACCGCAAGACCACCCTGGTGGCGCTGGGCGGCGGCGTGATCGGCGACCTGACCGGCTATGCGGCGGCCAGCTACATGCGCGGCATCGGCTTCGTGCAGGTGCCCACCACCCTGCTGGCGCAGGTCGATTCCTCCGTCGGCGGCAAGACGGGCATCAACCACCCGCTGGGCAAGAACATGATCGGCGCCTTCTACCAGCCGCGCGCCGTGATCGCCGACACCTCGACCCTGGAAACCCTGCCGGCGCGCGAACTGTCGGCCGGCCTGGCCGAAGTGATCAAGCATGGCGCCATCATCGATGCGGCGTTCTTCGACTGGATCGAGGCGAACATGGCCAAGCTGATGGCGCGCGACAAGGGCGCCCTGGCGTATGCCATCGCCCGCTCGTGCGAGATCAAGGCCGACGTGGTGCGCCAGGACGAACGCGAAGGCGGCTTGCGCGCCATCCTGAATTTCGGCCACACCTTCGGCCACGCCATCGAGGCGGGCCTGGGCTACGGCCACTGGCTGCACGGCGAAGCCGTCGGCTGCGGCATGGTGATGGCGGCCGACCTGTCCTGCCGCATGGGCTATATCGACCAGGCGGCCGTGGAGCGCGTGCGCGCGCTGGTCGCCGCCGCAGGCCTGCCGGTCAAGGCGCCGGACCTCGGTGTCGAGCGCTGGCTGGAATTGATGGAAGTGGACAAGAAGAACGAGGGCGGCGCCATCAAGTTCATCCTGTTGCAACCCCTGGGCAGCCCGAACATCACGTCCGCGCCGCACGAACTGGTGCTGGCTACCCTGGCCGCCGGAGTGCAATAACATGCTGCCAGAAGACTTCCTCGCCCCGTATGCGGCCCACTCGGCACAGGGGCAGGGACGTCGCTTTGCCGAGGCGCCGCACGCCTCGCGCAGCCAGTTCCAGCGCGACCGCGACCGCATCATCCATTCCTCGGCCTTCCGCCGCCTCGAATACAAGACCCAGGTGTTCCTCAATCACGAGGGCGATTTGTTCCGCACGCGCCTGACGCACAGCCTGGAAGTGGCGCAGGTGGGCCGCTCCATCGCGCGCAACCTGCGCCTCAATGAAGACCTGGTCGAAGCCATCGCATTGGCGCATGACCTGGGCCACACGCCGTTCGGCCACGTGGGCCAGGACGTGCTCAACGAATGCATGCGCGAGCACGGCGGCTTCGAGCACAACCTGCAAAGCCTGCGCGTGGTCGATACCCTGGAAGAGCATTACGGCGCCTTCGACGGTTTGAACCTGATGTTCGAGACGCGCGAAGGCATCCTGAAACACTGCTCGCTGGCGCACGCGCGCGAACTGGGGCCCGTGGCCCAGCGCTTCATCGACCGCACGCAACCGACCCTGGAAGCGCAGCTGACCAACCTGGCCGACGAAATCGCCTACAACAGCCACGATATCGATGACGGCCTGCGCTCCGGCCTGATCACCATCGCCCAGCTGGAAGAGGTGGAATTCTTCGGCCGCCTGTGGCGCGACGTGCAGCAGGCGTTTCCCGGCCTGTCGGGCCGGCGCGCCATCTATGAAACCCTGCGCCGCCTGATCACGGCGCTGGCCGACGACCTGATCGTCACCTCGACCGCCCTGATTGCCGACGCCGCGCCGCGCGACGTCAGCGAAGTGCGCGCCAGTCCTCCGCTGATCCGTTTTTCGGACGCCATGCGCAAGGATGCGACAGAGCTCAAGCGCTTTTTGCGCGCAAACCTGTACCGCCACTACCAGGTCAACCGCATGCGCGTGAAGGCCAGCCGCATCGTGCGCGAACTGTATGACAGCTTCATGGCTGAACCGGCCCTGCTGCCGCCCGATTATCAGGTCAGCGGTGACGATGTCACCAGGCAGGCGCGCAAGATCGCCGACTACATCGCCGGCATGACGGACCGCTACGCGATCCGCGAACACCGCCGCCTGTATTCTCTGGATGAATTGTAGGTCGGATTAGGCCGCAGGCCGTCATCCGACAATACCGTTGGCGCGGCCGGTGGTGGTGTCGGATTATGCGCTTGCGCGCTAATCCGACCTACTCCGCATTGCCGGTCCTGTCAATCGGCATGATCATCTAGCTTCCCACCCGATCACCCCAATACCCCCGCCGCATCTTCTTTTCTATCATGGCAGCAAGTCAACAAGGGCTTGCCGCCCATCGTCAAGGAGAGTGCTATGATTGAATCGCGCCGCAGTTTCTTGCGCGCCTTGCCAGCCGTTACCATCGGGGCGGCCATCGCGCCGCTGCCCGGCAAGGCCGCCATGGCCGCCACCAAGGGCGAAGGCGGCCAGCGCTGGGCGATGGTGGTCGATGTGCAGAAGTGCATCGGCTGCCAGGCTTGCACCGTCTCCTGCATCATGGAAAACGCCGTGCCGGAAAACAGCTTCCGCACTGTCGTCTCCACCTATGAAGTGAAGGAAGAGAATCGCTGCGGCACTTACATGCTGCCGCGCCTGTGCAACCACTGCGCCAATCCTCCCTGCATTCCCGTCTGTCCCGTGGGCGCCACCTTCCAGCGCAAGGATGGCGTCGTCGTCGTCGACGGCGACCGCTGCGTGGGCTGCGCCTACTGCGTGCAAGCCTGCCCGTACGACGCGCGCTTCATCAACCACGAAACGGGCAAGGCAGACAAATGCACGTTCTGCGCGCACAGGGTCGACGAAGGCCTGCTGCCGGCCTGCGTGGAAACCTGCGTGGGCGGCGCGCGCATCTTCGGCGACCTCAATGATCCGGAAAGCCTGGTGCACCAGCTGCTGACCGAGAACAAGGTGAAGGTGCTGAAACCCGAGCAGGGCACGCAGCCTCACGTGTTCTACCTGGGACTCGATACGCGCTTCGCCGGCCACGTCGAGGGCGAAGCGACACTTTGGCAACCGAGCAAACACGGGAAATAAACCATGGACAGCCACATCACCGAAATTCTCAACGTCACGCGCGAAGCGGCCTGGCTGCCGTGGGCGGTGCAGTATTTTTTCCTCATCGGCCTCAGTTACGGCAGCTTCATGCTGACCTTGCCGTACTTCGTTTTCGGCCGCAAGGCGTATGAGCGCCTGGGGCGCATCGCGCTGCTGGCCGCCCTCGTGTGCGGCATGACGGCGCCCGTGGCGCTGCTGGCCGACCTGCACGGGCCGGGCCGCTTCTATCACTTCTACATCTACTTCCAGCCGCAGTCGTGGATGTCGTGGGGTTCGTTCTTCATTCCCCTGTACCTGGGCTGCCTGATGCTGTACGCATGGCTGGCGCTGCGCGTGGATTTCGCCACGCGGGGACAGGGAAAGGACCGCCTGGCCTTCGCCTACCGCTTGCTGGGCCGCGGCGGCGCCGCTTCCTTGCGGGCCATCCGCGTCGCCGCCGCCTTCACCCTGCTGGCCGCCTTCGTGGTGGGCCTGTACACGGGCATGGAAGTGATGGTGGTGCGCGCCCGTCCCCTGTGGTACACGCCGTTCCTGCCGGCGCAATTTGCCGCCACGGCCTTCGTGGGTGCCGTTGGCCTGGCGCTGCTGTTCAACCGCTGCCTGCCGGGCCGCGACCAGGCGCTGGAAGTGTCCCTGAACCGCGCGCTGGCCCTGTCGCTGGCGCTGGTGCTGGCCTTGGGCGGCGGCTGGCTGTTCGTCAGTCTCTCCGGCGTGAGCGCCAGCCACAGCATGGCGTTTACCCAGGTGGCCGGCATGCCGCAATGGCAGTTCACGGCTGCCTGGGCCGTGCTGTCGTCCATCGTGCCGATGGTGCTGGCCATCTGGCGCCCCGCCACGAGTGGCCTCGTCAACGGCCTGATTGCGCTGCACAGCGCCTGGATGATGCGCTGGACGATTTTCATCGGCGGCCAGACGATCCCGAAGACGGGCGCGGGCCTGTACGACTACCACCTGCCGATGGGGAACGATGGCTTGATGGGGATCATCGGCACGGCCGGCCTGTGGATCGCGCTGCTGTTGCTGATGCTGGAATTTTTGCCATGGGCGGGACGCGTCGTCGCTACGCGCAGCCGTCCCGCCATGGCCACGCACTGAGGAGTTAACGATGAACGATCAAGTACACCACAACGCAGACAACGGCGCCCCTGAAGACGAGCACGAAAAGCGCCGCAAGCTGCTGCGCTACGGCGCCATCGGCGGCGGCCTGGCCGCATTTGCCGCCAGCTTTTCCACCACGGCCGGCCGCATGGTCGACCACGCGCTGGGCAAGGATAAGCCCGTGCAGAAACTGCATGGCAATTCCCTGCCGCCCGAGTTTTCCGTCGATACGGCCACGGGCAAACTGACGGTCAATCCGGACCAGCAAGTGAGCTACACCATGTGCATGGGCTGCACCACGTTTTGCGGCGTGCGCGTGCGCCTCGATAAAAAAAGCGGCAAGGTGCTGCGCGTGGCCGGCAATCCGTACAGTCCCATGTCGGCCGACCCGGCGCTGCCATACCAGACGTCGATCCGCGACAGCTTTGTCTCGCTGTCGCGCTTCCAGGAAAAGGGCTTGAAAGGCCGCTCGACGGCTTGCGGCCGCGGCAACGGCGTGCTGGAACAGATGGAGTCGCCGTTCCGCGTGCTGGCGCCCATGAAGCGCGTGGGACCGCGCGGCGGCGGCCAGTGGGAGCCGATCGCCTTCGACCAGCTGGTGAAGGAGGTGACGGAAGGGGGCGACCTGTTTGGCGAAGGCCATGTACAGGGTTTGCGCGCCTTGCGCGAGCTGGAAAAACCCATCGATCCGGCGCAGCCGGAACTGGGCCCGCAAGTGAATCAGGTGGGCCTGATGTGCAGCACCGACGATGGCCGCCTGGCGTTCGGCACGCGCTTTTTCAAGCAGTCGTACGGCAGTCTGAACCTGGTCAACCACGGTTCGTATTGCGGCGGCGCCTACCGCAGCGGTTCGGGCGCCATGTTCGGCGACATGAAGAAAATGCCGCACGCAAAAGTGGACCTGGAAAACACGGAGTTCTGCATTTTCGTAGGCACGGCGCCGGGCAATGCGGGCAATCCGTTCAAGCGGCAAGGTACCCTGATCGCGAAAGCCCGCTCGGGCAAGCGCGATTTCAGCTACGTCGTCGTCGACCCCGTGCTGACGAATGCGGACAGCCTGGCGGCGGGCGACCGCAGCCGCTGGGTGCCCATCAAGCCGGGCACGGATGGCGCGCTGGCCATGGCGATGATACGTTGGATCATCGAGCACGAACGCTATGACCGCCACTTCCTCGCGCAGCCCAACCTGAAGGTGGCGGAAGCGGCGGGCGAGGCCGCCTGGTGCAATGCCACGCACCTGATCATCAGCGAGAAGGGCCACCCGCGCGACGGCCGCTACCTGCGCGGCTCCGACATCGGCGCGGTGGAACTGGGGGAAGAAGAGCGCTACAAGGATGGCGACCCGTTCTGCGTGATCGACGCCGCCACGCAAGCCATCGTGCCGCACAGCGCCGCCAAGGGCGAGGGACGGCTGTTCTTCGACGGCCCGCTGGACGTGGCGGGCGCGCCGCTGCACCTGAAGACGGCCATGACGATGCTCAACGAGGAAGCGCAGCGCCACAGCATGGATGACTACGCGGCGGCCTGCGGCATTTCACGCGACATCATCGAAGGGCTGGCGCAGGAACTGACCAGCCATGGCAAGCGCGCCGCCGTCAATGCGCACGGCGGCATGATGTCGGGCGCCGGTTTCTATAACGCGTATGCGCTGGTCATGCTCAACACCCTGATCGGCAATCTGAATCGCAAGGGCGGCACCCTCGTCAACGGCGGCAGCTTCAAGGATGCGGGCCCTGGGCCCCGTTACAACCTGGAGAGTTTCGACGGCGAGATCAAGGCGGCCGGCATGCCGATCGGGCGCAATGTGCCGTATGAAAAAACCTCGGAATTCAAGCTGAAGAAAGAAGCGGGCAAGGCGTATCCGGCGAAGGCGCCGTGGTATCCGAACGCGCCCGCGCTGGCCACGGAATGGCTCACCAGCGCCATGAACGGCTACCCGTACACCCTGAAGGCGCTGATCCTGTGGAGCTGCAACCCCGTGTACGGCATCACGGGCTTGCGCGCGCAGATCGGCAAGGAGCTGGCCGATCCGAAGAAGATCCCCCTGATCGTCGCCATCGATCCCTTCATCAACGAAAGCTCCGCGTTTGCCGACTACCTGCTGCCCGATACCTTGCTGTATGAAAGCTGGGGCTGGGCCGGCGCCTGGGGCGGCATGCCCGTCAAAATGAGCACGGCGCGCTGGCCCGTGGTCGAGCCGCGGGTGCAAAAGACGCCCGATGGTCAGACCATCTGCATGGAATCGTTCTTCATCGCGCTGGCGAAAACGATGGACTTGCCCGGTTTTGGTCCGGAGGCCTTGCAGGACATGGATGGCCAGCGCTTTCCCCTGCAGCGCGCGGAAGACTGGTATCTGCGGGGCGGCGCCAACATCGCCTGGCAGGGGAAGACGGCCGTGCCGGAAGCCAGCGACGACGACATTGCGCTCTCTGGCGTGGCGCGCATCCGCCCGGAACTGGAACGCACCCTGAAGCCCGAGGAGTGGCGCAAGGTGGCTTTCATGCTGGCGCGGGGAGGGCGCTACCAGAGCTATGGCGAGATGTTCGGCCTGCGCCTGCCGCCGCCAGCGAACCCCAAGGCGCCGGCGGCGCCGGGTCCGGCCCTGGCCGTCGACGAGACGCCGTATCCGCAGGACTGGTCCACGCACCGTTACCTGAAGCCCATGATGCTGTACAACGAGGGCCTGGGCGTGAGCAAGAACAGCTTGAGCGGCAAGCGTTTTCCCGGCACGCCCGCCTGGCGGGTGGCGGCGTTTGCCGACGGCACGCCCGTGCGCAAGGCGTATCCGGCCAGCGAATGGCCGTTCGAGTTGATCAGTTTTAAGTCGGCGCTGCAGAACTCCTACAGCATCGGCGCGCGGCGCTTGCGCGGCATCCACCCGGACAACCCGGTCGCCGTGCATCCGGACGATGCGGCCCGCCTGAAGCTGGAAAACGGCGACGCGATTTATCTGGAAACGCCGGGCGGCAGGGCCAGGGCCACGGTGATGCTGCGCCATGGCGTGCAGCGGGGCGTGATCGCCGTCGAACACGGCTTCGGCCACAAGGAGCACGGCGCGCGCGCGCACCGCATCGGCCAGTCGCGCCAGCCCGACGAGCCGGCCATCGGTGCCGGCATCAACCTGAACGACCTGGGATTGACGGACCCCAGCCGCGGCGACAAGAACGTGTTTGTCGATCCCGTGTCGGGCACGTCGGTGCGGCAGGGCCTGCCGGCGCGCATCGTGCGGGCTTAAATTTGTCCGCCTGCCATCAGCAGCCGGGCCACCTCGGCTGCTGAGTGCAGGCCCAGTTTTTCCATCGTGTTATGGCGGTGCACCTGCACCGTCTTGTCGCTGATGCCCAGCTCGCGGGCGATGACTTTCGAGGCCTTGCCTTCGGCCATCAGCAGCGCCACTTCGCGTTCGCGCGCGGTGAGCCTGGCCAGCGCCGATTGCGCCGTATTCGCGCTGGCGGCGTGGCGGCTTTCTTCCACGCTGCGGGCCACGGCCCGCGTGACGGCATCGAGCAGCACCTGGTCCTTGCACGGCTTTTCCAAAAAATCGCAGGCGCCTGCCTTCATCGTCTGCACGGCCATGGCCAGATCGCCGTGGCCGCTGAGGAAAATCACGGGAAGCGTAATCGCATGGCGCGACAGCTCCTGTTGCAGTTCCAGTCCGCTCATCAAGGGCATGCGCACGTCGAGCAGCAGGCAGCCCGGCGCATGGCCAGCGTAGCGCTGCAGGAATTCGCGCGCCGACTCGAAGGCTTGCACCTGCCAGCCGGCCGAATCGAACAGATAGGCCAGCGAGCGGCGCATGGCGGCGTCGTCGTCGACGACAAAGATGATCGCATCGCTTTCGTTCATGGTGTTTCCTCGTGTCTTTCCTGGTCTGCTTCCATGGCGCTATCTTCGGGCAGGCGGAACCAGACCGTCAAGCCCGGCGCATCGGCATTGGCGTGCGCCGACAGGCTACCGCCGAACGATTCGATGATGCTTTTGCTGAGCGACATGCCCAGTCCCAGGCCTTCGGCCTTGGTGGTGAAAAACGGTTCGAACAGGCGCGCCATCTGCGCCGCTTCCAGGCCGCATCCCGCATCGCGCACGGCTACCGTGCAGGCGCCGTTTTCACGGTGCAGCAGCACGCCGATGGCGTGATCCGGATTGCCGTTTTCCAGCTGCGCATCGAACGCATTCTTGAGCAGATTGAGCAGCACTTGCTGCACTTGTTGCGGGTCGGCCAGCACGCGCGCGTCAGGGCTGGCGGCGCCGTGGCGCCAGCTGATCTGGGCTTGCGGATGGGCCGCGCGGAACAGGGCCACGGCTTGCTCGACGGCGTCGGCCAGGGCGAAGGGCGTGCTGTGCGCGGGACGCTTTTGCGCCATCGCGCGGATGTGGCGGATGATGGCGCCCGCGCGCTCGCTTTGCGTGGCGATTTCCTGTGCGCCGTCGAGCAGGGGCGCCGCGTCCAGCCGGCCTGCCGCGATGCGGCGCGCCATGCCGCGCGCGAAATTGCCGATGGCCGCCAGCGGCTGGTTCAATTCGTGCGCGATGGCGCTGGCCATCTCGCCCAGGATGGCCAGGCGCGCCGTGTGGTCGAGCGTGGCCTGGCGCTGGCGCGCCTGCTCTTCCAGCGCGCGCTGCTGGTGCTGGGCCGCGCGCAGCTGCTCCGTGCGGCGGCTGACCAGGTATTCCACGCGCACCGTGTGCACGGCCCAGGCCACCAGCAGGGCCAGCACCAGCAGCATCCAGCCCCAGTAGCGGCGCAGCGCCGTCTCGAACGTCAGCTTGTCCAGATAGGCGTAGGGGCCGATGCGCAATTCGCGGAACAATTCATCGACGATCTGGTAATCGCTTGGCACCGTCCAGCTGTAGCCTTCGTCGGTGCGCGGCATGGCCAGCAGGGCCAGCGCCACTTTTTTCGCCAGCGCGGGCGGCGTCTGGCGCAGGGCCACGAAGGGCCAGTCCGGATACAGGCGCGACGAGCTGGCGCAGCGAAAGCCGGGAATCGGCCGCGTGGTGATCACGCGCAGTTCATCGGCGCGCACTTCGCCGCGCGCCACCATTTGCTCGAGCAGGCAGGTGCGCACGATGCCCGCATCCATATGCCCCGAACGCACGGCGTCGACGATCTGCTGCGACGGGAAACCGCTGTAGCGCAGGCTGGCAAAATCGTGCGCGGGATCGATGCCCGCTTCGCGCAGTTCGCGCGCGGCGATCTGGTAGCCGCCGAATGCATCGGGCGCCACGGCCATCACGTTCTTGCCCGCCAGGTCGGCCAGGTCGTGCAGCGGCGCCGCGCTGCGCACGACGATGGCCGAGCCGATGGCCTGGCGCGGCGACTCCGTCCATGGCGACTCGAGCGTGGCGATGCGGCTTGCGCCATCGCTGTGCTCGAGCGCCACGTAATGGCCGCTGCTGGTGATGGCGAAGGCGATCGCTTGCGACTGCACGGCGCGCGTCAGGCCCGCCTGGTCGTAGTCGGCCAGGATGAAACGGATGCCGGGAATGCTCGCCTGCAGGTGGCGCGTCACATACGACCAGTCCTGCTGCACGGCGTCGCCGCCCTTGTAGGCCAGCACGCCAATTCTCACCTCGGGCAGGTCGTCCGCTGCGTGGGCACCGTGCAGGCACAGCGCCGCCAGCGCGAGCCCTACAAGACGCCGCACTAGAACATGCTGCGCTGCGCCGCGCGCGCATCGCCGAACAGGTCCAGCAGCAGTTTCTTGATGGGTGCGGGCAGCGGCGCATCCGCAATTTTTGCGCCGTCATACCAGACGTGCGTGGCTTCCCCTGCCAGCGCCAGGCGCCGCGCCAGGGTGATGCGACAGGGGACGATGTGCAGCTTGTAGTGCGTGAAGACGTGCACGATGGGCAGCAGCCGTTCCTGCGTTTCGATCTCGCCGAACGGCGCCACGGCGCGCGCCAGCGCATGCTGGTCGATCTCGCGCGGACAGTCTTCGCCGGCCAGCACGTGGCCGTCGAGTTCGGGCAGCGACAGCAGGCCGCCCCAGATGCCGGAACCGGGGCGCTGCTCCAGCAGCACCTGGCCGTCGTCGATGATGGCCAGCATGACGGCGTGCTTTTCGGGGCTGGTTTTTTTCGGCTTGCGCACCGGCAGATCCTTGGTGCGCCCAGTGGCGTAGGCCACGCAGCGCGGCTGCAGCGGGCAGCGGCCGCAATCGGGGCTGCTGCGCGTGCACAGGGTGGCGCCAAAGTCCATCAGGCCCTGCGTGTAGGCTTCAATGCCGGTCTCCGGCAGCAGCGCTTCGGCGCGGCGCCACATGGCTTCCTCGACCCGTTTTTCGCCGGGATAGGCATCGATGCCGAAGGTGCGCGCGAACACGCGCTTGACGTTGCCGTCCATGATGGCTGCGCGCGTGCCGCTGGAAAACGCGGAGATGGCGGCCGCCGTCGAACGGCCGATGCCGGGCAGGTCGGCCAGCAAGGCCGGGTCGCTGGGGAACACGCCGCCGTATTCGGCCACCACGCGCTGCGCGCACTTGTGCAGGTTGCGCGCCCGCGTGTAGTAGCCAAGGCCGCTCCACTGCGCCATCACGTCTTCCACGGGCGCGCTGGCCAGGTCGCGCAGGGTGGGGAAGCGTTCGAGGAAGCGCGCGTAGTAGCCGAGTACGGCCGTCACCTGCGTTTGCTGCAGCATGATTTCGGACAGCCAGATCAGGTAGGCGTCGCGCGTGTTTTGCCATGGCAGCGCGTGGCGGCCATGCTGCTTTTGCCAGGCGATGACGGTGGCGGAAAAAGTCGGGTCGATATAGTCTTCAAGAAGTGCCGCGCCCGGGGCGGGCGAGAGCGGATGCAGCAGACGTTTCATGCGGGGTTCCAGTATCGTGTGGCGTGGTGTTGCGTATGTCAGGTCGCGCTGGCCGCGCGCAGGGCGGCCAGCAATTGCGCCAGCTGCGCCTTGTCGCGTTCGAGCGCCGCCAGGCTGGCCTCGAAGCCGGCGATTTTCTGCTCCAGGCTGCCTGTGGCGTCGTGGATGCGCTGGATCGAGGCAAAGCGCAGCCTCAGCTGTTCCTTGTATTCGACGATTTGCGCTTCGAGCGGCGCCATGATGACTTTCAGCCAGGCGCTGGCGTCGTCGTTGGCGTTGGTGAAACTGCGGCGCACGCGCGAGGCGATGGTGTCGAAGAATTTTTCCATCAGCACGACGCGGCTGGTGGTGAGCAGGGTGGCCGTGCCGAACTGCTTGTGATACACGGCTTCGATATCGGCGATCTCCTGGCGGTAGCGGGCCAGCGAAAACGGCATCGGCAAGGCCAGCGCCAGGCCATGTTCGGTGGCGAATTTGCGGTACATCACGTTCATCATTTCCGTGATCTCGGCCGTCTTGCCTTCCGAGCGGTCCAGGTTCCGGGTGATGCGTTCGAAATACTGGCGCACGGCTTCGCGCAGGCCCGTGAAGAAGCGGCTGCGCTGCATGGCGGCGCGCACGCCATCGATATCGTTGCGCACGATGTCCATGCCCAGGCTCGTATACAGTTCCGTGGACAGGCGCGTAAATACGGCGCGCGTGGCTTGCAGCTTGAACAGGCTGCTGTCGAATTCCTTCTTCTCGATATCGACGCGGCGCATCATGTGCGCGATCACGCTCTGGTTCTTGCCGCGCAGGCTGTGCAGCTCGTGCAGCTGCTCGGCGATGCCGCGCGCGCGCGCCGCCGCCTGCACCTGCTGCGCCGCTTCGATGGCGTCCAGGTCGAATGCCAGCTGGTGACGGATGATGTCCTTGCGCGCGGGGATCAGCTCCTCGAACAGGGCCGTCTCCAGCGCTTGCAGGCGGCTCCTGTCCAGCAGCGCCGCGTCGTGGTTGATCTTGCCCACCAGGGCCTTTTGCGCAGAGACGGGAAATACCTGGCCCGCGTCCAGGGTCAAGAGATGCGCCACGCTGGCCTGCTGGCGTTCGATCGCCTGCGCCACTTCCGCATCGCCGCGCAGTTCGTCCCACATGCTGTCGATCTTGTTGAGCACCACCAGGCGCCCCGCGCCGGCGCCGATATGGTTGCGCCATACCTCGATGTCGCTGCGCGTGACGCCCGTGTCGGCGGCCAGGATGAACAGCACCGCGTGCGCGTTCGGGATCAGGTTCAGGGTCAGTTCCGGTTCCGTGCCGATGGCGTTCAGGCCGGGCGTATCGAGAATGACGAGGCCCTGTTTCAGCAGCGGATGGGGGAAGTTGATGATGGCGTGGCGCCACATGGAGATCTCCACCCGGCCGTCCTCGTCGAGCATGGCGGGGGCATCGGCGTCCTCGGCGTCGTACAGGCCGTAGCGCGCCGCTTCTTCCTGGCTGACTTTTTTCGTCAGGCTGACCTGGCGCAGCGCTTCCTGCATGTCGCCGCCCGCATCGATGTTCAGGGGCAGGACGGTCCAGGCGGCGGGCAGGTCGCGGTAGTCGCTGGTCGACAGGTTCTGCGCGCGCGTCTCGATGGGCAGCAGGCGGATCGACGGCTGCCAGGCCGCGTCGTACAGCAGCTCGGTAGGGCACATGGTGGTGCGGCCCGCGCCCGAGGGCAGGATGCGCTGGCCGTAGTCGGCAAAGAAGATGGCGTTGATCAGTTCGGATTTGCCGCGCGAGAATTCCGCCACGAAGGCGACCGACAGACGGTCGTCGGCCAGGCGGGACCCGCAGCGCGCCAGGCGCAGCGCGGAAGCGCCGTCGACCAGGCCCGCCGCGCTGGCGGCTTGCCGGTATGCCTGCAGGGCCGCCAGCACATCCTGGCGCCACGCGCTGTATTGTTCCAAGTCCCTGACCATCTGGCCCCCTTTGTTCTGACTGACTGTTGACCGCTACTTCTGGCAATGCACGCAGTAAAACGTGGAACGCTGCCCCTGCACGATTTGCCGGATCGGCGCGCCGCACACGCGGCATGGCTTGCCCGCGCGGTTGTACGTGAAATACGTCTGCTGGAAATAGCCGGACTGGCCGTTCACGCCGATGAAGTCGCGCAGGGTGCTGCCGCCCTGCACGATGGCTTCGGCCAGCACGTCGCGGATCGCCTGCGCCAGTTTCTCATAGCGGGCCAGGCCGATGCGCCGGGCCGGCGTCTTCGGATTGATCCCCGCGCGGAACAGGCTTTCGGAACAATAGATATTGCCAACGCCGACGACGATGTCGCCCGCCATCAGCACCTGCTTGATATTCGTGTTCTTGTTGCGCGTTTTCTCGAACAGCAGCTGGCCCGTGAAGCCGCCTTCCAACGGTTCCGTGCCCAGGCCGCGCAGCAGCGCGTGGCCGTCCAGCGGACCGTCGGCCTCGTCGTGCCACAGCACGGCGCCGAAGCGGCGCGGGTCCGTCATGCGCAGTACCTGGCTGCTGCCGTCCGCGTCTTCCACGACGAGGTCGAAATGGTCGTGCTTTTGCGCCTCCGTCCCTGTGGGCAGCACGCGCAAATGGCCGGACATGCCCAGGTGGATGATCAGGGTGCCATGGCGGAAGTGGATCAGCAGGTATTTGCCGCGCCGCCCCGTCAGGCCGATGGTTTGTCCCGACAGCTGTTCGCCCAGGGCAGGGGGGAAGGGCCAGCGCAGGCCGTCGCGGCGCAGCACGACGGCGCGCACGGCGCGCCCTTCGATATGGGGCGCGACACCGCGCCGTGTGACTTCGACTTCTGGCAATTCTGGCATAGGGCTCGAATGGTTGAAAACCGGGTAAAAAACAGGCGGCTTGCCGGCCGATGGCTGGTCCGGACACGCCACGCCGCCACGACGTATATATTTCGTTACATACGTGAAGTACGCGATAGCCGCGTTGGGCGTAGAATCAAACTTTGCCGTTTAGCCAGGATCAGCCTTTGAAAAACGCTTTCGCCATTGTAACCTTGTCCGCCCTGATGGCCACGCATGCCATGGCGCAGACGCCCGTCGCCCCTGCCGATGCCGCGGCCGGTCCTTCTGCGGCCGTGCCCGCCACGGCGCAGGAAGAGGGCGCCGAGTCCAAGGCGGACGCCAAGACGGACGCCAAGACGGACGCCAAGGCGGAGGGTTTGCCGAAGGTCGAATTGAGCAGCGACCTGCTGTACAAGCTGACCAAGGCGGAAATGGAATTCAAGAACGGCCAGTGGCAAGGGCCGTACGTGACGATGATGGTGGCGGCGCAGCAGACGCGCGACCCGCGCCTGGCGCGCCGCGCTTCCGAAATGGCGCTGGCCGCCAAGCAGGGCAGCGAAGCGCTGGCGGCCATCCGCCTGTGGCGCGACCTGGCGCCCGAATCGGACGAGGCAACGCAGTTCTTCCTCGGCTTCGTCGTCCTGACGGACAAGATCGAGGAAGCCGAACCGATCTTTGCCGAGCGCCTGGCCAATGCGCCGCCGGGCGCGCGCGGCGTGGCCCTGTTCCAGATGCAGCAAATCCTGTCGCGCTCGAACGACAAGCTGTATGCCTATTCGATGGTGACGCGCCTGGTGCAGCCTTACCTGGACATGTTCGAAGCGCACCTGGTGCTGGCGCAGGGCGCCCTGTCGATCGGCGAGCGCGAGCGCGCCATCGGCGAGGCGAACAAGGCGCTGGCGATCAAGCCGAACTCCGAGCTGGCCGTGCTGACCCTGGCGCAGGTGACGGGCGAACCCGAGGCGGCTGGCAAGGTGCTGGCCACGTTCCTGCAAAAGAACCCGGACGCCGTCGAAGTGCGCAGCGCGTATGCGCGCCTGCTGGTCGAGCAAAAGCAGCTGGAACCGGCGCGCGACCAATTCCTGCTGCTGCTGAAAACGCAGCCCGATAACGTGGGCGGCCTGTATGCGCTCGGCATCGTGGCGCTGCAGCTGGAAGACACCAAGGGCGCGGAGCAGTACTTCAAGCGTTTCCTGGCCGTGCTCGAAAAATCCCCCGGCGACACGCGCGACCCGTTCAAGGCCCTGATGATCCTGTCGCAGATCGCCGAAACGCGCGGCGACACGGCGGGCGCCATCGCCTGGCTGGACAAGGTCGACAACAGCGCATCGAGCGGCTATGTCGAGGCGCGCTTGCGCCGCGCCCAGCTGATCGCCCGCGGCGGCAATCTCGATGCGGCGCGCAAGGCGCTGACGGAAATCGAAACGGACGATCCGGCAAGCCAGGCGCAGGTGCTGCTGGTCGACGCGCAATTCCTGCGCGACGCCGGCTATGTGCAAAGCGCGTACACGGTGCTGGAAAACGCCTTGCTGCGCTTTCCCGACAATCCGGAACTGCTGTACGACTACGCCTTGCTGGCCGAGCGCCTGGACAAGATGGAGTTGATGGAAGCGAGCCTGCGCCGCGTGATGGCGCTGGCGCCCGACAACCAGCATGCGTATAACGCCCTCGGCTACTCGCTGGCCGAACGGGGCATCCGCCTGCAGGAAGCGTATGCGCTGATCGAGAAGGCGCTGCAGATGGCGCCGGGCGATCCGTTCATCATGGACAGCATGGGCTGGGTGCAGTTCCGCATGGGGAACCTGGCCGCGGCGGAAAGCGCGCTGCGCCGCGCGTATGCCGTGCGCAGCGATCCGGAAATCGCCGTCCACCTGGGCGAAGTGCTGTGGCAGAAGGGCGACAAGGATGAAGCGCAAAAACTGTGGCGCGAGGCGCAAGGCAAGGACCCGAAAAACGATGCGCTGAAAAGCACGCTGGCGCGCCTCAATGTCAGTCTGTGATTGAATCGATTAACCCAACTCTGAAAAACCAGCGCCCTGTCGCTGGTTTTTACGTATGCCCATGTCAAAAAATCTCCTCGCTCTGACGGCTCTGTGCCTGTCCCTCTCGGCCTGCTCGACCCTGACTTCGCCTTTCTCGTCCGGCACCGCGCCTTCGAGCGTGGCCGTGGCGCCCTACCGCGAACAGGTGGAGCTGACGGGCCGCCTGAACGTGGTGTACCAGAAGGACGACAAGCCCGAATCGGCCACCGTCAATTTCAACTGGCTGCAGACGGCCGCGCGCACGGACGTGACCCTGTATACGCCCGTCGGCAGCACCCTGGCGACGATCGCCGTCACGCCGCAGCAGGCCGTGCTGACGCAAAGCGGCAAGGCGCCGCGCAGCGCCCCCGACGTCGACACCCTGAGCGCGCAGATGCTGGGCTGGTCCTTGCCCGTGTCGGGCTTGCGCGACTGGCTGCAGGGCTATGCTATGGGCGCCGATGGCAAGCGTTTCGTGGCCTCGCCCGCCAACGACAGCGTGACAACGAAGGACGGCTGGCGCTTGCGCTATGTGTCGTGGCAAGATGCGCCTGACAATACACCGGGCGCCTTGCCCCAACCGCGGCGTATCGATGCCGAACGCAATGCCAGCGCGCAGGCCGATGCCGTGTCGCTGCGCATCGTGCTCGAACCCGCCCCTTCCGCATCTGCACCATGACTCTGACGACCTTGAACAACTGCCCGGCCCCCGCCAAGCTGAACTTATTTCTGCACGTCAACGGCCGCCGCGCCGATGGCTATCACCTGCTGCAGACGGTGTTCCAATTGCTCGACCATGGCGACACCCTGCACTTCGCCTTGCGCGACGACACGCTGATCCGCCGCGTGACGGCGCTGGCCGGCGTGCCGGAAGAGCAGGACCTGATCATCCGCGCCGCGCAGCTGCTGCAGGCGGAAGTGCTGCGCCGCACGGGCGCCTTGCCGCGCGGCGTCGATATCGCCATCGACAAGGTGCTGCCCATGGGCGGCGGCCTGGGGGGCGGCTCGTCCGACGCGGCCACGGCCCTGATGGCCTTGAACCGCCTGTGGCAGGCGGGCTTGAGCCGCGAGGAATTGATGGCGCTGGGCTTGCCGCTGGGCGCCGATATCCCGTTTTTCATCTTTGGCGAGAATGCGTTTGCCGAAGGCGTGGGCGAGGCCCTGCAGCCCGTCGCCACGCCCGATTGCTGGTATGTGGTGATCGAGCCGGGCGTGCAAGTTCCCACCGCTGCAATTTTTTGCGCGGAAGGCTTGACGAGAAATACCGAACCCGTCACAATAGCGGACTTTTCCAGGTACCTCGCAGAAGGAAACGATGCGGGTGGATTTGGTAAGAATGATTTACAGCAAGTGGCATGCAGTCTTTTCAAGCCGGTAGCAGATGCGGTAGAATGGCTGGGTGCTTACGGTGAGGCCAGGATGACTGGTTCCGGTGCTTGTGTGTTTAGTGCGTTTGGTAGTCAGGAAGAAGCGGATGCGGTGCTCAGCAATGTGCCACCAGTCTGGATCGCCTGGAAGGCAAAAGCGCTGAATCGCCACCCGATGCTCACGGTGTTGTAAAGAGCAAAAAAAGATTTTGCTTAGCGTCAAATAGTCGGTATAATACTGGCCAACATGACGGCAAGCAGTCAGTTGCGTAGGGGAATCGCCAAGCTGGTTAAGGCACTGGATTTTGATTCCAGCATGCGAAGGTTCGAATCCTTCTTCCCCTGCCACCCATTTCACCGTAGTCTGTCGATGCGAAGTTAGCGTCCAGTACGGGAAAAAGCAGATATGTCGCCACGCGGCATATTCTAAACAATGACTGACCGGGCCTATGCCCGGTTAGTGCTTTTCAAGACTTCTATATCACCTCTTGGGACTCCCATGGCTTACGAAAACCTGATGGTTTTTACCGGCAACGCGAATCCAGCGTTAGCAGAGGGGGTCGCAAAAAACCTCGGCATCCCTCTCGGTAAAGCAAACGTTTCGAAATTCTCTGACGGCGAAGTAATGGTCGAGATTAACGAAAACGTGCGCGGCAAGGATGTTTTTGTTTTGCAATCCACCTGTGCGCCAACCAACGACAGCTTGATGGAAATCATGCTGATGGTCGATGCCTTGAAACGCGCTTCCGCTGGCCGCATCACCGCCGCAATTCCTTACTTCGGCTACGCCCGCCAAGACCGCCGTCCACGCTCCGCGCGTGTGGCGATTTCGGCCAAGGTGGTGGCGAACATGCTGGAAGAAGCCGGTGTCGAGCGCGTCCTGATTATGGACTTGCACGCTGACCAGATTCAAGGTTTCTTCGATATCCCAGTCGACAATATCTACGCTTCGCCAATTTTGCTGGGCGACCTGCAAAAGAAAAACTACCAGGATCTGCTGGTGGTATCGCCGGACGTCGGCGGTGTGGTACGTGCGCGCGCCCTGGCAAAACGCCTGGGCTGCGACCTGGCCATCATCGACAAGCGCCGTCCAAAAGCGAACGTGTCCGAAGTGATGAACATCATCGGTGAAGTCGAAGGCCGCAACTGCGTGATCATGGATGACATGGTCGACACGGCAGGTACGCTGACCAAGGCTGCCGAAGTGCTCAAAGAGCGCGGCGCGAAAAAAGTCGTGGCGTATTGCACGCACGCGGTGCTGTCGGGCCCGGCGATCGACCGTATTTCGGCGTCGCCACTCGATGAGCTGGTCGTGACCGACACGATCCCCCTGTCCGAAGCGGCCCTGGCCTGCGGCAAGATTCGTCAATTGACGTGCGCGCCGCTGCTGGCCGAGACGTTCAAGCGCATCATCAAGGGCGATTCGGTTATTTCCCTCTTCATCGATTAATTCGACAAGAGCAGCAACAGACGTCACCTGCGGCGCGACCGGCTTTTTGCCTGTTGCGCCGTAGTATTTTAGTTTTCGGGGCGCGCATGCGCCCATTTTCGAAGATTCCTGGTCGCGGGAGTCTTCATAACACAAGGCGCAAGCCTTGTTCTTCTTGGAGTTTCACATGAAAGTTATCGCATTTAAACGCGAATTGCAAGGTTCCGGAGCGAGCCGCCGCCTGCGCATTTCCGGCCAAACCCCTGGTATCGTCTACGGTGGCGCTGAAGCCCCAGTGCTGATCTCGCTGGATCACAACGCCCTGTACCACGCGCTGAAAAAAGAAGTATTCCACTCGTCGATCCTGGACCTGGAAATCGACGGCGTTTCCCAGCAAGTTCTGTTGCGCGACTTCCAAGTCCACGCATACAAACAACTGGTTCTGCACGCTGACTTCCAACGCGTTGACGCTAAGCAAGCTATCCACGTGAAAGTTGCTCTGCACTTCACGAACGCTGACGTTTCCCCAGCAGTCAAACTGCATGGCGCGACCATCAGCCACGTTGCCAACGAAATCGAAGTATCGTGCCTGCCAGGCCAACTGCCAGAATTCATCAACGTTGACCTGTCGAACATCGACGTCGGTCACTCGCTGCACGTCGGCGACCTGGTCCTGCCAGCTGGCGTGACCGCTGTTACCCACGGCGCCAACCTGACCATCGCTACCGCTTCGGTACCGGCTGGCCACGTTGCTGCTGAAGCCGCTGCTGCTGAAGTTGCTGCTGACAAGAAGTAATTTTGCCGCCGCAGCAATGCGGTAGTCGCAAGGAAAAACCCGTCCGGTTCGCTCCGGACGGGTTTTTTTCTGCCTGTTTTCACCGATAATGCT
Source organism: Janthinobacterium sp. P210006 (assembly GCF_036231885.1). Classification (NCBI taxonomy): domain Bacteria; kingdom Pseudomonadati; phylum Pseudomonadota; class Betaproteobacteria; order Burkholderiales; family Oxalobacteraceae; genus Janthinobacterium; species Janthinobacterium sp. P210006. The sequence continues at coordinate 229,379 of NZ_JAZARD010000004.1, read as the reverse complement.
TTCTTTTACATTGCAGACACAGCCATGCCCATACGCCTGATCGTCGGCCTCGGCAACCCGGGACCCGAATACGAACAAACCCGCCACAATGCCGGCTTCTGGCTGGTGGACAACCTCGCCAACAGCTTGCCCGGCACGCGCCTGCAGCGCGATTCGCGCTACAACGCCATGCTGGCGAAAACGTCGATTGGCGGCAAGGAAGTCTGGCTGCTCGAACCGCTGACCTTCATGAACCGCTCGGGCCAGTCCGTGGGCGCGCTGGCGCGCTTCTTCAAGATCGCCGCTGATGAAGTGCTGGTCGTGCACGACGAACTGGACTTGATGCCCGGCATCGCGCGCCTGAAGAAGGGCGGCTCGGCCGGCGGCCACAATGGCTTGAAGGACATCACGGCTGCGCTGGGCACGCAGGATTACTGGCGCTTGCGCCTGGGCATCGGCCATCCGCGCACCCTGAGCCTGCAGCAGCAAGTGGCCGATTTCGTGCTGCACCGCCCGCGCCGCGAAGACCAGGAACTGATCGAGCAAGCGATCGAGAAATCCTTGCAAGTCATGCCGCAGATCGTCGACGGCAAGTTCGAAGCGGCAACCATGAAGTTGCACACCGCCTGATTATTTCCCCGCCTTGCCGAAGCTGGCCATGATGGTTTTCGCCATCTGCTGCTGGCTCGCCTGGGCGCTGCTGCCTTCGCCCGCGTTGGCGGCGATCAGCAAGCCGTCGCCGCTGCCGGGCGCCAGCGCGATCAGCGCGTGCCAGTAGCCGTTCGAGCCCAGGTGCGTCAGCACGCGCTGCGGCGCCTGCGGCGGGAAGTGCATCACGCCCCAGCCCAGCGCCGCGTTCGTGTCACCCTGCGCCGTGTGCAGGAACACATAGCTTTCCCGTTGCAGCAGCTTGCCCTTGCCTTGTTCGCCCTGCAGCTGGTCGAGAGCAAACTTGGCCCAGTCGGCCATGCTCAGGTGAATCTCTCCATCGGGCGCCATCATCAGCGGGTTGCTGGCCAGCAGGCCGGCGATGGGCTTGCCTTGCTTGTGGCCAAGGTTCTGTCCGCGCACGGTAGGGCCGAACGCGGCGCGCATGCCCAGCGGGCCGAACACCTCCGCCTGCATCAGTTCCTCATAGGTCTTGCCCGTGACCCGCTCCGCGATGGCGGCGGCGATCATGGCGCCGCTGTTCGAGTAATGCGACTCGCCGCGCGGCGTGGCCACCGGCGCGTCGGCCAGCGCGCGCTGCGCGTATTCCAGGCGCAGCAGGGGCAGCGGGCGTGTATCCGTGTAGGTGGCATTGATCCACGCTTCATCGGGATTGGGCGGCAGGCCGGCGCGGTGCGCCAGCAGGTCCGCCAGGTTGACGCCGCGGTACTCGGCGCGCATGCCGGCGCTCAGCGCGGGCAGCATGCTTGACAGCGGCGCATCCCACGACAGCACGCCCCGTTCCACCAGGCGCGCGATCAGGGTCACCGTCATGGCCTTGCCGTCGGAGCCGATATTCCACACGTCGTCGGCGCGCACGGCGTCATGGCCATCGCTGGCCCGCACGCCCCCGTGCGCCTGCGCCTCGATCTTGCCATCGCGAATGACAAGGATCGCCATGGCCGGCACGCTCTTGTCGGCCAGCGCCTGCTGCAGCATGGCATGCAAGTCATGGGCGCGGGCGGCGCCGCTGAGCAAAAAGGCGGTGCTGCAAACGAGTGAGGCAAGCAGGGTTTTCATGGTGTCTCCAGTCGATAGGGTAGGCGAACATGTTAAAATGGTCGCAAAACATGATTTAATTATTGTTTTACGATAATTTATTCTATCGACACTTTGCGTGTTCGTATACTTTTAAATATGAAAAAAAATAATGCGGGACCAGCCGTACTGAGCCGGCGCGTGCGCCTAGGCGTGACGGGCTTCTTTGCCTTGTACCTGCTGCTGACAGTGCTGGGCTGGCTGGCGCCCGCACCGGCCGCGCACGGCACCATGGGGGGCGCCGGCATGTATGAACTGGTCTTGCAACTGCAGAGCCAGCCATTCGAGCGCCTGGCCGCCATGCCCTGGTGGCAGCGGGCGCTGGGCCTGGCGCTGGCCTTGCCGGCCCTGCTGGTGCTGGGCGATGCCGTGCGCCAGCTGGCCCGGGTCTTGCGCCAGTTCGAGCAGGGCGTGTACTTCACGCCCCAGGTGGCCGCGTGCTTTCGCCGTTTCGCGGGCGGCCTGCTGCTGGGGACGTTCTTGACCTTGCTGGAGCCGACCGTGCGGGGCATGCTGTTCGGCTTGCTGGAAGAGGGGGCAGGCCAGCTGCGCCTGGTGCTCGACATCACGGGCGGCGACCTGTGGACCTTGCTGTTGTGTTCCGTGTTCTTTGCGCTGGCGCAAATCCTGCACGAAGGCCAGCGCCTGGCCGATGAAAACAGCGGGTTCATCTGATGGGCATCGTCGTGCGCCTCGACCTGGTACTGGCCAGGAAAAAAGTGAAATCGAAGGAACTGGCGGCCTTCATCGGCATCACGGAGCAGAACCTGTCCCTGTTGAAATCGGGCAAGGTGCGCGGCGTGCGTTTCGATACCTTGTCGAAGATTTGCGAAATGCTCGAATGCCAGCCCGGCGACATCCTGGAATTCGACTCGTCGCAGCGGGACGACGGAGATGGCGACACTTAGCGCCGCCGGGGCGGTTTTTTTGAAGAGTAGGGTGCATAGAGGTACAATTGACCCTTACCAGATTTATTACAGCAAGATTATCCAGAAAACGCCGCTACAGGCCGTTTTTGCACCAGCCGCTTGCCGGCAAAATTGATTATTTAAAGGTTTTCCATGAGTCTCCAATGCGGTATCGTCGGCTTGCCGAACGTCGGCAAGTCCACCCTGTTCAATGCACTGACGAAAGCCGGCATTCCGGCTGAAAACTATCCGTTCTGCACCATCGAGCCGAACGTCGGCGTCGTCGAAGTGCCGGATCCGCGCATGGATGCGCTGGCCGCCATCGTCAAGCCGGAACGCATGGTCAACGCCATCGTGGAATTCGTCGACATCGCCGGCCTGGTAGCGGGCGCGTCGAAAGGCGAGGGCCTGGGCAACCAGTTCCTGTCGCACATCCGCGAAACGGACGCCATCGTCAACGTCGTGCGCTGCTTCGAAGATGACAACGTCATCCACGTGGCCGGCAAGATCAACCCGCTCGACGATATCGAAGTCATCCAGACCGAACTGGCGCTGGCCGACATGGGCACCGTGGAAAAAGCCATCCACCGCGAAAACAAGAAAGCCCGCTCCGGCGACAAGGACGCGGCCAAGCTGCTGGCCATCATGGAACGCATGATGCCTTACCTGAACGATGCCAAGCCGGTGCGCGCCATGGGCCTGGACGCCGACGAAATGGAACTGATCAAGCCTTTGTGCCTGATCACGGCCAAGCCGGCCATGTTCGTTGCCAACGTGTCGGACACGGGCTTCACGGACAATCCGCTGCTGGACCAGCTGACCGCCTATGCGAAATCGCAGAACGCGCCCATCGTCGCCATCTGCGCGGCGCTGGAAGCGGAAATCGCTGACCTGGACGACGCCGACAAGGGCGCCTTCCTGGCCGACATGGGCATGGAAGAGCCAGGCCTGGACCGCCTGATCCGCGCCGGCTACAAGCTGCTGGGCCTGCAAACCTACTTCACGGCAGGCGTGAAGGAAGTACGCGCCTGGACCATCCCCGTCGGCGCCACGGCACCACAGGCGGCCGGCGTGATCCACACCGACTTCGAACGGGGCTTCATCCGCGCGCAAACCATTGCCTATGACGACTTCATCGCCTACAAGGGCGAAGCGGGCGCCAAGGAAGCGGGCAAGATGCGCGCCGAGGGCAAGGAATACGTGGTCAAGGATGGCGACGTGCTGAACTTCCTGTTCAACGTCTAAGGAAAATATGTGCTGGCGAGCGCCAGCAACATGTTGTATCCATCCTTCGTGAAATGCCGCTCAATGCACCTGGGCGGCATTTTTTATTTGTCTATTTGAAAAGGCCTGCCATGCAGCCGGAGAAACCACCGCTCGTTTCCATCGTCATGGCCACGTACAACAGGAGCAATATCCTCGGCTATGCGATTCAGTCGGCACTCGCCAGCACCTTGCAGGACTGGGAACTGATTATCGTCGGCGACTGCTGTACCGATGATACGGCCCAGGTAGTCGCCGCGTTCGGCGATGCGCGCATCCGCTTTGTGAATCTGGAAACCAATTACGGCGAGCAGACGGGGCCCAACAATCTCGGTATCAGCCTTGCCCGCGGCACCTATCTGGCATTCCTGAACCACGACGACATGTGGCTGCCCGATCATCTGCAACGCAGCGTCGAGAGCCTCGAGCGTGGCGGAGCCGACCTGGTCTTTGACCTGGGCCTGGTGGTCTTGCCGGTGGGATATGACATCGTGGGGGCACTGGCGGACGGCGTGCAACCGTATCGTCCGTGGATGGAGGTGCCCGCGACCTTGTGGGTCATGCGGCGCGAGCTGGCATTGCAGATCGGTCCCTGGCAGCCGTCATGGGAGGTGCGCTGCTGGCCGTCGCAAGCGTGGCTGCACCGCGTGTATCGCGCGGGACGGCCCATGCTGGCCCATCCCCGCATCGGCGCCATCCTGATCCAGTCCGGCAGCCGCAGCAATGCCTATCTGGAGCGCCAGCACAGCGAGCATGCGTACTGGTGGGAGCACATGCAAGATCCGCTGAATATGTTGCAGGCTGTCGCCACGCTCTATGGCAAGGTGGGGCACGAGCGCCGGATTGCGCCGCTGCAGTCTGCCGTAACGACGTGGAAAGCGTTGTCGCGCCGCCTTTGCTATCTGCTGGGTATGTGGCCGCCACAACCCAGTTATTGGCTCAGATATTGGCGTAAAGGTACGTTTATTCGCGAGTTACGCCGCCGCCGGGGATTGAAGGAGTTGCCGCAGCGATAGATAATACGGTTGCAATACATAAGAGCATTTTTATAAAATTTCTAGGGGTAGATTTGGTAGCGGATAAAGATAACTGGCTGTTGGCTGGGGCGAAACAGGATGGCGTAAGCATTACCAAGGAGTGGAAGCCAACGACGCCTTCGATGATCGATGGCGTGATCTTCCAGGAGATCCGTCCCGTGCTGACGGCGTACGGTAGCTTGACTGAAATTTTCCGTAGTGAATGGGTGCCGGGGGCAGCGCAGATCGGCCAGATATTCGCGTCGACCCTGGAGCCGGGCGGACTGAGTGCCTGGCATGCGCATGCCATCACGACGGACCGCCTGTTTGTGGCGGCGGGCCAGATGCGCGTGGTGCTGTACGACGCGCGCGAAGATTCGCCGACCTTTGGCATGCTCAATGAATTCAAGCTGGGCACGAAGCGTCCCGGCCTGCTGGTCGTGCCGCCCCGCGTCTGGCATGGCGTGCAGAACTACTGCGGCGAGCCCGCCATCCTCGTCAATGCGGTGGACCATGCATATCGCTATGATGCGCCCGATCACTGGCGCGTGCCGGCCGATTCGGACACGGTGCCGTACCGTTTCTCCAACGACCGGCATGGCTGAGATGCCGGGCCTGGCTGAACGATGCGCCTGACCCGTCTCGCGGGTTTTTCAGCCGGCCCCATTCTGTCGCTGCTGTGCAGCCTCGCCACCGTGCCCGCCGTGGCCTGGCTGTTTCCGCCTGCCGACATCGGCAAGCTGGATTTCTTCATGACCGCATGCACGGTGGCAGGCCTGCTGCTGTCGCTGGGACTGGATAAGGCCTACCTGCACGAATACCACTACAGTACTGCCCGCAGCGGCTTGCTCAAGGCCTGCCTGCTGCCGTCCGTGCTGCTCGCGCCGGTGGCGCTGGCTGCGATACTGCTGTTTGCCGCGCCGGTATCGCAACTGTTATTTGATGTGACGCACGCTGCGCTGGCCATGCTGTTCGCGGCGGGCATGCTGAGTGCACTGGCCAATCGCATGATCGCGCAGCTATTTCGCATGCAGGAGCGCGCCTGGATATTCAGCATGGCGCAGGTGTTGCCGAAAATGACGCTGTTATTGCTGTTGCCGCTCCTGTGGTGGGATCCGCAGCGCAACTTCGTGCATCTGGCCAGCCTGGTCGTGGCCGCCACCTGGATGGTCACCTTGTGGCTGCTGTGGCACGCGCGCGTATCGTTGGCGCAAGCCTGGGCCGCCGCCCTGGACCGCGCGCTGCTGCGGCGCCTGCTGTCCCAGGCGGGGCCGCTCATGGCGAGCGGCATTTTCTACATGGCCATGCTGTCGGCCGGCATGGTCTTGCTGCGTTTCTTTGCCGGCTTCGATGAACTGGGTATTTATGCGCTGGCCACGCGCGTGGCTGCCGGCGCCTGGCTGGTCCAGTCGATCTTCACCATCGTTTGGGTGCCGCAGGTGCACAAATGGGCCGCCGCCGGTGGCGACCTGTCGAATATTGCGGCGATTTGCCGCCATGCGCAGGCGATCGTGGCAGTGGGTTTTTGCCTGGCGGGCGCTCTGGCCTGGCTGATCGGCTGGGTTTTGCCTGCCAACTACCATGGCGTCGCATACCTGGCGGTGGCCACCGTCGGGCAGCCGCTGTTATATGCACTGGCGGAAGTGACCGGTGTCGGCATCAATCTGGCCCGTCGTCCCGGCTTGGCCATCGCCGCTTTCGCGGCAGGCTTGCTGGTCACCTTGCTGGCGGGCGCCGTGCTGATGCCCCGCTGTGGCGCCACGGGGGCGGCCGTGTCGCAACTGCTGGGGTTTCTCGTGTATTTTTTCATCAAGACGGAACTGGGCGTGCGCGTCTGGCGTCCGCTGCCGCGCCGGTCGATTTATCTCACCGTTACCCTGTTGGCGCTGCTGGCTGCAGGCCATGCATTCCTTGCCCAGCGCCTGGGAGCGTTTGCTCCGCTCGCGTGGTGCGTGCTGCTGGCGGCGGCGCTGCATGCCAGCCGGCCTTCCCTGCAGGCCGGTTTCAGGCTGCTCAAGCCAGGCCGGCAGCGGTCCTGACAGCGCTGACGGCGCGATCCTGCACCGCGCGGGCCGCCGTGTTGCGCTTTGCCGGCGACTCCGCTTATAATGAGAATAATTCTCATTTAAAATCCGATGTGCCTGTGTTTGCCGGCCGTTGGCGACAGGAAGGGTATCGTGAGCACCGCCGAGTTAGCGCTTCAGCAGCAAGTCAGCAGTCTGTACACCGACCACCATGGCTGGCTGCGGGGCTTGTTGCGCCGCAAGCTGGGCAATGCCTTCGATGCGGCCGACCTGGCGCACGACGTGTATCTGCACCTGATGAAGACGGGGCGCGTGCCGCCCGCCGGGGAGTCGCGCCGCCACCTGACGCAGATCGCCAACGGCATGGTCATCGACCTGTACCGCCGCCGCCAGATCGAAGCCGCCTATCTGGAAGTGCTGGCCCTCGTGCCCGAGGCGCTGGCGCCGTCCGAAGAGGAGCGCGCGCTGGTGGTCGAGGCGCTGGCGGAGATCGACGCGGTGCTGCACAAGCTGCCCGCCAAGGCGCGCAAGGCATTACTGCTGTGCAAACTCGACGGCTTGAGCTACCGCGACATCGCCGCCGAATTGCAGGTGTCCGTCTCGTCCGTCGAAAAATACATCGCCGCCGGCCTGCTGGCCTGCTACCAGGCCTTGCATGCGCCCGACGCCTGAGCCATGGACGTGGTGATCGCGCCAGCCATCGTCCAGCAGGCGGCCCAGTGGATGGCGCGCCTGTGGTCCGACGACGCCAGCGACGAAGACCGGGCCGCCTGTGCCTGCTGGTGCGCCGCCCATCCCCATCACGCCATCGCCTGGCAGCGCCTGCAGGCGTTCGAAGGCAAGCTGCACAGCGTGCCGCGCGACGCCGCCCGGCATGCGCTGCGCGAACCGGCACCCGCCGCCTATCTGAACCGCCGCCGTGCCCTGAAGCTGCTGGCCGTGCTGCTGCCTGTGGGCGGCATGGCGTACATGCTGCGCGGCACGGATGCCTGGCAAGTGGCCACGGCCGGGCACAGCACGGCGACGGGGGAATTGCGCGAAATCATGCTGCCTGACGGCACGCGCGTGATGCTGGCCTCGGCGTCCGCCATCGACGTGCGCTTCGACGCCAGCGAGCGCTTGCTGATCCTGCGCACGGGCGAAATCCTCGTCACCACGGCGCACGATCCGGACCCGGCGCAGCGGCCTTTCCGCGTGCAAAGCCGCCACGGCGCGGTGCAGGCGCTGGGCACGCGTTTTACTGTGCGGCAAGACGAACACACGTCGCGCGTGGCCGTCTTCGAGGGCGCCGTGGAAGTGCGCCTCGCGCATGCACCGGGCCGGCCCATGCGCATCGGCACGGGCTACAGCGCCGTGTTTTCGGCCGACATCGTGCAGTCTGCCGCACCCGTGTCCGCCAGCGCGGCGGCCTGGACGAAGGGCGTGCTGGTGGCCGACAACCTGCGCCTCGATGACTTGCTCGCGGAACTGGCCCGCTACCGGCCGGGCCTGCTGCGCTGCGACCCGGCCGTGGCCAGCCTGAAAGTCAATGGCGTGTTTTCGCTACGCGATACGGACCGCGCGCTGCACAACCTGGCGCTGGCCCTGCCCATCGAAGTTGTCGCGCGCACGCGTTACTGGGTCACGGTGCAGGCCATGCCCCAGGCTGTTGTTTGAGATTTTCCGCTGGCCCGATTGAGGGTTTTGCCATCTCGTTCGGGATATAGGGTGAGAGCCACTCTTTTCTTCTGACACCATGCATGCCCTTTTTTCATGAGTACCCATGACGCGGCTCCGGCCGAACCCAAGCAGGCGGACCCGATCCGCCGCATATTGCAGCCCATCCGCGGGCGCCTGATCGTCGCTGCCCTGCTCACCGGCATCGGTTCCATGTTCACCCTGGTGCCGCTGGCCGGCATCGCGCAACTGGCAACCATGGCCCTGGGCCCCGCCGGAACCTTGGCGCAGGGCGACGTGTGGCGCATCGTCATCGCCAGCGCCGCCAGCCTGTTCCTGGGCATGGCCCTGATCTCGCTGGGTGAGCTGGCCGCGCACCTGGCCGACAACCGCATCACCCATCAATTGCGCCTGCAAGCGATGCGGCGCCTGGGGCAAGTGCCGCTGGGCTGGTTCACCAGCCGCGCCTCTGGCGAGGTCAAGCAGGCGATGCAGGACGACATCAATACCCTGCACAGCCTCACGGCCCACTTCTACACGACGACGGGGCGCGCCGTGGGCGCCATCGCCATTTCCGTTGTGTACCTGTTTGCCATGGACTGGCGCATGGCCCTGATCGCCATCCTGCCCTTTCCCGGCTTTTTCCTGTTCTTCGGCCGCGCCATGAAGGCCAGCGGAAGCAATATGGACCAATTCGTCACCGGCATGGGGCGCATCAACCATGCGGTGGTGGAATTCGTCAACGGCATTCCCGTGGTCAAGGCCTTCGGCGCCACGGGCCGCGCGCACGGCAGCTACCGCGCGGCCGTCGATGCGTTTGCCGACGCGTTTGCCGCGTTCACGCGGCCGCTGGTGGGCTCGATGGCCAATGCGAATGCGCTGATCGCACCCGTCGCCGTGCTGGGCGTGGTGGTGATCGCCGGCACCGTGTTCGTGGCCCTGGACATGATGGCGCCCGTCGATGTGTTGCCGTTCGCCCTGGTGGCGCCCGGCATCTCCGCACCGATGCTGCTGCTGCACTACCTGACGCATGACCTCAACAACGCCACCGGGGCCGCCCAGCGCGTGCTGGCGCTGCTCGACACGCCCGTGCTGGCGCAGCCGGCGCCCGGACAGCAGCAGTTGCCGAACGGCACCGAGATCCGCCTGGAAGGCGTCAGCTATGCCTACGATGGGCAAAACCAGGTGTTGTCGGATATTAACCTGACTTTGCGGCCCGGCACGGTGACGGCCGTCGTCGGCGCCTCCGGTTCCGGCAAATCGACCCTGGCGCGGCTGCTGCTGCGCTTTTTCGACCCGAGCGTCGGGCGCATCACCCTGGGCGGCGTCGACCTGCGGCAGATCGCCACGACCGAGCTGTACCGGCGCGTCGGCTTCGTGCTGCAGGAAGTGCGCCTGATCCATGCCAGCGTGCGCGAAAACATCGCGCTGGGCCGGCCTGGCGCCAGCAGCGGCAAGGTGGAAGCGGCGGCGCGCCTGGCGAACATCCACGAACGCATCCTGGCCTTGCCGCGTGGCTACGATTCCGTGATCGGCGAGGATGCGCAATTGTCCGGCGGCGAGCTGCAGCGCGTGAGTATCGCGCGCGCCGTGCTGCTCGACCCGTCCGTGCTGGTGCTCGATGAAGCGACGGCGGCGGCCGATGCGGAAAACGAGGTGGCGATCCAGGATGCGCTGTCGCGCTTTGCGCGTGGCCGCACCCTGCTGGTGATTGCGCACCGGCTCGACACCATCATGCACGCGGACCACATCGTCGTCGTCGAGAACGGCGCCATTCTTGAGCAGGGCAGCCATGCCGGATTGCTCGCAGACAAGGGCCGCTATGCGCAGCTGTGGGCGCTGGGCGGCTACCAGGATACCCAGGAAGACGCGGTGCTGCCATGCTGAAGACCTTCATTCAACTGCTGGGCGACGATGCGCCCGTATTCCGCCGCTACTGTGCCATGGCGCTCGCCTATGGCGTACTCAGCGGTTTGACGATGACGGCGTTGGTGCTGGCCCTGGGCCGCTTGCTGGCCGCCGATACGGGCGGCGCGGCCCTGTGGCTGCTGGCGCTGCTGGCCGGGCTGGTGGCTTGCTGGGCCTGGCGGCGCCAGGTGGAAAAGGCGGGCGTGCGCGTGGGCGTGACGATCCTGCAAGGGGCGCGCCAGCGCCTGGGCGACCATGTGGCGCGCCTGCCCGTCGGCTGGTTTACGCCGGATAACACGGCAAAGCTGGGCCATGTCATTACGCAGGGCATGATGAATGTGGCCCAGCTGCCCGCCCACGTGCTGACGCCCGTGATTTGCGGCGCCGTCACGCCCCTGGTGCTGCTGGCCGCGCTGTTTGCGCTGCACTGGCCGCTGGGCGTGATTGCCCTGCTGGCGCTGCCCATCCTGGCCGGCGCCTTGCGGCTGACGGCGCACCTGGGCCAGCGCGCCGATGACGCGTATCACCGGCATTTTGCCCAGACCAGCCAGCGCCTCGTGGAGTTTGCGCAAGCGCAATCGGTGTTGCGCGCATTTAGTGGAGAGGGGGGCGGCACGCGTTTCCTGCAGCAAGCGATCGACGAGCAGCGCCACGCCGGCACGCGGCTGATCTATCTGTCCGCGCTGTCGACGGTGCTCAACGCCTGGACCGTGCAAGCCATCTTTGCCGCCTTGCTGGCCGCCGCCGCGCTGTGGTTGAACGCCCTGCTGGGCGGCGCCGCCGGTACGGGCGACGCCATTGCCGTCATCGTGGCGCTGTTGCTGGTGGTACGCTTTGTCGACCCCTTGCAGGAAGTGGCCAGTTATGGCGAAGTGCTGCGCGGCGCGCGGGGGCCACTCGATGCGGCGCGCGATATTTTTGCCGTGCAGCCCTTGCCGGCAGCGGCCGTGCCGCAAGCGCCGCGCGATGGCGCCGTCGAATTGCGCGGCGTGGGATTCCGCTATGCACAGGATCAAGCCGACGTATTGATGGACATCAACCTGCACTGCGCGCCGGGCAGCATGACGGCGCTGATCGGCGCCTCCGGTTCCGGCAAGACGACCCTGGTGCGCCTGATCGCGCGTTTCTTTGACGCCAGCCAGGGCGCCGTGCTGGTGGGGGGCGTTGATGTGCGGCACATGTCGAGCGAGCAATTGGCAGGCCAGATCAGCCAGATCTTCCAGGACAGCTATCTGTTCCAGGGCAGCATCGCCGACAACATTCGCCTCGGCAAGCCGGACGCAAGCGATGCCGAAGTGCTGGAAGCGGCGCGCCAGGCGGGGGTGGCCGAGATCATCGCCCGCCTGCCGCAGGGCCTGGCCACGCCGGTGGGCGAGGGCGGCGCGCGCCTGTCCGGCGGCGAACGCCAGCGCATTGCCATCGCCCGCGCGCTGATCAAGGATGCGCCGATTTTGCTGGTCGACGAAGCCACGGCCGCGCTCGACGCGGAAAACCAGGCGGCCATTGCCGAGGCGCTGGCGCGGCTGCGCGGCAAGCGCACGGTGATCGTCATCGCCCACCAGCTGTCGACGGTGGCCATGGCCGACCAGATCGTCGTGCTCGATGGTGGCCAGGTCCGCGAGCAGGGCGCGCCGGCACAGCTGCGCGCACGCGATGGCCTGTATGCCCACTTCCTGGCCCAGCGCCAGGCGGCCAAGGGCTGGCGCATCGCTTCCGCGGCGCCGCAGCAATGAACGGGATGACGAGTTGACACGCGCACGTCTGTTTTGCCTGTTCTTCCTGCTGTGTGGTATGTCGCTGCTGGTGGGCGCGCGGGACATTGCCTGGACGCAGCTGTTTGCGCTGTCCGGCGCACTGTCCGGCGATACCTGGCTGACCTTGACGGCCAGCCGGCTGCCGCGCCTGGCGGCGCTGGTGCTGACGGGCGTGGGCCTGTCCGTCTGCGGCGTCATCCTGCAGCACATCGTGCGCAACAAATTCGTCGAGCCGGCCACGTCGGGCGGCCTCGACGCGGCCAAGCTGGGCATCCTCGTCTCGCTGACGATGGCGCCCGCAGCGGGCACGGCGGGCAAGATGGCGTTTGCGCTGGCCTTTTGCTTTGCCGCCAGCCTGGTCTACGTGGCGCTGATCCGCCGCATCCGTTTCAAGAACACGATACTCGTGCCCGTCATCGGCCTCGTGTATGGCGGCGTGCTGAGCGCCGTGGCCGAGTTCTATGCCTACCGCAACAATATCCTGCAAAGCATGCAGGGCTGGCTGCTGGGCGACTTCTCGAAGATCGTGCAGGGCAACTATGAAATCATTTATCTGATCCTGCCCATCGTTGTCCTCACGTATCTGTATGCGCAGCGTTTCACGGTGCTGGGCATGGGCGAGGGCATGGCCACCAGCCTGGGCCTGAACTATGGGGGCACGGTAGCGCTGGGCCTGATGCTGGTGGCCGTCACGGTGGCAGCCACGGTGATCACGGTGGGAGCGATTCCGTTTGTCGGCCTGGCCATCCCGAACCTGGTGGCCTTGCGCTACGGCGACAACCTGGGTCGTACCCTGCCCATCGTCGCCCTGTGCGGCGCCTCGCTGCTGCTGGCCTGCGACATTGCCGGGCGCTTGCTGATCTATCCGTTCGAGGTGCCGATCGGCCTGACGGCGGGCGGCGTGGGCGGCTTGCTGTTCCTCTTCCTGATCATCCGGGGGCGGCGATGAGGCGCGTAATGAATCCCGCGATGCTGTGGCTGGCCGTTGCCGTGCTGGCGGCGGCGTTTCTCCTGCTCGGCGCGAATCTGGACTTCGATTACATCATCCCGAAGCGCCTGGCGCGGCTGGCCGCCATCGCCATTGGCGGCGTCTGCGTGGCCGTGTCCTCCATCGTGTTCCAGACCATCGCCGGCAACCGGATACTGACGCCGGCCGTCATGGGCTATGAAGCCGTGTATCTGCTGCTGCAGTCGCTGCTGATTCTCGTGATGGGCATGCACAGCCTGGTGCTGCTGGGGCAGAACGGCAATTTCGTCGTGTCGATTGCGCTGATGCTCGCGTATTCCTGGGCCATCCATTATTGGCTGTTTCGTGATGGCAAGAACAACGTGTATTTTTTGCTGTTGCTGGGCTTTGTGCTGACGATGGTGATCGGCACGTTTACCCAGTTCATCCAGCTGCGCATCAGCCCTGGCGAGTTCGCCATTTTGCAGGGGTTCAGCCAGGCTTCGTTCAACAAGGCGCAGCCCGGGCAATTGCTGTATTCGGCGCTGCTGGCGGGCGCCGCGTGCGTGGCCGTGGCGAAGACCTTGCCCGCGCTCGACGTGCTGGCGCTGGGCCGCGAGCAGGCCATGTCGCTCGGTATCGATTACCGGCGCATGGTGCAGCTGCAGCTGGCGCTGATCGCCGTGCTGGTGGCGGTCTCGACCAGCTTGCTGGGGCCCACGGCCTTCATGGGCATCTTCGTTGCAAACACGACCTATGCCCTGGCCCGCACGGGGCGCCACCGTGCCACCTTGCCCCTGGGCTGCGCCATCGCCATCGCCATCTTCCTGGTCGCCCAGTTGCTGGTCGAACACGTTTTCAATTACCGCACCACGGTCGGCATTCTCGTCAACCTGGTGTGCGGCGCGTATTTTCTCGCGCTCATGGTCCGCACCCGAGGCACCGCATGATTCACGTCCAACAGATCGAAAAAAGCTACGGCGCCAGGACGGTGCTGGCCAACATCAACGTGCAGTTTCCCAAAGGACAGGTCACGTCCTTGATCGGCCCCAACGGCGCCGGCAAGACGACCTTGCTGATGCTGGTCGCGCGCCTGATCGAGCCCAGCGATGGCGATATTCTGCTGGGCGGGCGCAGCATTGCAGATATCCGCCTGGCCGACTATGCGCGGCAAGTGGCCACCCTGCGCCAGTCGCCCGATTTCAACCTGCGCCTGACGGTGGAAGAATTGGTCGCCTTCGGCCGCTTTCCCTACAGCCGCGGCAACTTGACGGCGCAGGACCGGCAAGCGATCGACGAGGCCATCGCCTTTCTGTCGCTCGACGCGCTGCGTGCCGCCTACGTCGATGAGCTGAGCGGCGGCCAGCGCCAGATGGCTTTCCTGGCCATGACGATTGCCCAGCAGACGGATATTCTGCTGCTCGACGAGCCGCTCAACAACCTGGACATGAAACACGCCGTGCAGATCATGCGCGCGTTGCGCCGCCTGTGCGACGAACAGGGCCGCACCGTGATCCTGGTGATTCACGACATCAATTTCGCCGCCAACTATTCGGACCACATCGTCGCCATGCAGGGCGGCGCCGTGCGCTTCAGCGGCCCTGCGCATGAGGTCGTCACCGAGGAACGCCTGCGTGCCCTGTACGACATCGATTTTCACATCGTGCGCGATGAACGCGGCTGCGTCTGCAATTACTTTACCCCCACAGGAGCTTGAGATGATCTGGAACACACCTTTCTGCGCGCTGGCCGCGCTGCTCGCCGCCGTGGCCGCCTTGCCCGGCTGCAGCGACAAGGCCGCCACGGTGCCGGCCGCGCCGGCCTCCAAGGCATCACAGCAGGCATATTCTCCCATCACCATCGAGCATAAACTGGGCACGACGGTGATCGAACACCGCCCGCAACGCGTGGCCGTGCTGGACATGAATGAAGTCGATTTCCTCGACCAGCTGGGCGTGCCCGTGGCCGGCATGGTGAAGGATTATGTGCCGCATTTTCTGGCCCGCTACAAGGAGGACCAGGGCATCGGCGACCTGGGCGCCATCGTGCAGCCCAACCTCGAGCACATCCACGCGCTCAAGCCCGACCTGGTGCTGATGACGTCGATCCAGGCCAACCACTACAAGGAGCTGAGCCAGATCGCGCCCACCGTGCACTTCGACGTGGATTTCAAGAATAGCCAGGGCAAGCACATCGACGTGGTCAAGCAGCACTTGCTGACACTGGGGCGTATCTTCGGCAAGGAAGATATCGCCGCCCAGAAAGCCGCCGAGCTCGATGCGAAGGTGGCGGAGGCCCGCAGGGTGACGCAGGACCGTCCCGAGAAAGCCCTGATCGTGCTGCACAACAACGGCGCCTTCAGCTCGTTCGGCGTGCAGTCGCGCTACGGTTTTGTTTTCGATGCGCTCGGCGTCAAGCCGGCCAGCTCGGCCATCGAAGCGGGCTTGCATGGACAGCCGATTTCCAGCGAGTTCATCCAGCAAGCCAACCCCGACATCATCTATGTGGTGGACCGCACGGCCGTGATGGAGCACCGTCCCGTCATGACGGCCGAGCAGATGGCCAATCCTCTCTTGCGCCAGACCAATGCCTGGAAGAATGGCCGCGTCGTCTTCGTCGATGCGGACGCCTGGTACATCACGGCGGCCAGCGTGACGTCGTTGAAGCTGGTGATCGACGATGTGCTCAAGGGCTACCGGTAATCGCGATATTTTTCGTAATGAGTCGTATTTGCATTGAGGATTTTGCCTTTTCGTTCGGGAGACAGGGTGAGAGCAAGCAATCATCCATCTGAAAGGATTTACCGTATGAGCAAACGCATGGCATCGCGCCACCTTCCCGTCTTGACATTGAGCCGCATCGCCACCGCCGTGCAGCTGGCGCTGATCACGGGTCTGACGGTGGGGGCCCTGGGCGTGGCGGCCCCGCCGGCCTTCGCGCAAGCGGCGCAAGTCCGGCAAGCATTCAACGTGCCGGCCGGTTCGCTGGGCCTGGCGCTCAATACCTTTGCCGCCGAGGCGGGCATCGAATTGACGGCCGAGGCTAGCCTGCTGCAGGGCAAGAGCTGTGCGGGCCTGTCCGGCAGCTACAGCGTGCCCGAAGGTTTTTATACCTTGCTGCGCGGCCACGGCTTGCAAGCCGTGCGCGAGGGCAATGGCAGCTACACCTTGCGCCGCGAACCGGCGCACAGCACTGCCGCCGAAGCCGCCGCGACCATGCCGGCCGTGACCGTGTGGGGCAAGGGCAATGCAGTGACCGATGCCTATGTGGGCGGCCAGGTGGCTTCCGGCGGCCGCGTGGGTTTTTTGGGCGACAAGGACTTCATGGAGACGCCCTTCAACACCATCAGCTACACGGATAAATTCATCGAGGACCGGCAGGCGCGCGACATCACCGATGTGATTTCTGCCACCGATCCCACCGTCTTCAGCAGCGGCATGACGGGCATCATCGGCGAGAATTATTCGATACGGGGCTTCAGCTCGAATATCGGCGACGTCGCGTTTGGCGGGCTGTACGGCATCTCGCCGTACTACCGCACCTCGCCCGAAATGTTCGAGCGCATCGAAGTGCTGAAAGGGCCGTCGGCCTTGCTCAATGGCATGCCACCGGGCGGTTCGGTGGGCGGCAGCATCAACCTGGTGCCCAAGCGCGCGGACGACACGCCGCTGGCGCGCGTGACGGCGTCGTATATGTCGGATTCGCAATGGGGCGGCCACGTGGACCTGGGCCAGCGCTTTGGCGACAATCAACAATTCGGCATCAGAGTCAACGGCGTCTACCGTGACGGCGACGGCGCCATCGACCACCAGAAAAAGAAGACCCAGCTCGTTTCCGTGGGCCTGGACTGGCGCGGCAACGGCGCGCGCCTGTCGGCCGACCTGTATCACAGCGAGGACCGCGCCGACGGCTTGAACCGGGGCGTCAACCTGGCCGCCGGCTTGCCCGTGCCGCGTCCGCCGAAAGCGGAAACCCTGCTCAATCCCAGCTGGGCGTTTTACGATACCAAGGACAAGGGCGCGATGCTGCGCGGCGAACTGGATGTGAACGAGCAGGTGATGGCCTACGCCGCCGTCGGCGCCAGCCAGGCCGACTACCAGTCGACGGGCGCGTATCTGATCCAGGTGTTCAACACGGCCGGCGACTACCGCACCAACGTTGCCGACCTGGGCTTCGACGTGGAAAAGCAGTCGGCGGAAGCGGGTGTGCGGGGCAAGCTGCGCACGGGCGAGATCGGCCATCAGTGGGCCGTGAACGCCACGTATTATCACCACACGGACAAGCAGTACGGGCGCCGCAATACCCTGGCGAAAGACTGGATCACGAATATCTACAATCCCGTCTGGGGACCGGCAACCCGCTTCGAGGCGCCGCAAATTTCCAAGGCGGAACTGCGCCTAGCCAGCTTTGGCCTCGTCGACACGCTGTCCTTTGCGCAAGACAAGGTGCAGCTGACGGTGGGTTTGCGCCGCCAGGAAGTGCTCAGCGATAACTTCAACATCAAGACGGGCGCGCGCACGTCGCGCTATGACGAAAGCGCCACCACGCCCGCCGTTGCGCTGCTGGTCAAGGCCAGCAAGAATATCTCGCTGTACGGCAATTACATCGAAGGCTTGAGCCAGGGGGCCACGGCGCCGCTGACTGCGGCCAACTCGGGCGAGGTCTTTGCGCCGTACAAATCGAAGCAGGCGGAGCTGGGCTTCAAGGTCGACCTGGGCGAGTTCGCGCACACGGTCAGCGTGTATGAAATCAAGCGGCCCAGCAGCTATGTCGATCCGGTCAGCAATATCTTTTCCTTTGGCGGCGAACAGCGCAACCGCGGCGTCGACTGGGGCTTCTTCGGTTCGCCCCTGCGCGACGTGCGCCTGATGGGCGGCGTGGCCTATGTGGACCCCGTCTTGACGAAGACCGTGGGCGGCAGCAACCAGGGCAAGCAGGCGACGGGCGTGCCCAAGCTGCAAGCCAAGCTGGGCGTCGAGTGGGACACCCCGGCTGTGCCCGGCGTGACCCTGACGGCCAATGCGACGGCGGCATCGAAGCAATACATCAATGCAGACAACTCGCTGTCCGTACCGGGCCGTACCGTGTTTGACCTGGGCGCCCGCTATGCGACGAAGGCGGCTGGCCGGCCCCTGACCGTGCGCGCCAGCGTGAGCAACGTCGGCAACAAGGCTTACTGGGCGCTGCCGCAGTGGACCAGCCTGGGCCTGGGCGCGCCGCGCACCTTCATGCTGTCGGGAACCATGGATTTCTGAAGGCCGTTTGCCGCATGAGCTGTTTGACAATGCCCCGCCTGTGCGGGGCATTGTCGTTTCCGGGCCACGCTGCTTGCCCGGACGGATTGCCGGAACCGGGCTCAAAACAGACCGGTGCCGCCACTGATAAAAATCAAGTCCGAAAGGCGCGCAGTGCCAGGATTGGTGTTAATATTTTTTGAATGTTTGTGAAAGAATCATGCCTGCAGTGTGCGCATGCGTAGCAGCGCGCCGCGGGAACCGATATTGTTGGGATTTGGCTGCTCGCAGCCAGGCACAAGACTTCAAAGGGCTGGCCATGGTGATGACTTCCTTAGCGCAAACGCAATGCCAGATATTTTTGGAGGGGGAGGGTGACCGCTGGTTCGACCGTAACAGATCCACCTTGAACCAGCAGAAGTCATTCTACGAGAACGAAGCGATCAAGCGCGTGCTGGCCAGCCATCGTGACGGTATCGGACATATCCTCGAAATCGGTTGCGGCAACGGCGTCAAACTGGCGGATCTGTGCCAGTTCTTTGCTGCGCAGGGCCATGGCATCGATCCCTCTGCCGAGGCTGTCCGCGAAGGCATGGATAAATTTCCTAATGCCAATGTTCACCTGGACGTCTCGATTGCGTCGCATATTCCGCATGGCGATGCCAGCATGGATCTGGTGTACTTCGGCTTTTGCCTGTATCTGGTGGACCGGACGGAAATTCTCAAGGCGGTAGCCGAGGCCGACAGGGTCTTGAAGAGCGGTGGGTTTCTCGCCATCCTGGACTTTGATCCCGGTATTCGCCACAAGCGCGCCTATCATCACAAGCCTGGCTTGTTTTCCTACAAGACGTCCTATGCGGATTTCTTTACCGCCAGCGGTCATTACTATCTGGTCGCCAAAGACAGCTTTTCCCATAGCGAGCATGCCTTTTCGCCCGATAGCGATGAGCGCGTTTCCATCTGCATCCTCTATAAAGAACCCGAGCCCTATGGCAAGGGCTGATAACGCTGAGTTGAACGGATGAACCTGATAGCCGGTACCTGCCAGCCGTGAGGCACGGCGGGCTTCATCCGTCGTTCTGCGCTACCTCACTGGGCCTGCACCGGACATCCTGCTTGCCATGTGTTGGCGCTTGCTGGCTATTTTTCCAGACGTTTTGCAATCCAATGACCGAGTGCAATCAAGGGCGTTTCTATGAGCTTGTACATGAGGAAGGCAAGCAGCACGGTGGCGGCGATTATTGCTATCCGATAACTTTCGGCTGCGTGGTCCGGCAGCTCGAAATAGATCTTCCATTTATTGCGGCCCACTTCCATGAAAATGATCCAGTGCACCAGATAGAGCGAAAATGAGGCATTGCCAATGCCGATCATGAGTTTCGTATATCGGCTGTGCCAAAAACTATTTGGGTTGCTGGCATTTAATTTCTCTGAATTCAAGAAAGCCATGATTAACAGGGCTGAACATATGCTGGTGCCCAATGTGGAAATCAAGGTGTTCCAGCTTGAATTTGGCCAGCCCAGCATGTTTTCCCAGATGAAAAATATAATGGCGGAGGCAAGCAGTGGTCCGGCCGATTTGAATTTTACAAGACGATCTTGATTTTTATAAATCAAAATACCTGTCAGGAAATTGATATGCGTTGGAGACAATAAATGGTAATCCCAGAAGGGAGGAAGCGTTCCCTGATTGATCAGGATGGGTAAAACGAGACCCGCGCCGCCAAGCAGGGAAAGAATAATGATGAATATCCTGAAGCTGGAAAAATATAAAACAACTGCGCTCAGCAGGTAGAATATTATTTCATGCTCCAAGGTCCAGCCTACGGCATAGGGCGGATGGTTTTCCATCGGGAAGATGGCAAAAGACTTGATGATCTCCGGCATGCCCAGCTCGCCGCCGCCAAGATTGTAGCCGTAGCATAATTGCAGATAGACAGCCGTCCCGCAAAATATCCAGTATAGGGGATATATCCTGAAGAAGCGTCTGGTTAAGAACGATGCCGGTTGAATTTGTCCCTTGCTTGCGATATGCGCAATGATGAAACCACTGACGACAAAGAAAAGATCGACGCCGAGATAACCCCATTTGTAAATAAATGGAAGGGTGGTTTTATATTCGTCCGGAAAAGAAGCGACTGCAAAGTGAGAATGAAACATCACGACGGACAGTGCTGCAATTGCTCTGATTATCTGAATTGAGGAGAATTTCTGAAGCATTGGTGCAGCCTGTCAGTGTCGGGGACATAATTATAGTAAGGTCTCGGGAATTAAGCTAACCCTTAATTCCTTGCCATATAGTAAAGAAATGCATGCAATAGGTATTATTTTTACAATGCCGGCCGTCGGTTGCCTTAATGCGGCGCCGGTGTTGCCGTTGCCCTGCACGGTTCATGGCCGTCCATCGCCGGCAGCGATTCCAGGCCGGCCAGCGCGCTCATTGCCCGCGCCCGGTGCCGGCCCAGTTCATTGCGCACGGCCAAGGCTTCCGCCGCCTTGTCCTGGCGTTCATACAGATCGATCAGCGCCTTGTAGCTGAGGGCGCTCGAAGTGTGAGCCTGCTGTGCCAGCGCGATGGCCTGGCGGAAATGAAATGCGGCCGCGTCGTAGCGGCAGGCCCCGCTGGCGGCGCGTCCCGCCTGGTGGTGCAGCCGCGCCTGCCAAGCGAGATCGCCATGGCCCAGTTCGACATTCGCGACGGCGTCCGCGTAGTTGCGCATGGCTTGCGCCCAGTGGCCCTGGCTGGCCGCTTCCTGCGCGAACTGTTCCTGTTGCGCCGCCATGCGCAGTTCGGCCTGCGTGGAGCAGGCATTGAGCGCCATCAGGACAAACGGCAGGGCGAGGCAGGAGCGGATGGGCAGCAGTGTGGACATGGCGCCACTGTAGCCGATGGGCAGGCGCGCACGTTTGCGCAATACGCATGAATTGGAATTTTCCCCGGCATGGATGGCATATAATTTGCACACGACTTTGTTATTTTTGACAGTACACCTCACGGGAGCACCATGTTTTCACGCAAATTCCATTCTTGTGCACAGCTGATGCTGGCTACCTTGCTGATGGGCTTTATCGCCGCGTCCCCGGCGCGCGCGCAGCAGGCGGCCGTCAAATTGCCGAATGTGGTGATCCTGGCCACGGGCGGCACCATTGCCGGCAGCGGCGCCGACAGCACCACCACCGTGGGCTATACCTCGGCGACCGTGGGCGTCGAGCGGCTGATCGCGGCCGTGCCGGAATTGAAGAAAGTGGCAAATGTGAAAGGCGAACAAGTCTTCCAGATCGCCAGCGAAAGCATGGGCAACGAACACTGGCTGACTCTGGCCAAGCGCATCAACGTGCTGCTGGCCTCGAACGACGTCGATGGCGTGGTCGTGACGCACGGCACCGACACCATCGAGGAAACGGCGTATTTCCTGAACCTGACCGTGAAAAGCCATAAACCCGTGGTAGTCGTGGGCGCCATGCGTCCGTCGACGGCCATTTCGGCTGACGGCCCCATCAACTTGTACAACGCCGTGATGCTGGCCGGCAGCAAGGAAGCCGTGGGCAAGGGCGTGCTGGTGGCCTTGAACGACCAGATCAACGCGGCGCGCGAAGTCACCAAGACGAATACCTCGACGACGGACACCTTCAAGTCGCCGGAACTGGGCATGCTCGGCTACATCCAGGGCAGCAAGGCTTTTTTCTACCGCCAGTCGACGCGCAAGCACACCTTGGAGTCGGAATTTGACATCAGCAAGCTCGATGCCCTGCCGCAAGTGGACATCGTGTATGGCTACGCCAACATGAACCGCGTCGGCATGGACGCGTTCATTGCCGCAGGCGCCAAGGGCATCATCCACGCAGGCGTGGGCGATGGCAGCGTGGCCGCGCAAATGAAGCCGGCCCTGGTGGAAGCGCGCCAGAAGGGCGTGCTGATCGTGCGCTCGAGCCGGGTCGGCCAGGGCATCGTGGCGCGCAATGGCGAAGCCAACGACGATGAACTCGACAGTGTCGTGTCCGACACCCTGAACCCGCAAAAAGCCCGCATCCTGCTGATGCTGGCCCTGACCAAAACGAATAGCACGCAAGAAATCCAGCGTATTTTCTACACGTATTGACCGCTGCCGCGCCAGGCCAGCCCCATGGGTTGAGCCTGGCTGATTTACGCTTGCCTGCTTTGCTGCCATACTTCGTTTCTGAATAACTTCCTGGCAGAAGCAGCAACACTGTTCCTTCTCCCTTGTCCATGGCTATCCTGTCCGACATCATCCTGTATCCCATCAAATCGTGCGCGGGCATCCATTTGCGCGAGGCGGTCCTCACGCATTCCGGGCTGATGAGCGAGCATGTGTTCGACCGCGAATGGATGGTGGTGGACGAGCAGGGCCGCTTCCTGACCCAGCGCGAACATCCGCGCATGGCGCTGATCGTGCCGTCCATCAAGGCCGCGACCCTGGAGTTGCGCGCGCCGGGCATGCTGCGGCTGGAAATCGAGCTGGGCTTGCCGGATCCGCAACACGCGCCCATGCTGGAGGTGCAGGTGTGGGACGATACGGTGCGCGCCTACGATTGCGACGCAGTCACGGCCACGTGGTTTTCCAGGGCCATCGGCGTGCCGTGCCGCCTCGTGCGCTTTCACCCGGACGTGGTGCGCGCCACCAGCACCAAGTGGACGGGCGGCGTGGCCGCTTCGACCATGTTTGCCGATGGCTATCCGGTGCTGATCGCCGGCAGCGCCTCGCTCGCCGACGTCAATGAGAAGCTGCGCGCTGCCGGCCGCGAGGCCTTGCCGATGAACCGTTTCCGCCCGAACCTGGTCATCGGCGATATTGCCCCGTTCGAGGAAGACTACGCCGACTTCCTGCAATTTGGCGCCACCACCTTGAAACCCGTCAAGCCGTGCTCGCGCTGCCCGATCCCGTCGGTGGACCAGGCCACGGGCGTGCCGGGGCCCGATCCGCTCGACGTCATGCATGGCTACCGCGCCAAGCCCGAGCTTGACGGCGCTATCTGCTTCGGCATGAACGCCATCGTGACCGCAGGCGGCGACGAGCGTATCGTGGTGGGGCAAGACATCGGTTTCGAACTGGCATTTTAAGCATGGCGCCCGTACAGAAGGGTTTAAGGTTTCTATGAATCAAGCAATACCGCCGGCCCCGCGCATTGCCAGCCTCGAAGCCGAAAACCAGGCCTTGCGCGCGCGCATGGCTTTCCTGTTGGAACAGGCCGAGCGCAACCACGACATCATGTGCCGCCACCAGGCGTTTGACCTGGAAATCGTCAGCGCGTCCACGTTTCCCGAATTGATCGGCACCATCTTTCGCACCTTGCCCGTGATTTCCGACCTCGACGGCGTCACCTTGAGCCTGCTCGACGAGGATGACGATATCGTGCTGGTGATGGAAAAGCTGGGTGTCGATTTCAGCGCGTTTCCGCAGTTGCTGTTCGTGCATGAAGTGGCGGAGCTGGGCTTTGCGCCGCCGCTGCCCGTGGCCGAAGGCGAAGCGGCCTTGCCGCCGCTGCCGCTGCTGGGCCAGTTCGACGCGCCCGTGCATGGCCCCCGTTTTCCGCAGATCGACGCGCCCCTGCGCAGCGTGGCGCTGGTGCCCCTGTTGCGCAACAAGCGCCTGATCGGCAGCCTGAACCTGGCCAGCAGCGACGTGACGCGCTTTACGCCTGCGCTGGGCACGGATTTCATCAAGCACATGGCGTCCATCATCGCCATTTGCCTGGAAAACGTGATCAGCAATGAAATGCTGAAGTACATCGGCTTGACCGATTCCCTCACGGGCGTCTACAACCGCCGCTATATCGACCGCCGGCTGCTGGAAGAAATCGCCCGCGCGCGGCGCCAGGACTATTGCATTTCATGCATGTATATCGATATCGACCATTTCAAGTCGGTCAATGACACGTATGGCCACCAGGGCGGCGATGAGGTGCTGCGCGAGGTGGCCACGCGCATCCGCACGGAATTGCGCCGCTCCGATGCGCTGGGCCGCTTCGGCGGCGAGGAATTCGTCGTGCTGCTGATCGACGCCGACCTCGACAGCGCCACCTTTGTTGCCGAGCGCATCCGCGCCAGCATCGCCGGCACCATGTTCGACTTGCCGGGCAGCGCGCAAGCGTGGGTCAGCGTGTCGATCGGCGTGGCCAGCCTTGAAGCGGATGCGGCGCTGCTGCCGATCGAAACGGTGGCGCAGCAACTGGTGGCGCACGCCGACCAGGCCCTGTACCAGGCCAAGGCCGATGGCCGCAACAAGGTCGTCAGCTGGCAGGCACAGGTCGGCGGATGAAGACCGGCTAATTATTTCAACAACAAGGTTTCCGCCTTGGCCACGGCGTCAGCCGTGCCGCGCAGCACCACCACATCGCCGCTGGCCAGCTGCGTCTCGGGGGTGACGTCGAGGCGGCCGCGGCCGCGGCGGATGGCCGTCACCGCCGCGCCGCAGCCCGCCACGTCGATCGTGCTTAACGGCAATCCCACGCATTGCGCGCCCTCGTTGACGGTGACCGTATGCAGGCGTTCCAGTTCGGCATCGTCGCCCGCGTCGCTGGAACCGTGGAAATAGCCGCGCAGCGAGGCGTAGCGCTCCTCGCGCGCCGCCTGCACCCGGTGCACGACGCGGCGCAGGGGTACGCCCATCATGATCAGCGCGTGCGAAGCGAGCATCAGGCTGCCTTCCATCAATTCCGGTACCACTTCGGCTGCGCCCGCCTTTTTCAGCTGGTCGAGGTCGGTGTCGTCGTGGCTGCGCACGATGACGGGCAGGGTGGGCGCCATTTCATTGAGCAAATGCAACAGGCGCAGCGCCGACGGCGTGTTCGCATACGTAATCACGACGGCGCTGGCCCGGTAGATGCCGGCCGCCACCAGGCTTTCGCGCCGGCCCGCATCGCCATACGAGACGTGGGCGCCGGCCAGCTGCGCTTCCTGCACCCGTTCCGGGTCCAGGTCCAGCGCGTGGTATTCGATCTTTTCTTCCGCCAGCAGGGTGGCCAGGCTTTGTCCGCTGCGCCCGAAGCCGGCGATCAGCACGTGTTTTTGCGAGGCCATGGTGCGCGTGGCGATCTTCGTCAGGGCCAACGATTGCATCATCCAGTCGTTGGCGGCCAGTTTCATGACGATGGCGTCGGACTTGGCGATGAGGAAGGGCGCCACCAGCATCGACAGCACCATCGAGGCCAGCACCACCTGCACGACGAACGGGTCCATCAGCTTGATGCCGCCCGCCAGGTTCAGCAGCACGAAGCCGAACTCGCCCGCCTGCGCCAATCCCAGCCCCGTGCGCAAGGCCACGCCGTTGCTGGAGCCGAACAGCCGGGCCAGGCCCGCGATCAGGGCGAATTTCAGCAGCACGGGGCCGCACAGCAGCAGCAAGACCAGCCACCAGTTGTCGAGCACCACGCGGATATTGAGCAGCATGCCGACGGTGATGAAGAACAGGCCCAGCAGCACGTCGCGGAAGGGCTTGATATCCTCTTCCACCTGGTGCTTGAA
This sequence comes from Janthinobacterium sp. P210006, assembly GCF_036231885.1. Classification (NCBI taxonomy): domain Bacteria; kingdom Pseudomonadati; phylum Pseudomonadota; class Betaproteobacteria; order Burkholderiales; family Oxalobacteraceae; genus Janthinobacterium; species Janthinobacterium sp. P210006. Next base: position 203,462 of record NZ_JAZARD010000004.1, on the reverse strand, counting down.
TTCCGTCTCGGAAATGAGCATGCCGGCAACAAATGCGCCCAGGGCCAGCGACAGCCCGGCCCGTTCCGTGATCCACGCGGCCCCCAGGGTGATGAGCAGCAGGTTGAGCATGAACAATTCCTGCGAGCGGCGCTTGGCGACGATGGTCAGCCAGCCTCGCACCAGCTTTTGGCCGATGAACAAGAGCAAAATGAGGACGACCAGCGCCTTGCCGCCGGCCCAGGCCAGGGTTTCGGCCAGGTTGTCCGAATCGCGCGTGAGGGCGGGAATCAGGATCAGCAGGGGCACCACGGCCAGGTCCTGGAACAGCAGGATGCCGATGATCTTGCGGCCGTGTTCGCTTTCCAGCTCCAGTCGTTCCGTGAGCATTTTCGAGACGATGGCCGTCGACGACATGGCCAGCGCGCCGCCGAGGGCAAACGCCGCCTGCCAGCTCAGGTGGATGTAGGCGGACAGGTAGCGGGCGACGAACCAGCCGAAGACGACGGTGGCGACGATGGTGGTGACCACCTGCGCCATGCCGAGGCCGAAGACGATGCGCCGCATGGCGAGAAACTTGGGGAGAGAAAATTCGAGCCCGATGGAAAACATCAGGAAGACGACGCCGAACTCGGCCAGGGTGTGGCTGGCCTCGTTTTCCGCCGCCAGGCCCAGCGCATGGGGGCCGATGACGATGCCGACGGCCAGGTAGCCGAGCATGGGCGGCAAATGCAACATTCTGAAAGCGACCACGCCCAGCACGGCGCTGCCGAGTAACATCAGGGTCAGTTCAAGCGAGGAAAACATGGGTTGCCCGGTGCGGTCAATGGAAATCGTTGTTTGTTGTGACTGGCAAGTTTTTTGCTTTCCTAATTCGTTTATACTTTGGGCATGAGTGTAACCCATGAAAAAACAATGCTGAAAGCTTTTGATCGAATTGACATGCAAGCGACGACCGAGCGCGCTGTCGCGCTGGCCCGTACCACCTTGCAGATCGAGTCCGACGCCATCAATGCCCTGCACGCGCGCCTTGCCACGGACGACAGCGTGGGCCGCGCCGTGGCGATGTTGCTGCAATGCAAGGGGCGTGTCGTCGTCTCCGGCATCGGCAAGTCCGGCCATATCGCGCGCAAGATTGCCGCCACCCTCGCGTCCACCGGCACGCCGGCCCTGTTCGTGCATCCGGCCGAAGCGGCCCATGGCGACCTGGGCATGGTCACTTCGGACGATGCTTTTATTGCCATATCGTATTCCGGCGAATCGTCGGAACTGATGGCCATCATGCCCGTCGTCAAGCGCATGGGCGGCGTCCTGATTTCCATGACGGGCAAGCCGAATTCGAGCCTGGCCCAGCTGGCCGATGTGCACCTGGATATTTCTGTTGAAAAAGAAGCCTGTCCGCTGAACCTGGCGCCGACGGCCAGCACCACCGTCACTCTGGCCCTGGGCGACGCGATCGCCGTGGCCTTGCTCGACTTGCGCGGCTTCAAGGAAGAAGATTTCGCCCGTTCGCACCCGGGCGGGGCCCTGGGTCGCCGTTTGCTCACGCACGTGCATGACGTCATGCGCAGCGGCGAACGGGTACCGAAGGTGCCCGTGGACGCCTCCTTGCTGCAGGCGCTGGAAGAAATGACGAAGAAGGGCATGGGCATGACGGCCGTCGTCGATGGGGACAACCACCCCGTGGGCGTGTTTACCGATGGCGACTTGCGCCGCATGTTCGAGCGCGTGCAGGATTTCACGCAGGTGGCGATCCGCGACGTCATGCATGCGCAGCCGCGCAGCATCGCGCCCGAACGCCTGGCCGTGGATGCCGTGGCCGTGATGGAGCAGTTCCGCATCAACCAGATGCTCGTCGTCGATGCCGACGGCAAGCTGGTGGGCGCCCTGCATATCCATGACCTGACACAAGCGAAGGTGATCTGATGGATAGCGTAGCGGACAACCTGGCGCGGGCGGCCAAGGTCAAATTGATGATCTTTGACGTCGATGGCGTGCTCACCGACGGCAGCCTGCATTTCGGCCCGGACGGCGAGATGATGAAAACGTTTAATGTGTATGATGGCCTGGGCATCAAGCTGCTGCAGGAATCGGGCGTGCAGACGGCCATCATCAGCGCGCGCCGCTCGGCCATCACGGCACGCCGCGCGCAAGACCTGGGCATTACCCATGTGCACCAGGGCGGTCACGACAAGCTGACGCCGTTTCGCGAGCTGCTGGCGTTGACGGGCTTGACGGAAGAGCAATGTGGCTATATCGGCGACGACGTCATCGATGCGCCCATCCTGCGCCGCGTGGGGTTTGCCGTCAGCGTGCCGGGCGGACGTCCGGAAGTGCAGGGCCTGGCGCACCATGTGACGCAGGCCGGCGGCGGCCGCGGCGCGGTGCGCGAGATCTGCGAATTCCTGCTGCGCGCCCAGGACAACTATGCGCGCGTCATGGCGCCGTTCCTGGAGTGAGGCGCGCCTTGCCGTCCGTGACATTTGAAAGAGTGAAGCCCTATGCGTAAGCCAGGAGGCGCCCATCGCTGGCGCGTGATTTTTACCGTGCTGGGCGCAGTCGTCGTTGCGCTGGGCAGCTTCTGGCTGCTCGAAGTGATGAACAAGAATGGCCAGGACATCACGGCCAGCAAGCATCTGGATGAACCCGACTATTTCATCACCAATTTCAGCCTGGTGCGCATGGACTTGACGGGCAAGCCCAGCTATATCGTGTCGGGCACCAAGCTCACGCACTATCCGCTGGACGATTCGTCCGATATCGACCAGCCCTTCGTGCGCAAGCTCACGCCAGGCATGCCGCCGATGAACATGAATGCGGAACTGGCGCATATCGACCAGGACAATACCCGGCTGCAACTGCACCGCAAGGTCGTGATCGACCGCGTGGCCAGTCCGAAGGCGCAGAATTTGACGGTCAGGACGGAAGCGCTGACGGTGTTTCCGGATGAAGAAAGAATGGAAACGGACGTGCCTGTCGATATCCTGACGGGCGCTTCGCGCATCAATGGCGTGGGCATGCAAGCCAATAACGCCACCGGCGTGGTGCAGGTGCACAATGCCTTGCGCATGGTCCTCCCGCCGAAACCGCGCCCGGCCGCGGCGGCAAAATGACAGAATGAAACAAGGAAACCATACTATGAAAAACATCTTGCTGTTGACTCTATTCTCGACCGTCTGCTCGCTGGGCGTGATGGGCGCGGCGCATGCCGAGAAGGCCGATTCCGAGAAGGAAGCCGTGATCACGGCACGCAGCGGCCTGGTCGACGACGTCAAGCAGACGCGCACCCTGACGGGCGACGTGGTGCTGGTCAAGGGCACCCTGACCATGAAGGCGGGCCGGGCCCTGATCACGGAAGACCCGCAAGGCTACCAGTTCATCACCTTCTGGGCCGATCCCGGCAAGCTGGCCACCTTCCGCCAGAAGCGCGATGGCGCGGGCGACCTGTGGGTGGAAGGCGAAGCGGAGCGCGTGGAATACAACAACAAGACGGAAGTGGTGAAACTGTTTTCCAAGGCCAAGCTGACGCGCCTGGAAGGCACGAAGCCGACGGACGTGGCCAACGGCGCCTTCATCTCGTATGACAGCCGCAAGGAAGTGTTTACGATGGAAAATTCCGACAGCGGCACCAGCACCCCGGATGGCGGCAGCGTGCGCATGGTGATCCAGCCGAAGACCAAGGCACCGGCGGCGGAGAAAGCGCCGGCCACGCCTGCGCCAGGAAAGAAATAATGGACAATACACGTTGCGGCAGTACCCTGATCGTTCGCGGGCTGCAAAAAACCTACGGCAAGCGCCAGGTCGTGCATGACGTCTCGCTGCAAGTCGAATGCGGCGAAGTGGTGGGGCTGCTGGGCCCGAACGGCGCCGGCAAGACCACCTCGTTCTACATGATCGTCGGCCTGGTGCCGTCCGATGGCGGCAGCATCGATATCAGCGGCGTGGATATTTCCAGCCTGCCGATCCATCGGCGCGCCCAGATGGGCCTGTCGTATCTGCCGCAGGAAGCCTCCGTCTTCCGCAAGCTGACGGTGGAAGACAATATCCGCGCCGTGCTGGAAATCCAGACCGTCGAAGGCCGTCCGCTGACGAAGGCCGAGATCGAGGTGCGCCTGGATAAACTGCTGGCCGATTTGCAGATTGAAAAGTTGCGCGAAAACCAGGCGCTGTCGCTGTCGGGCGGCGAGCGCCGCCGCGTGGAAATTGCCCGCGCGCTGGCCACCGATCCCCGTTTCGTGCTGCTGGACGAACCGTTCGCCGGCGTCGATCCGATCGCCGTGATCGAGATCCAGCGCATCGTGCGCTTCTTGAAGGAGCGCAATATCGGCGTGCTGATCACCGATCATAATGTGCGCGAGACGCTGGGTATTTGCGACCGTGCCTACATCATCAACCAGGGCTCGGTGCTGGCGTCGGGACGCCCCGACGACATCATCGCGAACGAGTCGGTACGCCGGGTCTATCTGGGCGAACACTTCCGTATGTGAGCCAATGAAACAATCATTGCAGCTGCGCACTTCGCAGCATTTGGCACTGACGCCGCAGTTGCAGCAATCGATACGCCTGTTGCAATTGTCTACCCTGGAATTACACCAGGAATTGGAGCAATTGCTGACGGACAATCCTTTGCTCGAGCGTCTCGATGATCCGCTCGACCGTTCGCTGCGCCTGCTGTCCGACGGCGCCTTGAGTTCCACGGCCGCGCCGGCCGAAGCGCCGCCCCAGCCGCCAGGCCAGGAAGCGCCTGCGGCACCGGCCGAAGGGGAAACCTTTGACGGCGAGGCGGGCGAGGGCCCGGTTGCCGCGGACGGCGGCGACAGCGACTGGAGCGAAGCGAGCCGGGGCAAGACGCCCGACGACGAAGATTCCCGCCCGCAACTCGAAGCCCATCACTGCACCCTGCGCGAGCACCTGATGGAGCAGATGCGCGTGACGGTGCTCGAATTGCGCGACCGCGCGCTGGTCGAGCTGATCATCGACGCGCTCGACGACAATGGCTACCTGGAAGAGTCGCTCGACGACATCCTGGCGCGCCTGCCGCACGAGCTGGAAATCGACGCCGACGAGCTGCGCACGGCCTTGTCGCTGCTGCAAAGTTTCGATCCGCCCGGTGTGGGCGCGCGCAATGCGTCTGAATGCCTGGCGCTGCAGATCAAGCGCTTGCCCCATATCGCCATGGTGACGCGGCGCATGGCCCTCGTCATCGTGGAAAAGCACCTGGCCTGGTTTGCCCAGCGCGATTTCAACAAGCTGAAAAAAGCCCTCGATTGCGACGATGAAGACTTGCGCGAAGCGCAGACGGTGATTCGCCAGTGCAATCCGCATCCGGGCGCCGTGTTTGCCTCCGACGTGTCCGATTACGTGGTGCCCGACGTCGTCGTCAAGCGCGCGCGCAATGGCTGGCAAGTCACCTTGAACAACGACGTCATGCCGCGCCTGCGCGTCAACGCCATGTACGCCAACTTGCTCAAGCAGGGCAAGGGCGAAGGCGCCATGGGCGCACAGTTGCAGGAAGCCAAGTGGCTGATCAAGAATATGCGCCAGCGCTTCGACACGATACTGCGCGTGGCACAGGCGATAGTAGAAAGACAAAAGAACTTTTTCTCGCATGGGGCCGTTGCCATGCGCCCCCTTGTGCTCCGTGAAATAGCTGATACACTGGGTTTACACGAGAGTACTATCTCGCGGGTAACAACTCAAAAGTACATGCTGACCCCGCACGGCATGTTCGAGTTGAAATATTTCTTTGGTAGCCACGTCGCCACCGAAGCGGGGGGCGAAGCGTCATCGACGGCGATACGGGCATTGATCGTGCAACTGACAGGAGCAGAAGACCCTAAAAATCCTTTATCCGACAGTAAGATTGCGGACATGCTGGGGGAACAAGGCATGGTGATTGCGCGACGTACTGTTGCCAAATACCGGGAAGCATTAAAAATTCCGCCAGTGAGCCTGCGTAAGTGTTTGTAAGTTTTTTTCGGTTCCTCTGCGGGCCGGATACGATGGACCGCACGAACCCGATCATCTTTAGGAGTGTGTATGAATCTCACCATCAGCGGACATCATCTCGAAGTGACACCAGCCATCCGTGAATACGTACAAACGAAGCTGGAGCGTGTGAAACGTCATTTCGATCAAGTCATCGATATCGCCGTGATTCTGACCGTGGATAACCTCAAAGAGAAAGAAAAACGTCAAAAGGCTGAAGTCAATCTGCGTCTGAGCGGCAAGACCGTCTATGTGGAAAGCCTGGCGCAAGACCTGTATGCCGCAATCGATGCCCTGATCGACAAGCTCGACAGGCAAGTGATGAAATACAAAACCAAAGTGCAAGGGCACGGTAAAGAGGCGATCAAGCATCTGCCAGACAGCTCGGAAGAAGAATTCGCCGCCGCCTGAGCGGGCCGCGACTTTCAACCGGCTGTGATCAACTAAGGGCGCACATTGCGCCCTTTTTTGCGCCTGTCGCCCTTGCCAGGGGGCGCCATGGGAACGCAATGTTCCATCCGAAGGCGCTAGAATGTTCCCATACTTACTTCTTTCCATTCTGCCATGAGCGACTTCGTCCAGACCTCCATCCGCAACCGCACGGGCCACATCGTGCTCGACCGCCCGAAAGCCCTGAATTCCTTGTCGCTGGACATGGTGCGCGCCCTGAGCGCCGTTTTGCTGGCCTGGCGCGACGATCCGCAGGTAGACGCCGTGGTGATCCGTTCCAGCAGTGAAAAAGCCCTGTGCGCCGGTGGCGACATCCGTTTCTTTTACGATGCGGGCCGGGCCACGCCGCAAGGTGGCAGCGCGCAGCTGGAAGATTTCTTCACGGAAGAATATGCGCTCAACCATCTCATTCATTTCTATCCGAAACCGTATATCGCCGTGATGGATGGCGTGGTGATGGGCGGCGGCATGGGCGTGGCGCAAGCCGGGCCCGGCAACCGCCTGCGCATCGTCACGGGCCGTACGCGCATGGCCATGCCGGAAGTCAATATCGGCTTGTTCCCGGACGTGGGCGGCAGTTATTTCCTGTCCCGCCTGGCCGGCCAGCTGGGCTTGTATCTGGGCTTGACGGGCTTGACCATCAACGCGGCCGACGCCCTGTACACGGGCCTGGCCGATGTGTACCTGCCCGAGGCGCAGATGGGGGCGCTGCTGGCCCTGTTCGAATCGACGCCCGGTGAAGGCTTGCCGGTCGCCATCAAGGCTCTGGCCGCGCCATTCCAGTCCCAGGCGGGCGTTTCTGCGCTGGCCACGGCGCGCGCGGCGCTGGACCGCCATTTCAGCGCCCCTTCCGTGGCAGCCATCATGGCGTCGCTGGCACAGGACGACAGCGCGTTTGCCGGCAAGGCCCTGGCGGCCATGCGCCTGCGCTCTCCCTTGATGATGTCGGTGACCCTGGAATTGCTGCAGCGGGGCGCCCACCTGGGCGTGGCCGACTGCCTGCGCCTCGAGCGCACGGTGGTGCGCCACAATTTCGAACATGGGGAAGTCATCGAGGGCGTGCGCGCGCTCGTGGTCGACAAGGACAATGCGCCGCGCTGGCAGCCCGCCAGCCTGGACGACGTCGATGCGGCCATGGTGGCGCGCTTCTTCGCTCCCGTCTGGCCGGCCGCGGCGCATCCGCTGCGCCACCTCGACTAACTAGCTGCGCTCGCGGTGGCGCAGGACGACCCGTTCGTTGGGGCCGAAGTATTGCGCCAGCCGTTCGGCCATGTACACGGAACGGTGCTGGCCGCCCGTGCAGCCGAGGGCCACCGTCAGGTAGCTGCGGTTGTCGGACTTAAATGATGGCAACCATTTCTCGATGAAGGCGCGGATATCGGCCAGCAGTTCCAGCGCGCTGGGCTGCGCGTCGAGGAAGGCGATCACGGGCGCGTCGCGGCCGTCGAGAGGCCGCAGCGCCAGGTCGTAATAGGGATTCGGCAAGGCCCGCACGTCGAAGACGAAATCGGCATCCAGCGGCACGCCCAGCTTGAAGGCGAACGATTCGAAGAACAGGGTCAGCGGCGCGCGTTCGGAAGCGACGATATCCTTGATCCAGGCGCGCAGCTTGTTGGCGCTCAGTTCCGAGGTGTCGATCACATGGCCCAACTGTTCGATGGCCGACAGGCGTTCCCGTTCTTCCGAGATGCATTCGATCAGGGTGCGGCGGCTGGCTGGATTCTGGTTCGGACGCAATTCGTGCGACAGCGGATGGCTGCGCCGCGTTTCCGAGAAGCGCGCCACCAGCGAATGCGTGGTGGCCGTCAAGAACATGACCTTCACGTCGTGCCCCTGGTCGCGCAGCAGGGCCACATTGTGCGGCAGGCTGGTCAGCGACTCGGCGCTGCGCGCGTCGACGGCGACGGCCAGTTGCGGTGTGCCTTCGTCGAGCAGGGTTTGCACCAGGCTGGGCAGCAAAGCCGGCGGCAGGTTGTCGACGCAGTAGTAACCGGTATCTTCCAGCACATTGAGCGCAACGGATTTACCGGAACCGGATATTCCGGTGATAAGGACGATATGCATATGCCGATCATACAATAAAGATCGGCACTGTGCTCCCGAGGCAATTATCTTTACAAACTATTGCAATTCGGCTTGTGGTGTTGGTTAAACAAAAGAGCGAGGACTCCTTGCAACGCTAGTCGCCGCTCATTGCCAAACGTTGGTGTAGCAGGGATTTCGGAGAGCACTGCTCTCCGCCTGCGAAACGGTCCTCGCCTACGAGCGAGGACTCCTTGCAACGCTAGTCGCCGCTCATTGCCAAACGTTGCCGCTCCATGAACTCCTGCAAGGTATCGATGCCGCGCAGCTGCAGTATCGTATTGCGCACGGCTGCTTCCAGCAGCACGGCGATGTTGCGGCCGGCGGCGACGGGGATGACGACCTTGCGCACGGGCAAGCCAAGCACGTCTTCCGTGGGGAACAGGAAGGGCAGGCGCTCGACTTCTTCTTCCAGCGCATTGCGGCGCACCAGGTGCACGATCAGTTTCAGGCGCATCTTGCGGCGCACGGCCGTTTCGCCAAAGATGGCCTTGATGTCGAGCAAGCCCAGGCCCCGTACTTCGAGCAGGTTTTGCAGCAGGGGCGGGCAGCGGCCTTCGATCATGTTGGGCGCGATACGCGAGAACTCGACGGCGTCATCGGCCACCAGGCCGTGGCTGCGCGAGATCAGCTCCAGCCCCAGTTCGCTCTTGCCCAGGCCCGAATCGCCCGTGATCAGCACGCCCACGCCCAGCACGTCCATGAACACGCCATGCATGATGATGCGCTGCGCCAGTTTTTTCGACAGGTAGACGCGCAGGAAATCGATCACTTGCGCGGCCGGCAGCGGGGTGGAGAACAGGGGAATGTTTTGTTCGTCGCAGATGGCAAGGATGTCGGGCGGCGTTTCCAGCCCTTGCGCGATGATCAGCGCGGGCGGGCCGCCGGCGATCAGTTCGCCGATCACGTGGGTGCGCGTATTGACCTTCAAGCGCTGATAGTAATTGATTTCCTGGTGGCCGAAGACCTGGATGCGGCCCGGATGGATCAGGTTCAAGTGGCCCACCTGGTCGGCGGCCGACGAGACGTCGCCCGAGATCAGGCGTTCGCCGCCGGGGAAGCCGGCGAACCAGCCCAGTTGCAGACTTTCACGATTATCGTCGTACAGGCGTTGTATCGTCAGCGGCGTTTGCAACATGGCAGTCTTCTTCAGGAGTGGAGGAATACCTGAAGTTTAACCCGCCGCTTGCAGACTGGGTTGCCAATTGACGATGCGCGAATGCACGGATTTCGGTTCCGGATCCGTGGCCAGTGCCGTACGGAAAGCATCGTCGGAAAACATCTCGGCGATTTCCGACAGGATTTCCAGATGTTGCTGAGTGACATGATCGGGAATCAGCAGGAAAAACAGCAGATTGACGGGCTTGCCATCAGGCGACTCGAACGGAATCGGTTCGGCCAGGCGCACGAAGGCGCCCAGCGGCGCTTTCAGGGTCTTGCTGCCCTTGACTCTGCCATGCGGCACGGCCACGCCGTGGCCCAGGCCCGTCGAGCCCAGGCGTTCGCGGGCAAACAGATTGTCCGAGACGGTAGAGCGGGCGATGCCGTAATTGTTTTCGAAGATCAGGCCGGCTTGCTCGAAGGCGCGCTTTTTACTGGAGACTTCCAGGTCCAGCAGGACGTTTTCGAGGGATAATATTTTGCTAAGATTAGTCATGACACTCAATGAAATGGTGCAATGCGCAGAGGGCTTGCGAGCCGAATTATAGGCCTGTTTCCGCGGCCTGTAACGCCAATTCTCAACAGTATACGCCCGCTGCGGGCGCAGTGGGCGCTACAGCCCATGTCGTCATCATTTTAGCAAAAAAATAACATCGGGGTGTATCGGCTATTTCTTGATTAAAAACACGCGACGAACCGGTTTTTCCGCCGCCGAATGCCGAATTTCCGATTTTTCAGCGTCTTTGACATGCACTGCAGCACTACTACAACGTTGTTTTAAAACACAGCCAACATTCCTGTTGGCATGGTTTTATGGTGTTGCGTGCGCGGTATTACTGGCGCGCATTGCGCAGGTTGTCCGGCATCGCCCCCGTGCTGAAGTTGCTGCGCCAGGGGTTGATGTCGAGACCGCCGCGGCGCGTGTAGCGCGCATACACGGACAGTTTTTGCGGCTTGCACTGGCGCAAGATATCGACAAAGATGCGCTCCACGCATTGCTCGTGGAATTCATTGTGCTCGCGGAAACCAATCAGGTAGCGCAACAGGCTTTCCTGGTCGATTTGCGGTCCCGCATACTCGATCTGCACGCTGCCCCAGTCGGGCTGGCCCGTTACCAGGCAATTCGATTTGAGCAAATGCGAGACGAGTTTTTCTTCCACGGGCGCCTCGTCCAGCGCCGCCTTGAGCAGCAGCGGCGAGGGCGTGTATTGCGTGATTTCCAGGTCCAGGCGGTCCAGCAGCACGCCGTCGAATTCGCCCATTTTCAGCTTGCCGAAATCTTCCTGCAAGGTCAGTTCCACTTGCACGGGCGCGCCGAAACCGTTGGACAGATCCTGTTTCAACAAGGCCAGCAGCGCTTCCGGGCCGTCCAGTTTGGTCTGGTTGAACGAGTTCAGGTACAGCTTGAACGATTTCGATTCGATGATGTTGGGCGAATCGGCCGGCGCGCTGACCTTGGCAATGGCCACCTGCGGCTTGCCGCGCTGATTCAGCCACGACAGTTCATACGCATTCCAGATATCGAGGCCGAAGAAGGGCAAAGTGCCGCGCAATTCCAGCTCGTCGCGCTTGCCCTGGCGCGGAATGGGAAACAGCAGTTCCGGCGCGTAATCGGTGCGGTAGGCGGAGCTTTTTCCCAGCGGGGATTGTTCGGCGAGGTCGTTGGTGGTGGTCATGGTGGCGTGGCTACAAATTCTGTGAAGGATGAATGGTAGCCTATTTCAAGCCAACGGCAAGGGCCGGGGGCAGACCCCAGTATTTGCCGTTGGGCTAACTCACCATTTATCCCAGGAACAGCTTATACACAGGATTGCTGCTTTCATCCCAGTAACGGTAGCCCAGCGTATCGAGGAAGCGGGCAAACTCGCCCATTTCATCGGGCGGCACTTGCAGGCCCACCAGAATGCGGCCCACGTCGCCGCCCTGGCTGCGGTAATGGCACAAGGAGATATTCCAGTTCGGCGCCATGCTGTCGAGGAAACGCATCAGCGCACCGGGGCGCTCGGGGAATTCGAAGCGGTACAGCAGTTCGTCCTGCGCCAGGCGGCTCTTGCCGCCGACCAGGTGGCGGATGTGCGACTTGGCCAGTTCGTCGTGCGTCAGGTCCAGCGTCTTGAATTCGTGCTCTTCGAATTTCTGCGCCATCGCGCCGGACTCATGCCGGTCGGCAATCTGGATGCCGACAAACACGTGCGCGGCTTTTTCATCGCTGATGCGGTAATTAAATTCCGTCACGTTGCGCGCGCCGATGAGCGAGCAGAAACGTTTAAAACTGCCCCGCTGTTCGCGCATGGTGACGGCAAACAGGGCTTCGCGGAATTCGCCCAGTTCGGCCCGTTCCGCGACGAAGCGCAAACGGTCGAAGTTCATGTTGGCGCCGCTGGCGATGGTGATCAGGGTTTCATTGTTGACGGGATGCTTGGTCAGGCTGGCCCGTTCCACATAGGCCTTGGCGCCGGCGATGGCCAGCGCGCCGGACGGTTCCAGAATGCTGCGCGTATCCGTAAACACGTCCTTGATGGCGGCGCAGATGGCGTCCGTGTCGACGGTGATGATTTCATCGACATACGCCTGCACCAGGCGGAAGGTTTCCTCGCCCGCCAGGCGCACGGCCGTGCCGTCGGCGAACAGGCCCACGTCGTTCAGGGTCACGCGTTCGCCCGCTTTGAGCGAACGGGCCATGGCGTTCGAATCGACGCTTTGCACGCCGATGATCTTGATGTCGGGACGGATCTGTTTGACATAGGCGGCGATGCCGGCGATCAGGCCGCCGCCGCCGATGGGCGCGAAGATGGCGTGGATGGGGCCGGCGTGCTGGCGCAGGATTTCCATGCCGATCGTGCCCTGGCCGGCGATCACGTCCGGGTCGTCGAACGGGTGCACGAAGGTCAGCTTCTGCTCTTTCTCCAGGGTCAGCGCATGGTTGTAGGCATCCGTGTACGACTCGCCGTGCAGCACCACTTCCACGTTGACGCCGCCGCGTCCCTTGACCGCCTCGACCTTCACCAGCGGCGTGGTGGTGGGCATGACGATGACGGCGCGGCAACCCATGCGGGCGGCCGACAGGGCCACGCCCTGGGCATGGTTGCCGGCCGAGGCGCAAATCACGCCCCGCTTGCGGTCCGCTTCGCTCAGCTTGGACATCTTGTTGTAGGCGCCACGAATCTTGAAGCTGAACACGCTTTGCATGTCTTCGCGCTTGAAGTAAATCTGGTTGTTCAGGCGCTGCGACAGGGCAGGGGCCAGTTCCAGCGGCGTTTCGGTGGCGACGTCATAGACGCGGGCGGTCAGGATTTTCTTGAGGTAGTCGATGTTCATAGTCTGCAAGCAAGTGATTCTGGGCCAGAAAGGGTCTGGAGCGTGTCGGGCGATATCGGCGGCGCCGCGGCGGATAGCCTGGCGACAATAGTGCTCTGTGGATCTAGGGGGCCGGTGAGCCCTTGCCGGTCGGCGCGGATTGTGCGGCGCGCAAGCTGCTCTTCATTATAATGGAGAGCCTTACTGCATCGCGAAGTGTTCCATGATCGAATCCGCAATCGCCTGGCTGCTGCAGCTGATCGCCGCACCGGAAGTCGGGCTGACATCGGTCTTTCTGATCAGCTTTATTTCCGCCACCCTCTTGCCGCTGGGCTCGGAACCAGCCGTGTTTGCCGTCATCAAGGCCAATCCCGCGCTGTTCTGGGCCACCATCGGCGTCGCCACCCTGGGCAACACCCTGGGCGGCGTCGTCGACTACTGGATGGGCTACCGGGCCAAGCAGGCGTTCGCCAAGGAGCGCGACACGCGCTGGTTCCGCTGGCTGGCCCGCTATGGCGCCAAGACCATGCTGCTGGCCTGGCTGCCCATCGTGGGCGATCCCCTGTGCACGCTGGCAGGCTGGCTCAAGCTGCCGTTCTGGCCCAGCGTGGCCTACATGGCCATCGGCAAGTGCGCGCGCTACCTGACCATGACGGGTTTGCTGCTGTACGTTCCCGATGGCGTATGGCACCGGATTGGACAAATGCTGGCCTGATCGGCACGCAAACGGGGCGCAATGCAACGCCTGTTTGCCCTGTTTTTGGGCAGTTTGATAGTTTGTGGCTGAGTCTGATTCTTGGCATTTTTGCGTTAAAAAATCATCGGGACTGATTTTTTATTCACAAAAAATAAGACTTCCCCATATTTGCTATGGCGGCGGATCAGGTGCTTAAACCTTGGGCGGCATAAGGCTGTTCCCGCATGGTGCGGCGCAATAAGATAAAATGGGCCTTTAGGGTCCAGTCCACATCGTCACCACACTCCATGAACGCTCCCGCACATATCCAAGCTTTACTGGCAGAAACGCCGAATGGTCCCGCAGCAAGCCGCCTGCGCGAAATCCCGTATAACTACACGTCGTTTTCCGATCGCGAGATCGTCATACGCCTGTTGGGGGAGGACTCCTGGCGCCTGCTCGACGAGCTGCGCGGTGCCCGCCAGACGGGCCGTTCCGCCCGCATGCTGTACGAGGTGCTGGGCGATATCTGGGTGGTGCGCCGCAATCCCTACCTGCAGGATGACTTGCTGGACAACCCGAAGCGCCGCCAGGGCTTGATCGATGCCTTGCATCACCGCCTGGCCGAAGTCGACAAGCGCCGCCTGGGCATCGATGCGGCCGGCGGCGACGCGCTGGCTGCCGGCGAAGCGCCGGAAGTGGCCAAGGCGCGCAGCGCCAACGTGGAACTGCTGCTGAAAGCGGCCAGCAAGGCCGTGGCCGACTTCGGCGACGAATTCCGCAAGACCTACGACTTGCGCAAGCGCACGGTCAAGGTGCTGGGCCGCTACACGGAAAAACACAATGTGCGTTTCGACGGCATGACGCGCGTGTCGCACGTGACGGACGCCACCGACTGGCGCGTGGAATACCCGTTCGTCGTGCTCACGCCCGACACGGAAGAGGAAATGGCCGGCCTGGTCAAGGGCTGTATCGAACTGGGGCTGACCATCATCCCGCGCGGCGGCGGCACCGGCTACACGGGCGGCGCGATTCCATTGACGCCGATGTCGGCCGTCATCAACACGGAAAAACTCATCACCCTGGGCGCCGTCGAAATGACGGTCTTGCCTGGCCTCACGCATGAATACGCGACCATCAATTCGGGCGCCGGCGTGATCACGAACAAGGTGTCGGAAGCGGCGGAAAAGGCCGGCTTCGTGTTTGCCGTCGACCCCACCTCGGCGCACGCCTCGTGCATCGGCGGCAACGTCGCCATGAATGCAGGCGGAAAGAAAGCCGTGCTGTGGGGCACGGCGCTGGACAACCTGGCGTCGTGGCGCATGGTGGACCCGAACGGCGACTGGCTCGACGTCACGCGCCTGGACCACAACCTGGGCAAGATCCACGATATCGCGCTGGCACGTTTCCAGCTGGAATGGCGCCACCCGAGCACGCGCGACGCCACGAAACCGAACGCGCCGTTCAAGACGGAAATCTTGGAAATTCCTGGCCGTAAGTTCCGCAAGGAAGGCCTGGGCAAGGACGTGACGGACAAATTCCTCGCCGGCTTGCCGGGCATCCAGAAAGAGGGTTGCGACGGCTTGATCACGTCGGCGCGCTGGATCTTGCACAAGATGCCGAAGTTCGCCCGCACCGTCTGCCTGGAATTTTTTGGCCAGGCGCGCGATGCGATCCCGTCGATCGTGGAAATCAAGGATTACCTCGACGGCTTGCCGGCGAAAGGCGAGCAGTACACGACCATCCGCCTGGCGGGCCTGGAACATCTCGATGAGCGCTACCTGCGTGCCGTCGGCTACGCCACGAAGTCGAAGCGGGGCGTGCTGCCGAAGATGGCCCTGTTCGGCGACATCGTCGGCGACGATGAAAATGCTGTCGCGCAAGCGGCGTCGGAAGTGGTGCGTATCGCCAACACCCGCGTGGGCGAAGGCTTTGTGGCCGTCAGCCCGGAAGCGCGCAAGAAATTCTGGCTCGACCGTGCCCGCACGGCGGCGATCGCCAAGCATACGAACGCGTTCAAGATCAATGAAGACGTCGTGATTCCGCTCAACCGCATGGGCGAATACACGGATGGCATCGAGCGCATCAATATCGAGCTGTCGATCAAGAACAAGCTGCAGCTGGCCGCAGCGTTGAGCGACTTCTTTGGCAAGGGCAACCTGCCGATCGGCAAGAGCGACGATGCGTCCGATGACCGCGTCGACGATGCGGAAATGCTGGGCG
Organism: Janthinobacterium sp. P210006; assembly: GCF_036231885.1. Lineage (NCBI taxonomy): Bacteria > Pseudomonadati > Pseudomonadota > Betaproteobacteria > Burkholderiales > Oxalobacteraceae > Janthinobacterium > Janthinobacterium sp. P210006. Next base: position 187,606 of record NZ_JAZARD010000004.1, on the reverse strand, counting down.
ACCGCGCCGAGCAGGCGCAACAGTTGCTGGCGCAGGTCACGGCACGCTGGACCTATCTGCTGGGTCAGCTGGACCTTCCGCTGGCCGATGTAAAGGGCGAGCTGGCGGAACTGGGCATGGAGCGCTTGCTGCCCGTCTTCGATGCGCGCCTGGAAACGCAGCCCGACGCCACCCTGTTCGACGTGGTGCAGGACCGTACCGTGCGCATTACCTGGAAGCAGGAAATCCGCGCCCAGCTGCGCCAGATCTTCAACGGCGCCGCGTTTAAACTGATCCTCGACGAAGCGACGGCGATTCACGCGCGCATCTTGCGTTCGCGCGTGTTCGTCGCCCTGCACATGCATGCGGGCGACGGCAACGTGCACACGAACTTGCCCGTCAACTCGGACAACTACGAAATGCTGCAGGACGCCCACGAAGCCGTGGGCCGCATCATGATCCTGGCCCGCTCGCTCAATGGCGTGATTTCCGGCGAACACGGTATCGGCATCACCAAGCTGGAATTCCTGACGGAAGAAGAGATCGGCGACTTCCGCAGCTACAAGCAGCGCATCGATCCGGAAGGCCGTTTCAACAAGGGCAAACTGCTGAACCTGCCGGGCATGGGCGCCGACTTGCGCAACGCCTACACGCCATCGTTCGGCCTGATGGGGCACGAGTCCTTGATCATGCAGCAAAGCGATATCGGCGCCATTGCCGACAGCGTCAAGGATTGCTTGCGTTGCGGTAAGTGCAAACCCGTGTGCTCGACCCACGTGCCGCGCGCGAATTTGCTGTACTCGCCGCGCGACAAGATCTTGGCGACCTCGTCCCTGATCGAAGCCTTCCTGTACGAAGAACAGACGCGCCGCGGCATTTCCATCAAGCATTGGGAAGAGTTCGAAGACGTGGCCGATCACTGCACGGTCTGCCATAAATGCGTGACGCCGTGCCCCGTCAACATCGATTTCGGCGACGTGTCGATGAACATGCGCAACTTGCTGCGCAAGATGGACAAGAAGAGCTTTAATCCCGGCACCAAGGCCACGATGATGTTCCTCAACGCCACCGATCCCGTGACCATCAATGCCACGCGCAAGGTCATGATCGGCTGGGGTTACAAGGCGCAGCGCCTGGGCCATGACTTGCTGAAGAAATTTGCCAAGAAGCAAACCAAGGCGCCGCCGCCATCGACGGGCAAGCCGCCCGTCAAGGCGCAGGTGATCCATTTCATCAATAAAAAGATGCCGGGCAACCTGCCGAAGAAATCGGCGCGCGCGCTGCTCGACATCGAAGACGATAAAGTGATCCCGATCATCCGCAATCCGAAGACGACGACGGCCGATACGGAAGCCGTGTTCTACTTCCCTGGTTGCGGTTCGGAACGCCTGTTCTCGCAAGTGGGCCTGGCCACGCAGGCGATGCTGTGGGAAGTGGGCGTGCAGACGGTCTTGCCGCCTGGCTACCTGTGCTGCGGTTATCCGCAGCGGGGCGCGGGCGAGTTCGACAAGGCCGAGAAGATGATGACGGACAACCGCGTCCTGTTCCACCGCATGGCCAACACGCTCAATTACCTGGACATCAAGACGGTGCTCGTGTCGTGCGGCACCTGCTACGACCAGCTGGCCACGTACCAGTTTGAAAAGATCTTCCCCGGCTGCCGCATCATGGATATCCATGAGTATCTGCTGGAAAAACAGGTGAAGCTGGAAGGCGTGAACGGCACCCGTTATATGTACCACGAGCCATGCCACAATCCGATGAAGCTGCAGGAATCGGGCAAGACCATCAACTCCCTGATCAGCACGGTAGACAACGTGAAGATCGAGAAGAATGACCGTTGCTGCGGCGAATCGGGTTCGCTGGCCGTCACGCGTCCCGACATTTCCACGCAAGTGCGTTTCCGCAAGGAAGAAGAGATGGTCAAGGGCGCCGACAAGCTGCGCGGCGATGGGTTTACCGGCGACGTCAAGATCCTCACCAGCTGCCCGTCGTGCTTGCAAGGCTTGTCGCGCTACAATGACGATTCGGGCACGACGGCCGATTACATCGTCGTCGAGATCGCCAAACACTTGCTGGGAGAGAACTGGATGCCGGATTACGTGAAACGCGCCAATGACGGCGGCATCGAACGGGTGCTCGTGTGATGTCCACGGGCTGCGATCTGTGCACCTTGCTGGACGGCTACGCCAACAAGCAAGGTCTGGAGACCTTGCTGTGGCGCAGCGAGCGGCTGTCCGTGGTGGCCGTCGATGATCCCAGCTATCCCGGCTTTTGCCGTGTGATCTGGAACAAGCACGTGAAGGAAATGACGGACTTGACGCCCGGCGAGCGCAACTACGTGATGGAAGTCCTGTGGCAAGTCGAGCTGGCCGTGCGTGAAGTGATGCAGCCGGAAAAGGTCAACGTGGCCAGTTTCGGCAACATGACGCCGCATGTGCACTGGCACGTGATTCCCCGCTACCGCGACGATGCGCATTTCCCGAACCCCAGCTGGGCCGTCGTGCAGCGCGAGACGGCGCCCCAGGTGCTGGCCGCGCGCCGCGCCCTGCTGCCGGCCTTGCGCGACGCCATCATTCAACGTTTATCCGCATAAAGTATTGTCATGACTGAAAAAGCAGCAACACCCCAACCCACCGGCTTGACCGTGCACAACCAGTCGCGCGTGCTCGACGTGGCGTTCGACGATGGCAGCGAATTTGCGCTGCCGTTCGAATACCTGCGCGTGTACTCGCCGTCGGCCGAAGTGCAGGGACATGGCAAGGGCCAGGAAACCTTGCAATTAGGCAAGCGCCTGGTGGGCATCACGGGCATCGAGCCGGTCGGCAACTACGCCGTGCAGCCGACCTTCAGCGATGGCCACAATTCGGGCCTGTACACCTGGTCCTACCTGTACAAGCTGGGCGCGGAGCAAGCGACCCTGTGGCAGGATTACCTGGACCGCCTGGCGGCAGCCGGCTACCCGGGCGACAGCGGCCGCGACGCCAAGGCGGACATGACGGTCAAGCAATCTTCCGGACACATCCATGGACCCAGCTGCGGGCACAAACACTAAGTCAAAAAAATAATGCGGTAAGCTTGTCGGATTGCCGCCGCCCCGTTCGTCGTATGGATGCCCGCGCTTGCGGGCATTTTCTTTTGGAGAAGAGACTATGGAATACCTGATCCTGATCTACGCCGACGAGGCGCGCTATGCCGCCATGGAAGAGGGGCAGATGGCCAGCCTGATGGCCGACTTTGCCAGCTATACGCAGGCGCTGGAAGCCGCAGGCGTGCTGCGCGGCGGTGCGGAACTGGCGCCCGTGCACAGCGCCACCAGTGTGCGCGTGCAAAATGGCAAGCCCGTCATCACGGATGGGCCGTTTGCGGAAACCAAGGAGCAGCTGGGCGGCTATTACCTGCTGGACTGTGCCTACCTGGACGAGGCGCTGGCCTGGGCCGCGCGCTGCCCCGTGGCTTCGCTGGGCACCATCGAAGTGCGGCCCGTCACGGCTTGAGCATGGCTGGCGACGCCATTACGGCCGTCGAGCACGTCTTCCGCCAAGAGAGGGGCAAGGTGCTGGCCGGCCTGATGCGGCGCTTTGGCGACCTGGGCCTGGCGGAAGATGTGCTGCAGGAAGCGTGCCGCAAGGCGCTGGAAGTGTGGCCGCAGACGGGCATTCCGTCCAATCCTGCGGCCTGGCTCAGTGCCGTGGCGCGCAACGCGGGCCTCGATCACGTGCGGCGCGCAGGCAAGAGCGTGCCGGACGGTGACGCCGTGCTGGCGCGTCTGCCGGCCGCCATGGTTGAGGAAACGCAAGCGATCGAGGACGACCGCTTGCGCCTGCTGTTCATCTGCTGCCATCCCGCGCTGGCGCCCGAGGCGCAAGTGGCGCTGGCTCTGCGCACCCTGTGTGGCTTGTCCACGGCCGAGATCGCGCGTGCCTTTGGCCTGGCGGAAGCGGCGCTGTCGCAGCGCGTATTGCGCGCCAAGCGCAAGATCGCCGAAGCGCGCATCCCCTTCGAGTTGCCGCCAGCGCAAGACTGGCCGCAACGGCTGGCGCAAGTGCAGCACGTCATCTATCTGGTGTTTAGCGAAGGCTATTGCGCCAGCGGAGGCGATAGCCTGTTGCGTGCGAACCTGTGCGCGGAAGCGCTGCGCCTGGCGCGCCTGCTCGACAGTTTGCAGCCCGGCCAGCCGGAAGTGCAGGGCTTGTTGGCCTTGCTGCTGCTGCAGGCGTCGCGCGGTCAGGCCCGCCTCTCGCCGGAAGGTCACTTGCTGACCCTGGAAGAACAGGATCGCCGCCTGTGGCACGGCGACTTGATTGCCGAAGGCCTGTCCGTGCTGGCGCAGGCCTTGCCGGCGCGCGCGCCGGGGCCATATCAGTTGCAGGCCGCCATTGCCGCCCTGCACGCCAGGGCCGTCACGGCCAGCCAGACGGACTGGCGCCAGATCAGCGCCCTGTACGGCGCCTTGCTGCGGCACAAGCCGGAACCCCTGATCTTGCTCAATGCCGTGATCGCCTGCGCGATGGCGCATGGCGTCGAGCACGGCCTGGCGTGGCTCGATCGCCTGGAAACCGTGCCCAGCCTTGCCAACTCGCATTATCTGCACGCGGCCCGGGCTGACTTGCTGCGCCGCCAGGGCGACCGGGCGGGGGCGCTGGCGGCGTATGCGCAGGCGGCAATGCTGGCTGCGAATACAGTGGAAAGGCAATACCTTCTCCGGCGTCACGGGGAAATGCGCCTGCCGCTTGTATAATGCACGCAAGTTCAAACAGACTGCCTACCATGACCAATACGACCCATTTCGGATACAAAACAGTTGCAGAAGACGACAAAGTGCGCGAAGTCGCCAAGGTGTTCCATTCCGTCGCTGCCAAATACGACGTGATGAACGACTTGATGTCGGGCGGGCTGCACCGTCTGTGGAAGACGTTTACGATTGCCAACGCGGGCGTGCGCCCCGGTTTCAAGGTGCTCGACATTGCCGGCGGCACGGGCGACCTGTCGAAGGCGTTCGCCAAGCAGGCGGGCCCTACCGGCGAAGTCTGGTTGACCGATATCAATGAGTCGATGTTGCGCGTGGGCCGCGATCGCCTCTTGAATCGGGGCCTGCTCACCCCCACCTTGTTGTGTGACGCGGAAAAACTGCCATTCCCCGATAACTATTTTGACCGTGTCAGCGTGGCTTTTGGCCTGCGCAACATGACGCACAAGGATGTGGCGCTGGCGGAAATGCGCCGCGTGCTGAAACCGGGCGGCAAGCTGCTGGTGCTGGAGTTTTCCAAGGTGGCGGCGCCCCTGCAAAAACCGTATGACCTGTATTCGTTCTCGGTCTTGCCGTGGTTCGGACAGAAAATCGCCGGCGACGCGGGAAGCTATCGCTACCTGGCTGAATCGATCCGCATGCACCCGGACCAGGAAACCTTGAAGACCATGATGGAAACGGCGGGCCTGGAGCGCGTGCAGTACTACAATTTGACGGCAGGCATTGCCGCTTTGCATACCGGCATCAAGATGTAACTCAAGCTGTAACTCACCCTTGCCGGTGATTTTAGGAGATGGAATGAAACTGAAGAAATTTATGGTCGGCATGATGCTGGCCGCGACCACGGTATCCATGCTGGGCGAGGCGCTGGCCCGTCCCATGGGCGGTGGCCGTTCGTTTGGCCGCCAGTCGCAAAACGTGGGCCGCCAGGCTCCTGCGCCAGCACCGGCCCCTGCGCCGGCTGCCGCGCCACGTCAGGCGCAACCGGCGCCAGCCCCTGCACCGGCCCCTGCCGCGAAGGCGCCTAGCCGCTGGAAGGGCTTGCTGGGCGGCGCCTTGCTGGGCCTGGGCCTGGGCGCGCTGCTGTCGCATTTCGGCCTGGGCGGTGCCCTGGCCAGCATGATCAGCACCCTGCTGATGGTGGCCTTGCTGGCGGGCGTGGCCTTCTTCATCTACCGCATGGTGCGCGGCAAGCGCGACAGCAACGCCAGCGGCAATGCGCCGTTCGCGGGCTTTGGCGGCAACCAGCCGGCACCGGCCGGCAACGTGCCCGACATCGGTTCGCGCATTCCGCCGCTGCCGCCGCTGCAGCCCGTCTCGTCCGGCGTAGGCCTGGACAAGCCGGCGCCGGCTGCCGCGCCATGGGGCGTGCCTAGCGACTTCGACAAGGAAGCGTTCCTGCGCCACGCGAAAAGCAATTTCATTCGCCTGCAAGCGGCCTGGGACAAGGCGGACGTCAACGATATCCGCGAATTCACGTCGCCGGAAGTGTATGCGGAACTGCGCATGCAAATCCAGGAACGGGGCGCGCAGCCGGACTTTACCGATGTCGTTACCATCGATGCCGAATTGCTGGGGATCGAAACGAGCGTCAACGATTACCTGGCCAGCGTGAAGTTTACGGGCATGATCCGTTCGGCGCCCGGCGCTGCAGCGGAACCGTTCGCGGAAGTGTGGAATATGTCGAAACCCGTCAGCGGCAACAGCGGCTGGGTCCTGGCAGGCATCCAGCAATTGAATTAATTGTCAAAACTTGCTGAATAATGGCTTAAGTGCATGCGGAATGCATGATGCTTGACAGATATTTCCTGCTGAACTGGTAAGATCGAAACCGCCCACGTTGTTTTACGGGCGGTTTTTTCTTTTTGGGGGCGCGAAGCGCGCAACATGATGGCACCACTTTCCGATCTTTCCCTGATGACGCCCGTCATCGCCACTATCAACCATTTGCTGGCGCAGGAGCCGTGGGCGCGCCAGCAGCTGGCCGTACACGCCGGCAAGCTGGCCTGCATCGACACGGGCGCCGTGGCCTTGCGCCTGCGCGTCGACAGCGCAGGCATGCTGGAAGCGGCGCCGGCCGACGTGCCGGCCAACGTCACTATCCGCGTGAAATTGTCCGATGTGCCGCTGATCCTGCAAAACCGCGAACGGGCGTTTTCCTACGTCAAGATCGAAGGCGATGCCGAGTTTGCCAATGCGATTTCGCAATTGAGCAAAGGCTTGCGCTGGGAAGCGGAACACGACCTGGAAAAGGTATTGGGCCCCGTGCTGGCCACGCGCCTCGTGTCCGGCGCCAGGGATGCCGCCGCCTTTGTCCGCACGGGCCAGCAGAAGCTGGCGGAAAACGTGGCTGAATATTTTCTCGACGAACAGCCCATGCTGATCCGTCCTGCTACCTTGCACGAATATTCCGCTGGCGTGACGCGCGTGCGCGATGACGTCGAACGCCTGGCCAAGCGCCTTGCCCGGCTGGAAAAGGCGGCCGCCGCCCTCCAGCCACAGTCTTCCTCACCGGATTTGTCTACATGATATTGAAATTCCTGCGCCTGTTTAAAATCATCCGTGTTTCCATCAAGTACGGCCTGGATGAGATAGCGATTTCTGGTCTGCAAGTTCCCCGCACCGCCAAATTGATCGATACCTTGATTTTCTGGCGCGACCTGTCGTCGCCGCGGGGCTTGCGCCTGCGCCTGGCGCTGGAAGAGCTGGGCCCGATCTTCGTCAAGTTCGGCCAGGTGCTGTCGACCCGGCGCGACCTGATGCCGCCCGATATCGCCGAAGAGCTGGCGCGGCTGCAGGACCGGGTGCCGCCGTTCGATTCCGACCTGGCCGTCGCGCAAATCACCAAGTCCCTGGGCGCGCACCCGGATCAGTTGTTTGCCCGCTTCGAGCGCGAGCCGGTGGCGTCCGCCTCGATTGCCCAGGTGCACTTCGCCACCTTGAAAGATGGCCGTGAAGTGGCCGTGAAGGTCTTGCGTCCAGGCATGAAAAAGCTGATCGACGAAGACGTGGCCCTGATGCACATCGCGGCTGGCTGGATCAGCCGCCTGTGGGCCGACAGCAAGCGCTTGAAACCGAAAGAGGTGGTGGGCGAGTTCGACAAATACCTGCACGACGAGCTGGACCTGATGCGCGAGGCGGCCAACGCCAGCCAGCTGCGCCGCAACTTCGCCAACTCGGACTTGCTGCTGGTGCCGGAAATGCACTGGGATTACTGCTCCAGCAGCGTCATCGTGATGGAACGCATGTATGGCATCCCCGTGTCGCAGACGGACCGCCTGGTGGCGGCCGGCGTGGATTTGCGCAAGCTGTCCAGCGATGGTGTGGAGATTTTCTTCACGCAAGTGTTCCGCGATGGCTTTTTCCATGCGGACATGCATCCGGGCAATATCCTCGTGTCGATCGCGCCTGAATCGTTCGGCCGCTACATCGCCCTGGACTTTGGCATCGTGGGCACCCTGAACGATTACGACAAGGATTATCTGTCGCAAAACTTCCTCGCCTTTTTCCGCCGCGACTACAAGCGCGTAGCCGAGGCGCATATCGAATCGGGCTGGGCGCCGAAGGATACGCGCGTCGATGAGCTGGAAGCGGCCGTGCGCGCCTGCTGCGAGCCCATCTTCGACCGTCCGCTGAAAGATATTTCTTTTGGGCAAGTTCTGCTGCGCTTGTTCCAGACGTCGCGCCGCTTCAACGTGGAAGTGCAGCCGCAGCTGGTGCTGCTGCAAAAGACCCTGCTCAATATCGAAGGCCTGGGCCGCCAGTTGGACCCGGAACTGGACTTGTGGCAAACGGCCAAGCCCTACCTGGAAAAATGGATGAGCAACCAGGTGGGACCGCAGGGCTTCATGGAGCGCCTGCGCGCCGAGGCGCCCCGTTATGCGCACATCTTCCCGCAACTGCCGCGCTTGCTGCACCAGGCCTTGACGGTGCATGGCGAGCCGCGCGAAAACGAGGTGGAACTGATGAAAACCTTGTTGGCGGAGCAACGCCAGACGAACCGCCTGCTGAGCTTTATCGTGTACTTCGTGGGCGCTTTCGCGCTTGGCGCGCTGGGCCTGCAAGTATTCATGCGCTGGCACCAACTGCCGTTTTAACGGCTCAAGGACGTAAGTGATGGCTGACTTTCATACCCGCGATCCGCTGTCGCCCGCCTTCTGGGATGAGCGTTTCGAGAAACAATTCACGCCCTGGGACCATGGCGGCGTGCCATCGCGCTTGCGCCGCTTCGTTGCCGGCAGCCCGGCGCCGCTGCGCTGCCTGATTCCCGGCTGCGGCTCCGCGTACGAGCTGGTCTTCATGCTGGAACATGGCTGGGATGCCACGGCCATCGACTTTTCTCCGGCCGCCGTGGCCGCCGCGCGCGCCGTCGTCGGTGAGCGGGCAGGGCAGGTGGTGGAAGCGGATTTCTTTGCCTGGCAGCCGGCAGCGCCGCTGGACCTGATCTATGAACGGGCTTTCCTGTGCGCCATGCCGCGCGCCATGTGGCCGCAGGTAGCGGCCCGCTGGGTGCAGCTGCTGGCGCCCGGTGCCATGCTGGCCGGCTACTTCTTCTTTGACGACAATGCCAAGGGACCGCCGTTTGGTATTTCGCGTGAGCAACTGCAGGCCTTGCTGGCGCCGCATTTCGACTGCCTGGCCGATGAAGCCGTGGACGATTCCATCGCCGTCTTTGCCGGCAAGGAGCGCTGGATGAGCTGGCGCCGCCGGGCGGACTGAGGCTGACAGGCCCGGCGGGTGGGCATTTTCCGCTGGGAATGGCGGAAAAGCTTTATAATTCAGGGTTTTTGATGATTTTCTCGGAGTAGAGATGCCGATTTACGCTTACCGTTGTGACGAGTGTGGTTTTGCCAAGGATGTCTTGCAAAAGATCTCCGATCCAGTACTGACGGTGTGCCTGTCGTGCGGCAAGCCCAGTTTCAAGAAACAATTGACGGCCGCCGGTTTCCAATTGAAGGGCACTGGCTGGTACGCGACGGATTTCCGCGGCGGCACGGCGCCCACCACGGCGATTCCGACGGGCCCGGCCGATAGCGCCAAGCCTGCCCCGGCCGCCGAGAGCGCGCCTGCCGCGGCCCCTGCGCCCGCCCCGGCTGCCGCTGCGCCGAAAGCGGACTGAAACGCGCGCCGCGCCGATACTATCCCTTACCGAGAAACCGATGCGTAAATACTTTATTACCGGATTGCTGATTTTAGTACCGCTGGCCATCACCGTCTGGGTACTGAATCTGGTGATCGGCACCCTGGACCAGTCGCTGCTGCTGGTGCCAGAACGTTTCCGCCCGAACTCGCTGTTCGGCTTTGACATTCCTGGCCTGGGCACGATACTGACGATACTCATCGTTTTCCTGACGGGATTGCTGACGAATAACCTGGTCGGCAATTACGTGGTGAAACTGTGGGAAAAATTGCTGCATCGCATACCCATCGTCAATTCCCTGTATTCGAGCGTCAAGCAAGTCTCGGATACCTTGTTTTCCTCGTCGGGCAATGCTTTCCGCAAGGCCGTGCTGGTGCCGTATCCGCACCAGAATTCCTGGACCATCGCGTTCCTGACCGGCGTGCCGGGCGGCGATGCGGCGAACCACCTGGTGGGCGATTATGTCAGCGTATATGTGCCGACGACGCCGAATCCGACATCGGGCTTTTTCCTGATGATGAAGCGCAGCGATGTCGTCGAACTCGACATGAGCGTCGATGCGGCGCTCAAATATATCGTCTCGATGGGCGTGGTGGCGCCTGCGGAAGTTGTTGCTGTACCGGCCCCGGCAGCCAAAGAATAAAGGCAGGCGTCCCGTGCGGGACGTGGCCGGATTGAACACTCACTAACCTGAACTGAGAATTTTATGTCTATGCGTACTGAATATTGCGGCCTCGTTACCGAAGCCATGCTGGGACAAACCGTCAGCCTGTGCGGCTGGGTACATCGCCGCCGCGACCACGGCAGCCTGATTTTCATCGACTTGCGCGACCGTGAAGGCCTGGTGCAAATCGTCTGCAACCCGGAACAAGCGGAGATGTTCAAGGTCGCCGAAGCCGTACGCAACGAATTCTGCCTGCGCGTGACGGGCGTGGTGACCAACCGTATCGAAGGCACGATCAACAACAACCTGAAATCGGGCAAGATCGAAGTGGTGTGCTCGGAACTGGAAGTGCTGAACCCTTCCGTGCCCGTGCCGTTCCAGCTGGACGACGACAACCTGTCGGAAACGACGCGCCTGACGCACCGCGTGCTGGACCTGCGCCGCCCGCAAATGCAGAACAACCTGCGCCTGCGCTACAAGGTGACGATGGAAGTGCGCAAGTACCTCGACGCGCTGGGCTTCATCGATATCGAAACGCCGATGCTGACCAAGTCCACGCCAGAAGGCGCGCGCGACTACCTGGTGCCATCGCGCGTCAACGCAGGCAGCTTCTTCGCCTTGCCGCAATCGCCACAGTTGTTCAAGCAACTGTTGATGGTCGCTAACTTCGACCGTTACTACCAGATCACCAAGTGCTTCCGCGACGAAGACTTGCGCGCTGACCGCCAGCCGGAATTCACGCAGATCGACTGCGAAACCTCGTTCCTGACGGAACAGGAAATCCGCGACCTGTTCGAAGACATGATCCGCGTCGTCTTCAAGAACACGCTGGACATCGACCTGCCGAACCCGTTCCCGGTGATGGACTTTGCCGAAGCGATGGGCCTGTACGGTTCCGACAAGCCGGACATGCGCGTCAAGCTGGCCTTCACGGACTTGACCGAAGTCATGAAGTCGGTCGAATTCAAGGTCTTCAACGGCGCTGCCAACATGCCGAACGGCCGCGTGGTGGCCCTGCGCGTACCGCAAGGCGGCAGCATGCCCCGTTCGGAAATCGATGCCTACACCCAGTTCGTCGCCATCTACGGCGCCAAGGGCCTCGCTTACATCAAGGTCAACGAGAAAGCCAAGGGTCCTGAAGGCTTGCAGTCGCCGATCGTCAAGTTCCTGCCTGCCGACGTGCTGGCCACGATCCTCGAGCAGACGGGCGCACAGGACGGCGACCTGATCTTCTTCGGCGCGGACAAGGCCAAGGTCGTCAACGACGCCATCGGCGCGCTGCGCGTGAAAATCGGTCACAGCGAGTTCGGCAAGAAAGCGGGCCTGTTCGAAGACGTGTGGAAGCCATTGTGGGTGGTCGACTTCCCGATGTTCGAACACGACGAAGAAGCGGACCGCTGGACGGCAACCCACCATCCGTTCACGGCGCCGAAAGACGGCCATGAAGACATGCTGGAAACCAATCCGGGCGCCTGCATCGCCAAGGCCTACGACATGGTCTTGAACGGCTGGGAACTGGGTGGCGGTTCCATCCGTATCCACCGCGAAGAAGTGCAAAGCAAGGTCTTCCGTGCATTGAAGATCGATGCCGAAGAAGCACAGCTGAAGTTCGGCTTCCTGCTCGACGCCCTGCAATACGGCGCGCCACCGCATGGCGGCCTGGCATTCGGCCTGGACCGTATCGTGACCATGATGACGGGTTCCGAATCGATCCGCGACGTGATCGCCTTCCCGAAAACCCAGCGCGCGCAAGATTTGCTGACCCATGCGCCGTCGGAAGTGGACGAGAAGCAACTGCGCGAACTGCACATCCGTTTGCGCAGCGCCGAGCCAAAAGTAGTGTAATGAAGCATGCGGCTGCCCAGGCAGCTGCTACCGTTTTACTTGCTGAGGCAAAAAAAGGCGCTGCGAGGCGCCTTTTTCATTCTTGATATGAGCCATAAAATTCCCGTTTCCGTGCTGGTCGTCATCCATACGGCGGATCTGGACGTCTTGCTGATCGAACGCGCGGGCCAGCCCGGTTTCTGGCAATCCGTGACGGGTTCCGTCGACGCCGCCGATGAACCGCTGCTGCAGACGGCCGCGCGCGAATTGTGCGAAGAGACCGGCATCGTTGCCGATGGGCACGACATCGTGCTGCGCGACTGGCACCTGTCGAACGTGTACGAGATTTACCCGATCTGGCGCCACCGCTATGCGCCTGGTGTGACGCGCAACACGGAGCACGTGTTCAGCGTGCAAGTGCCGCGCGACATCGCCATCACCCTGAGTCCGCGCGAACACTTGCAATACACATGGCTGCCGTACCTGGCGGCGGCCGACCGTTGTTTCTCGTCGTCCAACGCGGAAGCGATTTTGCAGTTGCCGGCCATGACGGGTCTGGCGCGTCCCATCTGATTTCCCTAGAAAGCATTCCATGTTGAACTGGTTCCATTTGACTGCGCAGCAAAAACTGCTGGGCACCCTGGGCATCGTTTTCTGCCTGTGTTTTATTTTCCTGCTGTTTAGCTCCACCGTGCCCGGCCGCACGCCGCCGATCGGCATGCCGCTGATGGCCATCGGCTGGCTGCTGCACCCGGGCGCGTTTGCCAAGGGCAAGCGCACGGTGGCCTGGCGCGGCGCACCGTTGCTGGTGAAAATCGTCTGGGCGGCCGGCATCACGGCGCTGATCGTCAGCGTGACGGCGGGCGTGGGACGCATGCTGGCCTGATGGTGTGCGTGATTGTGCTCGTTTAGGTGCGCACGCGCACCTACGCCGGCGCCGCGCGGGGCCTGTCTGGGAGTAGAATCAATGCATGAAAATCCGCGTAGCAACTTATAATATACACAAGGGTGTCTCCTCCGTGCGGGGCTTGCCCAGGGTGCATGCCTTGAAGCAGGCGATCGCGCTGTTCCATGCAGATGTTGTTTTTTTGCAAGAGGTGCAGGGCAAGCACGACCGCAATGCGGCCCGCTATGGGGCCGAGAAAAACGGCCACAAGCATTGGCCCGAGGCGTCGCAGCACGAGTTCTTTGCCGGCGCCGAGCACCATTCCGCCTACGGCATGAATGCCGTGTATGACCATGGCCACCATGGCAACGCCTTGCTGAGCAAATTTCCCATCGCTTCGCAAACCAACCACGACGTCTCCGACCACGCCTACGAACAGCGCGGCATCCTGCACTGCGTGCTCAAGACGCCGCAGGCCGACGTGCACTGTTATGTCGTCCACCTGGGCCTGTTCGAATCGGGACGGGGCCGCCAGACGCAGGCGCTGATCGATGCCGTCATGGAATCGGCGCCGAATGGCGAGCCCGTCATCATCGCGGGCGATTTCAACGACTGGCGCAACACGCTCAGCGACAAGCTGCGCAATGCGCTGGGCGTGGTGGAAGTGTTCGACCAGCGCGCGTCGAATTCGGCCCTGGGCGACCTCGTGCGTACCCTGGCGCGGCGCCAGACGAAAACCCCGGTGCCCGTGCCGGCGCGCACCTTTCCCGCCGCCTTGCCCTGGTTCCGCCTGGACCGCATCTATGTGCGCGGTTTCCATGTGGAAGGCGCGCAAGTGATGCACGGCACCTTGTGGGCAAAACTGTCGGACCACGCGCCGATAGTTGCTGCTTTGAAACTCGCGTAGACTGCCGGCATGCGCACAGTCAATTTCATCGCCCACAACGACATCCAGCTGCTGTATTGCGGCACCGATTACTTCCCCGCGCTGATTGCCGCCATCGACGGCGCGCGCTCGGAAGTCTATTTTGAAACCTATATCTTTGCCGACGACGCCACGGGCACCCTGGTGCTCGATGCCCTGAAGCGGGCCGCCGCGCGGGGCGTGCTGGTGTGCATGATCACGGATTGGTTCGGCACGGGCAACCGCCGGGTCAACGCCATGCACGCGCAGCTGGAAGCGGCCGGTGTGCACCACCGCATCTTCAATCCGTGGTTCCGGCGCGGCATCACGCGCACGCACCGCAAGATCTGCGTGGCCGATGGCGAGATTGCCCTGGTGGGCGGCATCAATATCAACGACGACATGTTTTGCGACTACGACCACAACATCAGCCTGGAAGCGCCGCGCTGGGATTTTGCCGTGCAGGTGAAGGGCCCGCTGGTGGACGCCATCCACGAGGAAGTGCAGGCGCAGTGGGCGCGATTGGGCAAGATGAACCTGGTGCGGCGCATCAAGCTGTACCGCAAGATGCGCGTCGTCAGCAAGGAGCTGGCGAAGAACCCCGTGGTGGCCGGCTTTGTCGTGCGCGACAACCTGCGCAACCGCCGCACGATCCAGCGCGCCTATCTGCAGGCGCTGGGCCAGGCGCGCAAGAGTGTGATGCTGGCCAACCCGTATTTCGCGCCCGGCCACAAGCTGCGCCGCGCGCTGGCCCAGGCGGCCCAGCGGGGCGTCGACGTGGTGCTGCTGATCGGCGTGGGCGAATTTCGCATGCAGGATGCCGTGGCGCATTCGTTTTATCCGAAGCTGCTGGCTGCCGGGGTAAAGATCGTCGAATACCGCAAGACGCAGCTGCACGCCAAGGTGGCCGTCGTCGACGATGACTGGGCGACGGTCGGTTCCAGCAACATCGATGCGCTGAGCCTGTTCCTGAACCAGGAAGCAAACGTGGTCATCAAGGATGTGGCGTTTGCGCAAAGCCTGCGCCAGCACATCGAGCAGGGCGTGGCCGACGGCATCGTCATCCACCAGGACGATTTCAAGCACATCGGCCGTTTCCGCCGCCTCGGCTATGAAGCGGCGTTTCTCGCGTACCGGCTGGTGATGCGCATTTTTTCAGTAGGCAAGTACGCATGAACGACATGACAACGGTAAGGCTGGACAAATGGCTGTGGGCCGCACGCTTCTTCAAGACGCGCTCCCTGGCCAGCGAGGCCGTCGACACGGGCAAGGTGAAAGTGGGCGGCGAGCGCGTGAAACCGGCGCGCAGCCTGCGCGTGGGCGACGAGCTGGCCATCGACAATGGCGCGGAGACGTGGGAGGTGGCCGTGCTGGGCTTGTCCGACAAGCGCGGCGCGGCGCCCGTGGCGCGCCTGCTGTACGGGGAAACGCCGGCCAGCATCGCCCGCCGCGAGCAGCTGGCGGAAGAGCGCAAGCTGTTCCGCGAGCCCGGCAGCACCATCAAGGGCCGGCCGACCAAGCGCGACCGCCGTCAACTGAGCAAGGCAGGCGGCCTCGACTGAGGCATGCCGCCGGCGGCGCGGGCGGGGCAAACCCGGGGCAATCCCCGGTAAAACCCGTGTTTGCCGCCCCGAAAGCAGCACCAATCACGCGGCCGAAGAATGCTGCGCTGCACCAATAGAACGCCGGCTCTAAAGTTCCCGTTTGACTTTTACGTGGTAGTGGATAATAGTACGAGCGTTCGGATTTTTTCGAAGCGTGCTTTTTTTACCCTCGCTTCAGTCCGCCAGATCGGCAACATCACTTTTAGAACGGTACTCTTGAATACTTCAGTCAAATTCATGCGCAAGGGCGAACTGACCCGTGCCGCCATCCTCGACGTGGCGCTGGACCTGTCCAGCCGCGACGGACTGGAAGGCCTGACCATCGGCTTGCTTGCGGACAAAATGAACATGAGCAAGTCGGGCGTGTTTGCCCACTTTGGCTCGCGCGAAGACTTGCAGATGGAAGTGCTCAAGCTCTACCACTATCGTTTCGAGCAAGAAGTCTTTTTCCCCAGCATGAAAGAACCACGCGGCATCCAGCGCCTGCAATCGATGTTTGCGCGCTGGGTCAAGCGGGTCAGCGTGGAAATCGCTTCCGGCTGCATCTATATCAGCGGCGCCGTCGAGTATGACGACCGTCCCGGCCCCATCCGTGAAGCCCTGGTGGCCATGGTGCGGGCCTGGCAGGGCGCGCTGCTGCGCTGTGTCGAGCAATCGATCGCCACGGGCGACCTGAAAGCGGACACGGACGCCCAGCAGCTGGTGTACGAGATGTATGGCCTGATCCTGGCCCTGCATCACGACGCGCGCTTCCTGCGCGTGCCGGGCAGCATCGAACGGGCGCAAGCAGGCTTTGTCCGCCTGCTGGCGTCGTACCAGAATTCAGTCACAAGCAAATAAGCCGTCAGGCAGTATCCGCAGCAACGCACACGCAGTTCACAAGTACAACACTTTAGCTAATCGCCTTCAGGAGAAAATTATGGGTCAATACGTCGCGCCAATCCGGGATATGCAATTCGTCCTGCATGAGTTCCTGCAAGTGGAAGAAGAACTGAAGCAAATGCCGTCGTACGCCGACGTCGACGCCGACATCATCAACCAGGTGCTGGAAGAGGGCGGCAAATTCACCTCCGAAGTATTGTTCCCGCTGAACCACTCCGGCGACCGCGAAGGCTGCCATCACGACCCCGTCACGAAAAGCGTGACCACGCCTAAAGGTTTCAAGGAAGCCTACAAGCAATACGTCGAAGGCGGCTGGGCGGCGCTGGCGTGCGATCCGGAATACGGCGGCCAGGGCTTGCCCGTCGTACTGAACAACTCGTTCTATGAAATGCTGAACTCGTCGAACCAGGCCTGGTCCATGTACCCGGGCCTGTCGCACGGCGCCTACGAGTGCCTGAAGGAACACGGCACCGACCACCAGAAGGAAGTGTATCTGCCGAAGCTGGTGTCGGGCGAGTGGACGGGCACCATGTGCCTGACCGAACCGCACTGCGGCACCGACCTGGGCCTGCTGCGCTCGAAGGCGCTGCCTGAGGCGGACGGTTCCTGGACCATCACCGGCAACAAGATCTTCATCTCGGCCGGCGAGCACGACATGGCGGAAAACATCCTGCACCTGGTGCTGGCCCGCGTGCCGGACGCGCCGGAAGGCTCGAAGGGCATCTCGCTGTTCCTCGTGCCGAAATTCCTGCCGAACGCCGACGGCACGGTCGGTGAACGCAACCCGATCACCTGCGGCGCCATCGAAGAAAAAATGGGCATCCACGGCAACTCGACCTGCCAGATGAACCTGGACGGCGCGAAAGGCTGGATCATCGGCCAGCCGAACAAGGGCTTGAACGCCATGTTCGTCTTCATGAACGCGGCCCGCCTGGGCGTGGGCATGCAGTCGCTGGGCCTGACGGAAATCGCCTACCAGAACGCGCTGATCTACGCCAAGGACCGCACGCAAATGCGTTCGCTGTCCGGCATCAAGAACCCGGAACTGCCGGCCGACCGCATCATTGTGCACCCTGACGTGCGCCGCATGCTGTTGACGGGCAAAGCCTACGCCGAAGGCGCGCGCGCGTTCACTTCCTACGTGGCGCTGCAGATCGACCGCGAACTGCACCACCCTGACGCCGACGTGCGCAAGGAAGCGGCCGACGAAGTGGCGCTGCTGACGCCCGTGATCAAGGCGTTCATCACCGACAATGCCTGGATCGCCACCTCGGACGCGATGCAAGTGTTCGGCGGCCACGGCTACATCTCGGAATGGGGCATGGAACAGTATGTGCGCGACGCGCGCATCAACATGATCTACGAAGGCACGAACACGATCCAGTCGCTGGACCTGCTGGGCCGCAAGATCCTGGGCGACAACGGTGCCAAGCTGCGCAAGTTCGGCGAAAAGATCAAGGCTTTCGTCGAAGACAACGGCACCGATGAAGCGATGAGCGAATTTGTCACCCCACTGGGCGACCTGGGCGACAAAGTCACCAAGCTGACCATGGAAATCGGCATGAAGGCATTCCAGAATCCGGACGAAGTGGGCGCGGCATGCGTGCCTTACCTGCGCGTCGTCGGCCACATGATCTACAGCTACCTGTTCGCGCAGATGGCCAAGATCGCCCTCGAAAAAGAGTCCAGCGGCGACAAGTTCTACACCGCCAAACTGGCTACCGCACGTTTCTACTTCGCCCGCTTGCAGCCTGAAACGGCAACCCTGATCCGTCAGGCGCGTTCCGGTTCGGCCAACCTGATGGCACTCGACGCAGACCTGTTCTAAGACTTGAGGAAAATATGACCAATTTCATCGTTAAAAAAGTAGCCGTCCTGGGCGCCGGCGTGATGGGCGCGCAGATCGCCGCCCACTGCATCAACGCGAAAGTGCCGGTCGTGCTGTTCGACCTGCCGGCCAAGGAAGGTCCGAAGAATGGCATCGTGCTGCGCGCCATCGAGAACCTGAAAAAGCTGTCGCCTGCGCCGCTGGGCAACAAGGATGATGCCGCGCTGATCCAGGTCGCCAACTACGAAGACAACCTGGACCTGCTGGCCGGTTGCGACCTGATCATCGAAGCCATCGCCGAGCGCATGGACTGGAAACACGACCTGTACCAGAAGGTGGCCCCGCACATCGGCCCGAACGCGATCTTCGCCTCGAACACCTCGGGCCTGTCGATCACCAAGCTGGCCGAAGGCTTCGACGCCGACCTGAAATCGCGCTATTGCGGCGTGCACTTCTTCAACCCGCCGCGCTATATGCACCTGGTCGAGATCATCCCGACCGCGTTCACCAAGCCGGAGATTTCCGACCAGCTGGAAGGCTTCCTGACGACCACCCTGGGCAAGGGCGTGGTCCGCGCCAAGGATACGCCGAACTTCATCGCCAACCGCGTTGGCGTGTTCGGCATCCTGGCCATCGTGCACGAAGCCGAAAAATTCGGCCTGTCCGTGGACGTCGTCGACGACCTGACCGGCTCCAAGCTGGGCCGCGCCAAGTCGGGCACCTTCCGCACGGCGGACGTGGTCGGCTTGGACACCATGGGCCATGTGATCAAGACCATGCAGGACTACCTGCCGAACGACCCGTTCGCTGCCGTCTACAAGACGCCGGCCGTGCTGGCATCGCTGGTGGAAAAAGGCGCGCTGGGCCAGAAGAGCGGCGCGGGCTTCTACAAGAAGGTCGGCAAGGAAATCCAACGCCTGGACTTCGCCACCGGTGAATACGTGGCTGGCGGCGCCAAGGCTGCCGACATCATCGCCCGCATCCTGAAGGAAAAGGATCCGGTCAAGAAGATGAAGGCGCTGCGCGAATCGACGAACCCGCAAGGCCAGTTCCTGTGGGCGATCTTCCGCGACGCTTTCCACTACATCGCCATCCACCTGGACACCGTGGCCGACAATGCGCGCGACATCGACTTCGCCATGCGCTGGGGCTTCGGCTGGAACGTGGGCCCGTTTGAAACGTGGCAGGCATCGAACTGGCTGCAAGTGGCCAACTGGGTCAAGGAAGACATCGACGCCGGCCACGCGCTGTGCAATGCACCTTTGCCAGCCTGGGTCTTCGAAGGCCCGGTCGCTGAAAAAGGCGGCGTGCACACGCCGGAAGGTTCGTACTCCGCCGTGTCGAACAGCTTCGTGCCCCGTTCGACCCTGTCCGTGTACGACCGCCAGCCATTCCGCGCACCAGTGCTGGGCAGCGGCGCCATCGACGGCAAGACCGCCGGCACTACCGTCTTCGAAGACGAATCCGTGCGCGTCTGGCATACGGGCGACGATGTATTGATCATCTCGTTCAAGACCAAGATGCACGTGATCGGCGAAGGCGTGATCAACGGACTCAAGCTCGCGCTGGCCGAAGCCGAGAAGAACTTCAAGGGCCTGGTGATCTGGCACGCCGACGCAGCCGAAGGCGGCGCCTTCTCGGCCGGCGCCGACCTGCAATCGGCCCTGCCTGCGTTCATGCAAGGCGGCGTGAAAGCCGTCGATCCGATCATCGCCGAACTGCAGAACACCTTCATGTCGCTGAAATACGCGAACGTGCCGGTGATCGCCGCGGTCGCTGGCCTGGCACTGGGCGGCGGTTGCGAGCTGGCCTTGCACGCATCGAAGCGCGTGGCCTCGATCGAGTCGTACATCGGCCTGGTGGAAGTGGGCGTAGGCCTGATTCCTGCCGGCGGCGGCCTGAAGGAAGCGGCGCAGCGCGCCTACAAGGAAGCCAAGGGCAACGACATCCTGCAATTCCTGAAAACGGGCTTCACCAATGCAGCCACCGCCAACGTGTCGAAATCGGCGCTGGAAGCGAAGAAAATGGGCTACCTGAAGGAAGACGACGTGATCGTGTTCAACGCCTATGAGCTGCTGCACGTGGCCAAGGTCGAAGCGCGCGCCATGTTCGACGCGGGCTTCCGTCCGCAACTGCCTTCGCTGATCCAGGTGACGGGTCGTTACGGCTGGGGCACGATCAAGGCGCAGCTGGTCAACATGCGCGACGGCGGCTTCATTTCGGCGCACGATTTCAAGCTGGGCGAGATGATCGCCGAGATCGTATCGGGCGGCGACGTGGACCAGGGCAGCTTCGTCAGCGAACAGTGGCTGCTGGATATGGAACGCAAGGCATTCCTGGAGCTGTTGAACCATCCGAAAACCCAGGAACGGATCATGGGCATGATGCAGACCGGTAAACCGGTACGCAACTAAGCACAGCGTCGATGACGATCCTGTCCCTCGTATTCAAAGTATTACTGCGCGTGAGACCAAGCATGGTGTATGACCGTATCAAACAACAGATGATGGACACCTTGCCCTTCGTGCGGCTGCTGGGGATCAGCATCGACGAAATCGGCGCCGGCACCTCGAAGGTGTCGATGCCGGAAGATCCCAGACTGAATAATCACCTGGGCACGCAGCATGCGGGCGCCTTGTTTACCCTGGCCGAAACGGCTTCCGGCGCGGCCATGGCAGGCGGCTTCGCCGAGCTGATACTGGGCTTGCGCCCGGTGGCCAAGGAGTCGCGCATCCAGTACCAGAAGGTGGCCAGGGGCGCGACGCGCGCCGAAGGCCGGGTACCGGGCGACCTGGCGGCATTGAAGGCGCAGCTGGCGCAGGATGGCAAGGTGGCGTTTCCCGTGGAAGTCGATATCTTCGACTCTGAAGGCACGCTGGCGGCACAGGTGACGGTGGACTGGTATTTGTCGCAGAAGCGATAGGCCTCTACCCCGGACATTCGACAGAACACGAACTTCGTTCAACATCTTTGAAAGAACAAAATGAGCAAACAACTTCAAGACGCGTACATCGTCTCTGCAACCCGCACCCCGATCGGCAAGGCGCCGCGCGGCATGTTCAAGAACACCCGTCCGGACGACCTGCTGGTGCGCGTGCTGCAATCGGCACTGGCGCAGGCGCCTGGCCTGGACCCTGCATTGATCACCGACGCCATCATCGGCTGCTCGTTCCCGGAAGCGGAGCAGGGCTTCAACATCGCGCGTAACTCGGTGCTGCTGGCCGGCTTGCCGAAAACCGTGGGCGGCGTCACCGTCAACCGCTACTGCGCATCGGGCATCACGGCCATTGCCATGGCAGCCGACCGCATCCGCGTGGGCGAAGCCGACGTGATGATCGCCGGCGGTATCGAATCGATGTCGATGGTGCCGATGATGGGCCACCACCCATCGATGAACCTGGACATGTTCAGCGACGAAAACATCGGCATGGCTTACGGCATGGGCCTGACGGCAGAGAAAGTGGCGCAGCAGTGGAAAGTGTCGCGCGAACAGCAGGACGCGTTCTCCGTCGAATCGCACCGCCGCGCCATCGCCGCGCAGCAAGCCGGTTTCTTCAAGGCGGAAACGACGCCCGTGGAAATCATCACGCGCACGCCTAACCTGGCGACCGGCCAGGTCGATGTGACGCGCCGCACGGTCGACACGGACGAAGGCGCGCGCGCCGATTCGTCGATGGAGTCGCTGGCCAAGCTCAAGCCGGTGTTCGCCGCCAAGGGTTCTGTCACGGCCGCCAACAGCTCGCAGATGTCCGACGGCGCCGGTGCGCTGCTGATCGTCAGCGAAAAAATCCTGCGCGAGCATAACCTGACCCCGCTGGCGAAATTCTCCTCGTTCGCCGTGCGTGGCGTGCCTCCGGAAATCATGGGCATCGGCCCGAAATTCGCCATTCCGGCAGCGTGCGCCGCCGCCGGCATCACGCAAGACCAGCTGGACTGGATCGAGTTGAACGAAGCGTTTGCGGCACAGGCACTGGCCGTCATCGGCGACCTGGGCCTGGACCCGGCCAAAGTGAACCCGATGGGCGGCGCGATCGCCCTGGGCCACCCGCTGGGCGCCACCGGCGCCATCCGCGCAGCCACCGTGATCCACGCGCTGCAGCGCACCAAGCAGAAGTACGGCATGGTCACGATGTGCGTGGGCGCCGGCATGGGCGCAGCCGGAATTTTCGAACGCGTCTAAGTTTGACGGGCTAAAGCAATAAAACAGGGCGCTGTGGGATGACTCCGGCGCCCTTTATCATTTGGAGACGACATGGATATTTTGTGCAGCACGAGCGAGGGTATTCTGACCCTGGAATTTAACCGCCTGGAACGCAAGAATGCGATCACGGGCGCCATGTACCAGACCCTGGCCGATGCGCTGGTGGCGGCGGAGAGCGACGACGCCGTGCGCGCCATCCTGATCTGCGGCAAGCGCGAGATTTTCACGGCCGGCAACGACCTCGATGATTTCATGAAGACGGCGCGCCCGAAGGATGGCTCGCTCGACCATGACCGTCCCGTGTTCCAGTTCATGCGTGCCCTGTACGGCAGCAGCAAGCCCGTGGTGGCCGCCGTCTCCGGCCCTGCCATCGGCATCGGCACCACCTTGCTCATGCATTGCGACCTCGTGTATGCAGCCGACAACGCCAGCTTTTCGATGCCGTTCACGCAGCTGGGCCTGTGCCCGGAATTCGGTTCCAGCCTGCTGCTCACGCAATTGGCCGGCTACCCGCGCGCGGCGGAAAAACTGATGCTGGGCGAATCCTTCCCGGCCAGCGAAGCGCTGGAAATGGGCCTCGTGTCGAAAGTCGTGCCCCTGTACGATCTGATGACGTTCGCCCAAGGCCAGGCCGCCAAGCTGGTGGCCCTGCCGGCCGCCTCCATCCGCGCCACCAAGCGCCTGATGAAGCAAAGCCGCATGGAGCCGATGAAGGCGGCCATCGCGGACGAAAACAAACTGTTCAGCGCCATGCTGGGCGGCGCGGAAGCGAAGGAAGCATTTACGGCTTTCTTTGAAAAGCGCAAGCCGGACTTCAAGCAGTTCAATTAAGCGCCTGCCTGCACGCCGGCGCGCATGCCCGCCAGGATCAGGGCGACCGAGGCATGCCAGCCGGTCTCGCTGGCGGGCCGGCCCGCCAGCGCGTAGCCGTGCAGGAAATCGACGAGCGCATCGCGCCCGCGCAAGCGGGTTTTCCTGTCCAGCGCCAGGCCATCGACGGCCAGCTCGAACAGCGCCGCAAACCGTTCGGCCACATCCGCTTGCGTGACCAGGCCGCGCGCCATCAGGCGCACGAAATACGGCGTGGCGCTGACCAGCTCCAGGTACAGCGCGCATAGCGCCAGCAAGCGCCGCCGGGGCGCCTGGCGGGGCGTAAACGGCGGCTGCTGCGGGTCGAGCGCGATAAAACGCTGCGCCATCAAGGCCAGCAGCAATTCCTCTTTTCCCGCGTAATAGTGATACAGCGCCATGGCATCGACGCCCAGGCTGTGCGCCAGTGCGCGCATGGAAAACGCTTCGCCTTTTTCTTCCAGCAGGGCCAGGGCGGCCTGCAGGATGGCGGCGTTGTCGAGCGCGGGCGCGATGCGGCGGGGACGACCCGCGCGTCGCACGGGATTTGCAATGGCTTGAAGTTTTGTGGAGTTCATGGGCATAATTCTACACTGTAGAATTAATTGGAGGGCACATCATGCAACAACCTTTCGTCAGCGTCTTTCTCGGCATCAGTCTCGATGGCTGCATCGCGGGAGAAAACGGCGACCTGTCCTGGCTGGCCGAACTGGCCCCCGATACGCCCGAGGCAACCGGCTACACGCAATTGATGGAGCAGGTCGATACCTTGCTGATCGGCCGCACCACCTACGACGCCGTGCTGGGCTTCGAGCCGTGGCCGTATGCGGGCAAGCGCGTGGCGGTATTGAGCCACCGCGACTTCGCGCCGCGGCATGGGGAACAGCGTCGCGAAGGCAGCGTGGCAGCGGTGCTGGCGCAGTTGGCGGCCGAAGGCTGCCGCCACGTCTACCTCGATGGCGGCGCCGTCATCCGCGCGGCCTTGCGCGAAGGCGTCATCGACAGTCTCACCTTGTCCGTGCTGCCCGTGGTGCTGGGCAAGGGCGTGCGCCTGTTCGAGGATGGCTTGCCGCGCAGCGACTGGCGGCTCAATGGCACGCGCCAGCTGCCCAGCGGCGTGGTGCAGCTGCGCTATGAAAAACGTTAAACCGTGCCGGCCAGGTCGACGATGAAGCCGGCGTCAAAACGCTCGTTTTCGGGCGTGCCGTCCGGCCGCCTGTAGCCGCAGGGATTGCACACGACGCGGCAGCCGCCTATGCGATAGTCGAGCGAGGCGTGCATGTGGCCATGCACCCACAGGTCCGCCTGCGCCACGAGTTCGTCCAGATGCGAGGCGAACGCGGGCGAGCCAAGGTTCGTCGCATACTGCGCTTCCACCGACAGCATCGAGGGCGCCATGTGCGTGATGACGACGGTCTTGCCATCGAACGGCTGCGCCAACTGCCGCTCCAGCCAGGCGCGGTGCTGCGCGTGCAGCTGCGCCGTGTCGGTGGCACACAGCAGGCGCGGCGTGTCGCCGCCCGTGCTGATGCGCTTGTAGTCGGGCATGTAGGCTTGCGCCGCCTGCAGGGCCTCTTGCTGGCGCTCGGCGCCGAACAGCAGGAAATCCGTCCACAGGGTGATGCCGAGGAAGCGCACGCCGCCGAGCGTCACGGCATCGCCGTCGAGCAGGCGGATGCTGGCGCCGTGCGCATTGGCGCTGGCGCACGCGTCGCGCACGGCGTCCTGCATGTGTTCGAGCTGATGTCCATAGCCTTCGTGATTGCCGTGCACGTACAGCACGGGCAGGGCGCCAAAGGTGCGCGCGGCCCAGGCGATGGCCTGGCTGCCCGTGGCGATGTCGCCAGCCAGGATCACCACGTCGGGACGGCAGGAGGCAAGGTCGATGGCGGGGGAGTCTTCACCCCAGACTTCCAGGTGCAGGTCGGACAGGATCAGCAAACGCATGGCAAGAGGGCGGCAAGGCGCACGGCAGTCAACGGACCTCTATCGTAGCGCAATTGGCGGGATGGACGGCAGGCGTGCCCCACTGCTTGACCGCGCGAGGCTGGCGACGTTACCCTATGGCATCAATTATCGACCATACACTCCTGGAGCCGCATGCCGCCTTTCTTCTTTTCCACGACCTTGCTGAGCGCCGCGCTGGCCGCCATGGCGCTGCCGTTGACGGCGCCCGCCGCCACGCCCGCCGTCGATCCCCTGACGCAGCCGATCGCCTCGCCCTACGCGGCGCAGTGGAACCGCCCGCAGCAGCCGGCGCGCATCCACGGCGACACGTATTACGTGGGCGTGGGCGGCTTGAGCGTGGTGCTGATCGACACGCGCGAAGGCTTGATCCTGATCGATGGCGCGTTGCCGCAATCGGTGGCCGCCATCAAGGAGCATATCCTCGAGCTGGGCTTTCGCCTGGAAGACATCAAATTCATCCTGAATACGGAAGCGCATTTCGACCATTCGGGCGGCATCGCCGCCCTGGCCCGCGACAGCGGCGCGCAAGTGGTGGCCAGCCCTCTGGGCGCGCAGGCGCTGCGCGCGGGCTCGGTGCTCGCCCTGGACCCGCAAGCGGGCGAAATCGATCCCATGCCGGCCGTGGAAAACGTGCGCGAGATCGCCGATGGCGAAACCCTGCAGCTGGGCGGCGTGACCATCACGGCGCGCTACACGCCCGGCCATACGCCGGGCAGCACCAGCTGGACCTGGGTCTCGTGCGAAGATGCACAGCGCGAAGACTGCCTGAACGTGGTGTTCGGCGCCAGCCTCACGCCAGTGGCGGCCGACGATTTTCATTACCTGGGCGATGAACGCCATGGGGACCTGACGCCGGCCTTTCGCCGCGTCATGCAGGACTTCGCCAAACTGCCGTGCGACATCCTGATCTCGGCCCATCCGGACCACTCCGGCGGCGACCTGAAACTCACGCAACTGCTGGAAGGCGTCACGCCGAATCCCTTCATCGATACGCAGGCGTGTAGCAACTACGCTGCCAGGAATGAGGCGAAGCTCGATGCGCGCATCGCCAAAGAAAAAGAAGCGGCTGCGACAAAATAACAACGTTGGCGCATGCACCATGAAAAGCGGTTGACGCACTGCAGCATACGGTGCAGAATCACTGTCCGCAGTTCAGATTAACCAGACAAAAGAAAGGATACCCATGTTCGAGCAGGCTGGCAGCAAGTACTACCACTAGCCCCGCGCATGACGCTCGGGGCCATCGGCACATTGCCGATCCCGAGCCGGTGTCCTTCAAAACCCCGGTGAGGAAACTCGCCGGGGTTTTTTGTTTCATCGGGGCCCCGGCATAACGACAAGACCAAGGAATACGTTATGCCCATCCACCAGACATTGCGCGGCGCCCACGTGCCCGTGCATATTTTTACCGACGATATCGATGCGCAGGCGCTGCGCCAACTGCACAATATCGCCAGCCTGCCCATCGTCCATCCGCATGTGGCGGCCATGCCCGACGTGCATGCCGGCATCGGCGCCACCGTCGGCAGCGTGATTCCCACGCGCGGCGCCATCATCCCAGCCGCCGTGGGCGTCGACATCGGTTGCGGCATGAACGCCGTGCGTACGACGCTGACGGCCAGCCAGCTGCCCGACAACCTGGCGCGCCTGCGCAGCGCCATCGAGGCGGACGTGCCCGTCGGTTTCGAGCAGCACGACTGGAGCCGCGTGCAGGGCTCGCGCCATGCGCGCGCCGCGCGTCCTCTCAGCGGCCGCCTGGAGCGCATCGTCGACCGGCACCGCGGCATCGCCAAGATGCTGCGCCAGTTCGAACGCACGTGGATCTGCCAGGCGGGCACCCTGGGCGGCGGCAACCACTTCATTGAAATCTGCCTCGACGAGGAACAGCGCGTGTGGGTCATGCTGCATTCGGGGTCGCGCGGCATCGGCAATGCCATCGGCCGCTATTTCATCGCCGCCGCGCAGAAGGACATGCGGCGTCACCAGCTGCAGTTGCCCGATGCGGATCTGGCGTACCTGAGCGAAGGTTCCACGGTGTTCGACGACTACGTGGAAGCGGTGGACTGGGCGCAGGACTATGCGCTGCTCAACCGCAGCGAAATGATGCGCCGCGTGCTCGATGTACTGGCGAAATTTGCGCCGCCGTTCCAGCTCGATGGCGAGGCGATCAACTGCCACCACAACTACATCGCGCGCGAAACGCATGGCAATGCGGATTTGTATGTGACGCGCAAGGGCGCCATTTCGGCGCGGCAGGGCGAGCTGGGCATCATCCCCGGCAGCATGGGCGCGCGCAGCTTCATCGTGCGCGGCAAGGGCAACCCGGACTCGTTCTGTTCCTGTTCGCACGGGGCGGGGCGCAGCATGAGCCGCAGCGAGGCGAAGCGCCGCTTCAACCGCTTTGACCTGGCCGAGCAGACGGCCGGCATCGAATGCCGCAAGGATGGCGGCGTGGTCGACGAAATCCCGGCCGCCTATAAGAATATCGACGCCGTCATGGCGCACCAGAGCGACCTGGTGGAAGTGGTGCATACCCTGCGCCAGGTCGTCTGCATCAAGGGCTGAAAGGAGACAAGATGAAAATCAAACTGAAAGCCACGCCCAAGCCGCGCAACCCGCTGGTGGCGGTCGCCAGATTGCGCGGCGGCGCCGGCGCGCACCAGTCGGAGGCGTCGCCGCGCGCGGCGCGCCGGGCCGGCAAGCACCGCCTGCAACAATGGCTGGCGGGCCGTCTCAAGCCTGACGATTAAGGGCCGGCAGCTCGACGATGTAGTTCGGGTCGAACTGGGGATTTTGCGGCGCGCCGCTGCGCGTCTTGTAGCCGCACGGGTTGCTGACCACGCGGCACGGGCCGATCCGGTAGTCGCGCGAGGCGTGGATGTGGCCATGCACCCACAGGTCGGCCTGCGCGGCCAGCTCGTCCAGGCGCGAAGCGTAGGCGGGCGAACACGCTTCGCTGCCATACGCGTCGTCCACCGATTGCAGCGACGGCGCCATGTGGCTGACGACCACGGTGCGCCCATCGAAGGGCTGCGCCAGTTCGCGCGCCAGCCACGCCTTTTGCTGTGCGTGGAACATGGCCGTGTCGGCCGCGCGCAGCTTGCGAAAGCCCATGTTGGCCAGGCGGATGCGCTTGTAGTCGTTCATGACGGCTTCCGCGTCGCGCATGGCCGCTTGCCGCGTGTCGTCGCCCAGCAGGCGGAAATCCGTCCACAGGGTGGCGCCCAGGAAGCGCACCTTGTTGCCCGCCGGGTCTTCCATGACGTGAGCAGTCGCATCGAGAAAACGCACGTTCGGCGTGGCCGCGCAGGCGGTGCGCAGCTCCTGGCGCACCTTGTCCAGGTGGTGGCCATAGCCTTCGTGGTTGCCGTGCACGTACAGCACGGGCAGTCCCGCAAACGCGCTGGCGGCCCAGGCGACGGCGCGGGCGCCCGTGTCGATGTCGCCGGCCAGGATTACGACGTCGGGACAACTGAGCGCAAGGTCCCCTTGCGGCGCTTCGTCGCGCCATAGCTCATGGTGCAGGTCCGACAGAATCAATAAACGCATGCGGCGTCCAGGCGATGGGAGAGGCTGCCATCGTACCTGAAAACCCTCACTCTTCCTCCAGCGCGGCGAAGCCGTGCGCCAGGTAGTCGATCAGCGCGCGCACGGCCGGCAGCAGGCCGCGCCGCGAAGGAAACACGGCATGGATGATTTCGCGCTGCGGCCGCCATTGCTCCATCAGCGGCAGCAGGCTGCCATCGGCGATCTGCTCGCCTATCATCATGGTTGGCAGCTGCACCACGCCCACGCCGGCCACGGCCGCGTCGCGCAAGGTCAGCATGTCGCCCGTGACGAAGCGCGGCACGTGGCGCAGCTGGGCGCGCGCGCCGTCCGGGCCGTGCAAATCCCACTGATAGTGCTGTTGCGGCGTGCCCAGGGCCAGGCTGGGCCAGTCGGCCAGGTCGGCCGGCGCCTTCGGCGCGGGCGCGCCGGCGAACAGCAGCGGGCTGCCCACCATGCACTGGCTGCGCTCGGCCAGCACGCGCAGCACCAGGTCGCTGTCGGGCAGCGGCGGCGGGCGCACGCGGATGGCCACGTCGATGCCTTCGGCCACCAGGTCGACGCGGCGGTTGGTCGCTTCCAGCAGCAAGGTCACTTGCGGATGGTCGCGCATGAAGCGGGCCAGCATGGGACCGACCAGCGTGTGCAGCAGGGCGATGGGACAGGACAGGCGCACCGTGCCGCGCGGCGCCGCGCGCGTCAGTTCGATCGCTTCCTGCGCCGCTTCCGCTTCCACCAGCATGGCCTTGCAATGCTCGTAAAACGACTGCCCCACGTCGGTGACGGAAAAGTGGCGCGTCGTGCGCTGCAGCAGGCGCACGCCCAGCCGCTCTTCCAGCAGCGCGATGCGCCGGCTCAGCCTTGATTTCGGCATGCCCAGCGCGCGTCCGGCCGGAGCGAAGCCGCCATGGTCGACCACCTGCACAAAGTAATACAAGTCGTTCAGATCCTGCATGCCGCCTCCTTGATCGTTCTATTTTTGGAACGCTGATGGCGAATTTTACCGTCTACCGCGCTTATCGTTGCAAGCGTATTCTGTCTCCATCGTAATGCACACCCGAACAGGAGAGCGAGATGAACAAAATTACCGGTATCTACAGCGCACCGCGCCAGCACTGGGTCGGCGACGGTTTTCCCGTGCGCTCGATGTTTTCGTACAACGGCCATGGCAAGCAGCTGAGCCCTTTCCTGCTGCTCGACTATGCAGGCCCCGCCGAGTTTGCCCCCGGCACCCGTCCGCCCGGCGTCGGCTCGCACCCGCACCGGGGCTTTGAAACGGTGACCATCGTCTACAAGGGCGAAGTGGCGCACCGCGATTCGACGGGCCAGGGCGGCGTGATCGGTCCCGGCGACGTGCAATGGATGACGGCCGGCGCCGGCATCCTGCACGAAGAGTTTCACTCGCCCGCCTTCACGCAGTCGGGCGGCACCCTGGAAATGGTGCAGCTGTGGGTCAACCTGCCGGCCAAAAACAAGATGACGGCGCCCGGCTACCAGGCCATCACCAGCGGCACCATTCCCAGCGTGGCGCTGCCCGATGGCGCCGGCGCGGTGCGCGTGATCGCCGGCGACTTCGGTGGCCGGCATGGCCCGGCCCGCACGTTCTCGCCGATGCAGGTGTGGGACATGCGCCTGGCCCAGGGCAAGCTGACGGAACTGCCCGTGAACAAAGGCTGGAGCACGGCGCTGATCGTCCTGCACGGCACGGTGCTGGTCAACGGCGAGAGCGTGGTGCGCGAAGCGCAGATGGCCTTGTTCGAGCGCGATGGCGACAGCATCACCATCGAGGCGAACAACGACGCCGTGGTACTGCTGCTGAGCGGCGAGCCGATCGACGAACCCATCGTCGGCCACGGCCCGTTCGTCATGAATACCGAGGCGGAAATCGTGCAGGCGTTCGAGGATTTCAACAGCGGCCGCTTCGCCCGCATCGAGAAGTAAGTCACTTTGTGCAGTACCCATGCCGCATCCCGCGGCATGGTTTTCCAGGAGACCACCATGAGCACCCCCGCCAACTTCCAAGGCTTGCCACCGATGATAGACCCCGACGATGCCGTCATGCTGCTGATCGACCACCAGAGCGGCTTGTTCCAGCTGGTGCGCGACATCGAACAGCACGTGCTGCGCGGCCACGTCACGGCGCTGGCCAAGCTGTCGCGCCTGGCCAACATGCCGACTTTCACCACCGCTTCCGTGCCTGATGGCCCGAACGGTCCCCTGATCCCGGAAATCCACCATTTCAATCCGGAAGCCGTCTATATCCCGCGCACGGGCCAGATCAATGCCTGGGACAATCCGGCCTGGGTCGAGGCCATCGAAAAGACGGGCCGCAAGACGCTGCTGATCGCCGGCACGCTCACCAGCGTGTGCATGGCTTTTCCCACCATCAGCGCGCTGGCGGCCGGCTACAAGGTGTTTGCCATCATCGACGCCTCGGGCAACTGGTCGAAGATGGCCACCGACATCACCATGGCGCGCGTGACGCAGGCGGGCGCCGTGCCGATCGATACGTATGCCGTGCTGGCCGAAGTGATGAGCACCTGGAACCGCGCCGACGCGATGGCGTTTGCCGCCATCATGACCGACCATATCGTGCCGCCGTACCGCGCGCTGATCGAAAGCTACGACAAGGCGCAGGGCGTGCAAAAAAATGGCCGGGAAACCCGGCTGGAGATCCTGGAAGCGGCTGGCGGGAGCTGAGCGCCGCTACGGCGCTTCATAGCGGGCGCGGATCGCCGGCAACGTGCCGCGCTGCTCCAGGCGCGTGATGGCGGCGTTCAGGCGCGCCAGGTCGGCGGCGCTGGTATTGCGTGCATTGAGCATCAGGTGCACGGGTGCGCGCAGCGCGAGGAAGGGCAGGGCGGCCAGCGCCACGCCCTGCTGGCGCGCTTCGTGGCGCACGGCCAGCACGTCGCCCAGCAGCAGGTCGGCGCGGCCCGCATCGAGCATGCGCACGCCTTGCTGGAAGCTGCCGAACGCATTCAGGCGGCCGGCCTTTTCCAGCACCGGCCGGGCCGCCGCGTATTGCGCGCCGTACCAGCCCACCTTGGGCGCCAGCAAGGTCGACTTGCCGCCCGCGAGCTGCGCGAAGCTGGCGATCTGGCGTTGACTGCCAGGCGCGCCTGCCTTGCTGAACAGCCCCACGGCTTCGTCGCGGTACGAGATGGAAAAGCGGGCATAGGACTGGCGTTCCGGCGTCTCGGACGCGGCCAGCATCAGGTCCAGTCCCCCTTTCTGAAACAGCAGCTGGCGCCGCGCGGTGGGCAGTTCCGGCAAGGTGACCAAGGTGCACCGGGCTTCCTTGAAAATGGCTTGCAGCAACTCCAGGTCCAGGCCCGTATAGCGGCCCTGGGCATCGCGGTAGACATACGGCGGCCATTGCTCCAGCGCCATCGTCATGCGGCAGGCCACGGCGGGCAGGGCAGATATGCCCAGCACTGCCGCAAACAGGAGATGGCGCATGCGCATACGGAGACTTCCCTAGAGTTTCAACTTGATATTCAATTTGCCAGAATGGCCACGGAAGTCAAGGGCTGCGGCGGCTGAAGGCCCCTCCGAAGCGCATTTCCTGGATTTTTGCGCGTTTTTTCCCTCCCGCTCCCGTCGTTTTCGCCTCGGGCATGGCGAACACCGTGCAGTGTAATCGGCTATAGTGACGCGGTGCCACCACTGCCCCGCAAAGGAAGACCGCTTGACTGCCCCGCTCGAGATCGCCGCCAATGTACTGATGACTGCCTCCATCATTCTGGCCGGACGCAACAATATTCATTCCTGGTGGATCGGCATTGTCGGCTGCGTGCTGTTTGCCGTCCTGTTTTTCCAGGTCAACCTGTACGCGGACGTGATGCTGCAACTGTTTTTCATCGTCACCTGCGTCATCGGCTGGCTGCAATGGCGGCGCGGCGCCGGCGGCAAACCGCTGCCGATCACGCGCACGGGCTGGCGCAGCCTGGCCTGGGTGGTGCCGGCCGGCATCGCTTCCGTGGTGATCTACGGCATGCTGCTGCACCGCTTCACGAATGCCTACGCGCCCTTCATCGATTCGGCAGTGTTGGTATTTAGCATCATCGCGCAATTCTTGCTGATGAGCCGGCGCATCGAAACCTGGGGTTTCTGGCTGCTGGTCAACACCGTGGCCGTGCCGCTCTACTACAGCCGCGGCCTGCACCTGACGGCCGTGCTGTATGCGGCTTACTGGGTCAATGCCCTGATTTCCTGGTACTGGTGGGGCGTACAGGCGCGCCGCGCAGCGCAGGCGCCCGCTGGCCCGTCCGCGGCCACCGCCGATGCCTGAATGTTGTCAAACGACAAGTGCTTAGATCCAAATCGTATATACATTCAATTTTTAATTCGTTCACGCCATAAAGGCGCCGCGATATAGTGGCCTTTCCCCGCTTACCGGTGTCTTTTATGTTGCGTTCTACCCCTTCTGCCAGTTTTTACGCCACTCGTCATCAGCTGACCATGCAATGCATGGCGCAGTGGATGCCGATGCGTGGCCGTCCACGCATCCCGTAAGTCACTCCCACCCGTTTCGTTGCCGTTTGCCCGCTGGCCCACCCGGTCCGCGTGCCCCTGCTCGGCCTTTTTTATCGGAAAAAGGCTGCAATCCCAATAAGAGGAAACCATGTTCAAACCACTCGCCATCAGTCTTGCCATCGCCGCCGCCTTTCCCGCCTTCGTCCATGCCCAGGAGGACATGGTGCGCGTCAACGTCACCGGTTCGAATATCCGCGTCAGCGAAAAGGAGGGCGCCAGCGCCGTGCAGGTCATCACCGCCAAGGAATTGAAAGCCAGCGGCAAGACCAGCGTCTCGGACGTGCTGCGCGCCATCTCCGCCAACAGCGGCAACAGCTACAACGAACAATACACGGGCAGCTTTTCGGCCGGCACCTCGGGCTTGTCGCTGCGCGGCATCGGCCAGAAAAATACCCTGATCCTCGTCAATGGCAAGCGCGTGGCCAGCTATGCCACGGCGCAAAACCTGCAGGAAACCTTTGTCGACCTGAACAGCCTGCCGATGGCGGCCGTGCAGCGCATCGAGGTGCTCAAGGATGGCGCTTCGTCCGTCTACGGTTCCGACGCCGTGGCCGGCGTGGTCAACATCATCCTGTACAAGGAATTCACGGGCACGGACGTCACGGCGCAGTGGGGCGGCTCGACGGAAGGCACGGGCCAGCACGAAAAGAGCGCGGCCCTGCAGACGGGCTTCGGCAAGCTCGAGGAAGACGGCTACAGCCTGGTCTTCTCGATCGACGCGCAGCAGCGCGACAAGCTGCAGCAGAGCGACGTGGCGTGGATGCGCGATGCGGATTTCCGCAACCAGCAGCGGGGCAGCCTGGGCTGGGCCATCACCAACTACGCGGGCACCGATCCCACCAAGACCCTGGGCGGCGTGCGGGGACCATTGCAACTGGTCAATTATGGCGACATCACGTCCGGCAAGACGGGACAAGTGCTGGCCTACAATCCGTCGCCGTATAAGACCCTGATCCCCGGCATCCAGCGCGTGCATACGGCCGCGCGCGCCACCTTCAAGCTGAACGCGGATACGGAAGCGTATGTCGATCTGCTGCACAGCTATTCGCGTGCCGACCAGACGTTCAGCGCGCCGCTGACGGTGAACAACGCCACGCGCGTGTGGAACAATGCCACGCAGGCGCTCGACACCATCCCCGTGGTGCTGCCCGTGGGCCATCCGAACAATCCGGGCGCGACGCCCCTGCCGTTCACGGCCACCCTGTTCGACCTGGGGCCGCGCCTGAAGCAGGACCGGGTCACGTTCTACCGCGCGCTGGCGGGCCTCAAAGGCACCCTGGCGGGCTGGGACTGGGATGCGGCCGTGGGCCACTCCAGCAGCAAGCTGGAAGAAACGGTGCAGAACTTCGTCAACCGCTATGAATTCCAGAAGGTGCTGGCCGACGGCAGCTACAATTTCTTCGACCAGTCGCAAAACAGCGAAGCCGTGCGCAACCGCCTGCGCCTGTCCACCCTGCGTCCGGCCGAGTCGACGCTCGATACCGTCGACTTTTCGGCCGCGAAAGACCTGTGGCAATTGCCGGCCGGTCCGCTGGGCTTTGCCGCCGGTGCCCAGTGGCGCCGCGAAAAGATGGATTCGCAAACCTCGACGGCCGTGCTGTCGGGCACGGAGCTGCGCCCGGCCATCAACATCATCAACGGTTCGCGCAGCGTGTCGGCCCTGTTTGCCGAATTTAACGTGCCCGTCGTCAAAGACCTGTCCGTCAACCTGGCCGGCCGCGCCGACCATTACAGCGATTTCGGCAATGCGTTTTCGCCGAAAGCCAGCGCCCGCTACCAGGCGGCGCCGTGGCTGCTGGTGCGCGGCACCGTGTCGCGCGGCTTCCGCGCGCCATCCTTGCCGGAAATCACGCAAAGCACGGCCGTCAGCTATGTCAGCGTGCTTGATCCGCGCGACCCGATCACGCCCACGCAGACGCGTGGCGTGACGGCCATCACCATCGCCAATACGGCGCTGCGTCCCGAGCGTTCGAACAACCTGAACCTGGGCGTGGTGGTCTCGCCCACCAGCAGCTCGAGCATCGGCCTCGATTACTACCGCATCAAGCAGGATGGCGTGATCGGCACGGAAAGCGCCACGACCACCATCGCCAACGAAGCGTCGGCGCCGCAAAAGATCACGCGCGATGCCGATGGCCGCATCACCACCCTGTACCGCCAGTACCGCAACCAGGGCCAGCGTGAAGTGTCCGGCATCGACCTGGACCTGCGCCAGCGCTTCGTCGACAAGGACTGGGGCAAGCTGACCCTGGCCGGCCAGCTGAGCCGCGTGCTGCGCTTTGCCGAGCCGCTGTCCGACGGCGCGCCGCTCACCGATGGCGCCGGCACCAATTACTTCGGTTCCATCCCGAAATGGCGCGGCGTCACCTCGGCCACCTGGGAGCAGGGCAAATGGTCGTCGACCCTGACCTGGAATTACGTGGGCAGCTATGCGCAGAACACGCACCTCGATGAATCGGTAGCCGCCTTCAGTACGTTCGACGTGACCACCAGCTGGCAGGTGACGCCCGCAGCGAACGTCACCTTCATCGTGCAGAACCTGGCCAACAAGCGCGCGCCGTGGGATTACTCGGCGTCGGGCTTCGACTATACGCAGGCCGATCCCCGTGGCCGCTTTGCGTCCCTCAAGCTGAACTACAAGTTCTGAGCGCGCCGCACAGGCACGGTTAGCGTCCGCCCGCCGCCTGCCGCTGTCCCGTCTGCTCCTGCAGGCGCTGGCGGTAGGCGCTGGGCGTGACGCCCATGCGTTCGCGAAAGGCGGTGGCGAAGTTGCCCGCGTTGTGAAAGCCGATCAGCAGGGCGATATCCTGCACGTCGATGTCCGTCTGCTGCAGCAATTCCACGCCGCGCGCGATGCGCGCTTCGCGGATGAAGGCAAACACGGTCATGCCCGTCTGCTCGCGGAACATCAGGGTCAGCTTTTCGCGGTAGGTGCCCACGCTGCGGGCGATTTCGGACAGGTTGGGCAGGCTGCCCAGGTTGTCGAGAATGAGTTGCTTGACGGCATTGACGAACACCTGGTCGGGATGCTGCAGCTTGTCGCTGATCGGTGTCGTTGCCGGTAAGTCACTGTTGCTTTTACGCATCAAACCCAGGTGGATATGGATGCGCACGGCCAGTTCTTCCGGCGTGAACGGCTTGGAAATGTAGTCGACGCCGCCCACCTGCAAGCCCATGATGCGCTCCTTGGCCGCATCGGCGCCGCTGAGAAAGATCACGGGGATCTGTTCCGTTTCGGGGTTCGCCTTGAGCAAGCGGCAGGCCGTGTAGCCATCCATCTCGGGCATGCGCACGTCGAGCAGGATCAGGTCGGGATGCGTGGCCAGCGCCAGCTGGTAGCCCTGGTAGCCGTTGAACGCGATGCTGAAACGGTAGGGCTGCTCGCTGAGCAGTTCCATCAGCATGCGCTGCTCGAACGCGGAATCGTCCACGATCAAGATGTTCTTTTTGATGGTTTCACTGGTCAATGGCATGGCATGGATGACTTAACCAAAAAGCAAGTTGTGGTTTATTATGCCCTGCTTTTTCTTTTTTTTCTGCTTTTCTCGTGTTTCAAAAGATGTTTCTCCGCCAGAAGAAGCGGCGATTTTTTAGATCGCTAATAATCCAGTCGTACATTGATTAAAAGCAATGTCGGTTGCAAAAAAATATGGTTTGCAATCGAGGCAAGCAAGTGGATGTCCCAAGCGGTTCGACTCCTTAGCGATGTATGTGTTGTCCTGGTTTGCGTGCCCTAGAAAACGCCGGCAATTCCGTGACTATCCTCAGTGCCCTTGCTGCAAGGGCCCGTTCATGATGTTCCATCATCCGGAGGCTTTATGTTACGCGTTAAATTTTCCCCTCTCGCCGCAATGGCCGTTGCCGCTGCGATCGCTGTCAGTGTACCTGGCGTCAGCAATGCTGCCGTGTATTCGAATGGCACCAATACGACGACGTTCGACGTCACCTTGAAAATCATCGCCAACTGCGTGATTTCGGCCCTGCCACTCGACTTCGGTCAAACTCAGGGTGTACTGGCTACTGCCGTGAACGTCAATACGACGCTGAACGTCACGTGCACCAATACCACGCTGTACAACGTGGGCCTGAATGCGGGCACGGGAGCAGGTTCCGTGGGCACGACGCGCTATCTGAGCGGCACGGGCGGCAACACGGCCACGGTGCAGTTCAACCTGTTCCAGGCTGCCGGCGCCACCGTCTGGGGCAATACCCAGGGCACGGATACGCATGGCGGCACGGGCAACGGCACGGCCCAGCCCATCACCGTGTACGGCAATGTGCCGCCGCAAAGCACGCCCATGCCCGATACCTACAAATCGACCATTACCGCGACCGTCTACTTTTAAGCGGAGCGCCCATGACGTTGCGCCGCGCCTTTCTCTCCTGGCCGCTGCTGGCTGTGCTTTGCAGCGCGCCGTGGCCGGGCGCGGCCAGCGCCGCCAACCTGCAGATCTCGCCGGTGACGCTCACCATGCGGGCCGAGCAGACTGCCGCCGGCATCACCTTGCAAAACCTGGGCGAAGCGCCCCTGTTTGGCCAGGTGCGCGTGTTCGTGTGGGACCAGGCAAATGGCGAGGAAGCGCTGGCGCCGACGCAGGAGCTGGTCGCCAGTCCGCCCATCGTGGAAATCGCCGCCAACAGCCGGCAAACCATCCGCCTCGTGCGCACCCAGGCCGCTCCGTCGGCGCAGGAGCGCACGTATCGCGTGCTGATCGACGAGGTGGGGCGCGATGACGACCCGGCGCGCAGCGGCGTCGATATCCGGCTGCGCTATTCGGTGCCCGTGTTCGTGCTGCCCAGCGGCGGCCCGGGCAAGGAAACGCTGGACTGGCAAGTCTTTCGCAAGGAAGGCGAATGGATGATGCGCATCAAGAATAGCGGGAATTTTCATGCGCAGATCGGCAGCATGGTGCTGGCCAACCAGGCCGGCAAGGAATTTGCCGTCAGCAAGGGATTGTTTGGTTATGTGCTGGCGGGGCGCATGCGCGAATGGCGCCTGCCCGTCGCCAGGGACGCCGCGCTGGAAGGGCCGCTGGCGATTTCCGTCACCGTCAATGCAAAGGCGATCGTTGCCCGAAATTCGACACCACTCTGAACATTGCCGGCAGGGCACGCGCCTGCTGAACCGGGTCACACCATGAAATGGTCGCTCACTTGGCAGGCGTGCTCGATGCTGTTACTGGCCAGCATGCCATGCGTGGGCAGGGCGGACGGCACGGCGGAGGTGACGATGGCGGGCGCCGCAACGGGCGCCGTGTCGGGGGCGGACCCCGGTCCCGCCAGCTTGCCGCGCGATCAGGCGGTACCGAATGAACTGTATCTGGAGGTTATTTTGAATGCAGAAGCAACGGGACTGATCTTGCGCTTTACCCAGCAGGGTAAAGGCTTGTTCAGCAGCGTGGAGAATTTGCAACAGCTTGGGCTGGACCCGGCGCGCTTCGTCGCGCCGGGCCAGACCGAGGTGGCGCTCGACGCGATTCCGGGGCTCAGCTACGATTACGATGCGGCGCGCCAGAGCCTGTCGCTGCGCGTGGCCGACACCTTGCGCGCGCCGTTCATGGTCAGCGCCCGCTCCGTCGGCCGCACGCCGCCCGCGCAGGTTACGCCAGGCGCCGTGCTCAACTACGAAGCTTATGCCGAACTGGGCCAGACGCACCGCACGGCGCTATTCAATGATTTTCGCTATTTCAACCACAGCGGCGTGTTCAGCAATACTGGCACGCTGAACCTGGGCGCCGGCCAGCGCCGCTACATGCGTTTCGATACTTTCTGGAATCATTCCGATCCCGATACCCTGGAATCCTGGCAACTGGGCGACGTCATATCGGGCTCCCTCGCGTGGAGCCGCGCCGTGCGCATCGGCGGCGTGCAATGGCGCAAGAATTTCCAGCTGCGCCCGGACCTGCTGACCTTTCCCGTGGCTTCGGTCGATGGTTCGGCCGTCGTGCCGTCGTCGTTGAGCCTGTATATCAATGGCGTGCAACAATATTCGGCCAGCGTGCCCAGCGGCCCCTTCGTGCTGAACCAGGTGGCCGGCATCAATGGGGCGGGGCAGGCGACCGTCATCACCCGCGACGCGCTGGGCCGCAGCGTGGCGATGACCTTGCCGCTGTATGTCGACACGCGCCTGCTGGCCATGGGGCTGACCGATTACTCCATCGAAGTGGGCGCCATGCGGCGCGACTATGGCCAGCGCGTGTTTTCCTATGAGAAAAAACCCGTGGCCAGCGCCACGGGCCGCTACGGCGTGAGCGACAGTTTGACCGTGGAAGGCCATGGCGAACTGGCCTCCGGCGTGCTCAACGGTGGAGCCGGCGCCTTGCTGCGCCTGGGACAGGCTGGCGTCATCAATGGCGCGCTGTCCGCCAGTGCGGGCCGCTACCGCGGCGTGCAAGCGAGCGCCGGTTACCAGTACCTGGGCCCCCGTTACAGCATCGACCTGCAAAGCGTGCGCGCCAGCGCCCGCTACGGCGACCTGGCCTCGCGCGACGGCAGTCCCGTGGCGCGCGCCGCCGACCGCGTTTCGCTGAACCTGGCCCTGCCGGCGGGGCAAAGCGTCAATTTCAGCTATATCGGCTACCGCGCGCCCGGCTTGCCCGCCTCGAAGATTGCCACCGTCGGCTATTCGGCCACCGTGTTCAAGGGCGTCTTCATCAATACCAGCGCGTTCCAGGATTTGCGGCAGCGGGAAAAACGGGGATTTTATGTGGGCCTGAGCATGGCGTTCGACAATAACGTCGCCCTCAGCGCCAATACCAGCCGGCAAAATGACTTGAACAGCCGCAGCTTCTCTGCCCAGCAGAGCGCCGATTTCGGCGGCGGCTTCGGCTGGGCCGTGCAATCGGGCACGTCGGGCGGCTCCGCCTACCGCCAGGGGCAGGTCGATTACCTGGGCAACGTCGGCCGCGTGACGGCGCGCGTGCAGACGAATGCCATGAGCAATGCCGGTTCGCTGGGCGCCGCCGGGGCCCTCGTGCTGATGGATGGCCACGTGGCCGCCGCGCGCCAGGTGGGCAATGGCTTTGCGCTGGTCTCGACGGGCGGCGTGGCGGACGTGCCCGTGC
This sequence comes from Janthinobacterium sp. P210006, assembly GCF_036231885.1. Taxonomy (NCBI): domain Bacteria; kingdom Pseudomonadati; phylum Pseudomonadota; class Betaproteobacteria; order Burkholderiales; family Oxalobacteraceae; genus Janthinobacterium; species Janthinobacterium sp. P210006. The sequence goes on along the minus strand of NZ_JAZARD010000004.1, from coordinate 146,978 downwards.
TGCATGAAAACCGGCAGATCGGCGTGACGGGCCGCAGCGGCTATCTGCTGGTGCCGAATTTGAATCCGTATGGCAATAATCAGATCAGCATCGGCACGGACGGACTCGATGTCGATGCAAGAGTGCCCGTGACGAATATCAATGTGGTGCCCAGCAATCTGTCCGGCGTGCTGGCCGCATTTCCCGTCGAGCGCTACAGCGCCGCCACCATCGTCGTGCACGGCGCCGATGGCAAGCCGCTGGCCACGGGCTTGCCCGTGTTGCATGTGCAAAGCGGCAAGCGCACGGTGGTGGGCTTCGACGGCCTGACGTTTGTCGATGACCTGAGCGGGGAAAACGAATTGCGCATCGGCGACAGCGACAGCCTGTGCGCCGTGCATTTTGCGTACGTGCGTCCCGCCACGGGGAGCTTGCCCATGCTGGGACCGCTCACTTGCGTTGCCGTCGCCGCGGGAGGCCGATAATGCGCCGCCTGCTGCTGTGGCTGATCATGCTGCTGGGATGCGCCAGCGGCGCGGCGCGGGCCGACACCTGTTCCGTCAGCATGACCAATATCGACTTCGGCAACATCAGTCCCATTTCCGGCACCGATTACGTGGCGCAGGCAACGGGTACCTTCAGCTGCGTGTTTTCTTCGCTGAACCTGGGGCAATTGCTCACGCCAAATGCGCAAGTGTGCATTTCGCTGGGACTGGGCACGAATTCCACCTCGGCCCTGCCGCGCAAGCTGGGCAATGGCAGTAACCGCATGGAATACAACGTGTATGTGGACGGCAGCTATGCGCCGGCGAAGATCTGGGGCGGCGCCGGCGTCACGGGGGCGCCATCGACCTTCGGCATGATTTTGTCGGCCGGCCTGCTGGCCCCGCCCGGCACCTACTCGATGAACTTTACCGTGTACGCGAAGATTCCTGCCGGCGCCGCGCTGGCCGCCGTGCCGACGGTGGCCAATGCCAACACGGTCTATACGTCCAGCTTTGCGGGCCTGGGCACCTATACCTACACCACGTATGGCTTGATCAACCTGTTTGGCTGCACGGTCAACAGCGGCAGCTTCGGCTTTACGGTGAACGCCACGGCCATCAACGATTGCACGATCACGGCCACGCCGATGGCGTTTGCGAACGCGTCGATTTTGACGGGCAATTTGCGCAGCACCAGTACCTTGTCCGTGCGTTGCGTGAACAGCAACGCATACCAGATCGCCCTCAACGGCGGCAGCGTGGCGGGCAATGTGGCGAATCGCCAAATGAAAAATACCGTCACGACGGACAAGGTCAGCTACCTGCTGTCGGCCACCCTCGATGGCGCGCCATGGGGTGATGGCACGGCGGGCACGAGCATGGTGACGGGCACGGGCACGGGCTCCAGCGTGCCGGTGACGGTGTATGGACTGGTGCCGGCGCAGAGTGCGCCGTCGCCCGGCGATTACAAGGATACGGTGACGGCGACGATTTATTTTTAGAACGTGACGGTGATGAGGCCGCCGCCTGACGGCGCGGCTTGCTGGTGCAGCTGGTAGGGCGTGTTGTGGCGGCAGTGTACCTGCGCCGGCGCGCGCTGCGTGCTGACGGTGCAGACCTCGTGGATGACGAGGGTGGCCTGGAACGATGCGGAGGAGACGGTACCGGCGGTGGTGGTCTGGCAAACGGCAAGGGCAAACAGGGCTGGCAGTACGGCAAGCTTCAAAGGAGTCATCTTGGATGCATCTGGCGAAAAACGGGCGTGGTCAGCGACGCCGCATGGCAAGGCTGACACCATTTTTCGTACCGGGTTGAGGGGAACAGAACGAGCCATGATTGTACTGGAACAAGAAAAGTGTGAGTTTGTGCGTATTTTCACGCCGCCATCATGGGGTGAATGAAGCTTTCAAGATGATAGTAACTAAGTTTCCGTATTGCAACTGAAATACTTTTTCGATTGTTGTGTTGAATCAACGTGAGGAGATGGTCATGAAACATACCAACTTTAATAATTTGCCCTGCCCGATCGCACGCAGCCTGGGCAAGGTGGGCGAATGGTGGAGCATCCTCATCCTGCGCGAAGCGTTTTACGGCAAGACGCGTTTCGACGAATTTGAAAAAAGCCTCAAGATTGCGCCCACCATCCTGACGCGCCGCCTGGCGGACCTGGTCGAAGGGGGCTTGATGACGCGTCGCCTGTATTGCGCCAAGCCGCCCCGCTACGACTATGTGCTGACCAAGTCCGGGCGCGCCTTCAAGCCTGTCCTGCTGGCGTTTATTGCCTGGGGTAATGAGAACTTCGCGCCCGAAGGCGCCAGCCTCGTCATCGCCAGCCGCGACACGGGCCTGGCCGCCGATCCGGTGCTGGTCGACGCCATGACGGGCCTGCCCATCAATGACGAGTACTATGCGTTCGCGCCAGGACCGGCCGCCAGCGATAGCATGCGCAGCATCATCCTCGACGCGGAAAAAAGCAGCGGCATCGCACCCAAGCCGAAGGCGCCCGCCGCCAACCGGGGCTGGGTGGCGGAAGGGCATCTGGCTTGATCGCTGCGCGATGTTGCCGGGAATGGGCCGGCACGCGCGGCAAGTTTGGCGAAAAGCAAAGCGGGCGGCGCGGCCTGGGAGTACTCTCGCACCAGGTAGTGCAAGTGCGGCGTAGGCCCGGCTGTGCGGGGTATGGCGCCATCCGTGAGCCGATGTCCGTTGAAGGAGTACTGCGATGAGCACATTGCAACAACACGCGCGCCGCGCCGCCACCGTGCTGGCGCTGGCAACCCTGCTGGGCGCCTGTTCCCATGGTCCGCACCAGCCGGGCGGCCATGACGTCACCTTGACGGGCGGGCAGGAAGTGCCGGCCAATACCAGCACGGCCAGCGGCAGCAGCAATATCCGCGTCGCCCACGACCGCAGCGTCAGCGGCGGCGTGCGCTACACGGGCATGGTGGCCACCGTCGCGCACATCCATGAAGCGCCCGTCGGCGCCAACGGCCCCGTCATCGTGCCCCTGGTGCAGACCGGCGCCGGCATGTTTGCCGTGCCGGCCGGCACCATGCTCACGCCGCCCCAGTATGCGAGCTACCAGGCCGGCAACCTGTACGTGAACGTGCATAGCGCCGCCTACCCGGCCGGCGAGATCCGCGCCCAGCTCAAGCCCTAGCGGGTCGCCCGCGTTTTTCCGAAAACCTCCTTGGGCCGCGCGAGCGGCCTTTTTTTGCGCCAGCGGATGCCGCACGGGGGCGCGCTACAATGGCGCTCCATGCTGACCATCCTTGCCATCACCTTTCCCTTCTTCGCGCTGGTGCTGTGCGGCTACCTGGCCGTGCGGCGCACCTTGCTGCCGCTGGCCGCCATCGGCGGCTTGAACAGTTTTGTGCTGTACTTCGCGCTGCCGTGCATGCTGTACCGCTTCGGCGCCGCCACGCCCATCGCCCAGCTGCTCGACGCCAGCGTGTTCGGCGTCTATCTGCTGTGCGCCCTGATCATGGTGGGCGTCACCACGGCCATGACCCTGAGCCACCGCATCGACTGGAACAATGCCGCCTTCGGCGCGCTGGTGGCGGCGTTCCCGAACACGGGTTTCATGGGCGTGCCCCTGCTATTGACCTTGCTCGGCCCCCGTTCCTCGGGCCCCGTCATCGTCACCATCGTGGTCGACATGCTCATCACCAGTTCGCTGTGCATCGCCCTGTCGCGCATCGGCAGCGGCGGCGCGCACGGCAGCCGCGCGGCCGTCATGAATGCCTTGAAGGGCATGGCGGGCAATCCCATGCCGTGGGCCATCGTGCTGGGCGCCTTGTCGTCGTGGCTGGAACTGGCCTTGCCCAAGCCGTTGATGCAGACGGTGGGCCTGCTGGCCGATGCCGCCTCGCCGGTGGCCCTGTTTACCATCGGCGCCGTGCTGGCCCGTTCGCAGATGAGCACGGCCGACCCGGCGCCGATGAAAGAGTACGTACCGGTGGCGCTGAAAAAACTGCTGCTGCATCCGCTGCTGGTGTGGGGCGCCGGCCATGCGGCCATCGCGCTGGGCGCGCCGCTCGATCCGTTCGCGCTCACCTGCATGGTGCTGGTGGCGTGCCTGCCCAGCGCCAGCAATGTCGCGCTGCTATCGGAGCGTTTCGGCGCAAATACGGCGCGCATCGCCCGCATCATTCTGGTGTCGACGGCGCTGTCGTTCCTGACGTTTTCGGCGGCCGTCAGCTGGCTGGCTTGACGTTGGCGGCGATCAGCGCGCCCAGGGCCTGCGCCGCTCCCGGCTCCGCGTCCTGCGCCAGGCCGTGCGCCATGCTGGCCTGGTCGTGCATGCTGCGGTTCTGCCCCAGCTTCCATTTCCCCTCCAGGCGCGCGAGGGGGATTTCGATGCCGACGATGGCCTTTAACAGCTTGTCGATATAGCCGGCCGGCGCGTCGCCCACTTGCCACGGCGCGGCTTGAGCTGCCTCGTGGCGCGCCGTCAGCCGTTCCACCAATCCCAGCAGCCACGCCGCGTCATCGATGGCGCGCAGGCGACCGTGGGCATGCACGACTGCGTAGTTGAAGGTGGGGACTTCCTTGCCGCTGCGCTGCTTTTCCGCATACCAGGCGGGCGTGATGTAGGCGTGCGGCCCCTGGAAGATCACCATGCAGTCGCCGCCGGCGTTGCGCCACAGCGGGTTGGCGCGCGCCACGTGGGCGCGCAGGATGCCGAACGGGGCCTCGGGCGTGGGCGCGGCGATCTCGAACGGCAGGTGGTCGGCGCACAAGCCCTCGTCGCCATGGCGCACGAGTGCTCCCAGCGGATGCGCCCGGATCAGGCCATGCAGCACGTCGAGGCGCTCTTCGCGGAAGCTGGCGGGCGTGTACATCTAGGCCGCTCCTTCCACCACCACCTCGGCCGTTAGCGAATTGGCGATGTAGCAGCGTGCATGCGCGTCGTGGTGCAGTGCCGCCAAGGCCTCGGGCGTGGGCGGCGTTCCTGCAAAGGCGATGCGGGGGCGCAGCACGATGCGCGTCATGGCCAGGCGGCCCGCGCTGTTTTTTCCCAGTTCGCCGACGGCATCGTCGCGGTAGCCGTCGATGACGTAGCCGCGCTGCGCTGCCAGCGACAGGAAGAACAGCATGTGGCAGCTCGACGTGGCGGCCACCAGCGCTTCTTCCGGATCGACGTTTTCCGCCACCGACATGGGCAGCGGCACGGACAGGGGAGAGGACGAGGCGGGGACCGTCAGGCCGCCGTCGAACTGCCATTCATGGCCGCGGCTGTAGCGCTGGCCGGCGAAATCCTGGCCGTCGCGCTGCCAGGCCACGGTGGCGAAAAACTGATGCATGGATGCTCCACGGGAGTAGGGGGATACGCCATCTTAGCGCCAGTCTTGGCTATTTAAAACAGCCAATAAGTGCTATCTTGAAGCTGCCAATTTGAGGATCTCCATGCCCGCCACGCACCTGAACCAGATCATCGCCACCTTGCCGCTGCGGCGCGGCGCCACCGAGCCCCTGTTTCGCCAGCTGTATGCGGCCATCAAGGCCGCCATCCTCGATGGCCGCATGAGTCCCGGCATGCAGCTGCCGCCCACGCGCGACTTTTGCCGCCTGCTGGCCGTGTCGCGCCAGACGGTGCTCAATGCGTATGCGCTGCTGGTGGCGGAAGGCTATCTCGATGGCGCCGTGGGGCGCGGCACCTTTGTCAGCCGCGATGTTCCGCTGCCCGTGTCCATGGCCGCGCCGGCCGGCAAGATGGACGCGCCCGGCCTGCTGCGGCCCCTGTCGGCGCGCGGGCAGGGCGTGGTGGCGGCCATGCGCCAGGTGGCGATACACCGTGGCCCGCTGCGCGCTTTTCGCGTCGGCATGCCGCGCATCGACCATTTTCCGTTCGACGTGTGGAACCGCCTGGAAGCGCGGCGCTGGCGCCGCCCCGACCATCAGTTCGGCTACAGCGATCCGGCCGGCTACCTGCCGCTGCGCGAACTGCTGTGCGTGTACCTGAAGGCCTCGCGCGGGGTCCAGTGCTCGCCGCAGCAGATCGTCATCACCTCGGGGTCGCAGCAGGCGCTGTTTTTGCTGTCGACCATCCTGCTGGCGCCCGGCGACGCGGCCTGGATGGAGTCGCCCGGCTACCGTGGCGCCAGCGGCCCGCTGCGCGCGGCCGGTGCGCGCGTGTTTCCCGTCCCCGTCGATGCGCAGGGGCTGGATGTGGCGTATGGCGTGGCGCACTGTCCGCAGGCCAAGCTGGCCTACGTGACGCCGTCGCACCAGATGCCGCTGGGCGCGAGCATGAGTTTGCCCCGTCGCCTGGCCCTGCTGGCCTGGGCCGCGCAGCACAAGGCGTGGGTGGTGGAAGACGATTACGACAGCGAATACCGCTACACGGGCGCGCCGCTCGCCTCGCTGCAAAGCCTGGACCGGGCCGGCTGCGTGGTGTACGTGGGCACCCTGTCGAAGGTGCTGTTTCCCGGGCTGCGCCTGGGCTACATGGTGGCGCCGCCCGCGCTGGCCGAGGCGCTGGTGCAGGCCAAGGCCGTGATGGACCGGCACACGGCCATCGTGCCGCAGATGGCGCTGGCCGACTTCATCGCCGAAGGCCACTTTGGCCGCCACATCCGCCGCACGCGCGACAGCAATGCGGAACGGCGCGACCTGCTGGTGCGCGGCATGGCGCGCGAACTGGACGACCAGCTCATGTGCGGTCCGGCCGACAGCGGCCTGGAACTGTGCGCGTATTTTCGCGGCGGGCACGACGAAGAAGCGGTGTCGCGCGCGGGACTGGAACGGGGCATCGAACTGCGTCCGCTGGGCCACTATGCGGACCCCGACGCCGGCGCCGCCTGCGCCACGCCGCCAGGGCTGCTGCTGGGCTTTGCGGCGATTCCCCCTGCCGAGATGGCGCACGGCCTGCTGGAACTGGGGCGCATCCTGCGCGGCCGATAAACTATACTGACACTTGCCTGCACACGAAGACACCATGACCATGACTACGATCCGCTGCTCCTGGGCCAATCCGGCCAATCCCCGCTACCTTGCGTATCACGACACGGAGTGGGGCGTGCCCTGCCACGACGAGCGCCGGCTGTTCGAGATGCTGAACCTGGAAGGCGCGCAGGCGGGCCTGAGCTGGGAAACCATCCTCAACAAGCGCGATACCTACCGTGCGGCCTTCGACGGCTGGGATGCGGAAAAAATCGCCGCGTATGGCCCGGACAAGGTGGCGCAGCTGCTGGCGGACCCCGGCATCGTGCGCAACCGCCTGAAGGTGGCGGCGGCCATCACGAATGCGCAAGCCTATCTGCGCCTGCGCGCGGAAGGCCAGACCCTGGACGGCTTCCTGTGGGCGTATGTCGATGGCCAGCCCATCGTCAACAGCTGGCAGCCCGGCGAGCGTCCCGCCAGGACGGACTTGTCCGACAAATTGTCGAAAGACTTGCTCAAGCGGGGCTTCAAGTTTGTCGGTTCGACCATCGTCTACGCCTACATGCAGGGCATCGGCATGGTCGACGACCATGCGCCTGCCTGTTTTTGCCGCGCGGGGCGTTGATGCGCCGCGCGCTGGTCCTGCTCGACACGGATTTTGACGGTGCGCGCCTGCGCGCCGCCTGTGCCGCGCATGGCGGGCGCCGCCTGCATTACATCGCGCTGGCGCCGCGTCCCGTCGACGCCAGCCACCTGCCCGAGGAATGGCGCCTGCAATGGCCGCCCTGCGTGCCGGGCCTGCACCGCATGGTTTCGCGCGATGGCTTGCTGACCCTCGACGTGCTGATCGGCGAGCCGGAGGCTTGCCTGGCGCAGGTAGCGGCGCGCATCGATGAAGTGCTGCTGGCGTGGGTGCCGGCCGCCGTGCCGCTGCTGGCGCGACTGCTGGTGGACGGCGCCCGCCTGCAGGCCGTGCATCTCGACGAGGCGCAGCGCGCGGCGCTGCAAAAGAACGGTTTTGTCTTCGACGAGAGCCGTTTGCGCGCCGTGTTTTATGCGCGGCGGGGCGAGCACGTGGCTGTCGTGGCGCCCGAGCGGCGCGCTATCGTCATCGGCGCGGGCGTGGCCGGCGCGGCTGCCTGCGAACGGCTGGCCGCGCGGGGCTGGAAAGTGACCCTGGTCGAGCGCCACGCGCAGCCGGCCAGCGAAGCGTCTGGCAACCTGGCGGGCATCTTCATGCCGCAGTTGTCGAAGGACGACAATATCGCCACGCGCCTGGTGCGCGCCGCCTACCTGTACTCGCTGCGCTACTGGAAAGACCTGGGCGGCATCGGCGCCGCCTTCGACGGCGCGCAATGCGGCGTGCTGCAACTGGCGCGCGACGGCGCGCATGCGCAGGTGCAGCGGCAGATCGCCGCCAGTGGCCTGTATCCGCGCCAGTACGCCCGCTGGCTGGACGCGCCCGAGGCGAGCGCCATGCTGGCCGCGCCGGCACCCGATGGCGCCTGGTGGTTCGAACAGGGCGGCTGGGCGCGCCCGTCTTCCGTCTGCGCGGCCATGCTGGACGCCTGCGGCGCCTTGCTCACGCGGCGCTTTTCCAGCAGCGCCCTGCGCCTGGAACGCGGCGACGAGGAATGGCTGGTGCGCGATGCCGAAGGCGGCCTGATCGCAGCGGCGCCCACCGTCATCCTGGCGGCCGGCACGGGGGCGGTCGATTTCGCGCAGGCGGCGGGCCTGCCGCTGGACGCCGTGCGCGGCCAGGTCACGCACCTGGCCGCAGGCAGCCTGCCGTCGCTGCCGTTTGTCGCCTGCCGCGAAGCCTACATGACGCCGGCGCATGAGGGCGTTGTCTGCGTCGGCGCCACCTACGACGCCGAGGCGGATGCCACGGTGCGCGCGGCCAGCCAGCACGAAAATATCCGCAAGATCGCCGATATCCTCGACATTCCCGTGTTCGATGCGCCGCTGGCCGGACGCACGGGTTTTCGCTGCGTGGCGCCGGACCGCCTGCCGCTGGCGGGCGCCTTGCCCGATCCCGGCGTGCCGGGCCGCTGCGAGCGCCTGCGCGACGTGCCCCGCTGGCCCGGCCTGTTTGGCTTGCTCGGCTACGCGTCGCGCGGCCTGATCTGGGCGCCGCTGGCGGCCGAACTGCTGGCTTGCCAGCTCGAGGGCGAGCCGCTGCCGCTGGAGCGCCAGCTGGCGGAGGCGCTCGATCCTGCGCGCTTTCTGCTGCGCGAGCGCCGGCGGGCTTCCTGACTACACCCGGAAGCGAGTTCCGGGGTCGGACCCTCAGGGGGAATATTCCCCAATGGGGCATATTCCGATTCCGAAGGAACTGATCCCATATACGTTTTTCAGCTTTCCAAACTCTTTTTAATTTGTTTTCCGAACAACATAAGTTCGCTACAGTGAGCTTGTGCTTGTTTTTGACGACGGAATGAAGAGGTGGAAAGATGGCTGCTGCAGAACTGGTGTTCGATCCCCGCGCCGCGCATGGCGAAGGGGCGTTCGAGGAAGTGCTCAAGCATGCGCGCGCCCAGGCGCAGGCGCAGGGCTTGCCGTATGCGGGCATCGTCAGCGCGCAGGATGCGTGGCAGCTGGTGCAGGCCGGCAAAGCCGTGCTGGTCGACGTGCGCACGAACGAGGAGCGCACGTTCGTCGGCTACGTGCCCGCCTCGCTGCACGTGGCCTGGGCCACCGGCACGTCCATGAACCGCAATCCCCGCTTTACGCGCGAACTGGAAGCCAGGGCGGGCGGCAAGGAGGCCGTCGTGGTGCTGCTGTGCCGCAGCGGCAAGCGCTCGGCCTTGGCGGCCGAAGCGGCGGCCAAGGCCGGTTTTACGCACGTGTTCAATATCGCACAAGGCTTCGAGGGCGACCTCGACGAACAGCAGCAGCGCGGCCACAGCGGCGGCTGGCGCTGGCACAGTTTGCCTTGGCTGCAAGATTAAATCTCCCTTCAGGACCACCATGAACCAGCGAGCCACTCCCCCTGCCTCCCTTGCCGCGCAGCCGCAATGGGAATTGCGCCAGATCGTCGATGAATTGCGCGCCGTGCGCGAGCAGTGGCGCGCAGGGCTGGCCAGCAGCCAGGAGTGCGGCGCGCGCGAATTCCCGTCGCGCCAGCATTTGCGCGATATCGTGAGCGCCCTGTGCGCGGCCCTGTTCCCCATGCGCCTGGGGCCCCTCGACCTGCAGCAGGAGAGCGAGGATTTCTTTGTCGGCCACACGCTCGACACGACCCTGACGGGCTTGCACGAACAGGTGCGGCGCGAACTCAGTTATCACGCGCGCCAGCACGGCTTGCAGCAGACGGTCTCCATCGAGCAGCAGGCGCTGGCCATCGTGCAGCGTTTCGCCCGCGCGCTGCCGCGCATCCGCGCCCAGCTCGACACGGACGTGGCGGCCGCCTTCCATGGCGACCCGGCCGCGCACAGCGTCGATGAAGTGCTGCTGTGCTATCCGGGCATCCTGGCCATCATCCATTACCGCCTGGCGCATGCCTTGTATGCGCTGGGTGCGCCGCTGGTGGCGCGCATCATCGCCGAAGTGGCCCATTCGCAGACGGGCATCGACATCCACCCGGGCGCCATCATCGGCAGCAGCTTTTTCATCGACCATGGCACGGGCGTGGTGATCGGCGAGACGGCCATCATCGGCGAACGGGTGCGCATTTATCAGGCCGTCACCTTGGGCGCCAAGCGCTTTCCCGCCGGTGCCGACGGCGTGCTGAAAAAGGGACTGGCGCGCCATCCCATCGTGCAGGACGACGTGGTCATCTATGCGGGCGCGACGATCCTGGGACGGGTGACCATCGGCCAGGGCTCCGTCATCGGCGGCAATGTCTGGCTGACCCGCAGCGTGGCGCCAGGCAGCCATGTCACGCAAGCGCACAGCCAGCAGGAGGCGGCCGAACTGCCCGCCCTCGCCGCTGCCGTTGCACCGCATTCCGCCTTTGCCCATCACCCATGAGGACAGCATGTTGATCAAACAGTTTGGACTGGCCGTGCGCCAGTTGCGCGAAGGGCACGGCTGGTCGCAGGAGCGCCTTGCCGAAGCGGCCGACTTGAACCGCTCGTTCATCGGCGAGATCGAACGGGGCGCCGCCACGCCGTCGCTGCTGACGGTGGAAAAACTGGCCGTCGCGCTGGGCGTCGGCCTGGCGGGTTTGATGGCGCGCTGCGAGCCGGAATTGGTCGATTAAGGCGGGTCGATTAAAGCGGGTGGATTAAACGCTGCATTGGTGGCGATAGCATGTTGAGCAAGTGAGAGGGGTAATCGATACTTTATTTGTTTTTCAGATAAGCATATTCACTTTTCTCATTAGGAGTCGTTGATGGCCGAAGCAACCCCCGATAGCCAGTTTGCGCTGGGCGATAACGCCGCGCGCCAGCTGGCCAATGCAAGCAAGAGCGTCCCCCAGCTGTCCACGATCACGCCGCGCTGGCTCGTGCACCTGCTGCAATGGCTGCCCGTGGAAGCGGGTATCTACCGCCTCAACCGCGTGAAGAATCCGAAGGACGTGCGCGTGGCCTGCTCGCAGCGCGACGAGTCGGAACTGCCGCAAACCTTTGTCGACTACGACGACCAGCCGCGCGAATATTTCCTCAATGCCGTCAGCACGGTGCTCGACGTGCACACGCGCGTGTCGGACCTGTACAGCAGCCCGCACGACCAGATCAAGGAGCAGCTGCGCCTGACCATCGAAACGATCAAGGAGCGCCAGGAAAGCGAATTGATCAACAATCCCGACTACGGCCTGCTGGCCAGCGTGCACGACGACCAGCGCATCTTTACCCTGACGGGCGCGCCCACGCCGGACGACCTCGACGAACTGCTGACGAAAGTGTGGAAGGAGCCGGGCTTCTTCCTCGCCCACCCGCTGGCCATTGCCGCCTTTGGCCGCGAATGCACGCGCCGCGGCGTGCCGCCGCCCACCGTCAGCCTGTTCGGTTCCCAGTTCCTCACGTGGCGCGGCGTGCCGCTGGTACCGTCCGACAAGCTGCCCATCGAAGACGGCAAGACGAAGATCATCCTGCTGCGCGCGGGCGAGCAGCGCCAGGGCGTGATCGGCCTGTTCCAGCCTGGCCTGGCGGGCGAGCAAAGCCCGGGCCTGTCCGTGCGCTTCATGGGCATCAACCGCCACGCGATCTCGTCCTACCTGATTTCGCTGTATTGCTCGCTGGCCGTGCTGACGGACGATGCGCTGGCCGTACTGGAAGACGTGGAGATCGGTAAATACCATGACTATCCAGACACCTACAAGTGATGGCGCGGCGGCCCTGGCGCCGTCGTCCCTCTTGCCCGACGAGGCGACCCTGAACCGCCTGGCGGGCGAGTTTTTCGCGCGTCTGCCGGGCTTGGATAAATCTCCCAGCCTCGGTGGTTCCGGCAGCGTGCTCGATGCGGCGCCCCGCTATGCCAACCGTCCGCCGCCGCAGCCCGGTCCATCGTTTGCCGCCATCGCTCCCGGCGTGGCGACGGCGCAGGTGCCGCCCGTGACGGCGCCGCTGGAGTCGCCGCTGGCGCCGTCGCCGGCCTCGATTCCCACACCGCGCGCGTCGGGCATCGGTGCGCCGTCGCCGTATTATTTTGTCGGCGGCGCGCATGGCTATCCCGTCTCGCACGGCAAGCTCGATGGCCTGGCGCAGCAGGGGCTGGGACAGGCGGCGCCCGACGATCTGCGGGGCCTGTTTGCCACGCCGCAGCGCGCGCCGGCGCGCCAGCTGCCGGTGGCGCCGTCGCACGGCCAGCCTGCGTTCTATTTCCAGACCGAGCTGCCCTCGGCGGCGGCGCCTGGCCAGCACCAGGCGCCCGCGCCGTTCGACGTGCATGCCGTGCGGCGCGACTTTCCCGTGCTGGCCGAGCGGGTCAACGGCAAGCCGCTGGCCTGGTTCGACAATGCGGCCACCACGCACAAGCCGCAGTCGGTGATCGACCGCGTGTCGTATTTCTATGCGCACGAAAATTCGAACATCCACCGCGCGGCCCATGCGCTGGCGGCGCGCGCCAGCGATGCGTACGAGGCTGCGCGCGCCAAGGTGGCCAATTTCCTGGGCGCCGCCTCGGCCAATGAAATCATCTTCGTGCGGGGTGCCACGGAAGGCATCAACCTGATCGCCAATACCTTCGGCCGGAAATATATCGGCAGCGGCGACGAAATCATCGTCTCGCAGCTCGAGCACCACGCCAATATCGTGCCGTGGCAGCAGCTGGCGGCGGAGAAGGGCGCGACCCTGCGCGTGATTCCCGTCGACGACAGCGGGCAGATCCTCCTCGACGAATTCCGCAAGCTGCTCAACGGGCGCACCAGGCTGGTGTCCGTGACGCAGGTGTCGAATGCGCTGGGGACGGTGACACCCGTGGCGCAGATCATCGCGCTCGCGCATGCGGCCGGCGTGCGCGTGCTGGTCGACGGCGCGCAGGCCGTGTCGCACCTGCGCGTGGACGTGCAGGCGCTGGATGCGGATTTCTACGTGTTCTCGGGGCACAAGGTGTTCGGTCCGACGGGTATCGGCGCCGTGTATGGCAAGGCGGACTTGCTGGAGCAGCTGCCGCCCTGGCAGGGCGGCGGCAACATGATCGCCGACGTCACGTTCGAGCGCACCGTCTACCAGGGCGTGCCGAACCGTTTCGAGGCGGGCACGGGCAATATCGCCGATGCCGTGGGCCTGGGCGCGGCCATCGACTATGTGCAGCGCATCGGCCTGGAAAACATCGCCGCCTACGAGCACGCGCTGCTGGAATACGCGACGCACCATCTGCAAGGCATCGCTGGCGTGCGCCTGATCGGCACGGCGTTCGAAAAGGCCAGCGTGGCGTCGTTCGTGCTGGCCGGCTACGAGCCGGCGGAAGTGGGGCGGGCCCTGAACGACGAGGGCATCGCCGTGCGCTCGGGCCACCACTGTGCCCAGCCGATCCTGCGCCGCTTCGGCGTGGAAGCGACCGTGCGGCCCTCGTTCGCGTTCTACAACACGTATGAGGAGATCGACCGCCTGGTCGCAGTGGTGCGTCGCCTGGCGGGCGCGCGGCGCTGACCTTGCCCGCCTGGCCGTCCGATGCCGCCCCTGCACCAGCGGGGGCGGCATTGTTGCGTCGTGTCACGGACTTTGCGCGCGGCTGGCTGGCGCCCGCATGCTGGCGGTATAATTTATCCTTGGCAATATTCAAGCTGCGGCCCAAGGAGATATCCGGTGGAAGATCAACACAGCTCGCCCGAGCTTTTCCTGTTCCTGGCGTCGACCGTGCACGACATGAAAAATTCGATCAGCGTGCTCAGCGGCACGCTGGAATCGCTGCTGGCGGCCGAGCAGGCAAAAGACGTCCCGCAAGCGGACCCGGCCTATCTGCAGATGGCGCAGATGCTGTACCAGACCAAGCGTCTCAACGATAACCTGATTCAGCTGCTGGCCCTGTACAAGGAAGTGGGCAAGCCCGGCTATCCGTTCGACGTGCAGCCGCAACTGGTGGGCCAGGTGATCGACCAGGTGGTGGACCAGGAAAAGATCCTGCTGGCCTCGAAAGGCATCCGTCTGGAGACGGCCTGTCCGCCAGAGCTGATCTGGACCCTGGATGAAGACCTGGTCATCGGCGTGCTCGCGCATGCCATCAACAACGCCATCCGCTACACGCGCGACACGATCCGCCTGTCGGTGCGCCAGGCCGGCGGAGTGCTGGAGCTGCGCGTGGAAGACAATGGCGACGGCTATACGCAGGCCTTGCTCGACGCGGGCAGCGCGGCCATGGATGGCATGGCGGCCGGCGTGAATTTTTCCACCAACAGCACGGGACTGGGCCTGTATTTTTCCAGTGAAGTGGCGAAGATGCACAAGCACCGGGGCAGCAGCGGCAGCATCGCCCTGGAAAACGGCGGCGCCCTGGGCGGCGGCTGTTTCATCCTGCGCCTGCCCTGAACGAGGAATCCATGACGACAGACAGCCACGCCACGGCCGCCGAAGCGGGCAGCACCGACTGGGCCGACAAGCATTATCTGCTGGTCGACGATTTCATCGGCATCCGCATCCTGCTGCGCGAATCGCTGCGCAACCTGGGCGCACGCCATATCGACCAGGCAGCCAGCGGCGGCGAAGCCATGAAGCTGCTGGCCAAGACGCGCTACGACGTGGTGCTGTGCGATTACAACCTGGGCGAAGGCAAGAATGGCCAGCAAGTGCTGGAAGAGACGCGCGTGCGCAACCTGACGGCGCCGTCCAGCGTGTGGCTGATGGTGTCGGCCGAGAAAAGCGTGGAATCGGTGATGGGCGCGGCCGAGCACCAGCCCGACGCCTACCTGATCAAGCCCATCACGGAAGGCGTGCTGCTGACGCGCCTGAACCGCGTGTGGCACAAGAAGCAGGTATTCCGCGAAATCGACCAGGCCTGCATGGAAAAGGATTATCTGCGCGCGGCCAAACTGTGCGACGCGCAGATCGAGGTCAACAAGCTGCACGAGCTGGAACTGCTGCGCATGAAGGCGTCCTTGCTGCTGAAAAGCGGCGAGCCGGAAAAGGCCCGCGCCGTGTATGAAAAAGTGCTGGCCGACCGCGATTACAGCTGGGCCAGGGCAGGCCTGGGCAAGATCCGCATGAATAACGGCGAGCATGAGGCGGCGCGGCAGATCTTCCAGGGCGTGATCGTGGAAAACAAGTATTACATCGACGCCTACGACCAGATGGCCGTTGCCTACCAGCTGATGGGTCAGCACGAGGAAGCGTGCGGCGTGCTGGAAAAGGCGGCGCGCCTGTCGCCCAATTCCGTGCCGCGCCAGCGCAACCTGGGGCTGGCGGCTTTGAAAATCGGCAATGTCAGCATGGCGGAAAAGGCCTTTCGCAAGTGTATTTCCATCGGCGAGTTTTCCGTCATGAAGACGCCCGACGCCTACCTGGGCCTGGCGCGCGTGTGCGGCTTGAAGAAGGATGCCAAGGAAGCGCTGCAGTGGCTGCTGCTGGCGCAGCGCGAATTCGCGCCCGAGCAGATCGGCTTGCGCGCGAAGATCACGGAAGGCATGGTGCATCACGAAACGGGCGACTACCGGCGCGCGCGCAAGTGCGGCGACGAGCTCGAAGCCATGCTGGCCGAGGACCCGGTGCGGCCCGAGAAAAACATCTGCATGGAGCTGGCGACCCTGCTGTTTGCCGTCGGCGTCAAGGATGCGCCGGCCGGCCTGCTGTGCTACGTGGTGAAGAACAACCACGACAACCAGGTGGTGCAGGACGAGGTGCAAAAGATTTTCGACAAGGCCAAGATGGGCGACGAGGGCACCAGCCTGATCATCGCCTCGCGCAAGGAAGCGTCGGACTTGATGAACAAGGGCGTGCTGCTGTGGAAGACGGACAAGCTCAACGAAGCGGTCGCCTGGATGCGCGCGGCGCGCGAAAAGCTGCCGAACAACTTGCGCATCCTGTTCAACTCGGCGCAAATCATCGTGTCTTTCCTGCAGCAGCGGGGCTACCAGGCGGACTTGGCGGCCGAAGCCATGGAAGTGTTGTTGTATGTAGACAAAATTGCACCAGGGCAGCAGCGCTTCGCGCAATTGATGGAGCAGCTGGTGCAGCTGACGCCGCCGCCGGGGCCGGAAGAGGCCGTCGCGGAGCCGGAAAATGCGCCGCCGGCGCCGGAAAAAGGGGGAAAAGCCGTGCGGGAGCGTGCCGGATGATAAACTAGGGGCCAGCGTGGGTTCGCCCATGCTTGAGTTGCTTTACAACAATAAGGAAGAAACTATGCGTGATGTGGTCAATGAAGTGTACAAAAAAATGAAAGTCGGCGCCGTTGCCTGGGTACGCCCGGTCGCCGCCAAGGGAGACACGCTGGAAACATTCCAGTCTTCGTACGAGCACGCCAAGGCGCTGGCCGACGAAGGCCTGATCACGATCGGTGACGTAAAACGCCAGGCCGACAACATGATCGAGGCGATCCGCATTCATCGTATCGCCTGATCATATCGCCGCCACAAGGACGTCAGGCCTTGCCTGCCGTCCTGGCTTTGGGCGCTGCGCGTTTCGCGGGCGCCTTGCGCAGCGGGGCCTTGGCCTTGGCTGCCGTGCCTGCATCGGCAGGTTTGGCGGGCTTGCCTGCGGCCGGCTTGGCCTTGCTGTCATGGCCAAAACTGGCCGCTGCCGCACTGGCAGCGTCGGGCGACATCGCCGTCGAGACGGCTTGCTTGAACTGATCTTGTAACAAATTCCACCAGGCACTTGGATTACCCAGCTGGGCTGCTGCCTGGCTGCCGGCATCGCCGGGCGCTGCCGCAGCGGGTGCTGGCGTAGGCGCGGGCGTTGGCGCAGGTGCGGGGGCCGGTTTTGCTTCCGGCGCCGGTGCCGCTTGCTGGAAAAACGCGGAAGCGTAGGGCACGGATTCAAACAGCGACGAGTCGCTGGCGCCGGGCTGGGTGATGGCTGCCGCCAGCGAGGCGCCCATCGATTTCAGGGTGGCGATGGTGCCGCGCTGCACTTCCAGTGCCTGGATACTGCCGCGCAGCATGCTGGTATTGAGGTTCAGCCACGCTTCGACGGCCTTCAGGTCGTTGATTTTCTTATCCAGTTCTTCCACCGACATGGTGGGCGCCGTGATGCCGGGCACACCCATGCCGGGCACGCTCATGCTGCCCCACAGGTTTTTGACGAAGTCGAGCGTATCGGTCACAACTGCTGCGCCCGGTATTTGGGGCATATGCGGGTTTGCCATGCGAAATCTCCTGGTAGATGGATAGGCTTAGCGTAGCAGATATCCGCTGGCAACTGACGCAAAGTCGCCAACATTTTCTTACATAAAACATCAAGAGTTGAGCACGGGCAAGAAGCAGGAAACGGGGCGAAAGCGTTACACTACAGCCTATGATGCCTGACCCATTCTTTTCGCCACCGCGCCGCCGTACCGTCATCTTTGTCGCGGTCATCGGCGCACTGCATTACGTGGCGCTGGAATGGCTGACCTCGCATGCGAGCGTGGTGCCGCTGAAGCCGGAGCATGCGCAAGTGGTCAGCATGGCCTTGATTGCCGAGCCGCCCAAGCCCCTGCCCGTGGTGCCGCCACCGCCGCCACCGCCGCCCGAACTGCGGCCCGTGCCCAGGCCGCCGCCTCCGCCGCCGCCGACGGAATTGGCGTCGAGCGAGACGCCCCAGTGGACGGCGCCTGCCAGCGACGTGCCGGAAGGTCCGGTGACGTCCGAACCGGCCGCGGTAGCCGCCCCGGCCGTCACGGCGCCCGCGCCCGTCGTGGCAGCGGCGCCCGCGCCGGCCAGCGCGCCGCCGCCGCCGGCCGCCGAGCAGGCGCGCCACTACAAGACGAATGCGCCTGCCTCGGCCCGGTTCGACCTGCACGTGGACCGGCGCGATGCGGACGGCACCAAGTGGCAGGGCGTGGCCGCCATGGCGTGGGACAACCGGGGCGCGACGTATCAGCTGAAGCTGGAAGTGGGCTTGAGCATGCTGATCACGCGCATCAACCTGCTGGTGCTGACGAGCGAAGGCGTGATCGATGGCACGGGCATCGTGCCCGTCACGGCCACGGAGAAACGCAAGGGCCGCGCGCAAACGGCCACGCATTTCAACCGCGACGCCAAGGCCATCACGTTTTCGGCCACGACGGCCACGGCGCCGTGGCAGGAAGGGGCGCAAGACAAGGCCAGCGTGCCGTTCCAGCTGGCCGCCATCGGCCGTGCCGACGTCAACCAGCTGGTGGGCAATATCGATATCCTCGTCGGCGAGGAAAAGGAAGCGACCGTGTTCCGCTTCCAGCTGGTGGGCGAGGAAGAACTGGACACCCAAATGGGCCGCCTGGTGACCTGGCATTTGCGCCGGCCGCCGAAAGCGGGCACGTATTCGTCGCAGCTCGATATCTGGCTGGCGCCGTCCATGCAGTGGTATCCGGTACAAATACGCAATACCGAGGCGAGCGGGGCTTTGACCACGCAAACCGTCACCAAGATCTCCGTCAATGACGCTACAGGAAAATAAATGATGACTCTGACCACCTTGAAACACTTGCTGGCCGCCGGCGTGCTGGCCGCCACCCTGACACCCGCCATGGCCGACGCGCCCGTAGAGCATCCCGTCATCAAGCGCCCATACAAGCTGGCGCCATCGGCTGACCTCGTCTATTCGATCAAGGCCAAGCAGCGCGGCATCGGCTTGTCGGGCGAATCGGTCAGCAACTGGCGCGTGGGCGACGGCAAGTATTCGCTGCTGGCCGAAACCAAGGCTGCCCTGTTCGGCAAGATCCTCGAGCAGCGCAGCGAAGGCACGGTCGATGACTACGGCCTGGCGCCGTTTCAATTCGTGGAAAAGCGCTTCCGCAAGGATGCCGTCACGACCACCTTCAAGCGCGACAGCAAGACCATCGTGTTTGGCGAAGGCGATGAAACGTATCCGCTGAAAGGCGGCGAACAGGACCGCAACAGCGCCGTCTGGCAACTGGCCAGCGTGGCGCGCGCCGCGCCCGAGAAATTCGTCCCCGGCTCGGAATGGGCCTTTTTTGTCGCCGGCGCGCACGATGCCGAACCCTG
Source organism: Janthinobacterium sp. P210006 (assembly GCF_036231885.1). Classification (NCBI taxonomy): domain Bacteria; kingdom Pseudomonadati; phylum Pseudomonadota; class Betaproteobacteria; order Burkholderiales; family Oxalobacteraceae; genus Janthinobacterium; species Janthinobacterium sp. P210006. The sequence goes on along the minus strand of NZ_JAZARD010000004.1, from coordinate 127,628 downwards.
GGTCTTCAAGGTCGTCAAGGAAGAGCCCGTAGCCACGGGCATGGGAGAGGTCGCCGCCATCCACCTGGTCAAGGCGCCGCCGCCGGACAAGAAGGGCCAGCAAGTGGACCTGTGGCTGGCGCCGTCGCTGGAATGGTATCCCGTGAAGGTGACGTTCGCCGATGCGGACGGGGGCGATTATGTGGAGCAAACCTTGCAGAAGATCGTCAAGAAGTAAGCGTTTGCTACGCGTTTTTACGCCACGTTGCCAGCCCGGATGCATAAACCGGGGGCGGCCCCGCCGGGGGGATGCGCCCGGCAGGGGCATCCCGCTTCCGCGGGAAGCAGCCATCTTCGCCGTTGGGGTTTCCGTCAATACAACACTCAAGGACTTGGCCGCCCGCACTGCCCCCTCCCGCACGCTAAATTGCATGTCAGAACTGATATACTGACGCCCCCGCCCCGCAGCGCTGCGTTAGCCCGCTGCGCCGCCCGCTGAACACTCATCCGGAAAAGAATGATTGATATAATGGCAAGTGCAGCCGTGGCTACGGATGCAAATCAGACAGAGCAAGAGCATCACGATTCCTTGCAGGCGCATTTCCAGCCCAATATTTCGGCCGATGAAATCGAGCAAGTTTTTCACTTGAAGCGGGCACAGCCCTTGCTGCAAGTGTTTACGGCCCTGTTTCATGGCGGTTTCGATGGCGTGCTGGTGCGTCTGCTGGTGTTGCGCGAGCTGGCGTCCGATGCGGCGACCTCTGCCTATACGCGCGCCGATATCAACACGAAACTCGCGTATCTGTTGCCGGAAAGCCTGGAAACGGTCTTGCTGCGCCTGCGCTCGAACCAGTTGCTGGCCTGGGACGCGCAGCAGGGCGTGTACCGCGTCACGCCCATGGCGCGCAATGTGCTGTCCGCCATCGACAGCCTGCTGGGCCTGGGCCAGACGGAAGATGAAGCGGAAATGGGCTTCCTGCTGTCGCAGGTGGCCGGTGCGCAAGCCGTGGGCGGTGTGTCGGTGGAGCAGTTGCAACATTTGCTGGGCCGCCTGGTGGACTTGACGGAAGAATTTTCCGACGCCATCGCTTCCGGTTCCGAATTCCGCCTGCGCACGGCGCAAGCGAAGTGGAACATGGCGTGCGACTGGGTCGAGAAGGGTTCCGAGATCCTCGTGGCCATCACGTCCGACGAAAACGCGGACAGCGCTACGCACAAGGCGGCGCAAGCCATCGGCCGCGCGCAAAGCAAATTGCTGAACATGCAAGGCATGTTTTCGCGCGCGCTGAACCAGATCGAGCGCCAGCGCGTGCACCTGGGGCAGTCGGGCCTGTCGACCACGGACATCAAGCGCTGGCTCCTGCTGCATGACGACCTGGCCAGCCTGGCCGAGGGGGCCATCGACCAGCCCGTCGTGCCCCTGTTCTCGACGCCGGCCGAGATGATCGACGTGGCCGAAACGGAACTGCTGTCCGAACGGGCGGCAGGCGTGACCAACACGGGCCTGCCCAGCGGCGAGGACGCGCCCACCACCATCAGCGACGGACCCGCCATGCAGCTCGAACTCGATGACTTGCTCGAACGCCTGTCCAACTTTGCCAGCCTGGGCAATTTCCCCAGCATCGGCGAAGAAGGGCCGAAATCGGTGCCCGTGCAGGATTCGCTGCTGCCGGCCAGCTTTGCCGTGGCGTCCTACCGCGCCTCGATGCTGCCGCTGCTGGGCGATGTATCCGAAGCGAGCTTGCAAGGCTCGACGGCCGAACTGGCCCGCCTGCCGATTACCTTTACACCGACCGACGAGATGGTCCAGCTGACCGACCCCCACGTGGCGGCCATGTCGATCGCCTCGCTTTCACTGAATGTTTCACTTGATTTAGATAGCGGCACCGCCGATGAATGACGATTCCCAAATCCTGATTGCGCGCCTGCTCACGCATCAAACCCTGCGCCGCGACGACAAGCTCGTCAAGCGCGTGCTGTCCGACGAGCTGTTCCGCGCCGAGATCGATGCGCGCCTGCTGGCCTGCGGCTTGAAACTGCTCGACAACGTGTATGCCGACCATGTCACGCTGGCCCTGACGCGTACCATCGAGCCGAAGATTTTCGGCGCGCGCGACGTTTGGCAAAACAATAATTTTGGCCTGGCCCGCGATGGCGTGGCCTTGCTGGTGGTGTTGTGGGCACAGATCATCCTGCCCAAGCGCGAACGCCAGGAAACGCACCAGCACGCGGACGACGACCAGAACGATATGTTTGGCACGGAAAAACCGCTGCCGCGCGCGGAAGATGCGTCGATCGGCATTTCCTACAAGGCGCTGCTGTCGGACTTCGGCGACAAGCTGGGCAAGAAGACGCGCATGGACATGAACCTGGGTACCCTGGCCAAGCTGGGCTTTATCGAGCGGCGCGGCGACTTTATCCTGGAAGGTCCGCTGCTGGACCTGATGATGGACACGGACGTGTTGAAAGAGCGCATCATCAATGGCGCCCTGGCCGACGTGTTCAAGCGCGCGCCGTCGCGCCTGGTGGCCGTCAGCGGCGATCCGCTGCTCGACGCCGACCTGGCGGACGACCTGTCCGCCGACATCGGCGACTCGCCCGACGCCGGCGATGCCGGCGACGCATCGTCGTCCGACCTCCCTCACTGAAAGCGCCCATGTTTCATATCAAATCACTTGAACTGGTGCACTGGGATTACTGGCAGCGCATCAAGAATATTCCGCTCGACGCGAAGATCATCACCATCGCGGGGCAGAACGGCTCGGGCAAGACCACCTTGCTCGACGCCTTGCGCACCCTGTTCGGCCTCGACTGCTCGATGGGCCGCACCTATAAGCACTATGCGCGCCACTCGGGCCAGCAGACGGCCTGGCTGCGCGCCGTGGTCGACAACAAGAACGTGGGCAAGCAGCTGTCGAACCGCCCGTTCCGCAGTTCCGGCTTCTTCAGCGACGATGAAGTGACCCTGTTTTGCCAGATCCAGAAGAACGGCGGTGACTGGAAGCGCCAGTATCTGATGCGTCCGGGCAATGTGCAGATCGAGGACATCACGGATGCCAACGACTGGCTGGGCGTGGAAAACTACCGCAAGCGCCTGGCCAATGCGGGCCTGTCGCCTGCCATGTCGAAAGTGCTGGCGCTGGAGCAGGGCGAGACGGACAAGTTGTGCGAATACGCGCCGCGCCAGCTGCTCGACCTGGTGTTCCAGGTGTTCGGCGACAAGGAAGTGCTGGACGCCTACGACGAAGCCAAGCGCCACCAGCGCGACACGGAAGTGGAACTGAAACGTTTCGAGACGGAACTCGAAGCGTCGAAAACCAACCTGGAAGGCTTGCGCCTGCGCGTGGCCAATTACCACCAGTGGGAAGGCTTGCACAAAGAGCGCCGCAACCTGCTGGAAGAAGTGCTGCCCAGCCTGCAGTACCACGAGGCGCGCGAAAAGGCCGCCGCGGCCAGCCGCCAATTGCGCGATGCGCGCAAACCGATGGCGCAGGCGGACCAGCAGCTGACGGACAAGCGCAATGCGCTGGCCGCGCAGGCCAAGGCCCTGTCCGACGCGCAGATGAATGAAACCTTGCTGGAACAGGAATCGATCGGCTTGCAGAGCCGTTTGAGCCTGATCAACAGCAAGCTCAAACCGCTGGACAGCTTGCTCGAGCAGAAAGACCGCTTGCACAAGCTGGCGGCCGATTCGGGCAGCGACATCGCCGAAGTGGCGGCCCAGCTGGAACAGAAGGAAGCGGAATTGCTGCGCCAGCGCCAGCAGCGCGACGCTTTGTCGGCGCGCATTGCGGGCGAACAGGCGACGATTGCCGCGCTGCAAGGCAAGACGGCCATGCCGGAGCCGGACAATGTGCGCGGCATGCGCCGTGCGCTGCGCGACGCGGGCATCGGCCACGCCATGCTGTCCGATATCGTCGAAGTGACGGACAGCCGCTGGCAGGGCGCCGTCGAAGGCGTGCTGGGCGGTTACGCTTCTGTCGTGCTGCTGGACAAGGCCAAGGATGCGGCTGCCGCCTACCGCCTGGCCGAGAAGGAGCGCTATCGCCACTTCATCGTGCCCGACCTGGTCACGGCACCTGTTGCCAAGGATGAGAGCCTGCTGGCGGTGGTGAAATTTTCCGCGCCCGTGCCCAGCTGGCTGATCGAGCAGCTGTCGCGCATTGCTAGGGTCGACTCCGTCGAGGCCGGTTTCAAGCTGGGCAACCATGAGGAGTGGATCACGCCCGAGGCCTACCACCGCGAACGCCGGGGCGGGCGCTCCCTGTTCGTGGAAGCGTCGCGCTACCGCTTTGGCCAGGCTGGCCGCAGCGGCCGCCTGGAAGCGCTGCTGCGCTCCCTGCCGGGCCTGGAAGGACAGGAAGATACCCTGACCCTGGCGATCTCGAAACTGGCGGCCGAAGTGGGCGCCTTGAAAGCGCGCATCGCCGGCGTCGACGCGGCCAAGGAACTGAGTGCGCGCCAGGAAGAATTTGCCGAAGCGCTGCGCAATTCGAAACCGCTGAAGGAAGAGCGCCTGGAAGTGGGCGGCCGCCTGGGCGAGCTGCAGAACCTGACGAAGAACGCCACCGTGGCGCGCACGCGTGCCGATACGGTGTGGCAAAACGCGCGCCTGGCCCTGTCCGAAGCGGAAGCGGGTTCGCGCCTGGGCTACAAGAAGCAGATCGAGCAGCGCGCCGAGCATGCGCGCGCCTTGCTGGCCCTGCGCCATGCGTGGCGCCACTTGCCGAAAAGCTGGCGCCGTCCCGCGCGCCGCGCGGCGCTCGTGGCCGAACACCAGAATGCGCATCAGGTCGACTTGCGCGTGGCCAGCCTGCAAAGCAGCCTGGCGCGCGACGATTGGGAACTGGACGCCACCGTCATCGACCAGCACCACCGCCTGTCCGACCAGTTGCATGGCCGCCAGTCGGAAACGGATGAGCGCCGCTACCAGAACAACCGCGCCATCGAAGCGACGGGCAATGCCCGCGGCGCCTACATGGAACGCTTGCGCTACACCATCAAGACCTACAGCAAGAATATCAAGGAGCTGGGCGAACTGGCCGGCATCGAAGTGCATGCCGACCCCGTGCGCCTGGAAAACGACGACGTGCAGCTGTCGCAGGCGGGCTTGCACGTACGCTTCAAGTTCGACGGCAAGGGCGTCATCGGCATGAACGATGGCGAAGCGTCGGGCGGCCAGCAGGTCATGAAGTCGCTGGTGCTCTTGATCGGCTTGCTGAAATCGGAAGACGGTTCCGGCGGCTTCGTCTTCATCGACGAACCGTTTGCCCACCTCGATATCCGCAATATCCAATTGGTCGGCGAGTTCCTGAAAAACACGGAAGCGCAGTACCTGATGACGACGCCGTTGACGCACAACACGGACGTCTACGATCCATCGGAACTGACCTTGATTACCAGCAAGAAGAAAAAGGATACCCAATGGGCGCAACCGATTTTCGTGCTGCAGCGGCGTATCGATCCCGCACCGGGCAAGGCCGCGTGATGCGCGTGCATACCATGCTGGCTGCGGCCGTGCTGGCGCTCGCGGGTTCGGCGCCAGCCGTGGCCAACGACGGCATCGGCTCGGTCAGCGCGGGCGGCATCCTGTTCGGCAAGACCGATGCCGTGGCCATGAAAAAGGAAGTCCTCAGCGTGAGTGCGGAATTGATCAAGGTCGAGTATGAATTCCTCAACGAATCGAAAGCGGATGTGGAAGAGACGATCTTCTTCCCCCTGCCCGAATACTCTTCCGGCTACCATGGCTCGCCCACGTATTACGGCCAGCCGCAGCAGTTTTCCGTCGAGGTGGACGGCAAGCGCAAGGCGTATCAGACGACGTTTGTCGCCAAGCTCGACAGCAACGATGTGACGGCCCGCTTGCACCAGCTGGGCTTGTCGGATGCGCAGATCGCCTACTTCCCGTCGCACACGCCGTTCGACAAGAAAGTGGCGCCGCTGACGGCTGCGCAGAGCAAGATCATGATCCGCGAAGGCTTGCTGGCCCAGTTGTACGACGAGGAATGGGTACCGGCCTGGACCGTGAAAGTCATCTACCTGTGGCAGCAGAAATTCCCCGCCGGCAAAGTCGTGCGCGTGCGCCACCAATATGCGCCATTCGTCGCGGCCGGTCCGGGTGCGTCCTACCTGGGCGATGGCAACGAGTTTGAAAAGAAATACTGCGGCGACAAGGCCTTCTACAAGACGTGGAACCGCCTGGCCGCCAAGCAGGGCGAAAGCGGCTTCGTCAATGCCGTGTGGGTTTCGTACATTTTGACCACCGGTAATACCTGGAAGAATGGCATCGAAGACTTTACCTTGAACTTGATCAAGGGCAAGCCGGACGAGCTGGTCAGCCTGTGCTTCCCCGGCACGTTCAGCAAGATCAATCCCACCACCTTGCAAGTCAAGCTGCGCAACTTCCATCCCAAGCAGGATCTGGACGTGTATTTCGGCAATGTCGAAGGCACGGTCGCCCACGACGGCGTGGCGCCGCAGATCCGCCCGTGAGCGCCTGAGCGCCGTAAGCGCTGGCGGCGCGCTTGTGCGCCGTCGCCAGCGTCACGCGGGAGTTAATTGTGTAAAACACAATTAAATGCACTGTGGATATATTTTTCCTATAATTGGCAATTATCCAATAGTGCGTTCCGCCTCCTCATTCCCATGTCCCTGTCGCTTTCCACGCCCGTGCGCCGCATCGGCCGCCTGCTGTGCCTTTCCTCCATCCTCATGGCGCCTGCCGCCTGGGCCGACAGCTATACCGATTTCCAGCAAGCGAGTGCGCGCCTGGAAGCGATGATGGCCAAGGCGACGCCACAAAGCGGCTTGCCGCGCCAGGGCGACCCTGCTGTCGCTGCCTTGCTTGCCCAAATTACCGATGCGCAAGGCCTGTTCCAGGCGCCCGTCGCCGCGCTGCAGGACGTGAACCAGAGCGTGGCCGTGTGCGAAAAGGCCATGCGTTTGGGAAAAACATACTATGCGTTTGGCCTGGAATGGCCGTTGCCGCTGTCAGGCGCCCAGCTGCAGCAGGCGCGCAAGGAACAAGTGACGCAGAATCTGGCCAATTACGGCGATGAAATGAGCACTTTTTTTGCTTTCAGCATGCATTGCCATGCGCACTTGATTGGCTTGATGGAGCAGGAATTCGCTGCCCAGCCGGCGGAGGCGGTGAGCGGGCCCGAGCGTCTGCGCGCACGGGCGTTCAGCAAGAATACGGCTGTTGTGTTCACTGGCGTGGTGCAGTTCGCGCAAGTGCCGTTCTGGAACGTGGCGCAAAAGAAGCGCATGCTGGAAGCGGCCGCGCAGCACGCCACGGCAAATGTCGGACTGATGCCGCCGCCCTTGCGCGAGCGCCTGCTGGCCAGCATGGCGGAGGCGGACAAGGACCTAGATCCTTCCCTGACACCGCCGCTGGCGACGATACGCCAGGCCCTGTCGGCGTCGGCGTGCGCAGGCCTGTGCCAGTTCTATTGACGTGCGGCGGGGGATTACTGGGGATTACTCGGGCGCCTGCAGCGGCTTGTTGCGCTGGCGCCAGCGCAGCAAGCCCCAGGCGTAGACGGCGTAATAGCCGATGACGAGGCCGTAGGCTGCCATGGTCAGCGGGCTCTGGCCGAATGGCGGCGGCGGCACGGGCACGTCGAGGCGCGTGTTCAGGTAGATTTCCATGCCGCGGTACAGCAGCCGCGCGATGAACAGCATCGTGATGGCCAGGCCCAGGTAGCGGTGCTGGGTAAAGAAAAAGTCCTTGCCGACCTGCTCGAAGCGCGTCAGCTTCAGGCCCAGCACGCCCAGCCAGCCGCCGGCCAGCGCGGCCGCGCCCAGGCTGGACAGGGGCAGGATGTCGAATTTCGTCGTCGTCGCCAGGAACAGCAGCAGGGCAGGAAACGCAATCGCCACCGTCCAGTGCCGCCACAGCTGCGATTTCTGGCGCGCCACCAGTTTCTTCAGGCGCGAGTAGATGCGCCAGACCAGCAGCGGGACCAGTAACAGCAGGGCGAGGGTGGTGGTTTCCATGTATGCATTCGGGTACGGGTAAAACAGCGATTGTAAGCGAGATGGGGACGGGCGGCGATGCTTGTCAAACGGGAAAAATTGCTTATTGACATTTATATGGCGAGAAAGCACTATGCCCTGTCACGAAGTGCCGCCATGTGCGGCACGGTGCCGTCAGCCACTGTCTTTCATCCACCTCTCTGGAGTGCCATGTCTGCTCGTTTTCCTTTGCTGCCCATCACTGTCGGCCTGATCGCCTCGTCTTCCCTGGCCGTGGCGCAAGATGGCGGCTATCGTGCCCCGCCAGCGCCCCTGCAAGCCATCGTCGACGCGCCGCGCGCGCCCACTTTGAGCCTGAGTCCGAAACGCAATCTGGCCGCCGTGCTGCCCACGCCCTCCTTGCCCAGCATCAGCGAAGTGGCGCAGCCGGAACTGAAGCTGGCAGGCCTGCGCATCAATCCGCGCACGTATTCGGCCAGCCGTTTCAGCTTCTACACCGGGCTGGGCTTGCTCGACATCGATACGCAGAAGGAAATCAAGGTCAGCGGCTTGCCCGCCTCGCCGCGCATCGCCGACCTGGCCTGGTCGCCCGACCAGCGCTATCTGGCGTTCACGCATGTCGCCTTTGCCGATGCCGCCAGGGGTGTGAAGGAATCGGGCGTGGAACTGTGGCTGCTCGATGTGCAGACGAAAGCGGCGCGCAAGCTGGGCAACGCGCCTTTGTCGACCGTGTATGGCCGCGGCTTTTCCTGGATGCCGGATAGCAAAACCCTGCTGGTGCAGCTGAAGCCGGCCAAGCTGGGCGCGGCGCCCGTGGCCAGCGGCATCCCCACGGGACCCGCGATCCAGGACAGCGTGCCGGGCGGCGGCGTCAAGCAATTGCGCACCTATCCCGACCTGCTGAAAAACGAGCAGGATGCGCAGCTGTTCGAACACTACATCACCGTGCAGCTGGCCTTGCTGGACGTGGCGGGCAAGCAGCGCCTCGTGGGCCAGCCCGGCCAGTTCTCGCGCGTGTCCGCCTCGCCCGACGGCAAGCATCTGCTGACGACGAGCATCGTGCGCCCGTATTCCTATATCGTGCCGGCGCACGACTTCGGCCACCAGATCGACGTGCGCGACCTGACGGGCAAGGTGACGCATGCGGTGGCGGCCCTGCCGCTGGAAGAAGGACTGCCGCCAGGTAATGATGCCGTATCGGCCGGCGTGCGCTCCGTCAGCTGGCGCGTCGATGCGCCCGCCACCCTCGTGTGGGCCGAAGCGCAGGACGGCGGCGACCCGGCCAGGGCGGCGGAGATCCGCGACATCGTCTACACGCAGGCGGCGCCATTCACGGCCAAGCCATCCGTGCTGGCCAGGCTGGGTTCGCGCTACGCAGGCGTGGCCTGGGGCCGCGGCGACCTGGCCCTGCTCAGCGAGTCGTGGTACAAGACGCGCGCCGTCAAGCAGTGGCGTATTGCGCCAGATCAACCATCCACGCCGGCCGACCTCGTGTACGCGGGGTCGTTTGAGGACCGCTACAACGATCCGGGCCAGCCCGTCATGCGTGCGGACGCGGCCGGCTTGCCGCGCTTGCTGATCGCGCTGGATAATTCCATCCTGCTTGACGGGCAGGGCGCCTCGAAGGAAGGCGACCGTCCCTTCATCGACCGCCTGAACCTGACGACGAAGCAAAAGGAGCGCCTGTTCCAGAGCGCCGCGCCGTACTATGAAAACGTGGTGGCCGTGCTGGACGAGGACGGCAGCCGCCTGCTGTCGACGCGCGAATCGCCGACCGAGCAGCCGAATTACTTTGTGCGCAACCTGAAACAGCAGGGCGCCGCGCAATTGACGGCCCTCACGCATTTCGCCCATCCCTTGCCGCAATTGAAGGATGTGCAGAAAGAGCTGATCCGCTACAAGCGCGCCGACGGCGTGGACCTGACGGCCACCCTGATGCTGCCGCCGAACTACGACGTGAAACGCGACGGCCCGCTGCCGACCCTGATGTGGGCGTATCCGCAGGAATTCAAGACGGCCAGCGCCGCCAGCCAGACCAAGGGATCGCCGTATAAATTCAACGCCGTCAGCTACTGGGGGCCGGCCGCCTTCCTGTCCATGGGTTACGCCGTGCTCGACAATCCATCGTTCCCCATCGTGGGCAATGGCGAGCAGGAACCGAACGACACGTATCTGCCGCAGCTGGTGGCCGATGCCGAGGCGGCCGTCGACGAGGTGGTGCGCCGTGGCGTGTCCGACCGCCACCGCATCGCCATCGGCGGCCACTCGTATGGCGCTTTCATGACGGGCAATTTGCTGGCGCACACGCGCTTGTTCCGCGCCGGCATCGCCCGTAGCGGTGCCTACAACCGCACCCTGACGCCGTTCGGCTTCCAGGCGGAAGAGCGCCCGTTCTGGCAGGCGCCCGCCGTCTACCAGGCCATGTCGCCGTTTAACTATGCGGACAAGATCAAGGATGCATTGCTGATGATCCATGGCGAGCAGGACAACAACCCGGGCACCTTCCCCATCCAGAGCGAGCGCATGTTCCAGGCCGTGAAAGGCCTGGGCGGCACGGCGCGCCTGGTGATGCTGCCGAACGAGAGCCATGGCTACCGCGCGCGCGAATCGATCATGCAGATGCTGTATGAAAGCAATAACTGGCTGGAGAAATATGTAAAGAACGCCGCGCCGCCAGCCGCCACCGAACCGGCAGCGAAATAAGCGCAGCACGGGGGCAGGCGGCGGCATCTCGTGGTATGGTCTTCCTTTGTCTGCAGGGAGGCCAGCCATGTCAGTCATCAATGCCCACCGCGCGCCCGATCCCGCGCCCGTCGATGAACCGTTGCCGGCGCCGGAGCCGCAAGAAGCGCCCGGGCGCCAGCCGGGGCCCGTGCATCCGGTGCCGCAGGACGATCCCGTGCCGCACCCGCATCCCAGTTAATCTCGTCAAGAAAGGCTGTTTTAGATGGCAATTGTCAAAGAAGTCTACACACGCAAAGTCAGCGGTGAAACGTTCGACTATGAACTCGATTACACCCAGGGCACGGACGTGGCCTGGATTGCGCGCGTGTACCACGACGGCGTGCTGAAAGGCTCGCCGCACGGCGCGCTGACGGCCAACGTGCTGTCCGGCCCCGCGCTGGAACAATATCTGCGCGCATATGTCGAAGGCATGATCGAGCGGGGACTCGACGTGGCCGAGTAAGCCGTTGGCGTCCTTTTCTGCAAGAGTGCGGCGGGTTCCCGCCCCATCATTTCCGGCGATATGGATGCGAAAATCCGGCCGTCATCGCGGCCCTGGAATGTATTTATAACAGTCCTGAAAAGATAAAGCCCGCGTAGCGGGCTTTTTTTTACGGAATAGCATGTCATTTCCAGACATTTCCAGAGCTGGATGCTCATGTTTTTAAAAGTGCCATATTCATGCATGCCAAATACATGCTGTCCCGTGCTTCACGCTATTCTATTATTTCTGCGCAAAGCGTTTATGGGTAGCCGTGGCCAGTTCCTGGCAATTCCGGTCCGGTAGAGGAACATGGCATTTGCATGTCTTCCAGGCGGTACGGTGTTTGTTCGCCCCAATAAATCATCCTGCCCGAGCAGGTGAACTCTGCACCGCCTACATGATCCGAGTACGATGGGTCGGAATAGTAAGAATAAGTGATGGAATACATTGGCCGGGCGTAAGCCGCGGCGGCAACCAGCAATGTTGCAAGCGTAGCGGCAAAAGCAATTTTCTTTTTGGTTTTCATCTATTTTCCTTGATTATAAAATTCAAAAAAATATATCCCCATAAATTTGCTGCGAATTGATTGTATCTTAATAATTTAATTTTTTAGCATGATTATCGGAGATTCTTGGTTGCGCCAATTTCGCCATTGTTTGTTTTTACGCCTATGCGTTTCGTGATCAGCCATCGATAAAAAAATGCCGCTCAGTCTGCACTGAGCGGCATTGATTACCGGCTGTCCGTATTGTCGAGCGGTCGGACTGTCAATCGAACGCCCATGTATACAGCACGTCGAGCGCATTGTTCGTGCCCGTCTGGAATTGCAGGGTGATGCGGCGGTTCAGCTTGTAACGGAGCTTGACCAGGCTCGTCGCCGTGCTCGTGCCTTGCTCGAACGTCAGGTAGGCGCGCGAGGACAGGCGCTTGCCGACGGTGACGACCGTGCTTTCCAGCCCTTGCGCCTGCGACAGGCCCACTTCATCGAGACCCAGCGAATTGGCCAGCTTGCCTTGCAAGCCGCCGCCGGAGCCGCCGAACAGGGCGCCTGCGGCCGTCGTCAGCAGGGCCATTTCATCGCCGGCCGCCGTTTCCGCGCCGTGGCCCAGGATCAGCCAGGCCAGCTTGTCGCTGTCCGACACGCTGGGCGTGGAGACCAGCTTGGCCGTCGGCGCCTGCGCCGTGCCGCGCACTTCCACGCCCGCTTCCACATTCGTTTCCGACAAGGCTTCGCCTTCGGGACGCTTGCGCACGGCCAGGATGTTCAGGGACGGATTGTCGTAGGCGCCCGTGAAGGCGATCAAGCCCCGTTCGATCGACAGCTTCTGTCCATACGCGGCGTACTGGCCGTTGGTAACTTTGATGCTGCCCGTCACGCGCGGCGCGGCGCGGTTGATGACGCGGGCGCGCACATTGCCCGCCAGGTCGGCGTCGAGGCCCATGCCGCGCAGGTGGAAGGCATTGCCCAGGTCAAATTCCAAGTCGATATTCAGGGGCAAGGATGGCGCTTCCTTGCTGCCCTTGACTTCCTTGCCCAGCACCACCACGTCGCTGCTTTGCGTGGGCGTGTCTTGCGGCGCCAGTTCGATCAGCGCGCGGTTGGCCTTGAACTTGCCCTCAAAGCTAAAGCGCTTGTCGTTGCGCACCAGGGTGCTGTTGCCCGATAGGATCAAGGTGCGGTCGGGACGCGACAGCGCCTGCAGGCGGTCGGCCATCAGCTTCAGTTCCAGGCTCGCTTCGCCATTTGCAAAGCGTACCCAGCCGTCTGCCTGCACCTTGCCGTCGCCGCCGTCAAAGCTCAGGCGCTGCAGTTGTAATTGATCGCCGGCCAGCTTGGCTTGCAGCACGCCATTGCGCAATTTCAAGCCCTGGTCGGCCCAGTTCACCAGTAGCTTGCTGCCGTTGATGTCGCCATTCAATTGCGGCGCGCCGATGGTGCCGCTGCCGGACAGGGCCACTTTCAGGGCGCCGCCCAGTTCCAGGCCTGGTTGGCCCGTCAGCGGCGCCAGCCAGGCCAGCGAATCGATGCTGGTGGTGCCCGTCAGGGAGAGGGCGCTGTCGTTGCTGATGCGTCCGCCTAGCATTTGCACGGTGGCATTGATATCGCTCTGGCCCGCGCGCGCGCCGTCCAGTTTCACGGCCAGACGCAGCTGCTGGTTGGCAACATCCACGCGGGCGTCGAGGGTGCGCAGACCCAGGGCCAGCGGCTGCTCCACGCCCACCGTCACGTCGCCTTTTTCGCGGTAGATGTGCAGCATGCCTGCCAGGGACGGATCTTTCTGTTGCGCCGTCGGCACCTGCATGTCGAGCGCCCATTGCGCGCCCAGGGTCAGGTCGCTGCGTGCATTGGCTTGCAGCGAGGGAATCACTTGCGCCAGATAGGTCAGGGCCACGCCGGCCGCCTGGCCGGAACTGGTCCAGCGGGGGCCGTTCTTGGCCAGGCTTTGCATGGTGATGCTGCCTGCTGGCAATTTGATGACGGTATTGCCCACGCTGATCTGCTCGGGCTGGCCCAGGCCTGCCACGCCGCTGCCGGCAGGACCGGCCACTTTGACGGGCACGGGCGCTTGCAGCACGAGCGCATAGCGGCCCTTGTTTTGCAGGCTGTCGATGCTGCCTGTCCAGCTGGCGCCGCTCTGGCTGCCGCGGATTTGCACGGTGGCATCGAAATCGTCATTGCGCGCCGCCAGGTTCACCGTATGGCTGCCGCGCGTGCCCGTCGTGCCCAGGTGGGCGCTGGCCAGCTTGAAGGTGGGCGTGCTGTAGCCTGCGATGTCCAGGCTGCTGACCATGGGGTCGAGCGCGCCCTGGCCGGCGCCCACGCTGGCGCTGCCCTTGATGGATTTCAATTGCTGGTCGCCAAAGAAGGTCAAATCCCTGCCATCGAGCGTCAGTTGCGCGGCCGGTGCGTCCATCTTGCCGCTGACGGAACCGGACGCTTGCAGCACGCCGGCAAAGCGGGGACCCAGGGTCGACAGTTGCGGCGCGTCGAGTTTCCACGTCAGCTTGTCCGTGGCGCCGCCCAGCGCGCCCTTGGCCAGCAGGCTGTTCGGTCCCAGGCGCAGTTCCGCATCCACGCTGTCGACCCGTTTCGCGTTGGCCGACAGCTTGGCGTAGCCGGCCAGCGGCGCGTTCTGCAGGGTCGATTCGCGCAGGGCCAGGTTGAGGGCCACTTGCCAGTCGCTCGTCAGGCGGCCGCTGCCGTTGAAGTCCGCATTCACATTACCGTTGGGCAGTGCCGCACCGAAGGCGGCCGGGTTGATCTTTTGCAGGGACCCCGTCACTTTCAGTTCCGCTTGCTGCTTCGGTCCCGTCAAGCCCACCTCGCCGCTGGCGTGGATGGCGCTGTCGGGCGCGGGGCGCTTGCCGCTGGTCAATCCCAGTCCTTTGGCATCGGCAACAAAACTCGTGCGCGGCTGCTGCATCGTGCCCTGCACCACGCCGCTGGCTTGCACGGCGCCCAGCAAGTCGGCTTGCAGGGCAGACAGTTGCCGCGCATCGACGTTCCAGTTCAGCTTTTCGCCGGCGCCGCCAAAGTTGCCCTTGGCCGTCACGTTGTTCTTGCCCAGCGCCAGTTGCACGTCGATACCGCTGAAATGGGCCGCATCGGCCGTCAGCTTGCCCTTGCCGGACAGGGGCTGGTCGAGCAGCTTGCTGGGGCGCACGGTGAAGTCCGCATTCGCCAGCCATGCCGGCGCCACGTGGCCGTCGGCGCGCACGTCGACGTTCAGGTCGGCCACGGGGAAGGCGCCGAAGTCGGCCGGGTTCAGGCGGCTGGCGTTGGCCACGGCCTTGAACGGCTGTTCGTCTTTCAGGCTGATCTGCCCCGTCGCATTGACGCTGCTTTTTCCTGCCTGCAAGGTCGCCTTGCGCAGTTGTACCAGGGAATCAGCCAGGGTGGCTTCCACGTCCAGGCGCAGCTTGGCTTCCCCCAGTTTTGCGCGCAGGGTTTGCGTCTTGCCATCGCTGTCGAGCACGATGTCGCCCACGATCTTCGTGCTGTTGATGCTGCTGTAGATGTGCTGCAAGTCGATCTTGTCCGTGTGCAAGGTCAGCTGCGCATTGCCGATGGGGCCATCGGCGGCATCGCGGTTGAGCTTGCCGCCGCCCGTGAATTTGCCCGCGTTGCCGAAATCGATGATGGCAGATTCCAGGGTCGTGGCCGTCAGGGTGCCGCCCAGGCGCGCCTCGAACTGGCGCAGCGGCAGCTTTTGCTGGTCGATGGGGCCCGGCGTGGCGTGGTTGAGGATGGCCAGCTTGCCCGACACGGTTTGCGCGTTTGGACGCGTATCGATGGCGGCGTCGAGTTCCAGGCTCAGGTCCGCCTGCGGCAGGGTCGCATCGAACTTGCCCGGATTGATGTTGCGGCCACGGATGCTGGCCGAGCGCAGGATGATGACGGGGTCGAACGGCGCCAGCGCCAGCTGGGCGTCGGCCGTGGCCGCGCCCGCGCTGCCCTTGGCCGTGACGTTCAGCACGTTCAAGTCGCCGCCCAGCTGCAGGCTCAAGGCGGCCGGTTTTTCGCCGGCGGCGGCATGGAGCTGCGTCAGGCTCGCCTTGCCGTTCAGCTTGAACGGCTGCGTGGCGGCAATCGTCGCGCTGGCCGTGGCCTGGCCGAACGGCGTCAGCGCCGACGCATCTTCCAGCTGCCATTGCGTCTTGTCGCCGGACAAGGTGAAATGGATCTTTTCAAACACCGTGTTGCCGCCCGCGCTGACGAGGGTGACCTTGTCCAGGCGCGCGTCGCTGATGCCGATTTTAAAGGGCGAAGCCAGGCTGGCCGGCATCGTTGACGGTTCCTCGGACGGCGCCGTGCTTTCCACGGACAGGCTGGCCACGTGCAGTTCGCTGATGGCAATGCCTTCCGAGAAGAACTGGAACGGCGACCAGTTGATGTCGATGTTGTCGGCCGTGATGTGCTGCGTCTTGCTGCGGTAGCTGACGTGGCCCAGGTGCATGCGGTTGTACAGCGAGCCCGATACGCCCGACACGGCGATTTCGCCGCCGCTGGCGCTGGCCACTTTTTGCACCAGCATCTGCAAGGTCGATTCGCGGCCCAGGAACCAGAAGGCGGCGCCCAGCAGCACGGCCAGGCTGGCGACGGCGATCAGCAGGTAGCGTAGCCAGCGACGCGGTTTCTTGGCCGGCGGCGCCGGTGGCGGCGCGGCGGCGTGGGGGGATTCGGTAATAGTGTCGGACATCAGAAAGTGAATCCCAGAGAGAAGTGCAAACGGTATTTGTGGACGGCGTGGCCATACGCCACGTCGACATTGATGGGGCCGACGGGGCTCTTGTAGCGCCCGCCCAGGCCGTAGCCCGATTTCGGCGTCATGGCTGCCTTGACGGTGTCGGCCGCGTTGCCGGCGTCATAGAAGGCGGCAATCGCCCATTTCGGCTTGAACCAGTACTGGTACTCGGCGCTGCCGGTGAGCATGTAGCGCCCGCCGATGGTGGCGTCGCCTTCCTTTACGCCCAGTTCCTGGTAGCCATAGCCGCGCACCGACTGGTCGCCGCCCGCGCGGAACAGGTAGACGGCCGGCACGCCCCGTTTTTCCTTCGAGCCCAGCGCGCCCATTTCGCCGCGCACGATCACTTCGCCCTTTTCGCCCAGCGGACGGTAATACACGGCCTTGCCGGCCACGCGCACGAAGCGCTCGTCCGTCAGCACGGGCAGCAGGGCGCCGCCCACCTGGGCATTGATGACATAGCCCTTGGTGGGGAACAGCAGGCTGTCGAGACTGCGCTTGGTGATGGCATAGGTCAGCGGCAAGCTCTTGCTGCGCGTCTGTTCCAGGCCCACGACGGTCTTGTCTTCGCTGAGGAACTCGAATGTGAGGCTGCGCTCGAGGTTGGTGCCGCCCCAGTTGCGCTTGGCCGAGATGGTGGTGACGGCCGTGATTTCGTTGGAAATGTCGCTGCGCTCGAACGAGGCGCCCGCGCTGTCGTTGTAGCCGCGCTCGGTGGTGGGGAAATAGAAGTTGGCGTGCGCCGCCTGTTTCTTCGTTTCCATGGTGAGGGCGCTCTTGAAGCGCGTGCCCCACACATTCAGGTTGTCATAGTTGAGTTGGGCGCGATTGCCCGTGTTCGTACTGAAACCGAGACCGGCGCTGACGTTCTGCTGCTTGTTTTCCGTCACGCGCACGACCAGCGGCAGCTGCGGCGCGGGGCCCCGGTTGACGGGCTTGGCCACGGGGGCAGCGCCCTCGTCCTCGGCCGCCTGGCTTTCCTGGCCCGCCTCGATCTGCTCGTTGAGGATGCTGCTCATGTCGGCGCTCACTTCCACGCTGGCAAAGTAGCCCGTATCCTGCAGGCGCGCCTGCAGCGATTGCAGCGCCGATTCGCTGTAGTAGTCGCCTGGGTGGATCTTGTCGAGGTTGCGGATGATGCTTTCATCGTAGCGCTTCAAGCCTTCGATACGCAGCTCGCCGAAACGCAGCTCGGGGCCGCTGTCGAGCACCACCAGCAGCGAGACCTTGTGCGTTTCCGGATCGACCACGGCTTGCGTATCGACCAGCTGGGCGCGCGGGTAGCGCGTCTGCACCACTTCGCGCAGCAGCGCGCGCTTGGCCGATTCCCAGTCGGCCTGGCGGAATACGCTGCCCGTCTTCAGCGACCAGCTGCGCTTGAGCGCTTCCGTGTCATACGGTTCAGATGCAGCCAGCGGCGGCGTGGGATCGAAGCCCCGCAATTCCAGTTCGACCTTGTCGATGGTCACCGGTTCGCCCGGCTCGAGGTCGACGATGACGAGGGGTTTGGCGCCCGTCGTATCGACGCGCACCGTGACGACGGGCGTATAGTAGCCGGCCGTGGCGACGAGGTTCTTGGCTTGCTCCGGCGTATCGCGCACGAGGCGCTGCAATTGCTCGCGGTCCATGCGCGGGTTGCCGCGGAAGCGTTCCAGGTCCAGGTTTTTTTCCAGCAACTCATCGAGGTCGCCCGGCGCATTGACCTTGACGTCGTACTGCAGCGGGGCGGGGGCCGCCTCCGTGGCGGCGTTGTCTGCCGGCGCGTCTTGCGTGCTCTCTTGCGCACCCTCTTGCGCGGCAGCGTGGGCGATGGGGAACAGCAAGATGACACTGCTGGCGGCCGCCAGTGTCAGTTGACCCATTGCTTTTGCCACTACTTGTGCCAAAATCCGTGGTCGTATCGCCTTGCCGGCAGCTGTATGCCGTATGGGTCGTGCAGAAAACATGGTGCTCCAGATGAGTAAATGCTGACTGCATGTTACCGGAATAGGTAAACTGATGGCGGACGAATAAGTATTTTTTGCGCGGGGAATCGTGTTTCCCTGCGCACTCGGAACAGAATCAAACTGAAAAGAAAGAAATTATGCTAGCAACGGACTCCGCACTGGTGCTCTTTAGCGGTGGACAAGATTCCACCACCTGCCTGGCCTGGGCCTTGAAACACTATAGCCGCGTGGAAACTATCGGCTTTGACTATGGACAGCGCCATGCGATCGAACTGACCGTGCGTCCTGGCGTACTGGAACAGATACGCCGGCAGTCGCCCGAGTGGGACAGCCGCCTGGGCCAGGATCACATGATCGACCTGTCCCTGATTTCCGCCATCTCCGATACGGCCATGACGCAGAACGTCGAGATCGTCATGCAGGAAAACGGCTTGCCGAACACGTTTGTTCCTGGACGCAACTTGCTGTTCATGACGGTGGCCGCCACCGTGGCGTACCGCCGCGGCTTGACGGTGCTCGTGGGCGGCATGTGCGAGACGGATTTCTCCGGCTATCCGGATTGCCGCGACGACACGATGAAGGCGCTGCAAGTGGCCCTGAACCTGGGCATGGACACGCGCCTGAAGCTGGAAACGCCGCTGATGTGGCTGGACAAGGCGCAAAGCTGGGACCTGGCGGAAGACCTGGGCGGCCAGCCGCTCGTCGACCTGATCCGCAGCGGCACGCACACGTGCTACCTGGGCGAGCGGGGCGAGCTGCACGACTGGGGCTACGGCTGCGGCACCTGCCCCGCCTGCGCCCTGCGCGCGAATGGCTACCAGCAATACGCGGCGCGCAAGGCTGCGCAACCGGCTGCAAAATAGGCGACGAAGCAGGCTGTCAAACAGGCAGTTTGCGCCGTTTCTTCAAGCGGCGCGGCAGCAGTGCAAGCGATGCTGTGGTTTTTGCCACAGGAGTGTCTTGCCATGAAATCCCTCTTTGCCGCGCTGTACGGCCCCGTCTTCTGGGCCGGCTTCATCGGCGCTGCCGCCTGGCTAATTGCGGTTCGCCAATATTCCCTCTGGGCCTTGCCGCCGCTGTTGCTGCTGGCCCTGCTGACTTCCTTTCTTGCCGAGCGCTGTCTGCCGTATGACGGCGCGTGGAACCATGATCACGGCGATGGCTGGCGCGACGTGCTGCACGCGCTCGTCAATGAAGCGCTGTACCTGCTGGGACTGGCGGCCTTTCCCTTGCTGGCCGGACATGTGGCGCTGGGGCCGTTCTGGCCAATCCAGCTGCCGTTTTGGGGGCAGCTGCTGTTGGCCATCGTCATTGCCGATTGCGGCATTACCCTGGTGCATTACCTGAGCCACCGCTATTATTTCCTGTGGAAACTGCATGCCGTGCACCATAGCGTGACGCGTCTGTACGGCTTCAATGGCTGGATGAAGCATCCGCTGCATTTGCTGCTGGAAGCGGCGGGCGGCATGCTGCCCTTGTTGATGCTGGGCATCCCGAAGCCCGTCATGGCCGTGCTGGCGTTTGCCGTGGCGGTGCAATTGCTGCTGCAGCACGCGAACGTCGACATGCGCATGGGGCCATTGCGCCACGTGTTTGCCTGGGCGCCCCTGCACCGTTTCCACCACATGAAATACGGCACGGCGGGCGACGTCAATTTCGGCCTGTTCTTTACCTGCTGGGACCGGATGCTGGGCACGCGTTTCGATGCGCCGGATTACCGCATGCGGGGCGAGGACCTGGGCATCGGCAGCCGTCCCGATTACCCCGTCGCATACGGCGCGCAGCTGCGCGAACCGTTCCGCGCGGAAGAGGGCGTGCGTGCACCCGAGTTGCCGGAAGGCTTGCGCGCGCCCCTCAATCGATCAATGTGACGTGGAGCTGGCGCAGGCTGCGGTCGGCGCGCACGCCGAACAGGCTGCGCATGGTGCGCGAAAAATGCGCGGCATCGGCAAAGCCGGCGCCGTGGGCCGCATCCGTCAGGGTGCTGCCGAGCAAGATGAAGCGGATGGCCAGGCGCAAACGGCGCCACAGCACCAGGCGCCGCACGGGCAAGCCCAGCTGGGCGCTGAACAAACGTTCCAGCTGGCTCAGCGACAGGTGCGCCGCGTCGGCCACGGCTGCCGCGCTGACCTTGCCCGACAGCAGGGCATCGACCTTGTCCAGTGCCCGCAGCAAGCGGGGATCGGGCAAGTGTTCGCGCGGCTGGGCTTGCAGCGCGGCGGCCAGGCGATCGAGGCTGGGTGCGCCTGCGCTGCCGGCCACCGCCAGCAGGGCCAGCCCGCCCAGCCGTTGCGGTTCCGCATAGATGGTCAGCATGGGCGCCGGCGCGCTCAGGATGGCGTGGGGGCGCAGGCTGTCGATCAGCAGGTGCTGCGCCGTGTGCACGATGCCGTCGAGCTCTGCCGTGAAAGGCGCGCCCGTGCTCAGCATCAGCTGGTGCGCGTAATGGGCGTGGCTGGCCGTGGCGCCCACTGCGCCATGCAAGATGGCAAAGTCCGGCGCCAGCCACAAGCTTCCCTGCCAGCGGTCGTCGTGCAAGCGATACTCCTGAATCGGTTATCGCCTGCACTTTACAGCACGGCGCTCAGGCCCGCTGGCGTTGCTGCGCCAACTGGCGCGCCAGCAGCATGGCCAGCAGGGCGCAGACGATGCCGAGCGTAAAGCTGCCGCCATAGCCGGCCGCGGCCGCCACGCCCGTCAGGGTGGACGAGGTGAGGATTTCGCCGCCGTCGCGCATGCTTTGCACGGCCGTCATGTCCGTGCCCGCCTGGCCGCTTTGGCGCGCAAACTGCATCGCCATGGTCAGCATGGAGACCGATGCGCAACCGGCGCCAAAACAGCCCAGCGCCGTCGCCAGCCAGACCAGGCTGGACGGCAGGGGCGCCGCCATGGCGGCCAGCCACAGCCACAGGCCGGCAGCGGCTGCCGAAGCGGCTATGCCCAGCACGAAGATGCGCTGGGGACCGTGGCGGCCGATCAGCCAGGCGCCGCCGCCACAGCCCAGCAGCACGGTGATCATGCCGCCTGCCATGCCCACCTGGCCGACGGCTTCCAGCGGCCAGCCGGCGTCGACCAGCAGCAGTTTCGACAGGCCATAGCCGGCCACGGCCGTCATCGACGACAAAAAGGCGATGCCCAGCAGCGCGGGCGCGCCGGGCCGGCGAATGAAGCCGCGCAAGCTGGCCTTGCCCGCGGCCGTGACGGCAGCGGGCAGCGGGGCCGCAAGCGGCGTCTCGCGCCACAGCACGACGAGCAGCAGGCTGGCCGCGCCGATGGCCGCCAGCGCCAGCAGCGCCGTCCGCTGGCCGAACATGCCCGACAGCATCAATACGCCGGAGCCGCCCGTGAAAAAGCCCACCATGGTGCCGCCCACCTGCAAGGCATTGGCGCGGCCCAGCGCGGCGCCTTCAAAGCGTTCGGCCAGCATGCCGTCGGTGGCGATATCCTGCGTGGCGCTGGCCAGAGAACCGAGCGCGGCCAGGGCGACGATCAGCGGCGCCGTGGCGGCCGACAGCCCCAGCAGGGCCGCGCCCAGCAGGCAGGCCGTGGCCAGCGCCTGCATCGGCAGCAGCCAGCTGCGGCGCCGGCCCAGGCGCGCATTCCAGCGGTTGTCGACCTGCGCCGCCCACAGAAATTTCAGCACCCAGGGCAAGCCCACCAGCGGCAGGAAGGCCAGGGCGTCGAGCGGCGCGCCATCGCGGCGCAGCATGGCCGGCAGCGCTTCCATGGCCAGCCCCAGCGGTACGCCCTGCGTGAAGTACAGGGCCGCCACCATCAGCCACAGGCGGATATTCTGCAGTGGCGGCCTCATGCGGCACCGCCCACTTTGCGGTGTTCGCTGCCGACGCTGGGCGTGATGAACAGCAGGCGTCCCGGCACGTGCACCTGCAGCCGGTGCCAGGTGCCGCGCGCCACGATGCAGGCTTGCCCCGCCTGCACGGCGATGCGGCGTTCCGCGCCGTCGTCCGCCTGCAGCACCAGTTCGATGCTGCCTTCGAGCAGGCACAGGGTTTCATCGCCGCGCGGGTGGCGTTCCCAATGGTCGCCATGCACGGACTGGGCGTCGCTCACGTGCTTGACGCCGATGATCCAGTCGGCGCGGCTCTTGCCGCGCGCATGGTAGGGGATGGCTTGCGCCAGCGCATCGGCGTGCAAGGCCAGCAGGTGGCCGTCGAGAGGGAAAAGCGTGCAATTGTCGTCGTTCATGGGGACCTCAATACTGGGCGCGCACGGACAGCATCACGCTGCGCGGCTCGCCATAGCGGTTGTTCCAGGCCGTGCCGGACAGGCTCTGGTAATAGTGTTTGTCGAACAGGTTGTTGACGTTGAGCGCGGCCGTGAAATGGCGGTCGATGCGCCAGCCCAGACGGGCATTGGCCAGCGCATAGCCGCCCTGGCGCAGGGTCACGCCGCCCGAGGTGACGCTGTAGCGGCTCTGCGCCTGCAAGCCCAGTCCCGCGCTCAGGCGGCGTCCGGCCCACGGCAGGGTAGCGTTGGCCCACGCGCGCACGATGTGGGCGGGGGCGAAGCTGGCAAATGCCTGGCCCTGCGCTTGGGCGTCCTTCAGGTAGCGCGTCGTGTTGTAGCTGTAGCTGGCCGACAGGTTCAGGTCGGGCGTCAGCCGGCCGTTCGCTTCCGCTTCCAGGCCGCGGCTCTGCACTTCGCCGCCCGCGATGTAGTAGCAGACGTTGCCCGCGCAGGGGAAGTTCGGATCTTCCTGGGCCCGCTTGTTCTGGCGGATCTGGTAGACGGCCAGGGACACGTCCAGCCTGCCATTGGCCAGTGCGCCCTTGACGCCCGCTTCCAGGTTGTTGCCCGTCACGGGGTCGAGCGTCTTGCCGTCGATGGTGGTCTGGCTTTGCGGCTGGAATACCTGCGTGTAGCTGCCATAGCCCGACCATTGCGGCGACAGGGCGTAGACCAGGCCGCCATACGGCGTCAGCTGGGTGTCCGGTTCGACGGTTGCCGTGCGCGTTTCCTGTTTCCAGCGGCTCAGGCGCGCGCCCGTGATGGCCGTCAGCGCATCGCTCACGTGGAAGCGCGCCATCGCGTAGGCGCCCCACTGGCTGATTTTGGTCGGGCCGCGCGAGGCGTAGGCGCCCGTGGCCGGTTCCGCCAGCGCGTACGGATTCCAGTGGAAGACGTCATACGTCCCCTTGGGCGGCGGCAGGAAGCCGGCCGAGAATTGCTCGCTGGACGTGTGCTGGACGTTGGCGCCCAGCAGCAATTCATGCTGGCGTCCGCCCAGGCTGAAAGGGCCGCTGGCGTAGGCATCGACGCTGTTCTGCAGGTTGTCGAAGCGGTAGGCGGCGCCCATCACGCTGGAAGACGGGCGCTGGTCGCGGCGCGCGGCGCCATACGCGCCCGCGTATTTCAGGAAGGAATCGCCGGACAGGTGGTTGGCTTGCACCTTCGCTTGCCAGCCGTTGGCAAAGCGCTGTTCCAGGCTGGCGAAGACGCGCTCGGTATCCCAGTCGAACTGGTCCCACGCCGCATCGAGATAGGTGGAGCGGGGCAGGCCGATATCGCCGCCGTCCGCATAGCGGGGCACGCCCGCCATGTTGGTGATGGAGCGGATGCGCTGTTTCTGCGCACCCACGCTGAGCATGCTGCCGGGCGCCAGGTCCAGTTCGGCCACGCCATACAGATTGCTGCTGTTCTGTTGCGCCACGTCATAGAAAAAGCCCCGCTCCTCGTGCGTGGCGACGACGCGCGCGCGCAGCGTGGCAGCGGCGTTCAGGGGGCCGCCGATGTCGGCTTCACCGCGGTGCCGGTCCCAGCTGCCGGCCGACAGCGCGCCCTGTGCGGCAAAGGTTTTTTGCGGCCGCTTGGCCACCAGGTTGATGGTGGCGGCAGGGTTGCCGCTGCCATGCAGCAAGCCGTTGGCGCCGCGCAGGATTTCCACGCGCTCCAGCATCGCCATGTCTTGCTGGGGACTGGCCATGTTGCCCATCAGCACGGGCACGCCGTCCTGTTCGAAGGAATCGACCTTGAAGCCGCGCGCGTAGTAGGCCGTGGTCAGCAGCTGGAACGGCTGCACGGTGGTGCCCGGTACCTGCTGCAGCACGTCGTCGAGCGTATGCAGGTTTTGTTCCTGCATGCGTTCCTGGCTGATGATGCTCAGCGACTGCGGAGTGTCCTTCAGCGAGGCGCCCGTCTTGCCCATGTTCGCGCTCGCTTCGCGCGTGGCCGTGACGGCGATGACGGGCAGGCTCGCTTCCGGCGCCGGCGCGTCCGCTGCCTGCGCCAGGTGGCTGGAACCGAGTGCGGCCAGCACGTGCAGGGTATGCCGGGGCCAGCGCAGGCCACGTGGAGGGAGGGAAAACATTGCCATGAAAAACCAGACCTTTCGTATTGAGAATCAATCTCAATATGGTAAGGAGTGCTGGCGCCCGGGCGTTAAGGATTGCCGCTGTTTTCCTGGCGATTGCGCGTATTCCGTCAGGCGCAGCGCATGTCGCTGGGGGAAACCCCATAGCGTTGGCGGAACACCTTGCTGAAATGGGAATCCGTATAGCCGCAGGCGTGCGCCGCATCGGCCACGCTGATGTTGCCGGCCGCCAGCATGCGGTATGCCAGTTCCAGCCGCTGCTGGCGCACGTAGGCGAACACGCTCGTGCCGAATAGCTGGCGAAAGCCCTGGCTCAGCGTGCTGGCATTGGTGCCGGCCAGACGCGCCAGTTCCGGCAGGGTGGGCGGGGCGTGCAGGCGCTGCAGCACGATATCGCGCGCCTGCTGCAGGCTGCGCAACTGGCGTGCGCCGGGCGCGGCAGTTGGGGGGCGGGCATCCGTCAGGCCGTCCATGACGGCGGCCGTCAGTTCCAGCGCCTTGCCCGATAAATACAACTGGCGCAGCGGACCGGCCAGCGGGCACAGCATGATTTGCCGCCCCAGCACTTGCAAGGCCTTGCCGGCGCGCCCGTTCGCCGTCGCCATGGCTTGCCGCGTGGCCGGGGCGATGCGCCGCGCCAGCGAGCCCAGCTCGGCGCCGAAGGTGTCGCGCAAGGCTTCCATCGGCATGCGCACGCTCAGGTACTGCAGCGGTTGCCGTGCAGCGTAGCGGTGGCTGACGGCAAATGGCGTGTCGCTCAGGCTGATGTGGAAGGCGGGACCCGCAACGCCGACGGCGGCGCCGCTTTGCAGTTGATAGTCGAGCTGGCCCTCCAGCACCAGCACCAGTTTCAGTCCCGCCTCATTGTGTTCGATGCTGTGCGTAGGCTCTGCAAACGACAGGGTGCCGGCACTCAGCGCCAGCCTTGGCGTGGCCAGCGGCAATTGCCAGGAAGCGTCGTTGGAGGAAAGGGGCTGGGAAGGCATCGTCGAGGACCGGGAGCAAGAGCGGATGTGAATTATAAATGAGAATCATTATCAGTTGGCATGGCGTCGACTTTATGTCGGGAAAACGGAATTGCACTTTCGCAATATGTGGTCTTTTTGACACAACATTCGGCATTGCATGCCTGTCTGCTGTAACGTACTATCATTCTCATCGACTACCGATGGTAGTCGTGCAGCCCGCTGCCAGCCATGTTGCTGGCCGTGACGCGGTTTGATCCCCGTTCTGCTTTCCGCCTGCCATGCCTACACGCGCGTCTTCGTCGTGGTTTGCCCGGCCAGTGTCGCACTGGGTGGGACCGCACGTGTTGGCCATGCTGGTGCTGGCGCTGTGCCTGGGGCTGACGTATGGCGCCTGGCGCAATGCCCACGATGTCAGCGAACAGCAGGTGCAGGCCGATTTCGATTTCCGCGTGCGCGAACTGATGAACAACATCGGCGGCCGCATGCAGACCTACATCCAGGTGCTGCATGGGGTGCAGGGACTGTATGCCAGTTCGCGGGAAGTCACGCGCCGCGAATTCCATGCCTATCTGGCGGTGCAGCAGGTGGACCGTCACTTTCCCGGCATCCACGGCATCGGCTACCTGCCGCTGGTGTCCGGCGGCGCCCTGGCGCGGCACGAAGCGAGCGTGCGCGCGGAAGGCTATCCCGGCTATGCCGTGCGGCCGCACGGCCAGCGCGCCTGGCATGCACCGATCACCTATCTGGAACCCTTGAGCGAGAGCAACCTGCTGGCCTTCGGCTATGACATCTGGTCCGAGCCCGTGCGCCGCGCCGCGCTCGAGCAGGCGCGCGATACGGGCCAGGCCGCCATGACGGGCAAGATCCAGCTGGTGCAGGATGGCGGCAACGCCCAGGCGCATGGCTTCCTGGTGGTGCTGCCCGTGTACGACAACAGCTTGCCGCATGCCAGCGTGGAGCAGCTGCGCGCAGCGCTGCGCGCCTGGGTGTTTGCGCCGTTCCGCATGGCCGACCTGATGGCGGGCGTGGGCGGCGAGGCGTCGCGCCAGCTGGACCTGGAAATCTACGATGGCGCGCAATTGGCCGACGCGGCCCTGATGTTTGACAGCTTGCCGGGCACGCAGTCGGCAGGGGCGTCGGCCACCCTCGTTGCGCGGCAGGCGATCAGCATTGCCGGGCGCGCCTGGACCGTGCGCGTGCGCGCCATGCCGGGTTTTGACGGCGAACTGCTGGCGCGGCCCCGCCTGGTGGCCATGACCGGCGTGCTGGTCAGCCTGGCGCTGGCCTTGGCGGCGTGGCTGCTGGCCGTGGGCCGCGCCCGCGCCCAGGCGGCGCTGCTCCGTTCGAGCGAGCTGACGGGCCAGCTGGAGCAGGGGCAGGCGAGCGTGCTGGCGATGGCCGAGGCGGCGCAGCGCAGCCAGGCCATGCTGCGCAGCATCCTCGATTCGACCATCGACGGCATCCTGGTCGACAACATCGATGGTCGCATCTTCACGTCGAACCGGCGCTTCCGCGACTTGTGGCAAGTGCCCGACGCGCTCGACTGGCAAGCCGATGGCGCAGCGCTGGTGCGCCATGTGGAAAGCCAGCTGGAGCAGGCGGCGCCTTTCCTGGGGGCACGCGCCCATGCGCCGCACGGCCACCGCGAGCGGCGCGACGTGCTGCATCTGCGCGATGGGCGGGTGGTCGAGCAGTATGTGCGCAGCATGCAATTAGGCAACGAGCAGGCGCGCCTGTGGACGTTCCGTGATATCAGCGAGCGCAGCCAGATGGAGCGGCGCGAACACACGCGGCGCCAGGTGCTGGAAATGCTGGCCACGGGCGCGCCGCTGGAACGCGTGCTGGAAAGCGTGGTGCTCAGCGTGCAGGCCGATCATCCTGCCATGCTGTGCAGCATCCTGCTGCTCGATGAAAACCGCCACCGCCTGGTGCTGGGCGCGGCGCCCAGCCTGCCCGCGTTTTTCAACCTGTCCAGCCATGGCCATGACCTCGACACCTTGCAAGGCGTGCATGGCATCGCCGTGCAAGCCCTGCGCGAAGGCCAGCGCGTGATCGTGGGCGACCTGCATGCCGCTGCCGATGGGCACGAGGCGATGGAACTGGCGTGGCGGGCCCAGCTGCAATCGTGCTGGGCCGAGCCCGTGCGCGGCGGTTCGGGCAAGCTGCTGGGCGTGCTGATGGCGTATCACCGCCAGCCCATGCTGCCGGGCGCGGCGCATCTGGCGCGGCTGGGCGAGGCGGCGCACCTGGCCGGCATGGCCATCGAACAGGCGCAGGTGGCGCTGGCCCTGCGCGCGGGCGAAGCGCGTTTCCGCAGCCTGTACGACCATGCGCCCGTGGCCCTGTGGGAACAGGACTGGTCAGCCGTGCGCGCCGCGCTCGATGCGCTGGAAGAGGCGGGCGTGCGCGACCTGGGCGCCCATTTCCAGGCGCATCCGGATGCGCTGCAGCGGCTGGCGGGGCTGGTGCGCATCATCGATGCCAACGGCGCCGCGCTGGCGCAGGTGCGCGCCAACGAGGACGACCAGCGCCGCGGTGCGCTGGGCCTGGCGCAGAATTTCGACGACAGCGCCTTGCCCCGCTTCGGCGATGCGCTGCTGGCGCTGGCGGGCGGCGCCCACCTGTACGAATGCGAAAGCAGCTTCGTGCGCCTGGATGGCGCGGCGCGGCAGAATGAACTGAGCTTGCTGGTGATGCCTGGCCATGCGGACAGCCTGGACTTCGTCATGGTGTCCTCGCTCGATATCACCGAGCGCAAGCGCATGAATGCGGAACTGCTGCAGCTGGCCACCACGGATTTTTTAACGGGCTTGCCGAACCGGCGCCACTTCATGGCGGCGCTGGCAAACGAGCATGCGCGCCTGCAGCGCGAGCTGGCCAGCTGCGCCAGCGTGCTGATGCTCGACATCGATCACTTCAAGCGCGTCAACGACGAGTATGGCCATGCGGTGGGCGATGCCGTGCTGCGCCACCTGGGCGCGCTGATGTGCCAGGCGCTGCGCAAGGTCGACGTGCCGGGCCGCGTGGGCGGCGAAGAGTTCGCCATCCTGCTGCCCGGCACCGACCTGGCGGCGGCCGCCGTGTTTGCAGAACGGCTGCGCCGGCGCGTGGCGGAAAGTTCGCTGACCACCGACGGCGGCATCCTGATCACGATCACGGTGAGCATCGGCATGGCCGCCATGGCCGGCACCGATGCCGATTGCGACGCCGTGCTGGCGCGCGCCGACGAGGCGCTGTACCGGGCCAAGCGGGGCGGGCGCAACCGCATCGAACAGAATGACGGCGGCAGCGACGGCGTGCTCAGCAAGTTCATGGCGCAGTGATTACAGGCCCTGCTGACGCGCTTGCGCCTGCTTGCGGTTGCGGCTGACGATCAGCCAGACGATGGCGACGGGAATGAGCAGCGGCAGCAGCACGGGCGTGCTCAGCGCCAGTACCAGCACCACGCACAAGGCCACCACGGCGATCAGCACCACGCCCACGCCGGCCAGCGCCACGCCCGTCACGACGGCGGCGCATACCAGCGCCATGGCGGCAATCAGCAAGCCGCCGCCGGCAAACACCAGGCCGAACAGCCACTCCAGCGGTCCGTCGACATCGTCGCCGTTGAACTGCATGTGCATGTCGCTGCCGCCCACCTTGTCGAGGAACAGGCAGGCCAGCATGACGATGAGGACGAAGGTGAGCAATTTTTTCATGATAAGCCTCGCTGTGTGGATGATGGGGTGTTGCATGGTCACACTGTAGAGGCGCGCCCGGCTGGCTGCCAGCGGCATGCGACAGGCTGTCATTTTCACGGTATGGACAGTGCTGGCAGCGAGAAAACGCTGATGTAGAACAAGATTTCTTTTCTTGTAATGTGCGCAAGCCGTCCTATACTGAATACCTCAGTCTCGCAAGGAGGGCAACATGCTTTTGTTTGCAGATACCGGGGATCAATCGCTATCCCCCCATGACGACCGGATCACGCGCCAGCGTAGCGCCCCGCAGTCCTGTGCCGAGCCCGTCGGCGCGCCATCGGCGATACCGCCGATCATCATCACCCCGTTCAATTACCAGGCGCCGCTGCCGGCCATCGACCCGCGCCGGGTACCGCCCGGTCCTCCGCTGACCTGGCCCAACCGGCCTGCCATGTCCATGTGCTGAAGGGCTTGCCTGCGTCCTTGCCATCCACGCGATGGCTGCCGTAAAAAAGCCCGCGTTGCGGGCTTTGGCTTGCTCACGGCGTTTTTGACGATGCCGCTTACGACGCTTTGCGGCGCAGCATGAAGCCCAGCAGGCCCAGGCCGGCCAGCAGCATGGCATAGGTTTCCGGCTCCGGCACAGCGGCGATGAAGGCGTGGTTGTCCGTCTCGAAAGCGTTCGAGGACGAATGGAAGGCCACCGAGGTGATCTTGCCGCCTTCGCCGGCGAAGGCATTCACGTACAGGCCCACGGACTGATCGCCGTTCGCCTGGTCGCCTGCCAGGCTGGCCAGTTGCGTGCCCGTCAGGGTAGTGCTGCTCTGGTCGGCAAAGCTGTACGTCACGCTGTTGTAGGGGTCTGGCGAGCCCATGTAAAAGCCGAAGTAACTGAGGCCGCCCGCAAAGTTGGCCGTCACGGGCGAGTGCTGGTCGGACGAAATGCCCGCGGACAAATACATGCTCGTGTCGCCGGGAGGGGCGGCGTGGTTGCCGTCCGTGCCCGTGAACAGGGAGCCGTCGATATAGTTGGTTGGCAAGATCCCGCTGTTGAAATCGATCGTGGTGGCGCCTGCGACCGACGTGACCAGGCCTTCACCGGCCAGCGCCGTGCCGCCTGCCGTGAAGGTGGGAAGAGCGCTGGCGCTGCCGGCGGCCGCGGCGAGCGTCGCGCAAGCCAGAGTGGACAAGATTTTCATGTAGATACCCTCGAATGTGTGTGCACAGCTATTTTTTTCAGGAATGATGAAAGTGCCCGGCGTGGCGATGCGGCGCGGCGTGCAGGGAAGAGGGACGGCGCGTGATGAAATAATTTCTTGTGGCCAAGCATTACCAACTGCAATATTTGAATATAAAAAACACAATTCAGATTGCAAAATAATAATAGGTTTACTTGAGAAATATCAAAGCGCGATTGCTAGAATAAAGCTACTAAATTGATAGCTTGCCTTATTGCCGGGATCGACTATGGCGGGCCACGCCTTACCTTGCGGCAAGGCGGCACGGGCGGGCGTTTTCGACTATCATGCTAGCCCCGACCTTCCATCACGAGCACCGCCATGAGTACCGATTTCCCCGACTTTTCCGACGAATCAGCCGAGCAGGACAATGACGCCCCCATCCAGGAGCCGCGCCTGTGGGTAGGCAATGGCTGGACGGCGCGGGTGATCAAGAATGAGGAAGATGAAGGCTGGGCCGTGGCCATGATCAAGGATGGCGAACCGGAGCCGGCTCTGGTGGGCCCGTGGACCATGGGCCGCGACAAGAAAAACCCGAAGCCGCTCGACGTCAACGCGTTCAACACGCTGGTCAAGACGGCCTCGGAAGTGCTGCGCCGCCACGAGCAGCAGCTGCATGCGCAATTGCACAAGAACCTGTTCGTCGCCACCGACGAGGGGCAAATCAAGGTGATGTTCGACATCGTGCCCGACGAAGACCACCCGTACGCGGAACTGAGCGCCTACGACGCGGACGGCGAACAGATCGCCAAGGTACGCACTTCGGCCGCGTTCAAGTTCAATGCAACGGCGGCCGCCAACTGGATCGAAGGCGGCTACCGCCGGCCAGGCTAGCAAAAGCTACTGCGCGGCACGCTTTGCGGCTTCCGATGCTCGCTGTACTTGAGTACAGCTGCGCGTCTCAGCCACAAGGGGGCGCCGAGCCTCGAAGCCGCTCGCTACGATTTTGCTACGCCTGGCTCCATGACTACACCGCCGCGCCTGCGGGCGCGGTGTGCTTTTCCACCTCTTCTTCCTTGCGGTACGCCAGCCGGTACAGCAGCGGCAGCACCAGCAGGGTCAAGGCCGTCGACGACAGGATGCCGCCGATCACCACGGTGGCCAGCGGACGCTGCACTTCGGCCCCCGTGCCCGTGGCGATGGCCATCGGCACGAAGCCCAGCGACGCCACCAGCGCCGTCATCAGCACGGGCCGCAGGCGCGTGATCGCTCCCTCGCGTATCGCTTCCTGCAGGGGCATGCCCTGTTCGCGCAGCTGGCGGATGTAGGCGATCATCACCAGCCCGTTCAGCACGGCCACGCCGGACAGGGCGATGAAGCCCACGGCCGCCGAGATCGACATGGGAATGTCGCGCAGCCACAGGGCGACGATGCCGCCCGTCAAGGCGAACGGGATGCCGCTGAACACGAGCAAGCCATCTTTCACGTTGCCGAACATGGCGAACAACAGCACGAAGACGAGGGCCAGCGCCACGGGCACCACCAGCTCCAGGCGTTTCGTGGCCGACTGCAGCTGCTCGAACTGGCCGCCCCAGCTGGTCCAGTAGCCGGCG
The DNA here is from genome assembly GCF_036231885.1 of Janthinobacterium sp. P210006. NCBI lineage: Bacteria > Pseudomonadati > Pseudomonadota > Betaproteobacteria > Burkholderiales > Oxalobacteraceae > Janthinobacterium > Janthinobacterium sp. P210006. The sequence goes on along the minus strand of NZ_JAZARD010000004.1, from coordinate 95,502 downwards.
GGAATGGCCACCTGCGCTTGCAGCTGCTGCGTGGCGTCGGCCACAAACGAGCCGATATCGCGTCCGCGCACATTCGCGCTGACGACGATGCGGCGCTTGCCATCTTCGCGGCTGATCTGGTTCGGTCCCGGCGCCACTTGCAGGCTGGCCACTTCACCCAGCGGGATGAAGCGCGCGCGGCCTTCCGCCGCCGCGCCCAGGGGCAGGGCGATGGGCAGGCGTTTCAACTGCTCCAGGTCGCTGCGCAGGCTGTCGGGCAGGCGCACGACGATGTCGAAGCGGCGGTCGCCCTGGAACAGGGTACCCGCTTCCTGTCCGCCGATGGCCGTGGCGATCGCCGACTGCACGTCGGCAATGTTGAGGCCATAGCGGGCCGTCTGCTCGCGGTCGATCTGCACCGTCAGCATGGGCAGGCCCGTCGTCTGTTCCACCTTCACTTCCGTGGCACCGGGAATCTTGCCCAGCACGCCGGCGATCTTTGCCGCCGTGCTGTCGAGCACGGCCATGTCGTCGCCGAACAGTTTCACGGCCACGTCGCTGCGCACGCCGGAAATCAGTTCATTGAAACGCAGCTGGATCGGCTGCGAGAACTCGTAGTTATTGCCCGGCAAACTGCTGGCCGTCGCCTCGATTTCCGCCAGCAATTGCTCGCGCGATTTTGTCGGCTCCGGCCATTCCTTGCGGGGCTTGAGCATGATGTAGCCATCGGAAATATTCGGCGGCATGGGGTCGGAAGCGATCTCGGCCGTTCCCGTGCGCGCGAACACGCGGGCGATTTCCTTGTGGCTGTCCATCAGCTTGCGTTCCAGCTGCTGCTGCATGGCCAGCGATTGCGTGAGGCTGGTGCCGGGAATGCGCAGGGCCTGGATGGCGATGTCGCCCTCGTTCAGGCTGGGCACGAATTCGCTGCCCATGCGCGTGGCCAGCAAGCCCGACAGCAATACCGCCACGGCCGCGCCCGTCAACACGACGGGCGTGTTGCGCATCACCTTGTCCAGCAGCGGCGCATACCAGCGCTTGGCGGCGCGCATGATGGCGTTTTCCTTTTCCGCCACCTTGTTGCCGATAAACAGCGCGACGGCGGCGGGGATGAAGGTGATCGACAGCAGCATGGCGCCCAGCAGGGCAATCACGACCGTCAGGGCCATCGGCGTAAACATGCGTCCTTCCACGCCCGTGAGCGCGAAGATGGGCAGGTACACGACCATGATGATCAGCTGGCCGTACAGCAGGGGCCGGCGCGCCTCTTGCGATGCCGCAAACACTTCATGAAAACGTTCCTGCAAGGTCAGGGGGCGCCCCAGTTTCTGCTGCGCATGGGCCAGGCGGCGCACGCAGTTTTCCACGATCACCACGGCGCCATCGATGATGATGCCGAAGTCCAGCGCGCCCAGACTCATCAGGTTGGCGCTCACATGGTATTGCACCATGCCCGTAAACGTGAACAGCATGGCCAGCGGTATCACCATGGCCGTGATGACGGCCGCGCGGATATTGCCGAGGAACAGGAACAGGATGGCGATCACCAGGACGGCCCCTTCCAGCAGGTTTTTCTTCACCGTATTGATGGCCTTGTCGACGAGCACCGTGCGGTCATACACGGTGACGGCGTGCACGCCCTTGGGCAGGCTGCGGTTGATTTCCACCATTTTCTTGTCGACGGCTTGCGAGACGGCGCGGCTGTTCTGGCCGATCAGCATGAAGACGGTGCCGAGTACCACTTCGCGGCCGTTTTCCGTGGCCGCGCCCGTGCGCAATTCGCGCCCCAGCACCACGTCGGCAACGTCGCGGATGCGGATGGCCACGCCCTGCACATTGGCAACGATGATGTTGGCGATGTCGTCCTTCGACGCCACCTGGCCCGGCGCGCGTATCAGCAGCTGTTCGCCCTGTTTTTCGATGTAGCCGGCGCCCACGTTGCCATTGTTGCGCTCGAGCGCCGTCACCACGTCCTGCAGGCTGATGCCGTAGGCAGCCAGTTTTTCCGGGTAGGGCGCCACCTGGTATTGCTTGGCGTAGCCGCCGATGGCATTGATTTCCGTCACGCCCGTGACGTTGCGCAATTGCGGCTTGATGATCCAGTCCTGGATTTCGCGCAAGTCCGTGGGCGTGTATGGCGTGCCATCCGGCTTTTTCGCGCCGTCCTGCGTTTCCACCGTCCACAGGTAGATTTCACCGAGGCCCGTGGAAACGGGGCCCATCTTCGGTGTGATGCCGGCCGGCAAGCTTTCCTTGGCTTCCTGCAAGCGCTCGTTGATCATCTGGCGGGCAAAATAGATGTCCGTGCCATCCTTGAAGATCACCGTCACCTGCGACAGGCCATAGCGCGACAGCGAGCGCGTCTGCTCCAGGTTCGGCAAGCCGGCCATGGCCGTCTCGATGGGGAAGGTGACCCTCTGCTCGGTTTCCAGCGGCGAATAGCCGGCGGACTGGGTATTGATTTGCACCTGTACATTGGTGATGTCGGGCACGGCGTCGATGGGCAGCTTTTGATAGCTGTAGATGCCCAGGCCGGCCATGGCGGCCACGGCCAGCATCACCAGCCAGCGCTGGTCGATGGCGAAGCGGATCAAGCGTTCAAACATGATGGTTTCCTTTGGCTTGACGTGATCAGTGTTCGTGGCCGGCGGCATCCTTGCCCAGCTCCGATTTGAGGACAAAGCTGCCTTGCGCCGCGTACGGCGTGCCGGCGGCCAGGCCCTGCTTGATGTGCGTCAACTTGCCATCGCTGCGTCCCAGCACCACGGGCGTGGCCTGGTAGCCATCCTTGACTTGCACGAAGACGACGGGCTTGTCTTCCACCGTCTGGATGGCCGTGCTGTGCACGGTAACGGGCGCGTCCGCTTCACCGGACACCACTTCCACCGTGACGAACAGGCCCGGGCGCCACGCCATGTCGGGATTCAGCAAGCTGATGCGTGCCTTGGCCGTGCGCGTCTGCTCGCCCAGCAGCGCGCCCACGTAGGTGATCGTGCCTGGCGCGCTGGCATCGAAGGCGGACGCTTTGACCACTGCCTTGCCTCCCATGCGCACGGTGGCCAGGTCTTTTGCGGGCACGGCGATTTCCGCCCACACGGTCGACAGGTCGGAAATGACGAAGATGTTCGCGTCTTCCTTGACGGCTTCGCCCAAGGTGATGTGTTTTTCCAGCACCATGCCGTCGAACGGCGCGCGGATGTCGTAGCGGTTCAGCGGTCCCTTGCCGGCGCCGCCGGCGCCCAGCGCGCTGAGCTTTTGCTGCGCGTTCTGCACGGCGATTTCCGCTTCGCGCCACGTTTGCTGCGCCTGCAGATAATCTTGTTCGGCCGAAATTTTCTCGCGCCACAATTTTTCTTCGCGCTCATACGTGGAGCGGGCCAGCGACAGCCGCCGCTGCGCCGACAGCAGTTCGCTGCGCTGTTCCGACAGCGCCGTACTGGCGATGACGGCCAGCACCTGGCCCTTCTTCACCAGCTGGCCCAGGTCCGCCTGCACGGCCTCCACCACGCCGGACAGGCGCGGCACGACGTGGGCCGTGCGGTCTTCGTTGAAACGGATTTCGCCGGGCAGGGCCACCGTGGTCTGGATGCGGCCGGGCGCGGCCGTGGCGATGACGACGCCGGCTGCGCGGCTTTGTGCGGCCGTCAATTCCAGCCTGCCTTCCACTGCTTCGTGGCCGTGTTCGTCTTTCTTTTCAGCATGCGCTTCCGCCTTGGCGGCAGGGGCCGGCGCGGGGCTGGACTTGCCCGTGCCGAGGATCAGGGCCGCCAGCACGATACCGGCCGCCGCGATGGAAGCGATGGCGATCGCCTGCTTTTTGTTGAGTGTGATGTTCATGGATGGTGTTCCTTACAGGGGAGCTGGTGTGCCCAGCAGGCGCTCGATGTCGGCGGCGGCGTGCTGCGCTTCCGTCAGCGCGCGCAGGTATTGGTTTTTGGCTTGCAGCAAGGTGCGCTGGGCATCGAGCACGTCGAGGAAGGCGAACTTGCCGAACTCGAAACCCTTGCTGGCCGCGTCGTAGGCGCTCTGGGCGCCAGGCAAGATGTCCTGGCGCAAGCTTTCCACGTCGAGCCTGGCCGTGGCCAGCCGTTCGCTGGCGGCGGCGACGGCCGTTTGCACAGCGATGCGGGCGGCGATCAGCTCGTCGCTGGCCTTGTCGCTGCGGCGCAGTGCGTCGAGTTTGTTGCCCGCATTGCGGTCGAACAGGGGCAGGGGCAAGGCCAGGCCGATGATGGCCTGGTTGCGTCCCAGTTCTTCCGAGCGCTTCATGCCGATGCTCACGGTGACGTCGGGCGTGGCGCGCCGCTGTTCCACGTCCAGCATGGCTTGCCGCTGGGCCAGCGCGCTTTGCGCCTGGCGCACGGCAGGCGCCTGGGCCAGGCGCGCCGCCAGGTCGCTGGCCGCAGGCGGCTCCGGCAAGGTTTCCAGGCGACCCTCGGCGACGGTAAAGCGTGGCGCGGCATTGCCCCACAGGGCGGCCAGGCGCTTGCGGGCGCTGGCCAGGGTGCTGCGGGCCAGGTTCAGCTCCAGCCGCACGCTGGCCTCGGCCACGCGGGCGCGCGTTTCCTCGACGGGCGAGGCCTTGCCGGCCGTGACGCGGCGCGCCGTGATGTCGCTGGCGCGCGCGGCCAGCGCCTGTGCGCTGTCGGCCAGGCGCAAGCCTTCCTGCGCCGCCAGCACGTCGACAAAGGCGGAAGTGACGGCCGCGCGCGTTTCGGCTTGCTGCAGGGACAGGCCCGCGTGCGCCAGGTCTTCGCCGCGCTGGGCGACGGCGGCGCGCGCGCCCCGTTTGCCGCCCAGTTCGATCAATTGATTGAGCTGCACGGTGGTGCTGCGCGTGGCGCGCCGCGTGTCTTCCAGCACGGTTTGCAGTTCCGGATTGGGCAAGGCGCGCGCCTGTTGCAGGGCGCCGCCCTGGGCCGCCAGTTCATGGCGGGCGGCCGACAGGGTGGCGTTGCCGGCCTCGGCCAGGGCCAGGGCGGCAGGCAAGGTCAGGGGCGCGGCCGCTTCCACGCTAGATTGCGCGTGGGCAAAGTTGCCGGCCAGCAGGCCAGCGGAGAGTAGCAAGAGATAGAGGGATCGGTACATCGAATTCTCCAGAATACGGAAAAAGAATTCGACGGGACGCGCAGGCTTGCGCCCGGATTATTTCAGGGCGCGCAGTGCGTTATGACAAAAGGGGACGTCCCGTCGGCCTAGATGGCCAACGACCAGTCGGGACGCTTGGGAACGTCCGGGATGTGGGAAGCGTAAAAGAAGGGGGCGGTGTCCGCAGTCACGGACGCCGTGTCGCCGACGGGCAGGCTGGAGCCGGCCGGCAGCCATGCATGGCCGATGCCATGGCAGACGTTGCAGTCGCTGTGCGGCTGGCCTTTGGATTGCTTGTCGGCCTTGTCGCCGGCCGGCTGCTTGTCCGCCCCGGCTTTGTGCTGGTGATTGTGGTGGCCCAGGTGCTGGGCCGCCTTGCCTTCCTCGTGCAGGCAATACGCGCTCGCCGCGGCCCAGGACATCTGGAGCGGAAGCACGAACAGCAGCAAAATGAGGAAGAATTTACGCATGGTGACGGCTATTGTACAGAAAGTAGCAAGGCTGCGCTGCGCTTAGCGCGGCTGGGCGCGCCATGCCTTCAAATGCGCGGCGATGGCCTTGCCCTGGAACATTTGCGGCTCGGAATGTTCTTCCGCTTCCATGCCGCCCTCGTTGAAATCGGCCGCTTCGCGCACTTGCACCAGCACTTTGGCCTGCTCGAACGCTTCCGTGAAGCTACTGCTTTTTGGCAATGCTTCCTTGAAATACGCTTCGCTGAAATAAGTAAAATCGTTCTGGTCGTCGCAGCCGAACGAGGTGCGGTCGCGGCGCGCGGCCGTGATGACCAGCGTTTGATCATCCTTCAATGCATCGATGAAACCGCCTGCATAGCAGGCCGAGATCACGATGACTTTCCAGCGGATGCCGCTGTGCTTGAGCATGGATGCCAGTTCCTGCGCGGGCAGGCTGTGCAGGTCCATGCCGTTTTGCGCCAGCGCCAGTTCGTGCTCGGGCGAGCCGTGGCTGGTGAGGAACAGGAACAGCACGTCGTTCTGCTTGTCCATCTTCGCGCCCAGCGCGTCGAGGCTGGCGGCGATGCTGGTGCGCGTGGCCATCGGCTGCTGCGCCACCGTGTTGCGGCTGTTGACGAGCATCAGGGAGCGGCCCACGGTGCCATAGTCGCGGTCGAACTGGCGCTGCACGAAGGCCGTTTCGCGGTGAAACACTTCCTGCGCGCCATCGCCGGCCACGCCCAGCAGGTACAGGTTGATCTTTTTTGCCCCGTCGCGCGGCGCGATGCGCGCCAGGGCGCCGTCGAGCAGGCTGCGCTGGTTGTACAGGGCCAGTTCGATATTGTCGCGCGTGAGCTTCTCCAGGGCCGGGTCGTCCAGCTGGCCTTCCGTCCAGTTGCCGCTGTCTTCGCGGCGGCCGTCCGCCTGCGCCACGGCATAGCGCAGCACGCCCTTGCCGTCGAACTGGCCATTCTTGAAGCCGCCCCGGTATTCGTCGCCTTCGGCCGTGCGCAGCACGCCCTGGCCCTCGAATTTCCAGTCCTTCAGCTCGCCTTCGTAGTGGATGCCGTCGCTGGTGGTGACGGTGGCCTTGCCCTGCACCTGGCCCTGGACGAATTCGCCTTCGAAGACGGTGCCGTCCGTGTCGGTCAGCTTGCCGGCGCCGTGCGGGCGCCAGTGCTTGAACTGGCCTTCGAAGGTGGCGCCGTCGGCGCCCTGGAAGCGGCCCATCCCCTCGAAGCTGCCCTTGACGAAGCTGCCCGCATAGATTTCGCCCTTGGGCGACGTGTAGCGGCCGATGCCATCGAAGGCGCCCTGGCGGAAGGCGCCCACGTATTCGACGCCCGAGGACTGGCGCAGCGTGCCCTGGCCGGAAAACACGCCGCGCGCGAAGCCCCCTTCGTAAAACGCGCCGCTCGCGTATTCGAGCCGGCCCTGGCCATGCATCTTGCCCGCGACGAGGGGGCCGAAATAGCGTCCTCCATCGGCCGTCTCCGCCGCCGGCACCTTGGCTGGCGCGGCGCACAGGGGCGGCATGCCCAGCGCGGCAAAGGCCAGCAGGCCGGCGAGGGTGTAGGGGCGAAGCGAGGCGCGTAGCGTGGCGGTCATGAGGACGGTCTGGTCTGTAGGAAGGGGCCTAGTCTGCCACTGTATCGCCAAGGTGGCAAATGCTGGCGTAGCGTGTGTTGCTCTGCCTCAAGGCAAGATTCTCCGTTTTATGCCGTGCCAAGGCGGAGCTGAACTGATAATATTGATTTTCAGAACATATACTTACACAAGGCACACAGTCACCCATGGAAAGTCGTCTCAGCCGCCTGGAAGCCGTTCAAACCGTGTTGCTGGAAATCGGGCAGCGCTCGAGCACCTGCAGCGATATCAGCGAATTCCTGCAGGCGGTGCATGCGGCGCTGGGGCGCATCATGTACGCGGCGAACTTTTATGTCGCGCTCAGCGACCGCGACGACGGCCTCGTGCGCTTTCCCTATTTTGTCGATGAATTCGATGCCGCGCCCGATCCGGACGAGGGCGTGCGCCTGGCCAGCGCGGCGCAGTCGCCCACGGCGTGGGTGATCGTCAACCGCAAGCAGCTGGTGATGACGGCCGACGACGACGCCATGCGCGCCATCGATGGCGGCGCCTGGGGCGGCGGCACGGCGGCCGAGCACTGGATCGGCTGCCCGCTGCTGGACCAGCAGCACCAGGTGCTGGGCGCCATCGTCATCCAGAGCTACGATGCCCAGCACCGCTTCAGCCTGGAAGACCAGGCCCTGTTCGCGCTGATCGCCACGCACGTGTCGAGCGCCCTGCAGGGCATGCAAAGCATGGACCGGCTGGAAAAGGCGGTACAGGAGCGCACGGCGCTGCTGGCGCACGAAGTGGCCGAGCGGCGCCGCGCGGAAAACCTGCAGCATGCGCTGTATGAAATCGCCAACCTGTCGGCGCAGGCCTCCGACGCGACGACCTTGTACACGCGCCTGCACGCCATCATCAGCGAGCTGGTGACGGCAAAGAATTTTCTCATCGCCCTGTATCACCCGGACAACAAGGACATCACGATCCCGTATTTTGTCGATGAAAAAGATGCGCAGGCGCCCGTGAAACGCTTTCATTACGGCATCGGCATGAGTTCGTATGTGCTGGCGCGGCGCCAGGCTTGCCTGCTCGATGCGGACAGCTATGCGGCGCTGGTGGCCAGCGGCGAGATGGAAGAGCCGCTGGGCAATACCAGCATCGCCAGCTGGATGGGCGCGCCCATGCTGCTGGGCGAGCGCAAGTATGGTGTGATCATCGTGCAAAGCTACGACTCGTCCGTCGTGTATGGCCAGGCGGAACTGGACGTGCTGGCCTTCATGGCCAGCCACGTGGCCGTGGCGATGGCCCGCATCCAGGCCGACAGCGCCATGCGCCGGGCCAAGGAAGCGCTGGAAGAGCAGAATGCGGCCCTGAACAGCGCCCTGAACGCCTTGCAGGAAGCGCAGTCGGAACTGGTGCGCCAGGAGAAGCTCGCGTCGCTGGGCCGCCTGGTGGCGGGCGTGGCGCATGAAATCAATACGCCGCTGGGCATTTGCGTCACGGCCACCAGCCACCTGGTGCAGGAATTGAAGCTCACGCGCGAAGACCTGGACGGCGGCCAGCTCGATGAAGACGGCTTGCGCCAGTTTTTCGACATCATCGACCAGACCCTGCGCATCATGACGACGAATACGCAGCGCGCCGCGGCGCTGGTGCGCAGCTTCAAGCAGGTGGCCGTGGACCAGTCCTCGGATGAGTTGCGCAGCTTCAATCTGCGCAAATACCTCGATGAAATCCTGCTCTCGCTGCAGCCCAAGCTCAAGGGCAAGCCCATCAAGGTGGACATCGAGTGCGCGCCCGACGTGCAGTTGCGCAGCTATCCGGGCGCCGTCTCGCAGATCGTCACGAACATGGTGGTCAATTCCCTCGTGCACGGCTTTGCCGAAGGCGAGCCGGGCAAGATCAAGATCGGCGTGCGCACGGCCGGCGAGACGCTGGAACTCGATTACAGCGACGACGGCATGGGCATGGACAGCGCCACCCTGGGCCAGCTGTTCGACCCCTTCTTCACGACCAAGCGGGGCTCGGGCGGCAGCGGCCTGGGCGCACACATCCTGTACAACCTGGTGACGGGGCCGCTGGGCGGTACGGTGAAGGTGGTCAGTGCGCCGGGGATGGGATTGCACTACAAGATCCGTTTCCCATTGGAGCCGAAGAGCGCTTGAAAGCCTGAAAACGGCGGGCCGGAGACGCGGGCCTGAGAAAATGCCGACGGCGGCGTTGCAGCTCCTTGCCGTACTGCCGTACTGGCGTACTGTCTGCGTCGCTGCGCCTTGCCCTCGACATTTTTCAGGTCCGCTTGGCCCGTGAAGCCGGGGTCAGACCCTGCGGGTCTGACCCCGGTATCTGCTCTTGGGTTAAATCTGGAATCCGGAGCCTAATCAGGGAAACGTTGATTCAGCGCAAGCGCTTCGTCGAGATTGGCAATCAGCAACTCCACATACTGCGGGTCCAGGTGGCTGCCGCTCACTTCGCGCAGGTAACCCACCACGCGTTCCAGCGGCCAGGCGTCCTTGTAGCAGCGCTTGTGCATGAGGGCGTCGAAGACGTCGGCCACGGCGGCGATGCGCGCGTATTTGTGGATGTGCTCGCCGGCCAGGCCTTGCGGGTAGCCGCTGCCGTCGTATTTTTCGTGGTGCTGGTGGGCGATCACGGCGGCGGCCTTGAGCAGCGGACGCTGCGAGCCGTCGAGGATGGACATGCCCACCGTCGGATGCTGCTTCATGATTTCCCATTCGGCCGCATCGAGCTTGCCGGGTTTCAGCAGCACGGCGTCGGGCGTGGAAATCTTGCCGATGTCATGCATGGGCGCCGCATGGCGCAGCACCATGGTTTCCTCCGCCGACATGCCGGAGGCTTGCGCCAGCAGCTGGCACACTTCGGCCATGCGGCGCACGTGGTTGCCCCCTTCGTGCGAGCGCGATTCGACCACGTCGCCCAGGCGCAGGATCAGTTCGGCCTGGGTATCGGTGATTTCCTGCGTCAGCAGGATATTGTCGAAGGCGATGGCCACGCCCGAGCAGAACACTTCCAGCAGCTGCGCATCGAGGTCGGAGATTTCTTCCACGCCCTTGAGTACCAGCAAGGACGCCTTGCCGCTGCTGTTCGGGAAGTAGCCGACATAGGTGTCGCCATGCAGGCGCGAAATCTTGTTGCTCTTGGCATCGTCCAGCTGCGACAGCAGGGACGGGCTGAGGATGCCATCGTCCGTGTCGCCGATCTGCGCGAGGATTTCATAATCCTGCTCGCCCGAGATGGCGCTGGCGCCGCGCAGGCGCAGCAGCATGCTCGTTTCCAGGCGCAGCAGGGCGACGACCTGCTGCAGCAGGCCGCTGGCGAAGTCGCGCAGGTTGCGCTGCTTGAAGATGTGCGCCGAGGCGGCGATCACGCGCTCGAGGCCTTCGCGGTAGTGGAGCTGGGCCTGGCGCGCCTCTTCCACCTTCATGATGTCGCGGTAGGCGCGCAGGGCGGCAAAGGTGGTGGTGAACAGCTTGGTGCGGTCCAGTTCCGTCTTTTCCTTGTAGTCGTTGATGTCGTAGTTGACGATCACCCGTTCTTCCGGCGCCTGTCCCGGCTGCCCCGTGCGCAGCACGATGCGCGTAAACTGGTTGCCCAGGTCTTCGCGCATCCAGCGCGCCACTTCCAGGCCGCTGTCTTCGCGCTCCATCACCACGTCGAGGAAGACCAGCGCGATGCCGTCTTCGCGCGCCAGCACCTGCTTGGCCTCGGCGCCGCTGTACGCATGCACGAAGCTCAGCGCGCGGCCTTCCAGGCGGAAACGGCTCAGCGTCAGTTCCGTGATGTCGTGAATGTCGGGTTCATCGTCGACGAGCAGGACTTTCCAGGGGGGTAACTTGGGCGAGGCTGAAGACAAAAATGACATAAGGACGAGTTCCGCTAAAAGGCATAACTGACGCAATGCTGAGACGCCTGCGCCAGACTAAGCTGTGCGCCACCACTGGCGTTGCGCGTTTTTCGGGCGCATTTTGTCGATTGTAGACTGACAGCTAAGTATTAACAATAAGCAAGAACAATTGACTAAAATCATGCAACATCCATGCCAAAAAGGCACTTTAAATCCATGCTGCTGACACTATCTATACTTTATCGCTTAGGCAACTATATTTTCAAGACAATACTTTGTTTTAGTTAATATTGCCAATGAATCTGTAAAAAAATACGGCGTCTTGCTGTTCTGGCGGAAATGGGGAAAAGTAACAAGGTATGAATTACGCGCCAGAATGGAAGGTAGCGCGTTATATTAAACAAGCATAAGAAAGTGGCGCCATGCCACGCACATTTCCTGAAAGGGTACATCATGCAAAAGCAAACGACGCGCGCCCTGATCGCCGGTCTGGCCTTGCTGGCCAGCAGCGCGGCCTGGGCAGGAACGGAAGTGCATTTCAGCAAGCCGGATCAATTCACGGATGTGCCGTTCGACCCGCACGAGCGGGAAGAGGTGTTGAAAGAACTGAGCCGGCATTTCGAAAAGCTGGGCGCATTGCTGCCGCCCGGGCAGACCTTGAAAATCGACGTCACGGACGTGGACCTGGCGGGACGTGAAAATCCCAACCTGCGTGCCGGCCAGGATATCCGCGTCATGAATGGCCGGGTCGACTGGCCGCGCATGCGCCTGCACTATGTGCTGGAACAGAATGGCAAGGTCATCAGCAGCGCCGATGCCGCGCTGTCCGACATGTCTTACCTGAGCCGCATCAATCCCTACTTCAGCAATGAAAAGTTGCGTTATGAAAAGCTGATGATCGACGAATGGTATGCCGACACCTTCGGCGTCAAGGTCAAGCGCAAGGCCCGCAAGTAAGCTGCCGGCTGGGCGCCGGGCCTGCGCTGCACGAAACGTATTGCGCTCCGGAAATTTTCACTTCAGGCTATAGTCAAACGGGAAACAGGCAGATGCCGGCAGTGCGGCGGCTGCCTGCCCGTGAACTTTCTGAAAGGAATGCATATGCGTATTTCCAGCATGACGAAGGCATGGATAGCCGCCTTGGCGCTGGCCGCTGGCAGCAGCGCCTGGGCGGGCGTCCAGGTGACGTTCGACAAGCCCGACGACTATTCCGATGTGCCGTTCAGTTCGCGAGACCGGGAGCAGGTTCTGGAGGGCCTGGCCAATCACTTTAGCTGGCTGGGCAAGGGCTTGCCCCACGGCCAGGACCTCCGGATCGAGATCACCGATGTCGACCTGGCGGGGCGCGAAGACCCGGCGCGGCGCGGCGCCTTCGATGTGCGCGTGATGACGGGCCGCGCGGACTGGCCGCGGCTGCGCTTGCGCTATACGCTCGAGCAGCAGGGCAAGGTCATCGCCAGCGGCAATGCCTATCTGTCGGACATGTCCTATTTGCAGCATATCAATCGCTATCCCAGCAACGATGCCTTGCGCTATGAAAAGCGCATGATCGACGATTGGTTCAAGAATACCTTCGGCGTCCAGCCCCAGGGCCGCAGCCGTCCCGTCATGACCTTGCAGCCGCGCGACGTTCAGCGCAAATAAGCCGCTTCGATGCGCGCCAGCTGGCCGCTTTGGCGCAGGGCCAGCAGGGCGGCATTCATCTGCGCGACGAAATCGGCCTTGTAGGCCGGCGTGTTGCGCGCGCTGTAGGCGATATACGTGTCTTCGGACGACAGTTCCAGCACTTCATGCAAGGCAAAGCCGTAGCGGGCCAGCTCGCCGCGCAGCCGGTACGCCGTGTGGCGGGCCGCGCCGCGGTCGCTGGCATAGCAATCGATGCGCCGCAGGGCCAGTTTCTTCAGGTTGGCTTCATTGCCCTTGGCCGCTTCCAGGTGCAGCAGCCCCTGGCGGGCCGGCGCCATCAATTTTTCCGACAGCAAGAAACCCGTGTTCACGCCGATGGTCAGGCCGGCAAAGTCGGCGGGAAAGCGCGTGCGCGGCGTGCGCATGACGGCGTCATGGCAGAACAGGACCACGGATTCGCGGTACAGCACGGCCGAATACGGCTGCACGTACGGCCGCTCCGTCTTGCGTCCCGGCGGGAACAGGCCGAACACCTGGCCTTTTTCCAGCGCATCGAGTCCCCGTTTCCAGGGGCGCGGCTGCAGTTCCAGCCGGTAAGCGGGCATCGCGCTGGCCGCCAGGCGCAGGATATCGATATACATGCCCTTGAAGACGCCGTTTTCCACATAGCTGTACGGCGCATAGTCGTCGTCGCCGTACAGGATGACGGTTTGCGGCGCGGCCAGGGCGGCCGGCCACGGGCCCAGCAGGGCCAAGGCCAGGCACAGTCTTGCCGTTATCGCTGATTGCATGCCGCTCCAGTTTTAATGTCTTCCTGGCAAGCATACAGCATGACGGCAGGGTGCCCGCTGAATCCGTTCCTTAATCGACCCAGTTCACCTGCGGGAACTTGCTGCCGAAATCTTCGGGCATGGGGACGACCTGGCTGAGCTTATAGTTGAAAAACACAAAGCCGGACTTGGCCATCGCGATCAGGGTGCTGTCGCGCGGACGCGTGATGCGGAAAGTGATGTCGCCGCCATATTTATTGAAATCCATGACGCCCACTTCGAACAGCAGCTGGTCGCGCGCATGGGCTTCGGCGCGGTAGGTGGTGGCCAGGTCGGTGACGATGATGCCGGTGCCGTCCGCTTCGATGTCGCGCACGCCATATTCGAACAGGAAGCGGGCGCGTGCCTCGGAAATCATGGAAATCATGGAATCGTTGCCGAGATGGTTGCCGGCATTGATGTCCGTGGTGCGTACCGTCAGTTGCGAGGAATAGCAGTACTGGTCTTCAGGAAATTCAAGTTTCAAACGGGCCATGGTGTTCTCTTGAGCTGGGGCGCAGGGCGCGGCGGAAAAAAACCCATTCTAGCCGGTTCCCCGCGCCCCGTCGAAAAACGCCCCTGGCCGCGTGCGTGAGCCCGCTTCAGCGGCGCACGCGTATTGGCCCACGCTGATTGGCGCATGCTTACTTGCGCACGATCCGGTAGACCTTGCCCGTGCCGCTCAGCATGTACAGTTCGTTTTGAGCATCCTGGCCGAAGGACAGGATATTGCCCACGTTCGTGATGCCCCAGTCCGTCACGGCGGAGGCCGTGCCATTGCCGTAGCTGAAACCCTTCAGCCAGCCGCTGCAATAGTCCGAATACAGGTACTGTCCCGCCAGTTCCGGCAGGGCCGTGCCGCGGTACACATAGCCGCCCGTGATCGAGCAGCCGCCGGCCGCATCGTGGCCGTATTCGATGGCAGGCAGGACCAGGCCCGCCTGGCTGCAACTGCTGCTGTTGTAGCAGTGCGCGCCTTCCATGACGTTCCAGCCATAGTTGTTGCCCGCCTGGGAGACGGGACGCACGTCGACCTCTTCCCAGTTGGCCTGGCCCACGTCGGCGATGTACAGCAGCTGGGCCGGCACGTCGAAGGCGTAGCGCCACGGATTGCGCAAGCCATACGCCCAGATCTCGCCCCGCGCGCCCGCCGTGCCGGCAAACGGATTACCAGCCGGAATGGCGTACGGCTGGGCTACGCTGCTGGCGCTGACGTCCAGGCGCAGCAGTTTACCGAGCAGCACATTCGTGTTTTGCGCATTGCCGGGCGGGTCACCCGCGCTGCCGCCGTCGCCCGTGCCCGCGTACAGGTAGCCGTCCGGGCCAAAGCTGAGCAGGCCGCCATAGTGGTTGCTGAAGGTGGGGTGGGCAATCGTGAGGATGGTCAGCGCGGACAGGGGATCGGCCACGTTGGCGTTGCCGGCCGACACTTGTCGCCGCTCGATGACGATATCGCCCGCCAGATTGGTGTAATAGATGAAGAAATAGCCATTGCTCGCGTATTGCGGATGGAAGGCCAGCGACAGCAAGCCCCGCTCGCCGCTGGTGCTGGTCAACGTGCCGATGTCGAGGAAGGGCGTGGCCAGCAGGTTGCCGTTTTGCAGCACGCGGATGCGGCCGGGGCGTTCGAGGATGAAGAGGCGGCTGTCGCCGCTCGGCGCCGTGAGGAAGATGGGGGCGTCCAGGCCGCTGGCCACCTCTTGCAGGGCCAGGGCCAGCGGCGCCGTGGCTGCATAGCTGACGCTGGCGCTGGCCGTCGCGCCCGCATTGACTTGCACCTGCTGCGTGACGGGCGTGGGCGCCAGCGTGCCCGTGCCTTGCGCCACGCTGGCGGCGTTGAGCGCGTAGGCGCCGGGCGCCAGGTCCGTCAGGGTGGCGCTTGCCGTCAGCAGCTTGCTGTAGGCCCCGGGACCGCTGAGCGTGACGGCGCCCGCCACGCCGGCCGGCAAGCCGCCGATGGTCACGGCCAGGCTGCCGGTCGCGGCGCCGGGCGGGTAGTGGCCGCCCCCGCCGCCGCAGGAAGACAGCAGGGCCAGGCAGCATGCCAGCAGCAGGGCTGGCCAGGCGATGGGCAGTCGGGATAGTACGTTGCGCATGTCAGTCTCCTGGAGGAACGATGAAATGGCGAGTCAGCGGGGCGAGTCAGGGCGATGCATCAAGGGAAATACGTCAAGGGACATACATCATGGGAATGCCGTTGCGTCAAGAATGCGCGTTTTTATGCCCGCAAGATTGAGCTTGCGCAAGCGTACGCCTGGCGCCCGCCGCGCGTCCGTGCGCTGCTGCACCTTGCGGCGGCATCGGACAAATGCGCCGCGTTTTCAGACAAGCGCGGGGCCGCTGGTCCCGCCGCGCCTGCCCGCGCCCGATAATGGCGCATCTGAAACCGAGCAGGAAGACATCCCATGAAAACCAAAGCCGCGATTGCCTGGAAGGCGGGCGCCCCGCTGACCATCGAAGAAGTCGACCTGGCCGGCCCGCGCGCCGGCGAAGTGCTGGTCGAGCTGAAAGCCACGGGCATTTGCCATACCGATTACTACACCCTGTCGGGCGCCGATCCGGAAGGCATCTTCCCCGCCATCCTGGGCCACGAAGGGGCCGGCGTCGTCGTCGACGTGGGTCCGGGCGTGACGACCCTGAAAAAGGATGACCACGTCATCCCCCTGTACACACCGGAATGCCGCCAGTGCAAGTTCTGCCTGTCGCAAAAGACGAATCTGTGTCAGGCCATCCGCTCCACGCAGGGCCGCGGCCTGATGCCGGACGCTACCAGCCGCTTCTCGCTCAATGGCCAGCCGCTGTTCCACTACATGGGCACGTCCACGTTCTCGAACTACATCGTCGTGCCGGAAATCGCGCTGGCGAAGATCCGCGAAGACGCGCCGTTCGACAAGGTGTGCTACATCGGCTGCGGCGTGACGACGGGCGTGGGCGCTGTCCTGTTCTCGGCCAAGGTCGAGGCGGGCGCCAACGTGGCCGTGTTCGGCCTGGGCGGCATCGGCCTGAACGTGATCCAGGCGGCCAAGATGGTGGGCGCCGACAAGATCATCGGCATCGACATCAACCCCGCGCGTCAGGCCATCGCGCGCAAGTTCGGCATGACGCATTTCATCAACCCGAACGAAGTGGAGAACGTCGTCGACGCCATCGTGCAGCTGACGGACGGCGGCGCCGACTACAGCTTCGAGTGCGTGGGCAACACGACCCTGATGCGCCAGGCGCTCGAGTGCACGCACAAGGGTTGGGGCAAGTCGTTCATCATCGGCGTGGCGGCGGCCGGCCAGGAAATTTCCACGCGTCCATTCCAGCTGGTGACGGGACGCGAATGGCGCGGTTCGGCCTTCGGCGGCGCGCGCGGACGCACGGACGTGCCGAAGATCGTCGACTGGTACATGGAAGGCAAGCTCAACATTGACGACCTGATCACGCACCGTTTGCCGCTCGAACGCATCAATGAAGGCTTCGACCTGATGAAGAGCGGCGAATCGATCCGTTCCGTCGTGCTGTACTAAGCGGCACGCAATGTACTCATTGCGCAACACTTGACGGACGGGGCAGGGCGGCAGGCTGTACTTCGCCGCCTGCCCCTGCTAGTGTGAAGGCATCCGCCTTGCTTTGGGAGCCGTTATGTTTGCCACTGCCTATCTCGCGACTTTGCGCCGCATGCTGCCCGTCTTCCTCGGCGCGGCCCTGTCTTCCCTGCTGGCCTTGTGGTGGAGCAATGCCGCCAGCCTCGCCACGCCCGCCATCTGGCTGGCGCTGCTGGCCACGTATCTGCTGTGCGCACTCTTGTTTACGCCGCTGGCCCGGCAGAACCGCCAACTGGCCACGCGTCACGTGCGTCACGGCAAGCCGCGCTGACGTCCTAGCGCGCCGTGCTGGAAAAGCGCTCGCGGTAGTCGCGCGGCGTGATGGCGAGTTTCTTTTGAAACAGGCGGCGCAGCCTTTCCTCGCTGTGCAAGCCCGCCTGCACGGCCACCTGTTTTAAGGAAGACACATTGTCTTCCAGCAAGCGGCGCGCCACTTCGAAGCGGGCCGTGTCGATGAATTCCGTGGGGCTGGTGCCCGTTTCGCGCTGGAACACGCGCGTAAAATTGCGCTCGCTCATGGCCAGCCTGGCCGCCAGCAGCGGCACAGTGAGCTCATCTGCCAGGTGTTCCATGATCCAGCCCTGCAACTGGCGGATGGTGGGATGCGTGGTCATCTGGCTCGACAGGTGCACGGAAAACTGCGACTGGCCGCCGGGCCGTTTCAGGTACACCACCAGGTCGCGCGCCACTTCCAGCGCGATATCGCGGCTGAAATCGTCTTCCACCAGGGCCAGCGCCAGGTCGATGCCGGCCGTCACGCCGGCCGACGTCCAGAATTTCCCTTCCCGCACGAAAATCGCATCGGCATTGACCTGTATCAATGGATAGCGCTGGCGCAGGCTGTCCACGGCGCTCCAGTGCGTGGCCGCGCTCTTGCCGTCGAGCACGCCGGCTTCGGCCAGGAAGAAGCAGCCCGTGCACAGGGCCGCCAGGGTATCGATGCGGGGCGCCGCCTCGGCCACCCAGGCGGCGAGGGCGGGGATGTCCTGCAAGACTTGTTCGACGTGGTGGCAGCCGACGATGACGGCCAGGTCGGGCAGGCGGTGCGCATCGAGCGCCTTGCTGGCGTGCAGCGACATCAGGGTGTCCGACTCGACGGGGCCGATGGCCGTCGAGGCGATGCGCACGTCGTAGCCGCCGGGCAGGTTGCGCAGGCGCAAATGGGTGTTGGCGTAGTCAAACACCTTCATGGCGCCGATGGCTTCGAGCGCTTTGAAGCCGGGATAGACGATGATGTCGACGGTGCGCAGGGGGAATTCTTTGGGACTTTGCTTGATCATGCGATATGCGCGAGGGGGATAAATACTGCCATAATGCAACAACAGCGATGGCGTAGGTTAGCATGAAATAATCCGCGCGCCCGCTGGCTCCCCACCCATCGGATTCCTGGATATCGTGCGCTTACTCCACATTTTGACTGCCCTGACATTGCTGCTGGGCTCATCCTTGGCCCACGCGGCCACGCTCAATTTCAATGGCGGCGCCGTCAGCGGCTGTACGCTGGCGCCGTCAGCTACCCAATACACTTGCGCCAGCTTGCAGATGGGCGATACGGATGCCGTCGTCATCGCCAGCGGCTACGGCGTCACGGTCAACAGCGATGTGAGCATCGGCTATAACCAGGGCTTGAGCATGAGCGGCACGGCATCGCTGACGGCCAACAGGAATCTCGACTTCAGCAACACCAATACGCCGAACCTGAAGATCACGGGCGGCAGTTTGACGGCCAAGGGCGGCAGCTTCAAAGTGGGCGGGCAAAGCAACAATGTCATCGTGGCCGATATTTCGGCTGCCGCCGTGATCCTGGGCGGTACGCCCGTGCGGGTCACGGGCAATATCACGGCCACGGGCGGCAGCATCGACATTTCCTCCGGCTCCACCGTGAATGGCGCCCTCAACGGCGGTACGATCACCACCAATTCCAATGTCACTATTACCGGCAGCATCAAGGCCAGCGGCAACGTCAGCATCGGTTCCAGTTCGACGATAACGGGACCCGTCAGCGGCAGCAGCGTCAGCACCAGTTCCAGCGTGACGATCACGGGCGACGTGACGGCCGTCAATTCCTTCAGCCTCGGTTCGGGCAGCAACCTGAAGGGCAGCACCAAGGCGCCCGTCGTCAGCATCGATGCAGCGAACAGCCAGGTGCAGGGCGATATCACGGCCAGCACCTCGCTGACGGTCGGTTCCGGCAGCCAGGTCAAGGGCAACCTGACGTCGCCCAGCATCGACCTGAAGGCGTCCGGCCTGCTCGTCACGGGCGATGTGAAAGCCTCCAGCTCCCTGACCATTGCGTCCGGCAATGGCGTCAAGGGCAATGTCGAGGGCGGCAACGTGACGCTCGACTCGTCCAACGCCTATATCACGGGCAACGCCCTGGTCGACCACATCACCCTGGGCTGGCAGGGCCGGGTGCAGCAAACCATCACTTGCAAGGCATATACGCCATCGAATCCATGCAGCTGCGTGACGAACAACAGCGGCTGGCCCTACACCGACCCCATGGGGCCGAAGTGCGGCCCCGGCACGCTGGCAGGGCCGCACCACTTCCAGATCGAGCATTCGGGCAATGCCCTGACGTGCGCGCCGCAGACGGTGACGGTGACGGCATGCGCGGATGCCGCCTGCAGCGCCAAGTACACGAACGGCGCGAGTGTCACCGTCAGCCCTGGCGGCACGGCGACGCAGATAGACAGCAGCGGGGTGGCAACGGCCAGCGTGCGCCAGTACACGGTCGGCACGGCCACCTTGAGCCTGACCAGCGTGCCCGGCACCACGGGCGCGCTCGTGTGCAAGCGCACATCGGACAATAGCAGCAGCTGCGACATGAACTTTGCGGCGACAGGCTTGACGGTCATTCCCGTCAATCATGTCTCGGCCACGCAAAAGGCGTTCGACGTCAGCGCCGTGCAGGCTTCCCCCAACGCGCAGGCGTGCGTGCCCCTGTTCAAAAATACCAGCAAGGACCTGAACCTCGCCTGCAGCTATGCCAATCCCGCCAGCGGTACCCTGCCTGTTCTTGTGCAGGGGACGGGAACTTTCGTGCCGCTGGCCCAGAACAGCACCAGTGCCTGCAGCACGGGGGGCGCGACCGTCAACCTGGCGTTCAACAGCCTGGGCATCGCCACGGCTCTGATGTCGTATGCGGACGTGGGACAGCTGAATCTGAAGGCCACCTATACGGGATCGGCCATTACCGGCGACGCCGGCTTGAGCATGACGGGCAGCGGCAGCGTCATCGTCGTGCCGGCCGCGTTCAGCGCCGTTGCCATCGCCACGCCCCAGCGCGCGGGTGCGCCCGTGGCGGTCAGCATGAGCGCGCTCAATAACGCGGGCCAGTTGACGCCGAACTTCGGCAATGAAAAGGTCGCAGAGACGGCGCTGCCTTCACTGGCCAGCCTGGTCAGGCCGACGGCGAGCGAGATCGCCGCGCCAGCCAAGCCAGCCGTGCAGGGAGGCGTGGTCTTCAAGAATGGCGCCGTTGACAGCAGCGACATGAACTGGCCGGAAGTGGGAACGATCACTATCGCCTTCAATCTGGCCAATCCCAACGGCTACCTGAATGCCAACCTTGCTGCGCCGGTCCCAAGCGTGAGCAAGGCGGTGCAGTTCATCCCGCACCACTTCGTCACGGAACTGATCAAGGACAACAGCCAAGGCGACTTGCCCAAAGCGTCCAACGGCATCGCCACGCCATGCGCTGCGCCGCTCATCTGTGCCAACGATGGGGAGAACGGCCGTTACGCCTACTCGGGGCAGGCGATAGGCGTGCGCGTGACGGCGCGCGCCCTGGGGGAGACGACGACCAAAAATTATGACGACCGCAACCCGACCGTCCTGGCGCCCGTGCTGCTCGATGGCTGGGATGCGGCCACGGGGGCCACGGCCTTTCCGCCGAGTACCGCTGATGGCAGCAGCCGCCTCACCGATGGCAGCAAGGCGCAAACGACCGTCACCGGCGTGGCGCCCGCGAAATTCACCCTGGGCGTTGCCTCGCCCATGGTTGCCTACCGTTTCCCGGGCAAGGCAGGCATGCCGGCGAAGGTGGCACCCACCGACGTGCGCTTGCGCGCCAGCAGCACCTATCCGGGCGGCGCCGTCGTCAGCTCAATCTCGCCAGTGATCCAGAACGAGGCACGGATGACTGTGCTGTCGGGGCAATGGATGGTGCCCCACGGCTATGGCTCCGAGTTGCTGCCCGTCAGGCTGGCCGTGCAAGTCCAGTACTGGAACGGCAAGAAATGGACGACGAATCTGCTCGACAGCATCAGCGCACTGAACAAGTCGGACGTGGTGTTGGCCAATTGCAAGAAAACGCTGGACTGCGCCAAGCTGGCCGTCGATGACCGGACGTACACCGTTGCGCAAGGCACATTGCCGCAAGCCAATCTCCTGACGTTGCTGGCGCCCGGCGCCAACAGGAGCGGCAGCGTGGACGTGTCCGCTACTAACCATCCCTACCTGGCCAGCACCGTGGGCATCGTCGTCTTTGGCGTGTTCAAGTCGGGTCCCGTGATTTATCTGCGCGAGATGTATTGAGGCAGGGCAAAGGCGGGCGGACGCAGGCAGGGCGAAAAACCAGTAACATGCCAGGCTGTGGCATTCCCCCAACCTCAGACTGGAGTTTCTATGAGCACAACATCGCAGTGGATCGATATCGCCGGCCCGGACGGCAGCTTCCAGGCTTACCTGGCCGTGCCGCACGTGGGCAAGGGCCCCGCCATCATCCTGTTGCAGGAAATTTTCGGCGTCAACGAGCACATCCGCGCCGTGGCCGACCAGTACGCGGCCGATGGCTACGTGGTGCTGGTGCCGGACCTGTTCTGGCGCGCCGGCGCGCACATCGAGCTCGGCTACGATGCGGACGGCTGGAAGCGCGCCGTGGAACTGATGCAAGCCACCGATAACGAACATGCCTTGAGCGATATCAAGGCCACCATCGCCGTCCTGCGCGCGCGTCCGGAAGTGACGGGCAAGCTGGCGTCCGTCGGCTACTGCTTCGGCGGCCGGCTGTCGTTCCAGACGGCCGCGGCCGGCCTGGTCGACGCGGCCATCGCCTATTACGGCGGCGGCATCCAGAACAAGCTGGACCTGGCCGACCGGATCCAGGTGCCGCTGCTCATGCATTTTGGCGGCCAGGACAGCCACATTGCGCCGGAGGCCGTGCAAAAGATCGCCGAGCGCTTCGAAGACCGGCAAGACGTGGAAATCCATATCTATCCGGGCGCCGAGCACGGTTTCAACTGCACCCACCGCGACAGCTACCAGCAGCGCGCCGCCGCCCACGCGCACGGCAATTCCCTGATTTTCTTGGCGGAAAATCTGTAAGACGGGGGCCGAAATCAGGATGGCCGTGGATGCCCGCTCAGCAGCAAAGCCGCGCGGGCGCTAAAATAGCGGCTGTGCCGGGCAACTCCGGCCGGCCGGGCGCCGCGCCCGGCAAACCTGGATGAGGAACCGAATTAAAGATGGCCCAAGTAATTGTTTCTGTAACATTGGCGGCAAGCGCCGAACGCGTGTGGGATTTTATCGGCGGCTTCCAGTCGCTGGCTGAATGGTCGAGCTCGATCAAGACCAGCCTGTCCGAGCACGGCGGCCGCGTGCGCCGCCTGAAAACCACGGACGGCGCCATCATCGCCGAACGCCTGCAAAGCTACAGCGAAGCGGACAAGAGCTACAGCTATACCATCGTATCGGGCCCGATCCCCGTCAAGAACTACCGCTCCACCCTGCGCGTCACGGGCGAGCCGGGCGGCGCTTCCTGCGTGGCGGAATGGTCGAGCGAGTTCGACGCGGCCGAAGGCGTGGAAGAAGTCATGATCGGCGCGTTCCAGCACCTGTACGAAACGGCATTCGTCGACCTGAAACGCATCATGGCGATTTAAATGAAAAACACCGGCCAAGGCCGGTGTTTTCGTATGCGTGGAAAGTCTTAACGTTTGACCTTGCCAAACGCCTCGCCCTTGTTCCACACCGGCAAATTCTTGTCGTTCGCCACTTCATAGCCCAGGTTCAGGGTGAACTGCGCCTGCTGCACCATGCCCGACAGGTCCCACGACGGGTGGTACTCATCGGTGACCTGGTGGTAATCCTTCTTGAACGCCACCAGGCGCTCGCTCGATGCTTTCGGGTCCTTGACGAAGTCGAACGAGCCGTCGCCGGAAAACACGGCCGAGCCCACGTTGAAGGCGGGCACGCCGGCCTTGGCAAACGCAAAGTGGTCGGCCCGGTAAAAGGCGCCGGACAGGTCGGGAATGGTGGGTGCCAAACGCAGGCCCATGCGCTTGGCCACCTTGGCGGCGCTGGCGTACAGGCTGCTGCGCTCGGCGCCGGCCACGCCGATGTCGTGCGTCTTGCCGACGAAATTCATGCTGTCCAGGTTCAGGTCGGCGGCCGTTTTCGCCAGCGGCCACAATGGCTTGCGCGTGTAGGCCGTGCTGCCCAGCATGCCCGTTTCCTCGCCGGCCGGCCACAGGAAGATCTGCGTGCGGCGCGCCGGCTGTTTGACGGCAACCTGGGCCATGGCCAGCAGCGCTGCCGCGCCCGAAGCGTTGTCAATGGCGCCGTTGTAGATGTGATCGCTTTGCCCTGAGCGGGCGCTGCCTTCGTCATCCTTGCCCAGGTGGTCCCAGTGGGCCGAGTAAATGACGGCCTCGTCCTTCAGCTTCGGGTCCGTGCCGGGCACGATGCCGGCCACGTTGAATTGCTCGATGCTGCGGATCTGGCTGTTCAGCGCCACCTTGACCGTGGCGTTCAAGGCCACGGGGCGGAACGCGCGCGTTTCCGCCTGCGCGCGCAAGGCATCCAGGTCTTGCCCGCCCGCCTGGAACAGGGCGCGCGCCATGTCTTCCTGCAGCCAGCCTTCCATCGCATTGCCCGCGCCAGCCAGGCTGAAGCGCTCATGGCCGAAACCGTTGGCCGGCACGGACCACGGATACGACGCCGATGCGGTCGTGTGGATCAGCAAGACGCCGGCGGCGCCCTGGCGCAGCGCTTCCTCGTATTTGTAGACCCAGCGGCCGTAGTAGGTCAGCGACTTGCCGGCAAAGCGGTTCGGCTCGCTGGCGGTCGGCTGCGGGTCGTTGACCATCATCACCACCAGCTTGCCCTTCAAGTCGACGCCCTTGAAATCGTCCCAGTTTTCCTCGGGGGCGCGGATGCCGTAGCCGGCAAACACGACGGGCGCGTCGAACGCCACTTTTTCCTGGCCATTGGCGGCGCCGAAGACGATGTCCTTGCCGACGGCGGGAGACAAGGTCTTGCCGCCCGCGCTGAACGTCACGGTGCTCGATGGCAAGGCCTTGCTGCCGACGATGGTCAGCGCCTGGCGGTAGGTGCCATCCGGCAATGGCTGCAGGCCGGCCACGGCTGCCTGGGTTTCCAGGTAGCGCACGGCCAGGTCGCCGCCGCGCTGGCCCGTGCCCCGTCCTTCGAGCAAATCGTCGGCCAGGAAGGACAGGTGGGCGCGCAGGGGCGCTTCGGCAACGAGCGGTTGGGCGAGGGCGGCCGTGCCGAACAGGCTGGCGGCGAGGACAAAGGTAAAGCGCATGACAACTCCAAAAGTGAATACGGGAAAGCAAAGCAGCGGTAATCTTACTCTACCGCAATGCTCTGGCGTAGCGCGCGGCGCGCGCGAGCCGATTGCGGCCACAATGGCCGCTGGCCCACCGACAAGGAGCGTTCCATGACTGCCATTAACTTGCAATCGAGTAATACCCTGCGTACCGCCGACGGCACCCTGATCTACTACAAGGACTGGGGCAGCGGCCCGCCCGTCGTCTTCAGCCACGGCTGGCCCCTGTCGTCCGACGCCTGGGAAGACCAGATGTTTTATCTGGCTTCGCACGGCTACCGCGTCATCGCGCACGACCGGCGCGGCCACGGCCGCTCCAGCCAGCCCTTCGACGGCAACGACATGGATACCTATGCCGATGACCTGGCCGCACTGATCGACACGCTGGACTTGACGGGCGCCACCCTGGTGGGCCACTCGACGGGCGGCGGCGAAGTGGCGCGCTACATCGGCCGCCACGGCACGCAGCGCCTGGCCGGCGCCGTGCTCGTGGGCGCCGTGCCGCCGCTGATGCTGCAGACGCCGGACAACCCGCTGGGCTTGCCGCTCTCCGTTTTTGACGGCATCCGCGCGGGCGTGCAGGCCGACCGCAGCGCCTTCTTCCGCGACTTGAGCGAGGCCTTCTATGGCTACAACCGTCCCGGCGCCACCGCGTCGCAGGGCGTGCGCGACAGCTTCTGGCTGCAGGGCATGCAGGCGGGCATGCCGGCCGCCTATCTGTGCATCAAGCAGTTTTCGGAAACGGATTTCACCAGCGACCTGGCCAGATTCGACGTGCCCACCCTGGTGATCCATGGCGACGACGATCAGATCGTGCCCATCGCCGCCTCGGCGCGGCGCACGGCCGAACTCATCATCGGCAGTAAATTGCTCGTGTATGCGGGCGCGCCGCACGGTCTGGCGACGACGCACAAGGACCGCCTGAACGAGGACTTGCTGGAGTTCCTGCGCACCTGAAGCGGGGCGGGCGCCATGGGATTGGGGCGCCCGCCGTTTCTGTTGCCGTGTAGAACAGGCGCGGGCGGCACATTGTTGTGTATCGTTTAATGTTGGCAAAATCACGCGCCAAATGCGTGCGGATCGCCGATTTTTCTGCCTTTTTTCGGTAGATATGGCGCAAAAAACGGCGTTCTGCGGCATGCAGCCACCCGGTAAGGTCCAGTAAAGAGTAAACTAGCAGATACACTCTTTCGCATTGGGCGATTCGAGCGAACTTGTGAGTGATTTCATGTCTGATACACCAATTTCCTTATTTTCCGACCTTAACCTGAGCGAGCCGCTGGTTCGCGCGCTCAAGGATGTCGGTTACGAAACACCGTCGCCTATCCAGGCGGCCACGATTCCATTATTGCTCGCTAACCGCGACGTGCTGGGCCAGGCGCAAACGGGCACGGGTAAGACCGCCGCCTTCGCCTTGCCTATCCTGTCGCGCATTGATCTGAAACAAAGCTCACCCCAAGCCCTGGTCCTGGCACCGACGCGCGAACTGGCCATCCAGGTCGCCGAAGCGTTCCAGGTGTACGCTGCCCACATCCCCGGCTTCCACGTGCTGCCGATCTACGGCGGCCAAAGCTACGGCCCGCAGCTGTCGGCCCTGCGCCGCGGCGTGCACGTCGTCGTCGGCACTCCTGGCCGCGTCATCGATCACCTGGACAAGGGTTCGCTCGACCTGTCCAAGCTGAAGACCCTGGTGCTGGACGAAGCCGATGAAATGCTGCGCATGGGCTTTATCGACGATGTCGAACGCATCTTGCAGGAAACACCGGAAGGCCATCAAACGGCGCTGTTCTCGGCCACCATGCCTTCCGTCATCAAGCGCATCGCCACGACCTACCTGGTGAACCCGGCCGAAGTAACGGTTGCCGCCAAAACGGGCACGGCCGACAACATCCGCCAGCGCTACTGGCTGGTGTCGGGCATGCACAAGCTCGACGCGCTGACCCGCATCCTGGAAGCGGAAGCGTTTGACGGCATGATCATCTTCGCCCGCACCAAGCTGGGCACGGAAGAGCTGGCCAGCAAGCTGCAGGCACGGGGCTTCTCGGCTGCCGCCATCAATGGCGATATCCAGCAGGCGCAGCGCGAGCGCACGATCCAGCAGTTGAAAGACGGTAAGATCGACATCCTCGTGGCCACCGACGTGGCCGCCCGCGGCCTGGACGTCGAGCGCATCAGCCACGTCGTCAACTACGACGTGCCGCACGATCCGGAAAGCTATACCCATCGCATTGGCCGCACGGGCCGCGCCGGCCGCAGCGGCGAAGCGATCCTGTTCATCACCCCGCGTGAAAAGAACTTGCTGAAAGCCATCGAACGCTCGACCCGCCAGCCGATCGGCATGCTGGAATTGCCAACGATCCAGGCCGTCAACGACGTGCGTATCGCCAAGTTCAAGGAACAGATCAGCGAAACCCTGGCCCTGGGCGAACTGGAGCAGTTCCAGTCGCTGATCGAAGATTTTGAACGCGAACAGAACATTCCCGCCATCGAAATCGCCGCCGCCCTGGCGAAGATGGCGCGTGGCAATGTGCCTCTGTTGCTGGACAAGAACAAGGCGCGCGAGCAAGCCACGTGGCAAGACGACCGTCCAGTACGCCAAGACCGCTTCGAACGCAACGACCGTCCGGAACGGGGCGACCGCTTCGACCGTAACGAGCGCAGCGAACGCCCGGCCTTCCCGAAAAAGGAACGCATTCAACGTCCAGCCGACGCCGGCATGCAAACCTTCCGCATTGAGGTAGGTCATCAGCATGGCGTGAAGCCTGGCAATATCGTGGGCGCCATCGCCAACGAAGCGGGCATCGATTCGAAAAACATCGGCCGCATTGAAATCTACGACGATTACAGCGTCCTGGACTTGCCAGACAGCATGCCGAAAGAATTGCTGGACCAGCTGAAAACCGTGTGGGTGGCGGGCCAGCAGCTGCGCATCAGCCGCGACGGCGACGCGCCGGACCTGGCGCCGCCAGCCGCGCCGCGCAAGCCGTTTGCCGCCAAGTCCGCGCCAGCGTTCAAGGATGCGCCAGCGGACTCGGGCGACGCAGCACCTGCGCCGCGCGCGCCGAAGAAGGAGCGTCCACGTCCCGGCGTGACGGCTTACCGCATCGAAGTGGGCCGTGAGCACGCCGTAACGCCAAGCAACATCGTCGGCGCCATCGCCAACGAAGCGAACCTGGAAGCCAAGCATATCGGCCGCATCGATATCTTTGACAACTACAGCGTGCTGGACCTGCCGGAAGGCATGCCGCCGGAAATCCTCGACCACCTGAAATCGGTCGTGGTCTCGGGCCAGAAACTGCGCATCAGCCTGGATGACGGCACGACGGAGCGCAAGCCTGCGCCACCGCGTCCGAAATCGCCACCGCGCAAGACCTACAAGTAACAGCTGACATCCATTCCCGTGCAGGCGCTGCGGCGCCTGTGTCGCGGATTGGAGACACATCTCCCACTGGCGCGCTCGCGCCAGTTTTTATTTTCCCTTCAGAAATGAACCTTATCGCTCCATTATCCGGGCGGAGGGCGGCGCCATGGGTTTTTCCTATCGGATTGCCGTTGCCATCTTTTAATCGGCAGATGCGGCTTGTTTCTCGCGCCGGATAACGATAAATAATATTTAATTAATTATTCATACTGCACGTTATTAAAGTTTTGAATTTCAATAAAATCAATCAAGTTGATTCAAAATAAATCCTAAAACATAAAAGAATTGACTTTTATTAAATTGTTTGACCAGAGTCACTGTCGCCGAGGCGATATATCATGACTGCTTGATGTGGTATATTGTTTTTATGTTTTTGTTATGCTAGTTGAAAAAAATAGAGGAGCGACGATGCGGGTCAATACGCCTATCACGCAAAATGAATACGTATTAAATGAAGGCATGACGATTGTTTCCACTACGGATTTACAGGGAAACATCAATTACGCCAATCAGTATTTCATTGAGGTCAGCGGCTTTTCAGAAATGGAACTGCTGGGTGCACCACAGAATATCCTGCGTCACCCCGATATGCCGGCCGAAGCGTTTGCCGACCTGTGGGACACCATCAAGACGGGCATGCCCTGGACCGGCATGGTCAAGAACCGCTGCAAGAATGGCGATTTCTACTGGGTCTTCGCCAACATCACGCCCGTCATCGAAAACGGCCGCCCGATCGGCTATATGTCCGTGCGCACCAAGCCCACGCGCGAGCAGATCAATGAAGCGGCAGCCCTGTATAAAAGCTTCAAGGATGGCAATAGCGCCAACCTGGCGATCCGCAATGGCCGCGTCGTGCGCCAGGGCTGGGCCGCCAAGCTGGCCGAATGGCGCAAGCTGACCCTGTCGCAGGACCTGGCCCTGCATTGCATCGTCTTTGGCGTGGTGCTGGCCATCCTCGGCTGCGCCGTGTGGAATATCGATGGCGATACGAGCACGGCCACGCGCAGCTGGCTCAGCGGCGCTGCCGCCGCCGCCGTGGCGCTGATGCTGTATTTCTGGGCGCATCTGCACAATTCCCTCGTCGCCCCCTTGGGCGACGCCATCACGGTGGCCCGCAAGATGGCGGGCGGCGACTTGACGGGCGTGATCGATAAGGTGCGCGACGATGACATGGGGCAATTGATGGCGGCTTTGCGCCAGACCAACATCAACTTGCACAGCATCATCGGCGACGTGCGCGCCAACTTCGAGGATATCCGCATCACCACGGCGGAAATTGCCACGGGCAATATGGACTTGTCCAGCCGCACGGAATCGCAGGCGTCCAGCCTCGAGCAGACGGCGGCCAGCATGGAAGAGCTGACCTCCACCGTACAGAACAGCGCCGACCACGTGGCCACGGCCAACGACTTGGCGGCGCAGGCGTCCACCGTGGCGGCCAAGGGCGGCACCATCGTCAGCGAAGTGGTCACGACGATGGATGAGATCAGCACGTCGTCGCGCAAGATTCTCGACATCATCGGCTTGATCGACGGTATCGCCTTCCAGACGAACATCCTGGCCTTGAACGCGGCCGTGGAAGCGGCCCGCGCGGGCGAGCACGGCCGCGGTTTTGCCGTCGTGGCCGGCGAAGTGCGCAGCCTGGCGCAGCGCTCGGCAACGGCCGCGAAAGAGGTGAAAAACCTGATCGACCATTCGATCGCCACCGTCAATGCGGGCAGCGTGCTGACCAGCAATGCGGGCGCCACCATGACGGAAGTGATCGCTTCGGTGGCCAGGGTGACGGAAGTGATGGACGAGATTTCATCCACCACGCGCGAGCAGAACCAGGGCATCGGGCAAGTCAACCAGGCCGTCATCCACATGGATGGCATCACGCAGCAGAATGCGGCGCTGGTGGAGCAGGCCGCCGCCGCGGCCACCAACCTGGCGCAGCGCACCAACAGCGTGGCCCAGTCGATCGGCATCTTCAAGCTGAAGGCGTCGCCCAAGCGCAAGGCTGTCGGCGTGGGCCGCAGCGCCAGCGTGGCGGCCGGCGTGGCGTCGCGGGGCTTGCTGAAGGCAAGATAATTACCCCAACGGCGAAAAGCCGGGGTCAGTCACTGCGTGACCGGAATGCTTCCCATTGGGAGCATTCCCCCCGGGTTTTGTCTGTGGGCTTACTCTTACTGCTTCACCCGGTACACCTCGCCGCTGCGCACCTTCCGCACCACCCCATCCCCGCCAAACAGAATCACATATTCGCCCTGCGCGCCCGAGGCCGTCGGATACGTGTACATCCACACTTCATTGCCGCTGTCGAAGCGAATCGAGGTGCTGTCTCCCAGCGCCGCGCGCACCTGCTCGCGCGTGCTGCTGCCCGCTTGCACCACCTGCTCCAGGGTGGCGTACGGGACATTCTTGCTGGCCTGCAAGGCGCGCGTGCCGGAGCAGGCGGCCAGCAGCATCAGCACGATCAGCGAAAGGCCCTTCATGGCGCCACCTCGTCCATGTAAGTAAATTCCAGCAGGGTGTCGTCCGGCCAGTTTTGGTCCCACAGGGGGGCGTAATACGTGCGGTCAAGCAAGACCTGGCAATCGCAATAGGGCAGCGAGGCGGGCGTCTGCTCGCCGCCCGCGTACAGCATGGTGAATGGCAAGGCCAGCCGGCGCTCGCCATGCACGAGGGTGACGCCGAACAGGGGACGCTCCGTGAAGAACAGATAATTGCCATCGGGCTCGGAACACACCTTGTCCGTGCTGTAGAGCATGCTGGACAGCCAGGCGATGATTTGCGGGTCGTTCGAGATCAGCCCCGAATCCATGCCGGCGCGGCATTCCAGGCGCAAGTCGCCCAGGCGCCGCGTGCCGGGCGGCAAGCCGGGCGTGATGACCTGTGCGCGCCAGCTCATGGTCGTGGCCTTGCGGTTGGCGATCAGCACGGCGTCTTCGCGCGCCGCTTGCGCATTGCGCACGGGGGCAAAGCTGTTGTCCTCAGCCAAGGGCAGGGGGATGCTGACGGTGTCGCCGGCGATGCGCAGCTGCACGCCCGTCATGTCCACGCCCGGCTGGCGCGGTAGCAAACGGAAGCGCAGCACGGCCTGCGGCGCCAGCGCATGGTCGCGCTCGAAGCGGTCCACGCCCTGCAGCATCTTGCGGTAGGATTTATCGACGGGGTCGCGCGTGGCGTCCACTTTCACTTGCGGCACGGGCGTAGTTTGCGCCAGCGCAACAGGGGCGTGCAGCAGGCAAGCGAGCAGCAGTGATAGATGAATACGCATGCCTGAATGCTACGCCTTTTCGCGCGGCAGCCACGCACGGGTGGGGGGATCAGTATTCGCTATATTTGCGCGCGTCGCCGCGCACCTGCTGCGCCGGGTATTTCTGCGCATTGAGTGCCATCTTTTCCAGCACGGCCCCATGCAGGTCGACGCCGCTCTTGTCGGCCAGGCGCACCAGGTACATCAGCACGTCGGCCAGTTCGTGGCGGATGCCCGTGCGCTTCGCCTCGTCCAGTTCGCCATCGGCGCCCGTGGGCAGCCACTGGTAGTGTTCCACCAGTTCCGCCACTTCCACGGACAGGGCCATGGCCAGGTTTTTCGGCGTGTGGAACTGGTCCCAGTCGCGTTCGCTGGCAAAGGCACGCAGGCGCGCGCGGATGTCGAGCAGGCTGTCGGCGGGCGCGTTCATGCTGCCGCCTGCAACGGTTTTTCCATGAAGACACTGAACGGATCGTCCGGATAATCGCCGTACGGTCCGCGCCGCTGGTAGCCGTGGCGCGCGTACAGGGCGATGGCGTCGGGCTGGTGGATGCCCGTTTCCAGGGTCAGCAAGCGGCAGCCGCGCGCCAGCGCCTGCTCTTCCAGCAAGGCCAGCAGGCGTTTCGCCAAGCCCTGGCCGCGGCTGTCCGGATGCACGTACATGCGCTTGAGTTCGCCGAAATCGGGCGTGACGACGATGGCGCCGCAGGCGCGCGCCGCACCTGCCGCATCGCGGGCGACGGCAAACAGCAGGCTGTCCGGCGGTAACGATGCCAGGTCCAGCGAGTAGACGCACTCGGCCGGATACAGGGTTTGTTGATAAGCATCAAGCTCGGCGATCAGGGTTTGCACGTCGGCTTGCTGCGGCGATTCCAGGCGGATGGTCATGGGGGAGTCACGTGTATGGGATTTCCCCCATGGTATCACTGCGGCCGCGCCAGGCGCATCGTCAAGCCGATGGGCGACATGACAAACCCCATCAGTTCCTGCGCCTCGCCGCCATCGGGCGTGTCGACGCCGGCGATGTCGAAGCTGCCCAGCAGCATGGCCATGGCGATCTTGATTTCCAACAAGGCCAGATAGCGGCCAGGACACGTGCGCAAGCCGGCGCCAAAGGGCATCGAAGCGCGCCTGTTGTTTGCCTCGCCGCCCTCGGCCAGCCAGCGTTCGGGCTGGAACGCCTGCGCGTCGGGAAAATGTACATCGGACACCGTGTCGTGGCGCATCACGCACCACACGAGCGTGCCGGCCGGTACGGCGATATCGCCGATCACCGTGTCGCGCAGCGCCTCGACGGGCAGGAACGGCGCCACGGGTTTCAGCCGCATGGCTTCGCTGGCGCAGGCGCCCAGGTAGTCGAGGCTATCCATCTGCTCGATCGTGAAGCGGGCCGCGTCGGGCGCCACGCGCCGCACTTCCTCGCGGGCCCGGGCCAGGGTATGCGGATGGCGCTGCAACAGATAGATCATCCAGGACACCGTGTTGGCCGTCGTGTCTTCGCCGGCCAGAAGCATGGTCAGCACATTGCCGGCCACGTTGCGGTCGCTCACGCCGCTGCCTTCCAGGTCGGCGGCGGCGATCATCGCTTCGAGCAGGTTGGGCGGACGCTCGCGCCGTGCCGGGTCGTGCGCCATGCGCGTGCGCGCCTGCTGCACCAGGCCGGCCACGGCGGCGGACAGGGCCGCCACGTCGCGGTCCAGGCGCCGGTCGACGGGCAGCTTGAAATAGCGCCAGTACGGGAACATGGACAGGCTGCGCCGCGCCACGGCGGGCAGGATGTCGTCCATGTGGCGCTGGATCACGTCCTCACCCGATTCGAGCGTATTGACTTCCGTGCCGAAGGCCAGGCCGGCGATGATGTCGACCGTGTAGCGTTTCAGGTCGCCATCGAGGTCGATGGCCTGGCCTTGCGTGGCGGCAAGATGCCAGCGGCGCTGCAGGCGCTGGGCCACCGTCACCAGCGCAGGGAAATACGCCTTGATGGCACCGGGCGCCATGCCGGCCATGACCATGCGGCGCTGGTTGCGCCACTCCGTGCCCTCGGCCAGGAACAGGCCGGGCACGCCGCCCATTTCGTCGGAGGCGATGGAACTGCTCAGGGGGCGGCGGAAACCGTCGGGCCGGTCGCGCAGCACGGCGCCGACGGCCTCGCTGTCGGCCACCACCAGCACCAGGGTGCGGCCGAACCAGGCGCGCATGTAGGGGCCGTAGCGTTGCACCCACTCTTCCACGTCGCGGTGGATGCGCGTGAGCTTGATCTGCAGGCTGTTGCCGACGATGGGCAGGGCGAACGGCCCCGGCAGGCGGCGGATCTGGCGCAAGGGCCGCGCGATGGCGGGCGCGGCGGCGTGGTCGAGTGGCGGCATGAACATCTCCTGTCGATACGGTGAAAGTATGAGGATTGCTTGCAACAATAACCATACTCTACGCGATTGCGGTCCCCGTGTATTGAACGTTTACGACAGCGTGGCGCAGCAAAAAAATCCCGCTACAATGGCCGCCATGGCTTCCACACCGACTTCCGCACCCGCACCCGTCACGCGCCTGATCGCGCCGCGCACCGCGCTCGCCTCCTGCGTGCGGGCCATGCTTGTGCGCAACACCATGGGCTGCGCGCCTTTGCCGCCGGCCCAGCGCCTGAACCGCTTTCCTGCCGTGCCCATGTGCAGCATCATCTGGACCGTCGCGGGCGAGGTGGAAGCGGCCGCGCCGGGCCTGTCGCTGCCGGACGTGCGCATGCCGCCCGCGCTGTTCGGCGGCCCCCGTTCGTATCCGCTGGTCAGCTATAACCCCGGCCCCGTGCATACGTTTGTCGTGATGTTTTACCCGGCCGCCCTGCATGCGTTGACGGGCGTGTCGATGGATGCCTTGCTGGACCAGTTCCGCCCGCTCGATGCCGTGTTTGGCGCCGACTGGCTGGTCCTGTCGGACGCCGTGCTGGCCGCGCCCGATGATGACGTCCGCATGCGCCTGGTGGAAGATTTCCTGGCGCCGCGCTGGCAGGCGGCGCGCAAGAGCGGCGACCATCCGGCCGGCGCCGTGCAGGACTGGGTGCGCCGCCTGGGCGTGCAGGCGGCATCGACGGGCCTGGCCAGCGGCGCGCGCAATATCGAGCGCCGCATCAAGGCCTGGGCCGGCCAGCCCATGCGCACCTTGCGCCGCATGCGCCGCGCGGAACAGCTGTTTCTCGACGAGCGTGGCGCCATCCTGCAAGGCACGGTGTCCTGGTCCGATATCGCCGCCAGCGGCGGTTACGCCGACCAGGCCCATTTCTGCCGCGAGACGCGCGAAATCACGGGCTTGAGCCCTACCGAGCTGGCGCGCGCCATCCGCGACGACGAGAGCTACTGGATCTACAGGATCTGGACGTAGGTCGGATTAGGCGGCTGCGCCGCCAATCCGACCTACCGTTCGCTGTACACCTTTCCTTTGGATAAAGTCACCTCATGGTGTCCCGCGCCGGGCGCCAGCATGGGGAAGCAGTTTTCCGCCCCATGCACGCGCACGTCGAGGAAGTAGGGCCCCTCGGATGCCAGGCAGGCCGCCAGCGCTGCGTCGAGTTCCTCGCGCCGGCTCACCGTGTGCGCCTGCCAGCCGAACGCGCGTGCCAGCGCGACGAAATCGGGCAGCGCTTCCGTGTAGCTGTGGCTGTAGCGCCCACCATGGATGAGCTCTTGCCACTGGCGCACCATGCCCATGTAGCCATTGTTCGACAACACCACTTTCACGGGCAGGCGGTGCTGCACGGCGGTGGCCAGTTCCTGGATATTCATCAGGATCGAGGCGTCGCCGCTGACGCACACCACGCGCTTGCCGGGATGGGCGACTTGCGCGCCGATGGCGGCCGGCAAGCCATACCCCATGGTGCCGGCGCCGCCCGAAGTCAGCCAGCGGCGCGGCTGCGCGAAGCGCAAGTGCTGCGCCGCCCACATCTGGTGCTGGCCCACGTCGGTGGAGACGATGGCATCGCCGCCATCCATGCTGTCCAGCGCCGCCTGCAGGCGCCGCATCAGCGCCTGCGGCGCGATCACCTCGGGCGTGTCGTCGAACGCCAGGCTGTCCTGCGCGCGCCAGCCGTCGATGCGCTGCCACCACGGCTGGCGGTCCGCCAGCAGGCGTCCGCGCAGCTGCGCCAGCAAGGCGGCCAATACGGGCGCGCAATCGCCGCGCAGGGCCACGTCGGCGCGCACCACCTTGCCGATCGACGCCGGATCGATATCGACGTGGATGATCTTTGCGCCAGGACAAAACGCATCCAGGCGGCCCGTCACCCGGTCGTCGAAGCGGGCGCCCACGCAGACGACCAGGTCCGCGTGGTGCATGGCCAGGTTCGCTTCCAGGGTGCCGTGCATGCCCAGCATGCCCAGGAAGGCGGGGTGCGCGGCGGGAAAGGCGCCCAGGCCCAGCAGGGTCAGGGTGCAGGGCGCGGCGGCCAGTTTCACTAATTGTTGAAACGTGGCGCAGGCATCGAGGCCGGAATTGACGAGGCCCCCGCCACCATAGAACACGGGCTGGCGCGCGCCGGCGATCAGGCTGGCGGCCCGCTCCAGGTCGGCAAGCTGCGGCAGGGGCGCGGCAGGGGCTGTGGCGGCGGGCGGCAGCGGCGTGTGCTGCGCGACGGGCGCCAGCTGCATATCCTTGGGAAAATCGACCAGCACGGGGCCGGGCCGTCCCTGCGTGGCTTGCGCGTACGCTTCGTGCACGACGGCAGCCGTTTCATCGGCGGACCGGATTTGCCGGTTCCACTTGGTGACGGGGCGCGAAATGCCCAGCGCGTCGCATTCCTGGAAGGCGTTCGTGCCGATGCTGGTGGTGGCCACCTGGCCGCTGATGCAGATGACGGGCACCGAATCGCACAGGGCGTCGAGCAAGCCCGTGGTGGTATTGCTCATGCCGGGGCCGGACGTGACGAAGACGACGCCGGGCCGGCCCGTGCTGCGCGCATAGCCTTCGGCCGCATGCACGGCTGCCTGTTCGTGGCGCACCAGCACGTGGCGCAGACGGGGCTGGGCGTGCAGCGCGTCGTACAGGGGCAGCACGGCGCCGCCCGGATAGCCGAAGACGGTGTCGACGCCCAGCGCCAGCAGGGTGTCGATCAGGATGCTGGCGCCATTGCGTGGCGCGGCGGTATCGGATGGCGGGGCGAGGAGGGGAGCGGGATCGGGTTTCATGTGCCTATTTTCTGCTTGCTGGCGCAGAAAAGGCTGCTGGTTTTCTCGTATAAAATGCATATATAAGCAAAATTTGCTGAGATGATAGGGAAAAGCAGAATGAAACTGGATAAATTCGACCTCGCCATCCTGACGGCCCTGCAGCAGGATGCCCGCATCAGCCTGCACGACCTGAGCGCCAAGGTGGGCCTGACGTCGTCGCCATGCTGGGCGCGCATCAAGCGCATGGAAGACGATGGCGTCATCGAGGGCTACACGGTGAACGTCAACGCGGCCAAGGTGGGGCTGGCCGATACCGTCATCGTGCAAGTGACCCTGGACGACCATTCCGACCAGGCCCTGTTCGAGTTCGGCCACGCGCTGGCCATGATCCCGGAAGTGCTGGAAGCGTTTCTCGTCTCCGGCGACTACGATTACTATTTGCGCATCGCCGTGAGCGACACGCGCGACTACGAACGCCTGCTGCGCGAGCGCCTGTATAAAATTCCCGGCATCCGCCACAGCAAATCGAGTTTTGTCTTGCGCCAGCTCAAACAGAGCTACCTGCCCTTGCAACGCTAGTCCCCCGCACGGCGGGAGTTTTTCCCTAGTCCATCTCCCGGTGGCTGTCCGATACTGGACAGTAATAAAAACCACGATAAAACCACTGGGGACCAGCATGAAACTGACTTTATTTGCAGCCGCCGCCATGGCGCTGTGCCAGGCGCAGGCCGCCGAACCGGCTGCCGCCAGCCTGGCCGCGCACCTGGCCGCCTCGGGCGACTTGCCCACCGTCATCATCACGGGCAGCATGCCGCTGCCCACCGTGGAGCAGCCGCGCGATACCCTGGCCGCACCCGTGCAGACGGCCAGCGCGCAGCAGATCGCCCGCAGCGGCGCGCTCGACATTTCCGCCTTCCTGCGCCGCAACCTGGGCAGCGTGTATGTGAACGAGGTGCAGAACAATCCGTTCCAGCCCGATGTCAGCTACCGCGGCTACACGGCCTCGCCCTTGCTGGGCACGCCCCAGGGCCTGTCCGTCTACCTCGACGGCATGCGCCTGAACCAGCCGTTTGGCGACGTCGTCAGCTGGGACTTGATCCCCCGCATGGCGATCGAGTCGCTGACCCTGATGCCGGGCTCGAATCCCCTGTTTGGCCTGAACACCCTGGGCGGCGCGCTGGCCCTGCAAACCAAGGATGGCCGCAGCAGTCCCGGCACGGCCATCGAGGCGCGCCTGGGCTCGCACCAGCGCCGCGCCGTGGAGGCCGAACATGGCGGCAGCAATGCGCAGGGCTGGCACTGGTACGTGACGGGCAACCGTTTCAAGGAAGAGGGCTGGCGCGACGATTCGCCGTCCGACGTGCGCCAGGTATTTGGCAAGCTGGGCTGGGGCGATGCGCGCACGGACATTGCCGCCACCGTGGCCCACGCGGACAATGCGCTGACGGGCAACGGCCTGCAGGAACAGCGCCTGCTGGCGCGCGATTACCGCAGCGTCTACACCAAGCCGGACTTGACGGAAAACAGGTCGACCCTGCTGAACGTGACGGGCAAGCACCAGGTCAGCGGGGCCTCGCTACTGTCCGGCAATGTGTATTACCGCAAGATCGACACGCATACGTTTAACGGCGACCTGAACGACGAATCGCTCGACCAGTCCGTCTACCAGCCCGGCGCGGCCGAGCGGGCGGCGCTGGCGGCCGCCGGCTACACGGGCTTTCCTGCCAGCGGCGCGAACGCATCCAACACGCCTTTTCCGAAATGGCGCTGCATCGCCAACGTGCTGCTGAACGATGAGCCGGCCGAAAAATGCAACGGCATGATCAACCGCAGCCATACTGAGCAGGAAAACTATGGGTTTTCGGGCCAGTTCACTGTGCTGGCCGATGTGGCGGGAGCGCGCCATACGCTCACGGCCGGTGCCGCCTACGACGTGAGCCACGCCACGTTTCGCCAGACCAGCCAGTTCGGCTATCTGAATCCGGACCGCAGCATCACGCCCGTGAATTTCTTTGCCGACGGCACGGAAATCGATGACGACGGCACGCCCGTGGACAACCGGGTCGACTTGAGCGGGCGCATGCGCACGTGGAGCGTGTATGCGAGCGACAGCATGGCGTTCACTCAAGATCTGACCTTGACCGTCGCGGGCCGCTACAACCGCAGCACCGTGCGCAACCGCGACGCCATCACGCCAGGCGGCGGCAGCGGCTCGCTCGATGGCGACCACCGTTTCAGCCGCTTCAATCCCGCCATCGGCCTGGCCTATGCGCCGGCCGCGGGCGTGAGCGCCTACCTCGGCTACAACGAAGGCAGCCGCACGCCGACGGCCATCGAACTCGGTTGCGCCGACCCGGAAAACCCGTGCCGCCTGCCCAACGCCATGGCCGGCGACCCGCCCTTGAAACAGGTGGTGACGAAGACGTGGGAAGCGGGCGTGCGCGGCACGTTTGCCGGCGTGGCCCGCTGGAGCGCGGGCGTGTTCCGCGCAGAAAACCACGACGACATCCTGTTCGTGGCCGACAACCAGGCGGGGTTTGGCTACTTCAAAAATTTCGGCAAGACGCGCCACCAGGGCGTGGAACTGGCGCTTGATGGCAAGGCGGGCGCGCTGGACTTCGGCGTCAACTACACGTGGCTGCAGGCCACGTATCAAAGCCGCGAAGTGGTCAACGGCAGCGCCAACAGCAGCAGCGATGCGGCGGCGCCCGGCCTGGAAGGCAATATCGTCCTCACGCCCGGTAACCGCATTCCCCTGGCGCCCAGCCATATCCTGAAAGCGCACGTGGATTACGAGGGCGGACGCGACTGGACGGTGGGCCTGGCCATGACGGCCGTGTCGAGCGCCTATGCGCGCGGCAATGAAAACAATGGGCACCAGGCGGGCGGCCCGTCGTACCTGGGGCCGGGCAAGAGCGCCGGCTACGCCGTGGTCGAGCTGAACGGCAAGTACCAGCTGACGCCCCGCCTCAGCGTATTTGCCCAGGTCAACAACCTGTTCGACCGCAAGTACGCGACGGCGGCCCAGCTGGGCGCGACGGGTTTCGATGCCAACGGCAATTTCGCCGCCCGCCCGCTGCCCGCCGCGAATGGCGCGTATCCGATGGTCAACGCGACGTTCTATGCGGCAGGCGCGCCGCGCCGCGTGAATGTGGGCGTGCGTTACGCGTTTTAACGGGTCAGGGCTGGCGCTGCTCGATGATGCCGTTGCGCAGCGCCAGGTGGACGAGGGCGGCGGGGCCGGGCACGTCGAGCTTTTCCTTGATGCAGGTCTGGTGGTTGGCCACCGTCTTGCTGCTCACGTGCAGCAGGCGGGCGCAGTCGGCGGCGCTGCGGCCTTCGGCCAGCAGGCGGAAGATCTCGAATTCGCGCTGGCTCAGGCTGCTCAAGCGCTGCGCTTCCGCGCTGGCCGCGCCCTGCAGCACGCAGGGCGCGCTGTGCGGGTCCAGGTAGCGCCGGCCCGCGTGGGCGGCGCGCACGGCGTCGACCAGGTGTTCCGGGTCGGC
This sequence comes from Janthinobacterium sp. P210006, assembly GCF_036231885.1. Classification (NCBI taxonomy): domain Bacteria; kingdom Pseudomonadati; phylum Pseudomonadota; class Betaproteobacteria; order Burkholderiales; family Oxalobacteraceae; genus Janthinobacterium; species Janthinobacterium sp. P210006. The sequence goes on along the minus strand of NZ_JAZARD010000004.1, from coordinate 55,630 downwards.
TTGCTTGCTGATGAAGCCGCAGGCGCCGCCGTCAAACGCGCGCGCGATCAGCTGCGGCGTGTCGTGCATGCTGAATACCAGCACGCGGGCAGCCGCATCGCGCGCGAGCAGCTTGCGCAGCAATTCCAGGCCGCCGATGCCGGGCATGGACAGGTCCGTCACGCAGACGTCGGGCGCCTGCTCCTGGTACAAGTCATACGCCGTTTCGCCATTGCCCGCCTCGGCCACGATGGCGATGTCGCCGCCCTGTTCCAGCAGGCGCCGGTAGCCCGTGCGCACCACGGGATGGTCGTCCACCAGCATCACGCGGATCGGCCGCATGTTGCCGTTCATGGCGCTCATGCCGCGCACCGGGCGGCCAGGGCCACTTCGATGCGCAAGCCGTTGCCCAGCGCGCTGATCCAGCGGATATGGCCGCGCAGGCCCGCCACGCGCTCGCGCATGCCCAGCATGCCGAAACCGGATTCCTGCTGCGCATCCTGGCGCAAACCCTGGCCATTGTCTTCGATGGCCAGGTGCAGCAAGCCGTGCGCATCGGCGCGCAATTCCACCGTGGCACGGTCGGCCCCCGCGTGGCGGGCCACGTTCGTCAAGCCTTCCTGCACCAGGCGGTAGATGGCGGTGGCGGTACTGTCGTCGAGGCCGGCGGGGATGGCGTGCGGCGCGAAATGGCAGGCGATGCCGTGCTGCTGCGCCCAGCTGTCGCACAGCGCCTGCAGGGCCGCCTCCAGGCCCAGGCTGTCGAGCACGGGCGGGCGCAGCCGGCGCAGCATGGTGCGCACCATCGCATGCAGCGCTTCCGAGGAGCGGGCGATGCTGGCGGCGCACGCCTGCACGTTTGCCTGGTCACTTGCGCCGGCGCGCAGGATGTAGCTGGCGGCAGCGCGGATGGCCGTGCAATCCTGTCCCACTTCATCGTGCAGTTCGCGCGCCAGCGCGCAGCGTTCCTCTTCCTGCGCGCGCAGCAGGCGCTGCGTGAGAGCGCGGTTCTGCGCCAGCAGCAGCGCCACATGGCGTTCCCGCCGCACGGCAAGACCGGCCAGCGCCAGTACCAGCACCAGCAGGCTCAGGACCAGTTCATCGAGCTGCCAGTGTTCCTGCCGCGCGAATGCCTGCGTCAGCCGTTCGGCCAGGTCCAGCCTGGCGGCCAGCAGGAAAAAGGCCAGCGCCAGGGCGCAGCACATGATGTTGCGCCGGGCCGGGCGCGTGCCTGTGCGGCCGCTGGCGGCCAGTTGGTCGTGTTGCATGGTGTTGCTCCCCGGGCATGGTCGATCTTCTGGTTGTGCAAGCTTCATGCCATCGGCGCAGTGGCGCGACGGGACGCGTCATGCGTTGCGCAGGGGGACAGGCAAGTGTTCCAGGATGGAACAGGTGTACCGCGATGTGACGGCGAGGAGGGCGCGGCAGGCGCGGTTTTCGAGCTTATCCGAAGTTGCGCCCGCACGCTGGCGCGCGCGTCTGCAGTGCGATGGATTGTTGTTCAGATGTAACGTTGAGATTGCTCAAGCTTTCATAGATAAAACAAAACAAAGTTTCGCGGACCTAGATAAAAAATAAATAAATGATATTAAAAATATGATATTTGTTTTATGCGATTTGCTATATTTGTTGACACTTTTGTGAAAAAGCTGAAAGCGGGCGTCAGACCTGCCGACCTATCTATCCACAACAATCAAGGGAATAGAATGAATCGTTTATCACATGCGCGGGTATCGCCCGCCACCGTCAATCCGTCCGCTATCCGCGGCCGCGCCACCGTCCTTGCCGCGCTGGCCGGCTTGTCCGTGCTGGCTTCGGCGCCGGCCATGGCTGGTGTCCTGACTTTCGACAACTTGCGCCCCGATGTCTTTGAAAGCGGCCAGACGCTCAATACGTCGAGCTACAACCTGCTGTTCCTGGCCGATCCGACCACGGCGGCCGGCGGCGGCGTCAGCGGCGTGGGCGCCATCCTCAATGGCCGCGTGGGTTCGTCGTGCGATATCGCCGCCTGCCCGCAGGGCGCCACCGGCAATTACCTGGCCATCCTCAACGATGGCGGCGTGAACTTCTCGCGCGCCGACCGTCAGGCATTCACCCTGGCCGGCTTCGATTATTCCTTCATCGCCCCCGTGTCCGGCTTGCCCAACCAGAATTGGGGCCAGCTGCAGCTGAACGGCACCTTGAGCGACGGCCAGGTGATCAGCACCTCGCTGGCGTTTCCCGGCCAGGGCAGCGACGGCAATTACCATTTCCAGAGCGCTTCGCTGCTGGCGGGCTTCAGCAACTATGCGTTTACGGGCCTGACCTTCAATGCGTGCATCTTCAACGATACGGGCGCGTGCAGCAATTCCCTCGACTTTCCCGCCTTCAACCAGGGCCAGTTTGCGCTCGACAATATCAACATCAGCGCCGTGCCGGAACCGTCGACCTACATGCTGATGCTGGCCGGCCTGGGCGCCATCGGCATGCTGTCGCGCCGCCGTACCGGCAAGTTCGCCGCCTCCACCGTGCAAGGAGCGTAAGATGAAATTACGTCCCGTTTCGCTCGGTATTCTCCTGCTGGCCGCCAGCCTGGCGCAAGCGGCCCAGGCGCAGGAACGCCGTTCCTACATCGTGCAGCTGGTCGACAAGCCGGCCGCCACCTATACGGGCCAGGTCGACGGCCTGGCCGCCACCAAGCCCGCCCCGGGCGCGCGCATCAATGTGGGCGCCGCCGACGTGCAGGCTTACCTGAACTACCTCGACACCAAACAGGCCGCCGTGGCCGGCACCGTCAGCGCAGCCGAAATCACGCACCAGTACAGCGTCGTCTTCAACGGCTTTTCCGCCTTGCTGACGGACGATGAAGTGCGGGCCCTGAAGAAAAACAGCGGCGTGGCCAGCATCAGCGCCGACTCCATCCTGCAGCTCGACACCAGCTACACGCCCAGCTTCCTGGGCCTGGACAAGCCGGGCGGCATCTGGGAGCAGCTGGGCGGCAAGGCGCACGCGGGTGAAGACATCATCATCGGCATCGTCGACAGCGGCATCTGGCCCGAGAACACGGCCTTTGCCGACCGTCTCGACGAGAACGGCGTGCCCAGCCACAGCGGCAACAACGTCGTGTACGGCGCGCCGCCCGCCAACTGGCAGGGCACTTGCCAGACAGGCGAAGGCTTTGGCGCCGAGAATTGCAACAACAAGCTGATCGGCGCGCGCTACTACCGCGCCGCCACGTCCGCGCTGCACTGGACGGAATTCCTGTCGCCGCGCGATTCCGTCGCCGGCCTGACGGGACACGGCGGCCATGGCACGCACACGGCGTCCACGGCGGGCGGCAACAACGGCGCCCTGGCCACCTCGAACGGCGTATCGCTGGGCAAGGCTTCGGGCATGGCGCCGCGCGCCCGCATCGCCGCCTATAAAGTCTGCTGGACGGCCGCCTCGACGGGCCGCAACGGTTGCGCCACGGCCGACAGCGTGGCCGCCATCGACCAGGCGGTCAAGGATGGCGTCAACGTCATCAACTTCTCCATCGGCCCGAACGCGGGCGGCGGCGCCTTCGACGAACCGACGGAAGTGGCCTTCCTCGGCGCGGCGGCCGCCGGTGTCTTCGTGGCTACGTCCGGCGGCAATTCCGGCCCGGCCACGCCCGCACCGGACGTGCCGGCGCCCGTGTCGCACATCAGCCCCTGGCTGGCGACAGTGGCCAATTCCACCCACAACCGCCTGTACGCGGCCAACGTGATCCTCAGCAGCGGCACGAAGCTGGAAGGCGCATCGAGCAATGCGAAGACGCCGGCGCTGCCGCTGATCCAGGCGCGCGACGCGGGCCTGGCCGGCGTGTTGCCGACGGATGTCAACCTGCTGCGCTGCTTCGGCGTGGCCGATGCCACGTCGGCCTACCTGGACCCGGCGAAAGTGGCGGGCAAGGTGCTGGTGTGCGACCGCGGCGGCAACGTGTTGGTCAACAAGAGCGCGAACGCCAAGACGGCGGGGGCGGCGGGCGTGATCATCGCCAACGTGGCCGGTGGCGCCAACACCATCCTCAACCAGGCGCATGCGCTATCGACCGTGCACCTGGCGCAGGCGCAGGGCGACGCGCTGAAGGCCTTCATGGCGGCGACGCCCGACGGCACGGCGGCGCTGGACGAGGTGCATACGATACCGGACACCACGGTGCTGGCGCCGATCGTCAGCGACCGTTCGTCGCGCGGCCCGAACGTGGCCAACGCGAACATCCTGAAACCGGACCTGTCGGCGCCCGGCACCAACGTGCTGGCCGGCGTGACGGCCGACCTGACGCAGGCGCAGCGCGATGCCGTGGCAGCGGGCGGCGTGGCGCCGGCGGCCGAATGGGATTTCTATTCCGGCACCTCGATGGCCAGCCCGCACGTGGCGGGCGTGGCGGCACTGCTCAAGCAGCAGCATCCGGACTGGTCGCCTGCGGCCATCAAGTCGGCGCTGATGACGACGGCCTTCAGCACCTATTCGGACGGCTTGAACGGTTCCGTGTCGTGGGATGCCACGGCGAAGAACTCGGGCCAGCTGCCATGGGGCCAGGGCGCCGGCCACATCGCGCCGAACAGCGCGGCCGATCCCGGCCTCGTGTACGACATGTCGGAAATCGACTATGCGCGCTTCCTGTGCGGCCTGAACCTGAAGGTCTACAGCGCCGCCACGTGCCAGGCCATCGGCAGCATCGCTGCCTACAACCTGAACCTGGCGTCGCTGACGGCGGCCAATGTGCTGGGCACGCAAACCCTGACGCGCACGGTGACGAACGTGGGCGCCGGCAGCGCCGTCTACACCGTCTCGGCCAGCCTGCCCGGCTACACGGTGGCGGTGACGCCAACCAGCCTGAACCTGGCTCCGGGCGCCAAGGGCCAGTACCAGGTCAAGCTGACGCGCACCACGGCGCCGGCCAATACCTGGACGTACGGCGCCTTGAGCTGGACCGATGGCACGCACACGGTACGCAGCCCGCTGACGGCGCGCGGCACCTCGCTGGCCGCCATTCCGCTGGTCAGCAGCGAAGCGGCCACGGGCAGCAAGGTGCTGACCCTGGGCACGGGCTTCTCGGGTGCGCTGGTCGGCGTCAAGTCGGGTCTGGTCGAAGCCGTGCGTGAAACGCGCACGATCGGCCAGGCATCGACGGGCGCTGCCGCATCGGCCGCCTGCAAGGCCGGCGGCGCCACGGGCGTGAACGTGCACAACGTGGTGATACCGGCCGGTACCCTGGCGGCGCGCTTCGCCACGTACGACGCGGAAACGACGGGCGGCGCGAATACCGACATGGACATGGAGGTCTACAACGCCGCTAATGTGCTGGTCGGCAGCAGCGGCAACGAAAGTTCCAATGAGCAAGTGGAACTGCGCCTGCCCGCCGCCGGCACCTACAAGGTGTGCGTGATCGGATTCGCGCCGCAAAACGGCCAGGCCGATTACACCTTGTCGTCGTGGGTGCTGGCGCCGGGCTTGTCCAACGGCAGCTTCAAGGCGCTGATGCCGGGCACGGCCTTCACGGGCGGTACGGCTTCCGTCTCGCTGAGCTGGTCCAACCTGGCCGAAGGCAAGCGCCACCTGGGCGCCGTCGGCTACCAGGTGGCTGGCGTGGTGCAGGGCGTCACGGTGGTCGAGGTCAATACCAATGATCCCGTGCCGCTGTTCCAGAACGCGCGCGGCGCCAGGCCGGTGCTGGCCGAGTAATCCGCCGCTGGTGTGAACGCAAGGCGTGCCTCCGGGCACGCCTTTTTTTTATTGGACACCCCCGTTCGGGAGGAATAGCGCTTGCATGGCGCACATCGCCCCGGTATCTTGTCGAACAGCCATGGCTTTGTGCCCTGGCATTCTTGGGGAGTCGCGCGTGACCAGTTTCCGCACCAATACCGACCGCCTGCTGGAAGTGCGCCTGCAGGATGAAAAAGTGCTGGCCATTGCCGGCGCCATGGTCGCCTATACGGGCAGCATCAAATTTGAAAAATCCCTGCTCGGCGGCGAGGGGATCTTTGGCGCGCTCAAGCGCAAGGTGACGAACGAAGGCATGCAGGTGATGCAGGCCGCCGGCACGGGCACCGTGTTTTTCGCGCAGAATGCGGCCGAGATCACCGTCATTCCGTTGACGGGCGAAAAGCTGACCATCGAAAGCAGCAGCCTGCTGGCCTACGACACCAGCCTGAAGACGGGCACGAGCTTTGCCGGCTTGCGCGGCGCCAGTTCGGGCCAGGGCCTGTTTTCCACCACCGTCGAAGGCCACGGCAACCTGGCCGTCATTTCGCGCGGCAACCTGATCATGCTGGAAGTGACGCCGGCGCACCCGCTGCGCGTGGACCCGGACGCCTTCGTCGGCTTCAAGGGCGACATCCGCCAGGAATTCGTCTTCGACGTCAACTGGCGCACCATGATCGGCCAGAGCTCGGGCGAATCGTACCAGCATAAATTCACAGGCCAGGGCGTGGTGTTTATCCAGCCCGCCGAACGTTAAGTCAGTGAGGACCCGCGATGCCTGTCTATCAGCAGATCAATGAAAAGATGCTCGAGGTTAAACTCGGCAATGAAGAAGTGTTCGCGCGCAAGGGCGCCATGGTGTCCTACCAGGGCGACGTGGCGTTCAGCCGTTCCTTCCTGGCCGGCCAGGGCGTGCAAAGCCTGGCCATGCGCGCCGTCACGAACGAGGGCTATGCCCTGATGTCGGCGCGCGGCACGGGCAGCGTGTTTTACGCGCAGGGCGGCCTGTTCGTCACCATCGTCCCCGTGCGCGGCGAAACCTTTTATGTGGAAAGCGATTCCCTGCTGGCCTTCGATGCGCGCCTGACGGCCGGTACCATGTTCCTCGGTAACCAGGGCGGCGTGCAGGGCGTGGTGCGCGGCATGGCTTCGGGCCAGGGCTTGTTTACCACCACCTTGCAAGGCACGGGCGAAGTGGCGATCCTGTCCGACGGCAATGCCATCGGCTTGCCCGTCACGCCGGACGTGCCCGTGTTCGTGGACCCGCAAGCGTATATCGGTCACACGGGGCAATTGAGCTCGACCATCGTCACGGACCTGAACTGGAAAACCTTCGTCGGCCAGGCATCGGGCGAGTCCTACCAGGTGAAGTTTACGGGCCAGGGCACGGTCTACATCCAAGCGAGCGAAAGGTAAGCCATGACGATTTACACCCCCGATACCTTGCCGAAGAACGATAACCTGAACCGTTTTTCGTATGTCATCGACGTCAAGGAACAGATCTTCATTCGCAAGGGCAAGATGATCGCCTTCTATGGCGAGCTGCGCTTCGAAGCCATGGGCAGCAGCGTGCTCGACCTGATCGTGCGCAATGCCTTCAATGCCCCCAAGTATGTGCACCACTTTGTCGTGGCGCAAGGGCAGGGGCAATTGATCCTGGGCGACAATGGCAACGACCTGGCGTGCTATGACCTGGACAACGCCAACATGACCATCCGCGCGAAAAACCTGCTGGGTTTTACCAAGGACGTGATTTGCCAGGAATCGACCCTGCCCGGCTATCTGACCATGATAGGCACGGGCAAAGTGATCGCCTCGTCGAACGGTCCCGTGCATTTCCTCGAACTGCCGTGCCGCGTGGACGAGCAGGCCGTGCTGGGCTGGGCCGACTGCCCCAGCCCGTCCTATCACTACGACTACGCCCACGTGCAGGGCTGGGCCTCGGCCGCCGGCGCGCTCACGGGTTTCAGTCTGTCTGGCGAGGAAAAGCAGATCGACTTCACGGGCGCCGGCACGGTGCTGGTGCAGTCGTCCGAACTGGACGTGACGGGCAGTTCCGCCCTTGCCCAGCTGCTGGCGCAATTGCCGCTGCTGGGCAAGGAAGACCTGGGGACCTTGAGTCTTTCTGTCCAGCAGCAGATGAAGGAACAGCGTTAAGCTACTTGACGGTCGCCCAGCTGGGCGGCCGCTTCTCTAAAAAAGCGGTGACGCCTTCGTCCGCATCCTCTTCCATCATGTTGCGCGCCATCACGTCGCCCGCATACGCATACGCGTCGTCCAGCGGCAGCTGGCGCTGTTTGTAAAACATCTGCTTGCCGTGGCGGATGGCCGTGGGGCTTTTCGCCATGATCTGCTGCGCCAGGCGCGCCACGGCGTCGTCGAGCGCCGCGTCGGCCACCGTTTCATTGATCAAGCCCCAGTCGGCGGCCGTGTCGGCGTCGATGAAGCGGCCCGTCACCAGCATGTCGAAGGCCCGCTTGGCCGATACATTGCGCGACAGGGCCACGGACGGCGTGGCGCAGAACAAGCCCACGTTGATGCCGGACACGGCAAAGCGTGCCGACGCGCCCGCCACGGCCAGGTCGCAGCTGGCCACCAATTGGCAGCCGGCCGCCGTGGCGATGCCGTGTACGCGGGCAATCACGGGCACGGGCAAGGTTTGAATGGCTTGCATCACGCGCGAGCATTGCGCAAACAGGGTTTGATAATACGCAAGCTGGCGCGTGGCCTGCATCTGGCGCAAGTCGTGGCCCGCGCAAAAAGCCTTGCCTTCGGCGGCCAGCACCACGCAGCGCACGTGCGGCTGCCCGGCGATGAGGTCGAGTTCAGCTTGCAGCGCCGCCAGCATGGCTTCCGACAGGGCATTGAATTGCAGGGGACGGTTCAAACGCAGGGTGACCAGGCCACCCTCGTCCTCGCGCAGCACCAGCGGCGCTGCGGTGTCATGTGTTGCGGTCATGCGGTCTCCAGCGGCCTGATGGCCTTGTTTTTGTCTATAACGCTTATTTGGCGGCGTTGACGCTGCCGATGCCGGCGATCGACTTGTGCACGATCTTCGGCTTGCCGTAATAGGTCAGTTCGCCCATGCCGCGCACCACGGCGTTCAGCTCGCCCGAGGAATACACCTTGACGGAGCCGATGCCGTCGAAATTGACGTCGACGTTTTTCGCCAGCAAGGCTTTCGTATCGACTTCGCCCACGCCTTGCGCTTTCAGGCGCAGCCAGTCGACCTGGCCATCGGCGGCCAGGCGTCCCGCGCCCTTGTAGCTGATGTCGACCCGCGGACCATTGAGCTTGGTCAGGATCTTTTCGCCCGCACCTTCCGCGATCAGCTTGCGCAAGGTGGGCATGGTGATGATGATCCGCGGATCGCCATCCGTTTTTTTGATGTCCTTGTCTTTCATGGAAATTTTCAGCTCGCCGTCGACCACTTCCGTGATCACGCCGCTGAGGAACTTCTGGTCGCCGCGCAGCAGCAGGGTCTGCTCTTTGCCCGACTCGATTTCGATGTTGATGGGGCCGCGGATGTCGATGGCGTTGAAGGCACCCACCGTGCGCGCCTGCTCGTCGGCATGCGCGACGCTCGCGAGGCAGGCAAGGGACAGGATGGACAACTGAAACAGATGACGCATGGCGGTTTCCTTGAATAGTTGATCAGTGTATTCTAGGGCGGAAGCTCTCGCAAAAGGGAGAAAGTTGCGATGCACTGCACAAATCGCGGCATCGATGAGACAGCGCCGCTGCCGGCCAGGCGCGCGCCCGGCAAGGTGCCGTTCGGCTATGCTATGGCGTACCGCGTCCTGGAGACTGCATGAAAAATTACCACAAAGAAGACTATCCCGTCGCCGATATCCGCCGCTTCCTCGAACCGGGGCCGGTGGTGCTGGTCAGTTCCACCTGGAAGGGCGAGAGCGACGTCATGACCATGGCCTGGCACATGCTGATGGAATTTACGCCATCGTTGCTGGGCTGCTTCATTTCCGACGCGAACCACAGCTATGAAATGATCAAGCGCAGCATGGAGTGCGTGATTAACCTGCCCACGGCCGACATGGTCGACCAGGTGGTCGCCATCGGCAACTGCAGCGGCGAAGACACGGACAAGTTCGCCGCCTTCGGCTTGACGGCGCAGCCGGCCGAGCAGGTGGGCGCGCCCCTGATTGCCGAGTGCTACGCCAACTTCGAATGCAAGCTGGCCCAGGTGGCGGGCAATCCGAAAGGGGGCTTTTTCATTTTCGAGTGCGTGAAAGCCCACGTGGCCACCTCGCCCAAGCTGCCCGAAACCCTGCACTACCGGGGCAATGGCGAGTTCATGGTGTCGGGCAGGACCATCAGCCGCAAGAGTTTGATGAAGCCTGAAATGTCGTAGGCGAACACTGCTGGGGTCAGACCCGCCGGGTCTGACCCCAAATGAGTCGTCTTAAATCACCCCTTGCGCCAGCATCGCATCGGCCACTTTGACGAAGCCGGCGATATTGGCGCCATCCACATAGCTGACGGAACCATCGGCGCGCGTGCCGTATTGCTTGCATGCCGCATGGATGCCTTGCATGATCTGCAGCAAACGTGCATCGACTTCTTCGCGGGGCCACGACATGCGGGCCGCGTTCTGGCTCATTTCCAGGCCGGATGTTGCCACGCCGCCCGCATTGCTGGCCTTGCCCGGCGCATACAGCACGCCGGCCGCCTCGAACGCTTTTGCCGCCTCGATGGTGGTGGGCATGTTGGCGCCTTCGGCCACGCACTGCACGCCATTGGCAATCAGGGTGCGCGCATCGTCGATGTGCAGCTCGTTTTGCGTGGCGCAGGGCAGGGCGATATCGACGGGCACATGCCATGGCGAGGCGCCCGCCGCGAAGCGCACGCCCGTGCGTTCCGCGTAGTCGCTGACCCTGCCATACAGATGGTTCTTGATCTCCATCAAGATGGCCAGCTTGTCCGGCGTAAAGCCGTCTTCGTCGATGATGGTGCCGCTGGAATCGGAGACGGTGATGACTTTGGCGCCCATGGCCATGGCTTTTTCCACCGCGTACTGCGCCACGTTGCCCGAGCCGGAAACGGACACGCGCATGCCTTCGAACGAACGGCCCCGCGTTTTCAGCATTTCCTCGGCAAAATACACGGTGCCGTAGCCCGTCGCTTCCGGACGCATCAGCGAGCCGCCGAAGCTGGCGCCCTTGCCCGTGAAGACGCAGTCGGCGCGGTTGCTGAGTTTTTTCATCATGCCGGCCATGTAGCCCACTTCGCGCCCGCCCACGCCGATGTCGCCGGCCGGCACGTCCGTGTCCGAACCCACATGACGGAACAGTTCGCTCACGAAGGCCTGGCAGAAACGCATCACTTCGCCCGGGCTCTTGCCCTTCGGATCGAAATCGGCGCCGCCCTTGCCGCCGCCCATCGGCAAGGTCGTCAGCGCATTCTTGAACGTTTGCTCGAAGGCGAGGAATTTCAGCACGGACAAGGTCACGGACGGGTGGAAGCGGATGCCGCCCTTGTACGGTCCGATGGCCATGCTGTGCTGGATGCGGTAGCCGCGGTTCACTTGCACCTGTCCATGGTCATCGACCCACGACACGCGGAACATCACCACGCGCTCCGGCTCGATCAAGCGTTCCAGCAAGCCTTGTTCCGCGTATTTCGGGTGCTGTTCCAGGAACGGCCACAAGCTCTCCATGACTTCGGTGACGGCTTGCAGAAACTCGGGTTGACCTGGATTGCGTGCGGCGACATGCTGGACATACTCGTGAGCAGATGCGTATTTCATCAGAATTCCATGGAGGTAATCGGTTATTTGGGCAACTATCATCGCAGATTTTGCACGAAAATAGTGCGGAAATTTGGTTTTGAGGGGTTTCTGCTACATTTTGGGGATTTTCTGGCGAAGCTTTGCTGTCGCTGGAAAGGCAACTGGTCTGCCAGGAAAAACAACCAAGTGGCACTGCCGTTGCCGCGCCAGGGCAAGGCTGGTCCACGCCGTGGCGCGCTGGCATCGTCATGATGCGATACCGCTGGTCACCAGCTTTCCCCGGCGCGCTACGGGCGCTTGCACGCAGCGGTCGCCGCCATGTTCCGCGCAGAAACGACAACGCCAGCCCAAAGGCTGGCGTTGTCGTGTGTCATGCAGCTTGCCTGGCGCACGCCAGTATCTTGATCATCCCGCCATGCTGCGCAATATCAATCCCGTGATGTAGGCGCCATAGGTGCCCAGCGCATAGCCGAGCACGGCCAGCAGCACGCCCACGGGCGCCAGGGCCGGGTGGAAGGCGCTGGCGATGACGGGGGCCGAGGCGGCGCCGCCGATGTTCGCTTGCGATCCCACGGCCATGAAGAACAGGGGCGCGCGGATCAGCTTGGCCACGAGCAGCATCAGGCCGCCATGGACGGCGATCCAGATCAGGCCCAGCAGGAATAAAAAGGGCTTGTCGAGCAGGGCTTTCAAGTCCATGTGCATGCCGATGGTAGCCACCAGCACGTACAGCATGGCCGAACCGATGGTCGATGCCCCTGCGCCTTCCAGGCTGCGCGCCCGGGTAAAGCTGAGCAGCAGGCCGAACGTGGTGGCGAGCACGACGATCCAGAAGAAGGCCGACGTCAGGCTGTAATCCTGCAAGCGCCAGGCGGCCGGCAAGGTGGTGATCCAGCTGATAATGGGGCCGGCCAGGAAGTGCGACAGGCCCGTCACGCCCAGGCCCACGCCGAGGATGATCATGATGTCCGTCAGGCTGGCAACACGCGCGTGCTGGGCGCGGTAGCTTTCGATGCTGTCCTTGAGCGCATTGATGGCGGACAAGTCCGCGCCCGTCCAGCGGTCGAACGCGCCTGCGCGGCCGGCCAGGAACAGCAGCACGGCCGTCCAGATGTTGGCCACCAGCACATCGACGGCGACGAACTGGCCAAACAGGGTGGCGTCCACGTCAAACACTTCCTTCATGGCTGCCTGGTTGGCGCCGCCGCCTATCCACGAGCCGGCGACAGTCGTCATGCCACGCCACGTGTCGCCCGCCACCGTTTCCGGGTGGATCAAACGCAAGGCTTCGAACGAGACGAGGGCGCCCAGCATCACGCCCAGCGTCCCGGTGAGAAACATGATGATGGCCTTGGGGCCGAGGCGGATGATGCCGCCGAAATCGATGGCCACGCACAGCAGGACCAGCGCGCTGGGCAGCAGATAGTCGCGCGCCACGGCGTACAGGCCCGACGTGCTGCCGTCGATGACGCCGAAGGTGTTGAGCAGCGCCGGGATCAGATAGCACATCAGCAGCGACGGGATATACGTATAGAACTTTTTCCAGAAGCCATCCGGGCGGGAAGCGGTCCAGAAAACGGCTCCCAGGGTCATGGCGAGCAGGCCGAGGACGACGGCGTCATTGGTGATGAGGGCAGGAGTGGCAGGTGGCATCGGGGGTTCCGGTGAACGTGTCAGGAACGCACGGGATGCCGATACGGCCCCCGGGCGCAGGGTGGCCGTATCGTATAGCAATGTTGAGGCTTAAACAAATTGTTTAAGCGCTGGGGCGAAGATTTTTACTTGTCAAATCAAACACTTACATACTGGTTCACCACTGTGCGCCCCAGACTGGCGGTTACAAATAGCGGGCCAGCAAGGCCTTGTCCAGCGCCCCATCGAGTTCGATGCGCACGAAGTGGCCGCTGCCGGGCGCCACCTGGATCTCGCTGCCGTCGTCGGCCAGCATGCGCGCGACGGTGAGGTCGCGGTTGCCGCCCGGATGCACGGCTTCGATGCGGTCGCCCACGGCAAAGCGGTTTTTCACTTCCACCCTGGCCCAGCCGTCCGTCACGCCCAGCACGTCGCCCACGTACTGGCTGCGGTCCGCCTCGGACGCGCCGCGCATGTAGTTCTGGTGCGCCTGCGTGTGGTGGCGCTGATAGAAACCGTCCGTGTAGCCGCGGTTGGCCAGGCCTTGCAGCTGGCCCAGCAGGCTGATATCGAAGGGCCGGCCCGCGACGGCGTCATCGATGGCCTGGCGGTAGACTTGCGCCGTGCGCGCCGCGTAGTAGAGCGACTTGGTGCGGCCTTCGACTTTCAGCGAATCGACGCCGATTTTCACCAGGCGCTCGATGTGTTCGACGGCGCGCAAGTCCTTCGAATTCATGATGTAGGTGCCGTGCTCGTCTTCGAGTATCGGCATCAGCTGGCCCGGGCGCTGCGCTTCTTCAATCAGATACGGCTGGTCGGCCAGCGGGTGGCGCGGTTGCTGGTGCAGGGCGGAAAACGCGTTGTTGTCGGCCTCGGCCAGCGCCTGGTGAAATGCCAGCGGCACCACCTGCATGCCGCCCAGGTCGCCGCTGGCGTCTTCCGCCGCGTTTTTCACCTTGTAATCCCAGCGGCAGGAATTCGTGCACGTGCCCTGGTTCGGGTCGCGGTGGTTGAAATAGCCGGACAGCAGGCAGCGGCCCGAATAGGCGATGCACAGGGCGCCGTGGACGAACACTTCCAGCTCCATTTCCGGGCAGCGCTGGCGGATTTCCTCGATCTCGTCGAGCGACAGTTCGCGCGACAGGATCACGCGTGTCAGGCCCATGCGGTGCCAGAATTTCACGTCGGCCCAGTTGACGGCATTTGCCTGCACGGACAGGTGCACGGGGACGTCCGGCCACTTGTCGCGCACCATCATGATCAGGCCCGGATCGGCCATGATCAGGGCGTCGGGACGCATGGCGATCACCGGTTCCATGTCGCGCAAATACGTCTTCAGCTTGGCGTTGTGGGCGAAGATGTTGCTGGCAACAAAGAATTGCTTGCCGCGCGCATGCGCACCGTCTATGCCCTCCTGCAAGGCTTGCAAGGTCGAAAAATCGTTATTGCGCACGCGCAAACTGTAGCGGGGCTGGCCCGCGTAGACGGCGTCGGCGCCATAGTCGAAGGCGGCATGCATCTTGGCCAGCGAGCCGGCAGGCAGGAGTAATTCGGGAGCGTGGCGCATGGGGGATGGGCAAAGCCGGCGATTGTAGGCGGGCGGCGCGCGCATTGCATTGCCCTGGATCAAGGGATTGCAAGGCGCTGCGCCGTGGCAGCCTAGGCGGCCGGACAGATGTTCTGGTTGGCGCGGAACAGGTTGGCGGGATCGTATTGCTGCTTGATGCGCGCCAGGCGCGGATAGTTCACGCCATACGCGTCGGCCGTGCGGCCGCTTTCATCGTCGGTCAGGAAATTGACGTACACGCTGCCCGTCGCATACGGTGCCGCGTCGTTGAAAAAGTCGCGTGCCCAGGCGATGCAGCGCGCATCATCGGCCGGCTCGTCCCAGCGCGTATGCACGTTCATCACGTACAGGGCGTCGCGGTGCGGATAAGCCGTATCCTGCGGCGCCGGCCGACTCGCCTGCGCGCCCAGCAGGCCGAGGAAGATTTCGCATTGCGGCGTCGGCAGCTTGCCGGCATGGCGGATGACGGTATCGATGGCCGCGTCGCTGAGCTGCGTGAAGTTGTGCGATTTCCAGTAATTGCGCGCGCCCGGCGTGAGCAGGGCATCGAAGGCCTGTTGCCAGGCCGTGTACGGCATGCTGCCCACGTGCATGCCCAGCGGCTGGCCGAAGCTGCCGATGCGCTCGATCGCTTCCTGCATGGCGGCAGATTGCACGGGCGAAAAGACGGGCAGGACCAGCACGTCCTGGCCGTGCACTTCCGGCGGCAGGAAGGGCAGCGGCGGCGCCTTGCGCAGGACGGCCCAGACGGTCAGCTCGTCGGGCATGCCATCGACGAAGTCGCGGTATTTCGTCAGCACCGCCTTGGCTTGCGCGTAGGGGAACACGATGAGGCCGGCCGTCACTTGCGGCCCCACGGGATGCAGCTGGAATTCGAAGCGCGTGACCACGCCGAAGTTGCCGCCGCCGCCACGCAAGGCCCAGAACAGGTCGGGATGCTCCGTCGCGCTTGCATGCAGGAATTGGCCGTCGGCCGTGACCACGTCGGCCGCCAGCAGGTTGTCGGCCGCCAGGCCCAGCGTACGGCTGAGCCAGCCAAAACCGCCGCCCAGGGTCAGCCCTGCCACGCCGGTGGTGGAATTGATGCCCAGCGGCGTGGCCAGGCCGAATGCCTGCGCTTCGTGATCGAAGTCGTGCAAGATGGCTCCGCCTTCGACATGGGCGCGGCGTTGTTGCGGATCGATATGCACCGAGCGCATGCCCGACAGGTCGATCACCAGTCCATCGTCGCACAGGGCGCTGCCGGCGATATTGTGGCCGCCGCCGCGCACGGCCAGGGGCAGGCCGCGGTCGCGCGCATACGCCAGCGCCGCGCGCACGTCGGCCGTGCCCGCGCAGCGCGCGATGAGGGCCGGATGCCGGTCGATCATCGCATTCCAGACGGCGCGCGCGCTGTCGTAGCCGGCGTCGTTCGTTTGTAACAGTTGCCCTCTCAATGCGGCTTGCAACTCATTGAGCTGGCCGTTCGTCAAGGTATTCATCGTGTACCTCCCAGCGGCTGCATGCGGTTATGGGTATGGTGACGGGAAACGGGAGCACGGTTCCCGCGTGCCGGCCTGCATGCATCGTTTGCCAGCGCGTGGTTTCATGATAGGAAGGCACCAGATGGTACGCAAGCCCAGGTGCTGGCAAATGAGACAAGGAAGTACGAGGGCTTGCGCTGCGACAGACGATGGGCCGCCTGAACGACGGGGCTGCCGTTTCAGGCGTAGGGCGTGCTCGCCATGGCGGCGTTCAAGCCCGTGTGCCCGCGGTCTACCAGGGACAGGAAGCCGGCCTTGGCCAGCCGCGCGTCGCCATGTTGCGCGAAGGCACGGTGCGCTTCGACGAGGGCGGTGCTCCAGGTGGCCAGCAGCAGGCTGGCCGCCAGGTGGGCGAGGGGATCGTTTGCATCGCGCCCCGTGGCGTCGGTCAGCGCTTGCGCCACCACGTGCGCCAGCTCGTCGCGGATCGCCCGCGCCCGCGCTTTCAAGGTAGCGCTGGCCTCTATGGTGGCAATGAAGCCCTGGCCGGCGGCGGAAAAGCTGACGTAGGGGCTGTCTTCGGCCACCAGCCGGTGCGCCAGCAGGCGCAGGGTTTCGATGGGCGCGATGGCGGGATCGCGCTGGCGCAGCGCCGCGCGCAGCAGTTCGCGTCCCTCTTCCTCGCGGTCGAAGAACATGTCTTCCTTGCGGGGGAAGTGGTTGAACACCGTCATGCGTCCCACGCTGGCGGCCGCCGCGATCTCGTCCACCGTCACCTGCTCGAAGCCGCGCACGAAGAACAGGCGCGTGGCGGCATTCGAGATGGCTTGCCGGGTAGCAAGGCGTTTGCGGGAGCGGAGGTCGGCAGGAATCGTCATGTTGCCACGATCATACACTAAGTGTACTGAGTACATATAAAGCTTGGCGCGCAGGAATGCCGGGCGTATTATTTATGTACTGAGTACATATTTAGATTGAGTATATGAAAGTTTCCGTTTCCGCCAGCCCGCCGCCCGCCATGCAGCGCGCGCTGCCTGTCATCTTTGCCACTGTCGTCCTCGATGCCGTGGGCATCGGCCTGATCTTCCCCATCTTGCCCGCGCTGCTGCAGGAGGTCACGCATGCGGCCAGCGTGGCGCCGTACATCGGCATCCTGACGGCCCTGTACGCGCTGATGCAGTTCATGTTTGCGCCCGTGCTGGGCGCGCTCAGCGACCGCCTGGGCCGGCGCCCCGTGCTGCTGGTCTCGCTGGCGGGCGCCGCCGTCAATTACCTGTTCCTCGCCTTTGCGCCCAGCCTGTGGATGCTGCTGCTGGGACGCGCCATCGCGGGGGTGACGAGCGCCAACGTCTCCGTGGCCACGGCCTACATCACCGATATTTCTCCCGAAGCGACGCGGGCGCGCCGTTTCGGCTTGCTCAACGCCATGTTCGGCGCAGGCTTCATCATCGGTCCCGTGCTGGGCGGCGCGCTGGGCGACTACGGGCTGCGCCTGCCGTTCATGGCGGCGGCAGTCTTGAATGCTAGCAACCTGCTGCTGGCGTTGCTGATGCTGCCCGAATCCCGCCCGCCCACACACGGGAAAATCGACCTGGCGGCATTGAATCCCTTGCGCCCGCTGCGCTGGGTCTGGTCGCAAAAGCGCTTGCTGCCCATTGCCTTCATCTTCTTTACCTTCAGCGCGGCAGGCGAAGTGTATGGCGTGTGCTGGGCGCTGTGGGGGCGCGACGCGTTCGGGTGGAATGGCTTGTGGATCGGCTTGTCGCTGGGCGCCTTTGGCGTATGCCAGGCGCTGGCCCAGGCCTTCTTGCCCGGCCCGGCCGTCAAACTGCTGGGCGAGCGCGCCACCATCCTGGGCGGTGTCGTGTGCGCGGGCGTGGCGCTGCTCGTCATGGCCTTTGCCACGCGCAGCTGGATGATCTTCGCCATCATGCCCGTGTTCGCCTTGGGCGGCATCGGCGCACCGGCCCTGCAGTCGCTGGCCACGCGCCAGGTTGCGGACGACCGGCAAGGCCAGTTCCAGGGCGTGCTGGCCTCATCCGTGAGCCTCGCATCCGTGCTGTGCCCGCTGGTGTTTTCCAGCATTTATTTTGGCGTGCGGGCGCACTGGCCCGGCGCCGTCTGGCTGTCGGTGCTCGTCGTGTACGCCGCCCTGGTGCCGCTCGTGCTGGGCCTGGACATCAGGGCGCCTGCCCGCAAGCTGGCGTCCTGAGCGGGCCATTGCGCGGGGGCGGCACGCACTAATGCGTGTGCGCGGCGCCGCTGGCGCTGCTGCCGGCCTGTCCCGTCATGGGCACGTGTTCGGGCGGCATGCCGTCCTTGAACAATTGACGCAGTTGCTGGCGCAGTTCCGGCGTGTCGTGGTGATGGTGTACCGAGACGGCGTGTTCCACGGCTATGCCCAGCAGTTCTTCCTCGCTGTCGGCCGAGATGGCCACCGAGCAATGCGTGTCGCTTGGAAATTCCCGGCAATCGATGAATTTGCGCGTCATGATCGACTCCTTTCTGCATGGCGCGGGCACCGTGCCCGCTCCATTCAGTATAGGCCGCAAACCCGCCAGGCCTAGGCCGCGCGGCTCTCGCCAGGCGCTTCCTCGTCCAGGCGCTGCACGGTGCTGCCGCCCTGTGCCTGAGGCGCCGCAGCGGCAGGGAAATCATCAACTTGGATCAGGCCATCGACCAGGCGGGCAAATTCCAGCAAGGTGTTGTGTTCCTGGCAGCTGACGGAGCTTGTCGCCTTGGCCGAAGCCAGCCACTGCTGCATGGCGTGCAGGCTTTGCGGCAGGTGCCGGAGGGCCGCCCCTTCGGGCGTGTCTTTCAGGCGTTTTTCGATGTGCAGCACGTCCGGCAGCAAGGCCAGCGCCCGCTCGGCGCAGGCCAGCGGATCGCCGCCGTGGCTGCCCTCGCTGGCGACATGGCCGTCGGCCAGCAGGCGCTCGCGGTCGGTGCCCGGCGTTTGCAGGGCCTGCGCCACCTCACTGCCCAGCTCGTCCGAGGGCGGACGGTGGGGCAGGCCGAAGGGGAACAGCAGCGTGCGCAGCAGCACCGCCAGCACGCGCGCGGGGAAGTTGTCCAGCACGCCCGTCAAGCCTTGCTGCGCCTTGAGCAGCGCATCCTGCAGCGACCAGTGCACATAGGGCAGGTCGGCTGGCGGACGCCCATCGTCCTCGTAGCGCTTGAGCACGGACGACGCCAGGTACAGTTGCGCCAGCACATCGCCCAGCCGGGCGGACAGCCGTTCGCGTCGTTTGAGTTCGCCACCGAGCACGAACATCGACATATCCGTCATGACGGCAAAGGCCGTCGACAGCCGCGTCAGGGCGCGGTAGTAGGGGGCCATCGCGGGTGCGCCGGCGCCGGGCACGGCCGCCAGGCGCGCGCCGCCCAGCCCGTACCACAGCCCCCTGGCCAGGTTGCCCAGCACAAAGCCCACGTGGCCAAAGAAAGCCGCATCGAAATCGCGCAGGGCCTTGCGGCCGTCGCTTTCGCTGACGGCGGCCATTTCCTTGAGCACATACGGATGCGCGCGGATGGCGCCCTGGCCGAAGATGATCAGGCTGCGCGTGAGGATGTTGGCCCCTTCCACCGTGATGGCGATGGGAATCTGCTGGTAGGCGCTGGCCAGGAAATTGCCGGGGCCGATGCAGATGCCCTTGCCGCCCAGGATATCCATGCCGTCATTGACGAGCGCGCGTCCCCGTTCCGTGACGTGGTATTTGACGATGGCGGAAATGACGGCCGGTTTTTCGCCCAGGTCGACGGCGTGCGCGGCCAGGGTGCGGGCCGCGTCCATCAGGTACAGGTTGGCGCCCATGCGGGCCAGCGCTTCCTGCACTCCTTCGAACTTGCCGATGGGCATGTTGAACTGGCGCCGCACGGCCGCATACGCGCCGGTGCCGCGCACGGCCATCTTGCCCATGCCCACGCTGGACGAGGGCAGCGAAATGGCGCGCCCGGCCGCCAGGCATTCCATCAGCATGCGCCAACCTTTCCCCACTTGCGCCTGGCCGCCGATGACCCAGTCGATGGGAATGAAGACGTCGTGGCCCGACGTGGGCCCGTTCTGGAAGGCGGCGTTGAGCGGATGGTGGCGCCGGCCGATCACCACGCCCTCGTGGCTGGCGGGAATCAGCGCGCACGTGATGCCCGGTGCATCGTTGTCGGACAGCAAATGGTCGGGATCGCTGGTCTGGAATGCCAGGCCCAGCAAGGTGGCCACGGGCGCCAGGGTGATGTAGCGCTTGTTCCAGGTGAGGCGGAAACCCAGGGTCGGTCTCCCCTCACGCATGCCCATGCACGCCACGCCCAGGTCGGGAATGGCGGCCGCGTCGGAACCGGCATACGGGCTGGTGAGCGCAAAGCAGGGAATCTCCGTGCCGGCGGCCAGGCGCGGCAGGTAGTAATCCTTCTGTTCTTCGGTGCCGTAGTGCAGCAGCAGTTCGGCCGGCCCCAGCGAATTGGGCACCATCACGGTCACCGCCAGCGCCGAGCAGCGGCTCGACAGCTTCATCACCACTTGCGAATGCATGTAGGCGGAGAATTGCTTGCCGCCGTATTGTTTCGGGATGATCATGCCGAGGAAGCCTTGCGCCTTCAGGTAGTCCCAGGCTTGGGGCGGCAAGTCGAGTGTCTGCTGCGTTTCCCAGTCGTCGACCAGTTCGCACAACCGCTCGACGTCGTGCTCGAGAAAGTGGCGCTCCTCGGCGCTGAGCGCGGCCGGTCCATAGGCCAGCAGCCTGGGCCAGTCGGGCCGGCCGGAAAACAGCTGGGCATCCCACCACGTGGTGCCCGCCTCGAGGGCGTCGCGCTCCGTGCCGGACATGGTGGGCAGGATGCGCTTGAACAGCGCGAGCAGGTGCGGCGTAATCAGGGCGCGGCGCACGGGGGCGACGGCGAACAGTAAAACCAGGCCCAGCAGGGCCACCAGCAGAGCAATCTTGAGCATGCGATATCTCCCTGTGTAATAGCTACAGGGTAGGCCGATCTGGCGAATGTTACTGTGCGGTACAGCGCATACGGACGAAGCCCGGCAGCGTGACAGTGCCGAGGAAAAAAGCCAGGCCGAGGTTGGCTTTTTTGTCATGGCTTGCCGAATGCTTGCTGGCCCGGGGCGCAATTGAACTACCGGCGCAAGGACTTGTCCAACAAGGGCCGGCTTACTGCGCGCTTTCCATGGATGCCACGGTGTCGAAAATAGGCGCGAGCGCGCTTTCCATGGCGCCGGCAGTGGCGTCGCCGCTCTGGTTGGTGATGATGTAGACGCCGAGCTGATATTGGGGAACGATGTAGGCGTAGCCTTGCGCACGCGGCACGCCGCCATGGTGTACATAATGCGTGCCCAGTTGGCCGTTCGTGCCGATGTTCCAGAAGTAACCTATGCTGAAGTCGTCCTGAAAGCGTACCAGCGGCTTGTGCGATTCGGCGACCGCGGGATGGGCGCTCAATTGCAGGCGCAGGTATTTTGCCATGTCCGGCATGGTCGACTTCAGGTTGCCGGCCGCCCCCCAGGGCAGTTGCGGCATCGGTGTCGTGACGATGGGATTGTCGCTGTGGTAGCCGGGCGCTAGTCTGCCGGCATCTGTGGCTGCGAGGCTCAGCCTGGTATCGTGCATGCCGGCTTCGCGCGCGAGCAATTGCGTGAGCAAGACTTCATAGGGCATGCCGTAGATGGTTTCGAGAGCGTGCGCAACGAGTTCGGTACCGGCGCTTGAATATGCGTAGTCCTTGCCCAACGGACCGTTGAGGCTGACTGTGTGCAAGTCCTGCCAGAATTGCCGTTGTCCGTAGCCGGCGTAGGCGGCATTGAGCTTTGCCGGCGTGGCGTGTGCCGTGAAATCCTTCAATATGGTGTTCACCTGCAATGGCAGCATGCCCGGCATATTGCTCGTGTGCGTGATCAAGTGGCGCAAGCGCACGGGCTGCCCCTGCGACTGCAGGTTCGGGTAGGCGGCCGGCAGGTAATTTTGTATGGGATCGTCGAGCGACGCCTTCCCATCGAGCACGGCGTTCGCCAGCAGCAGGCCCGCAAAAGTCTTGCTGACTGAGCCGATTTCATACAGCGTCGTATCGTTCGGCGGATTGGCTTTGCCGGTCTCCAGCTCGCCTTGATGCAGAATGAATTCCTGGCCCCGGTAAACGACGGCAATCGAAGTCGCGTGCAGCAGTTTCGACTGCAGCAGGGTGGTCGCGGTCTCGCTCATTGCCGCAGGAATATCATGCGCAGGCGCCGTGGCTGCGGGCTTGCAAGCGGCCAGCAGCAGTGTCATTCCAGTTATGATTGCGGCGAGTTTTGTCATCATGCGCACCATCCAGGGGGGAGGGGCATTTTCGCACAAGGGATTCAGCGGCGACAGAAAAAAGTCGCGCGTAGGGTGTTGCGGCGGTGCCGGACAAAAAAAACGCCACCCGAAGGTGGCGTTTTTTTTAATTCTTGGTGGCCCGGGGCGGAATCGAACCACCGACACAAGGATTTTCAATCCTCTGCTCTACCGACTGAGCTACCAGGCCAAGGCGGCGAATTATAGCAGAAAGAGATTCCACCTGACCAGAGGAAGCTGTGTTCAAATGCAACAGATGGCCAAAACATGGTGTTTTGGCATCCATATGTGACATGGGGATACGGCGATGCAAGGACGTGATGGCGTGCAGTGGCTGGCGGTGGCCGGCTTGTTCAGTATGGTGTGCGGAACGGCGCGGGCCGATGGCCTGGCCGATTTGAATGCGGCGCTGGCGCGCTTGCAGGGACTCTCGCCCGTCAAGGCCCAGGTGGAATCGAAAAGCTGGCGCAAGGAGGGCGAGGGCAAGGAGGCGGAAGAGGATAGCGGCCAGGCCACGGTGGCTGTCGAGAGCGGGCCGGCGGGTTTGCAAGTGCTCTACGGCAAGGATTTGCTGGCAAAAGTGGAAGCCGAGCAGCGCGCCAAGGTGAAAGACCCGAAGGTCAAGACGCCGATCGGCTTTGCGCTGGGGGAAATGAAGGCGACGGAATTGCGGAGCATGGTGTCGGCGGCGGGCGCCCTGTCGCGCGAAATCGATGAAGCCGTGTTCAGCAGCGAGAAGGCCGACAGCTACAAGGGCAAGCCGGCGCGCCTGCTCAGCTTCACCTTGTCGCTCGACAAGGTGCCGGAAAAGGACCGCAAATATGTGAAGAAGTTCGACGGCGGCATCGAGGTGTGGATCGCCGCCGACGGCACGCCGCTGGCCAGCCAGTTCCATATCGACGTCAGCGGGCGCGCCTTTGTCGTCGTCAGCTTTACGCAAAAGACGGACGAGACGCGCCAGTATGGCGTGCAGGGCGACCGTTTATTGTTGTTGTTGCGCAAGGAGAGCCGGAACACCACCTCGGGCGCGGGCGAGAAAGTGGAAAGCAAGATCGTGAAGACCTTGCAATTGCAGTCTTGACTGAACCGTTGCAGAACCTCACAAGCCGCTGAACCAGCGGCTTTTTTTACATGGCCGAGCTGCCGCCCAGGCCGCTCTTTTGCAGCACGCAGCGTCCCGCCTGGCACGTGGCGCCCGGGTCCGTGACGATGGAGCAGGTGGACATCATGCCATCCGCTTGCTGCTGCTTGCGGCTCGCCTCGGCATGCGCCTGGACCAAGGCCTTGAGTTTCTTGCCGTCATTTTCCTTGCTGGACCAGGCCAGGTAGCGCTCGGGCCCGCCGCAAGCCTTGGCGCCGATGGCGATGGTCTGGCATTGCTGTGTGGAATCGCAAGCTGCGTTGCCCGCTTCCGCCTGGATTTGCGCCAGCAAGCCGGCATTGCCGGGGGCAGGCGGCGCATCTTGTGCGGGAGGGCTGCCGCAGGCACTGGTGGCCAGCAGCACGATGGCGGCGCAGGCGGCGCGCAGCAGCGGTAACAGGGTGGGGGAGGTTGGCGTGTGCATGCCCTCATCATGTGCCACGCTTGCCCAAATGGCAAGCACGATTCGTCGGTTGGCCTATCCTTGATCCCGGTCATTTTCATTATCAACTCGTCAAAGTTAATATAAATCAACATCCAATCTGCGATGTACGGGTGGCAACCGGGCCGGCGTGCTGCATTTCCCCCGCCGGCGCGTGCCGCCGATTCGGGAATGTTTCCAGGAGTTAGACCATGCGCCGCACCTTATCCCCCTTCCTCTTCCTCGCCAGCCTGACTTTCGGCAACATGCTGCACGCCGCCGAAAGGGAACCGATCCAGCCGATCACGGCCGCCAAGGTGGCCAATCCCGCGATGGTCGAGCTGGGCAAAAAACTGTTTTTCGATCCGCGCCTGTCGCGTTCCGGCTTTATTTCCTGCAATAGCTGCCATAACCTGAGCATGGGCGGCACCGATAACATCAAGACCTCGATCGGCCACAACTGGCAGCGCGGCCCTATCAATTCGCCCACGGTGCTCAATTCCAGCATGAACGTGGCGCAATTCTGGGATGGCCGCGCCAAGGACTTGCAGGAGCAGGCGGGCGGCCCCATCGCCAATCCCGGCGAGATGGCGTTCACGCACGAGCTGGCCATCGACGTGCTGGCCTCGATTCCCTCCTACCGCGCGGAATTCAGACAGGTGTTCGGCCAGGACAAGCTGACCATCGAGCAAGTCACGCGTGCCATCGCCGCCTTCGAGGAAGTGCTGGTGACGCCTGGTTCCCGCTTTGACCAATGGCTGTCGGGCAAGAAAAGCGCGCTGACGAAAGACGAGCTGGCCGGCTACCAGTTATTTAAATCGAGCGGCTGCATCGCCTGTCATAACGGCCCCGCCGTGGGCGGCAACACCTTTCAGAAAATGGGCGTCGTCGAGCCGTACAAGACCGCGATGACGGCGGAGGGACGCTCGGCCGTGACGGGCAAGGATGCGGACCGTTTCAACTTCAAGGTGCCCACCCTGCGCAACGTGGAATTGACGTATCCCTACTTCCACGATGGCGAGGCGGCCACCCTGACGCAGGCCGTCGACGTGATGGGCCGGCTGCAGCTGGGCCGCACCTTTACGCCGGACGAGAACGCCAAGCTGGTCGCCTTCCTGAAGACCTTGACGGGCAAGCAGCCGCACATCGTGCTGCCGGTCCTGCCGCCATCGTCGGATTCGACGCCGCGGCCCCTGCCGTTTGACTGAACGGTTGTTTGGGGTCAGACCCCCAACACAGTTAACGCAAAGCTTGACGCTAGCGCAGGCGGGGGTCTGACCCCAGTTTTTACTTCAGCGTGCGCTGGAATAATTGGTAAATCCGCCGGTACTCGTCATACCACGCTTCCGGCTGCACGAAGCCATGGCGCTCCATCGGATAGCTGGCCATTTCCCAATTATCCTTTTTCAGCTCGATCAGGCGCTGCGACAGGCGTACGGAATCCTGGTAAAACACGTTGTCGTCGATCATGCCGTGGGCGATCAGCAGGTTGCCCGTCAGCTTGTCCGCGTATTCGATCGGCGACGAGACTCGATACGCTTGCGGATCGACGTCCGGCGTGTTCAGGATGTTGGCCGTGTACTCGTGGTTATACGTCGTCCAGTCCGTCACGGGACGCAGCGCGGCGCCCGACTTGAAGACGTCCGGCGCGCGCATCAGGGCCATCAGGCTCATGAAGCCGCCATAGCTGCCGCCATAGATGCCCACGTTCTGGATGTCGCCCTGGTGCTGCTGTGTCAGCCAATTGGCGCCGTCGATGAAATCTTCCAGTTCCGGGTGGCCCATCTGGCGGTAGATGGCCGTGCGCCAGGCGCTGCCGTAACCGAGCGAGGCGCGGTAGTCGACGTCGAGCACGATGTAGCCTTGCTCCACCAGCAGGTTGTGGAACATCTGCTCGCGGAAATACACGGGGTAGCGTTCGGTCACGTTCTGCAGGTAGCCGGCGCCGTGGGCGAACATGACGATGGGATATTTCTTGCCTGCTTCCAGCTGGGCTGGACGGTACAGCTTGGCCCAGATGGGCGCCGCGCCATGCGTGGACGGCACTTGCACCAGTTCCGGCATGACCCAGTGGCGGGCCTTGAAGGCTTCGCTGCGCGTATCGGTGAGGAGATTGGCCTTGCCGCCCGAGACGGCCACCGTGGCCAGCTGGGCCGGCATATAGCTGGTCGAATAGCGCAGCAGCAGCTTGCCGCCGTCGGGCGACAGGCCGAAGTTTTCCACGCCTTTCAGCTGCGTGATTTCGCGCGCGCCGCCATCCCTGGCCGTGCTGGCGCACACTTCATAGGTGCCCGGCGCCTGCGGGTTGCACATGAAGTAAGCATGCTTGCCGTCGCGGCTCCATTCCACATTGCTCACTTCCCACTTGCCGCTGGTCAACGCGCGCGCGGGGGCCGCGCCCGTCTTTGCGTACAGGTGGGCGTAGCCGCTTTCCTCGGACAGATACCACAGGGTGGCGTTGTCGGGCAGCCAGCCGAATTCGTCGGCGCGGCGGTTGACCCAGGCCGCGTCGCTGACGCGGTGCACGGGCACGAGGGCGCCATTGGCCAGGTCGACATTGGCGATCCAGCGGTCCTTGTTGTCGATGGCGCGGATGCGCACGGCCACCTTGGAGCCGTCGTCGGTCCAGGCGATGCCGTCGCGCTGGGCGTCGACGCGCACGGGACGGTTGCCTTTCAGCGGCGGCAGCTTCTGTTCGGCACGCAGCGAGGCCAGCGGGTCGGTGGCGATGCCGGGCAGATTGTCGACAGCGATCTCGCGCACCTGGCCCGTGCGCAGGTCGGCCAGTTTCAGGCTTTGCGCGATGGGCATGTTGCGGCCCACGCGCGTGCGCTCGTCGTCCGCTTCCGGGTAGCCCGTTTCCGTGATGTAGCGGGCCAGCTTGCCCAGCTTGCCTTTCTCGGCGGCCTTGTCTTGCGTGACGAACAGCAGCCAGCGGCCGTCCGGCGACAGGGCGCTGCCCGAGATCGTGACTTTCTCGCCCAGGTAGATCGGTTCCGGCGCGCGCGTGCTGTCCAGGCGGCGCTCTTCGTGGCGGCGCTCGCGGCTCGTGTCGCGGTCTTCCTTCTGGCGCGCCAGGTTGACGATCAGGCGCAGTTGCAGTTCGCGCAGGGCGTCCGCTTCCGGCTTGGCGTCCGGGTCCTTGGCCGCGCGCAGCAGGGCGACGGGGGCGCTCAGGCGGTCAAGCCGGTTCCAGCTGAACCAGTCGGTGCCGCTGCGGTATTGCACGGCGCCGCCGTCGCTCGAGTATTGCGGGTCGCTGATGGCGGAGACGCCGCGCGTGATCTGCGTCAGGGCGCCGCTTTTCAGGTCGCGCTCGAACAGGTCGCCGTTGCGCAGCAGGATGGCGCGCGTGCCGGCCCGGTTGACGACCATTTGCTGGCCATCGAGGTTGGCCAGTTGCGCGTCGTCGATTTTCTTGCCGCTATTGAGCCTGGCGTTTGCGCCGGCGACCTGGAACGTGTCGCGCAGGGGCGAGCCGAGGCGCTTCTGCTTGTAGTACAGCTGGCCATTCCAGCCCCACCATGCCGCTTCGACGGGCGTGCCGATCCAGTCGGGATCGGCCATGGCCTGGTCCAGGGTGATGGGCGTGGGCGCGGTGGTGGAAGGGGCCGCATGGGCGGCAGGCAGGGCGGCAGCCAACAGGGTGAGCAGAAGGGGACGGGCCAACAGGGGAAGAACCAGACGCATCGGAGATCACTTTACAGGAAAGGCGGTGAAGGTGCAGGGCGACAAGGCCGGTATTCTAGCGGAGGAGTTTCGTGGGGGAAATGCCGTAAAGCTAATGCCGGCCAGCCAGCCAGGCCATGAAGTCGGGCAGGGGCATGGGCCGCGCATACAGATAGCCTTGCAAGCCGTCGCAATCGTGGGCGATCAGGAAGTCGGCCTGCTCCTGCGTTTCCACGCCTTCGGCCACCACGCGCAAGCCCAGGTGGCGCGCCATGGCCAGTATTGCTTGCACGATGGCCGTGTCGCGCGGCGTGTCGTCGACGAAGCGCTTGTCGATCTTCAGTTCGTACAGCGGCATCGAGGTCAGGTAGGCGAGGCTGGAATAGCCGGTGCCGAAATCGTCGATGGAAAAGCGGATGCCCAGGGCCGCCAGGTCGCGCATGCGCGCCAGCGAGGCGTCGCGCTGGTCGATCAGCAAGCCTTCCGTCAGTTCCAGGATCAGGGCGCCGGCCGGCGTGCCGTGCTCGGCCAGTGCCGCCTGCACGCGGGCGGCGAAATCGGGCTGGCGGAACTGGGCCGGGCTGACGTTGGCCGACACGGCGACGGGCGATCCCGCCTGCGCCAGCAGGCTGGCGGCGCGGCACGCTTCGCGCAGGGCCCAGTGGCCCAGCCTGACGATCAGCCCCGATTCCTCGGCGATGGGAATGAACACGCCTGGCGCGATGTGCGTGCCGTCCGCCTGCGGCCAGCGCATCAGCATTTCGGCGCCCGACACCCGGCCGTGGCGGTCGACCTGGGGCTGCACGTGCATGCGCAATTCGCCCATGTCGAGGGCGCGCGCCAGCGCCCGTTCCAGGGTCATGCGGCGCTCCACGCCCGCCTGCATGGCCGCTTCAAAGAAGGCGATGCCGTTGCGTCCTTCCGCCTTGGCGCGGTACATGGCGATATCCGCCTCGCGCAGCAGGTCGTGCGCCTGCTGGCCCGCTTTCGGCAGCAGGGTCACGCCGATGCTGGCGCTGCAATGATACGACTGCGCGCCGATCTCGAAGTCGCGTGCGATGGCGGCGCGGATCTTTTCGGCCACCTGGGCTGCCGCATGGGCGGCGCCGTGCAGGTCCTCGGCCAGGTGCGCCAGCAGCACGACGAATTCGTCGCCGCCCAGGCGCGCCACCGTGTCGGCCTTGCGCATCAGCTGTGCCAGCCGTTCTCCGGCCAGGCGCAGCAGCGCGTCGCCGGTGGCGTGGCCGCGCGCGTCGTTGATGTGCTTGAAGTGGTCGAGGTCGATGAACATCAGCGCGCTGATCTGCTGGTTGCGCGGGGCGGCGGCCAGCAGGTGGGCGATGCGGTCCATCAGCAGGCGCCGGTTGGGCAAGCCCGTCAGCACGTCATAGAAAGCCAGGCGGTGGATGGCCGCCTCCGATTTCTTGCGCTCGTCGATTTCGCGCTCGACGGCCACCCAGTGCGTCTGCCTGCCGTCCGCATCCGTAAACGGTACCAGTTCCGCTTCCACCCAGTACGCCTTGCCGGCCTTGTTGTAGTTCAGCAGTTCCGCCCGGGCCGGTTGCGCGCTGGCCAGGGCGGCGGCGATGCGCGCCAGTTCGCCCGCATCGGTGGCGGGGCCCTGCTGGAACAGCAGGCTGCGGCCCAGCACCTCGGCGCGCGCATAGCCGCTGCTGCGCTCGAAAGCGTCGTTGACGAAGATGATGCGCGTGGCCGGCACCGCGCCGGGGCTGGGCGGCGCAGCGGCCACTTCGGCGATCATTACCATGTCGTTCAGGCGGGCGACGGCCGTGGCCGTCAAGCGCAGCTCCGCATTGAGCGCCGACAGGACGACGCTGCTGTGTTCCAGCGACAGCGCGCTGGCCTGCAGGCGGTCCAGCGCGTGCTCCAGGTGGCGCAGCAGGAAGGCGCAGGACAGGGTCAGCACGGCCGCGATGAACAGGTAGTTCAAGGCGATGATCAGCGCGCGCAGCACGGGCGAGTCGGGCACGCCGTGCATGTGCAGGGCCACGTCCGGATGCAGGCCCAGCACGAACAGGGTCAGCGAGGTCAGCGCCAGGCCCCACAGGGCCGGTTGCATGCCCAGCAACAATGCGGCCAGCACGGGGATGACCATCATGTAGATCTGGCTGATGGGGCCGATTTTCAGCAGCAGGCCGACGCCGACGATGTAGGCGATCAACAGGAATTGCGCCACCCGCCAGCGGTAGGGCGCTGTCCGCCAGTACCAGATGGCGGCGACCCAGGCGATGGCCAGCACGTCGAGGATGACTATGGACCAGATAGCTTCGCGCGCGGCCAGCAGGGCGCTGGGAATGGCCGTGACGATGCCCAGCACCAGCACCGCCTGGAGCAGGCGCGCAAAAATCTGGCCGCGCCAGTGCGCGAGATCGTTCGACGCCGCCACGCTGCCGTCCTTTCACCAGGGAACTGTGTTGCCGAGCTGAACAGTATGGAAAAATATTACGCGCTATCGTTCAACATGTCATCTTGATCATTCGGCATGATTGCCGGGCCTGGCTTCCTGCCATGGGCAAAAAAAACGCCAGCTCCAGGGCTGGCGTTGCAGGCGGTGCGTGCGGCGCTTATTTTTTCGGTGCGCTCAGGCATTCCTTCATGAAGGCCTTGCGGGCATCGCCCTTCATGTCCTTGGCGTCGGCATTGCAGGTTTTCATCTTGTTTTGCTGCGTCATGGCCGGTGCCGGCTTGGCGCTCAGGCATTCCTTCATGAACGATTTGCGTTCATCGCCTTTCTTGCCGGCGGCATCGGCATTGCAGGTGGTCATTTTCGACTGTTGCGCCGTCTTGGCGGCAGGGGCCGCTTCCGGTGCGGCGGCAAAGGCAGTGCTGGCAAACGCGGCAGCGATGCAGAGGGCGATTAATTGTTTCATGGCAAATCCTTGTAGACGCAGGCGATGGAAGGGACATGCAATCGGCAACGCATTGCCGATATGCAGAACGTAACTAACTATATGACATTTATCAACAAAATTTCCAATCGAGTGTGTCTTTTTGTTACTGCCACGCGTCCGGCGTCCACCGGCGGGGCCGGGCAGGCATTCTGCGGCGGCAGCAGCCCTGTTTTTTGCTATGCTAGCGTCTTTCCACCGGCCGATGCCGCTGCCTTGGCCGGCGCACCCTCAATACGGAGTAGTTATGGTCTCGTTGCAAGAGCAGTTTTTAAAGGCCGGCCTGGTCGACAAGAAAAAGGTCAAACTGGCCAACCAGGACAAGAGCAAGCAAAAGAAGGACGAGCGCAAGAGCGGCACGCAAAGTGTCGACGAGGTGCGCCTGGCCGCGCTCGAGACCCAGCGCAAGAACGCCGAGCGGGCGCGTGAACTGAACGCCCAGCGCGACGCGGCCGCGAACCAGAAGGCCATCGTGGCGCAGATCGCGCAAATGGTGCAAAAGAACCGCCAGAGCAAGGGTAACAACGGCGACGTGCCGTACAACTTCACGTTCAACAACAAGATCGAGCGCATCTACGTGACGGCCGCCGTGCAGGCCCACCTGGTGGCGGGCCGCCTGGTGATCGTCTGCCTGGGCGGCGCCGTGGAACTGGTGCCGCGCATCATCGCCGACAAGATCGCCGAACGCGACCCCGCCATCGTCGTGCGCGTCAAGCAGGCCAGCACCGAAGTGGACGAGGACGATCCATACGCGGCGTTCCAGATTCCCGATGATTTGATGTGGTAGGAACGACGGGGCTGGCCGCCGACGGCCGCCTTGCTCGATTCAATAACAACGCCAACCCGAAGGTTTGCGTTGTTATTGGTGCGGAAAATGCTGTTACCCGGCGTAAGTAAGGCACGGGGAGATGAGAAGCAAGGCTGGGCGGGCATATGGCCAGTTGCCATTACTGTGCTGCGGGCGCGCTTCCCTCATTCGCGGCTTGCTTGGCAGTAGGCAGGCCAAATGACGCTGGCAAGCGTCCCAGGATATCGCCAGTGATGCCGGAGTAAAAGATGATGCCCAAGATATTCCCAGTAAGAAATACTCTATCCGTCGTAGTCACGTCGATTCGTTGTGGTGTTGAATCGGACCGCTCGTAGTCATAGGCAATGTAAGGCGATGCCAACTGCATCACGACCATCGCCTTCAAGACCGGCAGTTCTTTTGCCGCGACGGCATTTTCCAGCGTAAACTGGAATGCAGGTTTTATGTATTGGGTGTAGCCCCGGTCAATATCCAGGAATGGGATGCGATTGACGGCAACGCCCATTGTGGACGTGTACGTTTCTTCAATGGGATAGTAGCCACGATAGGTGCTTCGTCCTTTATAACGACCTTTTGAGTTCAATTTGGAGCTCAAGTCAAACTGGTCCAGTCCTTTATAGGAAGGCTTGTTGATGTCATAGTCGGGCGCGCCGATGCCATTCAAGTGTCGTGTACGCGGAAAGACATACAGCTTCACTTTTCCCGTATCCGCATTGAAATCGTACCCAATGCCGACGGAATATGCTCCGTCTTTTTTGACGGGAACAACAAAGGCCAGTGCATCATTCAAGCTCGAATCCGCCACCACTTTTTCGTTCA
This sequence comes from Janthinobacterium sp. P210006, assembly GCF_036231885.1. NCBI lineage: Bacteria > Pseudomonadati > Pseudomonadota > Betaproteobacteria > Burkholderiales > Oxalobacteraceae > Janthinobacterium > Janthinobacterium sp. P210006. The sequence goes on along the minus strand of NZ_JAZARD010000004.1, from coordinate 23,453 downwards.
GCGCTGCCGCCATTCTGCGCTTGTAGTCAGCCGTCGATTCAAACTCCCCCTTTTTCTCGCGCACAAATTTTTTGACTGCCTCGATGACCGCGCCTAGCGGCAAGCCTGGATACGCCGGATCGAGGCGGTCGCTGTCGAGCATCTCCATGGAAAATTTCTCCCCCTCCACCTTGCGTTCCCTTGGCCTGTGCGGGACGGCACTCTTCTGTTCCTGAGGCATCGCGCTCGATGGGCTTTTCATTTGCTCTGCCACTTGCGTGGCCTGTGCCGTGCCCATGCCGGCAAGTGCGCTGGTGGCAGCCAGCAAGAACCATTTTTTCATTCTCATCATCCTTGATGCCGGTGTTAATGTTTATTTAATTTTAACATGTTTCCCATGGGGAAAATCTGCCGATATCGGGGTGCTGGTGTCTGGCGTCAGGCCGCCGGGCCATGCGCTGGAGGGGAAATGCCGTATTGGATGAGCGGAGGATGCCGGCATGCGGCCGGAAGAGGGAGATGTTGCGGTGAATTGGCGTAGCCCTCAAACAAAAACGCCACCCGAAGGTGGCGTTTTTGAACGTAAAACATATTCTTGGTGGCCCGGGGCGGAATCGAACCACCGACACAAGGATTTTCAATCCTCTGCTCTACCGACTGAGCTACCAGGCCAAGGTGGCGAATTATAGCAGACCAAAACGGGAATGCAAGAGCCTGCCGCGAATTTCCCTCGATTTCCTGCCGACTCATTGCCTTACTTGCTTGTGGCTCAAATATGATTTGATATAAACGGTATTTTTCTCAACAAAGGATGGGCGCATAGTGTGGCCATCGTTACTGACTTGAGAGGACTCACCGCATGAACACCGCTACCCAACACACCGCCATCCCTGAAATCGGCCTGGGCACCTTCCGCCTGCAGGGCCAGGTCGTCATCGATTCCGTCACCACGGGTCTGGACGTGGGCTACCGCCATATCGACACGGCGCAAATCTACGGCAATGAAGCCGAGGTAGGCCAGGCGATCGCCGCCAGCCCAGTCCCGCGCGATGCACTGTTCGTCACTACCAAGATCTGGATCGAGAACCTGCAGCGCGACAAACTGATTCCCAGCCTGAAAGACAGCCTGCACAAGCTGCAACTGGAACAACTGGACCTGACCCTGATCCACTGGCCGTCGCCGCAGGACGCCATTCCCGTCGCCGAATACATGGCGGCGCTGGCGGAGGCCAAGGCGCAAGGGCTGACCAGGGCCATCGGCGTGTCGAATTTCACCAACGCGCAGCTGCAGCAAGCGATCGATACGGTGGGCGCGTCGGAAATCGCCACGCAGCAAATCGAGATCCATCCGTTCCTGCAGAACCGCACCGTCATCGATTTCGCGCGCAGCCAGGGCATCCACATCACGGCCTACATGCCGCTCGCATATGGCAAGGTGGTTGCCGATCCTGTCATCGCCGCCATCGCCGCGAAGCACGGCATGACGCCCGCGCAAGTGGCGCTCAGCTGGTCGCTGCAGCAGGGCTTTGCCGTGATCCCCTCGTCCACCAAACGGGCCAACCTGGAAGCGAACCTGCATTTCCAGCGCATCATCCTGTCGCCGGACGAGATGGCGCAGATGGCCACCCTGGAGCGGGGCGAGCGCCTGGCCAACCCGGACGGCCTGGCGCCGCAGTGGGACTGATATGGGCGCCATGACCAAGCTTGGACAGGGCGGTTTCAGCATCGGCCTGGAACTGCCGCTCGATAATGACTGGACGTCCACGGGGCGCCAGGCGAATGCGGCATCCGTCCGCGTGCCGGGCGAACCGGATCTGCGCCAGCATGTGGAACTGGCAAAACTGGCCGACCGCCTGGGCTTCCGGGCGCTGTGGCTGCGCGACGTGCCTTTATATGACCCGTCGTTCGGCGACGCGGCCCAGGTCTTCGAGGTATTTACCTACCTGGGCTACCTGGCCGGCATCACGGAGAACATCTTGCTGGGTACGGCCGCCGTGGTGCTGCCCCTGCGCGAGCCCGTCTTGACCCTGAAGGCGGCGGCCAGCGTGGACCAGCTGAGCGGCGGGCGATTGCTGCTGGGCGTGGCCAGCGGCGACCGGCCCGTCGAGTATCCCGTGTTCGGCCGCGACTTCGACCAGCGCGGCGCCGCCTTCCGCGAGCAGGTGGCCATGCTGCGCGACTGGGGCGAGACGCGCCTGCCGTCCGGCATCCGCCTGCTGCCCAAGCCGGCCGCGCCCCTGCCGCTGCTGGTGGCGGGGCTGGCGCAGCAGTCGCCCGCGTGGATCGGCGCGCAGATGGATGGCTGGCTCGCCTATCCGGGCACGCCGGACGACCATGCGCGGCGTGCGGCGCAATGGCGCGCCGTCGCAGGGGACGATAAACCCTACGTCAGCTTCATCCACCTGGACCTGGACGACGACCCGAGCGTGCCGCTGCAGCGCTTCCGCTTTGGCGCACGCACGGGGCGCGACGGCCTGATCGCCGAGCTGACGGCCATGCGCGACGCCGGCGTGCAGCACATCGGCCTGCAGCTGCGGCAGAACCGCCGCCCGCTGGCCGAGACCCTGCAGGAGATCGCGGACCACGTGCTGCCCGTGTTTCATGGCGCCGCTTGATCTGGGGCATGCGTCCTGTACTTCCGGACTATCTGAAACAGGTGGGGCAAACGCTATAATGGCCCCATGAACAGTCCCTCTTCCCCCACCATGCGGCGCTTCATGCATAGCCACAGCGACGTTTGCATCGTCGGCAATGGCGCCATCGCGAAAACCACGGCGCTGGCGTTTGCCCAGGCAGGACAAAGCGTCACCCTGTTATCCCCGGTGAGTCCGCCCGCATCCGCTGGCAAGCCGGTCGAGCCCAGCTGGGATGTGCGCGTGTACGCGCTCAATCACACGGCGCACCAGCTGCTGTCGTCGCTGAAGGTATGGGGCGCCCTGGAAGCCGACAGGGTGGCGCCCGTCGACGCCATGCTGGTCAACGGAGACGGCGCGCAGGCGGGCGGGCTTGGTTTCGACGCCTATGGCGCCCATGTGGGCACCCTGGCGTGGATCGTCGAAGACCGCAACCTGGGCCAGGCGCTGGACGCCGCCCTGAAATTCGCGCCGAACGTCAACGTGGTGCAGGGCCGCGCCAGCCGCCTGGAATGGACGAACGACTCGGCCATCGTGCATCTCGATGGCGGCGACACCATCACTTGCGCATTGGTAGTGGGTGCGGACGGCGCCCAGTCGTGGGTGCGGGGCCAGTGCGACATCGGCCTCGATTACCGCTCGTATGGCCAGCGGGGCGTGGTCAGCAACTTCGCCTGCGCAAAGCCGCACCATGGCGCGGCCCACCAGTGGTTCACGGGCAGCGAAGGCATCGTCGCCCTGCTGCCGCTGCCGGGCGAGCGCGTTTCGCTGGTCTGGTCGGCACCCGATGCGCTGGCCGATACCTTGATGGCCGAACCGGCCGATGCCCTGGCCGCGCGCCTGGCCGCCTACTGCCACGACAAGCTGGGCAAGCTGACGCCATTGCAGCCGGAGCTGGTGCGCGCGTTTCCGCTGACCCTGATGCGCCCGCACGCCATGGTGGCGCCGCGCGTGGCCCTGGTGGGCGACGCCGCCCACGTGGTGCACCCGATGGCGGGACACGGCATGAACCTGGGTTTTGCCGACGTGGCGCAGCTGGTCAAGACCATCGCCGAGCGCGAGGCTCACCGCGGCATCGGCGACGAGCGCGTGCTGGCCCGCTATGCCCGCGCACGCAAGGAAGACGTGCTGCTGATGCAGCTGGCCACCGATGGCCTGGCGCGTTTGTTCGGCGCCGATCTGGAGCCGTTGCGCGTGGTTCGCAATTTGGGATTAAACTTGCTGGATAAATTACCGGCCCTGAAGCGGAAAATGATTTCGCACGCACTGGGAAATCAGTAGATATCAGTGAATCTTAAGATATCGCCGGATAATGGCAGCAGTGAAAATTCAAGGTCGCCGCAGCTGGTCTGCGGCGATCGTTTTGTCAAATAGGTAACGGCGCCGGGCCAGATGCCAGTTCCGCCAGGCGTTTCAAGTGGAGAAGTGATAGTGATAAAAATGAGCAGAGTCGCATTGGTACTGGCCTCGGGCCTGATGATGTCGTGCGCCGGCGCGGAAACGCCGACGGAAGCGGGCATCAAGAAGCTGATCGAGCCGCGCCTGGGCGAAGGCGCCAAGGTCGATTCGGTCAAGGAAACCCCGTACGGCGGCCTGTACGAAGTGCGCACGGGTGGCGACATCCTGTACACGGACAAAACCGCGCAATACCTGTTCGTCGGCCACGTCTTCGACGCCAAGACGTCGCAGGACCTGACCAAGGTGCGCCTGGACGAAGTCAATCGCATCAAGTTCTCCGACCTGCCGCTCGATTCGGCCATGAAATCCGTCAAGGGCAATGGCAAGCGCGTGATCGCCGTGTTCGAAGATCCGAACTGCGGCTACTGCAAGCGTTTCCGCCAGAACGCGCTGAAGGAAATCGACAACGTCACCGTCTACACCTTCATGTACAACATCCTGTCGCCGGACTCCATCGTCAAGTCGCGCAATGTGTGGTGCGCGCCGGACCGCAACAAGGCTTGGGACGACTGGATGTTGAACGGCAAGGCGCCGGCTACGGTGGCCGCCAATTGCGCCAACCCGCATGAAAAAATCCTGGCGCTGGGCCAGCAGCTGCGCGTGTCGGGCACGCCAGCCATCTTCTTTGCCGACGGCAGCCGCATTCCGGGCGCAGTCGATGCGAAGACGCTGGAACAGAAATTCTCGACCATTAAGTAATCCGGGCTGTCGCCAGGAAGGCTGGACGGCGCGCCCTCGCAAGGCGCGCTTTTTTTTGCACTTTTTTCCGCTGTCGTATCATCAAGTGTTGTTTGTAGACGCCATAACAATTCCAAAAAGGAGAAGCAGCAGATGATTACCCTGAATATCAACGGACGCGACACGCAGGTCGATGCCGATCCTTCCACGCCCATCCTGTGGGCGCTGCGCGATAACCTGAACATGACGGGCACCAAATTCGGCTGCGGCATGGCGCTGTGCGGCGCCTGCACGGTGCACCTCGACGGCCAGGCCATCCGCTCGTGCATCACGCCGATTTCCTCCGTCGGCACGCAAAAGATCACCACCATCGAAGCGATGGAAAACGACCAGGTGGGCAAGGCCGTGCAGGCGGCGTGGGTGCAGCACGACGTGCCGCAATGCGGCTACTGTCAAAGCGGCCAGGTGATGAGCGCGACGGCGCTGCTGCGCACCAACAAGGCGCCCAGCGATGCCGACATCGACGGCGCCATGAGCGGCAATATCTGCCGCTGCGGCACCTATCAACGGATCCGCGCCGCCATCAAGGACGCGGCCAAGACCCTGGCCTGAGGAGAGCGACATGCGTATCGAATGGTTGAATCAGGAAGCATTGCAGCATGGCGGGGTGACCCTGGGCGCGGCGCTGGCATCGGCTTCGCCGGGCGTGGCCGACGGCGTCTCGCGGCGCGGTTTCATGAAGGCGGGCGCGGTGGCCGGCGGAGGCCTGATGCTGGGCTTCTTCCTGCCGGGCGCAGGCAAGCTGGCCATGGCCGCCGATAGCGCCCCCGCCAAGCCCGTGTATGCGCCAAACGCCTTCTTGCACATCGCCCCCGATAACACGGTGACGGTGCAGGTGAACCGGCTGGAATTCGGCCAGGGCGTGCAAACGAGCTTGCCCATGCTGATCGCCGAGGAGCTCGACGCCGACTGGAGCATGGTGCACGGCGCGCTGGCGCCGGCCGGCGAACAGTACAAGGATGCTGCCTACGGCATGCAGATGACGGGCGGTTCGGGCAGCATCGCCCATTCGTTTACGCAGTACCGCGAAATCGGCGCCAAGGCGCGCGCCATGCTGGTGGGCGCCGCCGCCGCGCAGTGGAAAGTCAGTCCCGAGCAGGTGCGCGCCGCCAAGGGCGTGCTGTATGGCCCCGGCGGACAGAAGGCGACGTATGGCGAGTTTGCCGATGCGGCCATGCGCCAGCCGGTGCCCGCCACCGTCAAGCTGAAGGACCCGCGCGACTTTGCCCTCATCGGCAAGCCCGTGAAACGCCTGGACGCGGCAGCCAAGTCCACCGGCAAGCAGCAGTTCGGCATCGACTTCAAGCCGCCTGGCGCGAAAGTGGCCATGGTGGCGCGCCCGCCCGTGTTTGGCGCGAAGGTGGCGAAGTTCGACGCCAGCAAGGCGAAAGCCATCAAGGGCGTACTGGAGGTGCTGGAAGTCAAGACCGACCGTGGCGGCAGCGGCGTGGCCGTCATCGCCGACGGCTACTGGCCCGCGAAGCAGGGACGCGACGCGCTGGTGATCGAGTGGGACAGCAGCGCCGTGGAAAAGGTCAGCAGCGACAAGCAGCTGGCCGCCTTCAAGGCGCTGGCCACAACGCCGGGCACGGTGGCGCGCGCATTCGATGTCTCGGGATTATCGCGGGCGCCGAAGAAAATCGAAGCCGTCTACGAATTTCCTTACCTGGCGCACGCGCCGATGGAGCCGCTCAACTGCGTGGTCGACCTGCAGGCCGACAAATGCACGATGTGGGTCGGTTCGCAATTCCAGACGGGCGACCAGGCGGCCATCGCTGCCACATCCGGCCTGAAACCCGAGCAGGTGACCCTGCATACGATGATGGCGGGCGGCGGCTTCGGCCGGCGCGCCGTGCCCTCGTCCGACTACGTGGTCGAAGCCGTCAACGTCGCCAAGGCCTGGCGGGCGGCGGGCAAGAGCGGACCATTAAAACTGATGTGGAGCCGCGAGGACGACATCAAGGGCGGCTACTACCGGCCGTCGCATGTGCACCGCGCGCAGATCGGCCTGGACGCCAAAGGGAAGATCCTCGCCTGGGACCACACCATCGTGGGCCAGTCCATCATGGCCGGCACGCCGTTCGAAGCCTTCATGGTGAAAAATGGCGTCGACGGCACCATGGTCGAAGGCATGGGCGAACCGTACACCTTGCCGATGAAGCTGTCCGTGCACACGGCCAAGGCGAACGTGCCCGTGCTGTGGTGGCGTTCCGTCGGCTCGACGCATACGGCCTTTGTCATGGAAACCCTGATCGACGAAGCGGCGCACGTGGCGAAGATGGACCCCGTCGCCTATCGCAAGCAGCTGATCGACGCCAAGCATACGCGCCACATCGCCGCGCTGGACCTGGCCGTGGCCAAGTCCGGCTATGGCAAGAAGAAGCTGCCGAAAGGGCAGGCCTGGGGCGTGGCCATGCATGAATCGTTCAATTCCGTGGTCGCCTACGTGGTGACGGCTTCGGTGGTGCAAGGCGCGCCCAAGCTGCACCAGGTGTGGGCGGGCGTGCATTGCAACCTGGCCGTCAATCCGCTGACGATCGAGGCGCAAGTGCAGGGCGCCGCGCTGATGGCGCTGGGCATGACGATTCCCGGCGCCGCCATCACGCTCAAGGATGGCGTGGTGGAGCAGCAGAACTTTGGCGACTACCCCGTGCCGCGCATGCCCGACATGCCGGTGATCGAGGTGCACCTGGTGCCCTCGGGCGATGCGCCGACCGGCATGGGCGAACCGGGCGTGCCGCCATTGGCGCCCGCGTTTGCCAACGCGCTGTTCGCGCTGACGGGCAAGCGCCTGCGCAAGCTGCCGTTCGACCTGGCGGCCGCATGACGGCAGCGGTCTTTTGAGCACGGTCGGCATCTTGCTGGCAGCCGGAAGGGGACGCAGGTTCGACCCTTCCGGCGTGCAGAACAAATTATTGCAGCCTTTGACGGAAGGCCCGCACGCGGGCTTGCCGGTGGTGGCGGCCGCCGCCACGAACATGCTGGCCGCCTTGCCGCGCGTGCTGGCCGTGGTGCGCGCCGACGACACGCAGGTGGCGCGCGTGCTTGGCGCGCTGGGCTGCGAAGTGCGCGTCTGCCATGATGCCGACACGGGCATGGCAGCCTCGCTCACCTGCGCCATCGATTACGTGCGCGGCGCGCCGGGCTGGCTGATCGCGCTGGGCGACATGCCTTGGGTGGAAGCGGCTACAATCGCCGCCTTGTCGCAAGCCATCGGCGATGGCGCGCGCATCGCCGTGCCCGTGTTCCAGGGCCGGCGCGGCAATCCGGTCGCGTTCAGCGCCTTTCACTTGCCGCTGCTGCTGGCGCTCGATGGCGACCAGGGTGCGCGCAGCATCGTCAACAGCCATGCCGTATGCGACGTGACAGTGGACGACAGCGGCATCTTGCGCGATATTGATACACCTGACGATTTGTAAGGCGGGGCAGTGGCGCTCCCGGGAAGACAGGCCAGACACGAGGAAAACATGAAGAAAGCACCGACTAAGAAAATCATCGCCAAGGCGAGCGGCAAAGCCACAAGCAAAGCCGCGGCGAAAACCGCAGTGAAAACCACACCGGCCGCCGGCATCATCTACAGCATCGCCGCCGCGGACCTGGCGGGCCACATGTTCAAGGTCACCCTGACGGTCAAGGCGCCGGCCGCCATCGGCCAGGTCTTGTCCTTGCCGGCCTGGATCCCGGGCAGCTACATGATCCGCGAATTTTCGCGCAATATCGTCAGCATCCGCGCCGAGTCCCAGGGCAAGGCCGTGGCGCTGACCAAGCTGGACAAGCATTCGTGGCAAGCCGCCCCGTGCACGGGCGCCCTGACGGTCGAATACGACGTCTACGCCTGGGATTTGTCCGTGCGCGCCGCGCACCTGGACCAGAATCACGGCTTCTTCAACGGCACCAGCGTGTTCCTGCGCGTGCTGGGCCAGGAATCCGATGCGCACGAAGTGCACATCGTGCAGCCGAAGGATGCGGCCTGCAAGACCTGGAGAGTCGCCACCACCCTGCCGGAACTGAAAGCGAAGCGCTATGGCTTCGGCAGCTACCAGGCCGCCAACTACGATGAGCTGATCGACCACCCGGTGGAAATGGGCGACTTCGCGCTGGCCACTTTCACTGCGCATGGCGTGCCGCACGATATCGTCGTCACGGGCAAGGTGCCGAACCTGGATCTGGACCGCTTGTGCCGCGACCTGAAAGCCATCTGCGAAACGCAGATCGCCTTCTTCGAGCCGAAGACAAAAAAAGCGCCGATGGACCGCTATGTATTCATGACCATGGCCGTCGGCGACGGTTATGGCGGCCTGGAACACCGCGCCTCGACGGCCCTGATCTGCGCGCGCGCCGACCTGCCGACGACGGCGTCGACCAGCACGGAAATCGGCGACGGCTACCTGAAATTCCTGGGCCTGTGCAGTCACGAGTACTTCCATACCTGGAACGTCAAGCGCATCAAGCCGGCCGCGTTCGCGCCGTACAACCTGCAGGCGGAAAGCTACTCGCCGCTGCTGTGGCTGTTCGAGGGCTTCACCAGCTATTACGACGACCTGATGCTGGTGCGCGCGGGCCTGATCGACGAGGACGCCTACTTCAAGCTGCTGGGCAAGACCGTCAACAGCGTCTTGCGCGGCAGCGGCCGCACCAAGCAGAGCGTGGCCGATTCCAGCTTCGACGCCTGGGGCAAGTACTACCGCCAGGATGAAAACGCGCCGAATGCCATCGTCAGCTACTACACCAAGGGTTCGCTGATCGCGCTGGCCTTCGACCTGACCCTGCGCACGAAGACGAATGGCGAGAAATCGCTGGATGACGTGATGCAGGCGCTGTGGCAGCGCTATGGCCGCGATTTCTACAAGGGCAAGGGAGAAGGAAAAGGCCGCGGCGTGACGCCGGCCGAAGTCGAAGCCCTGTTCGACGAGATTTCCGGCACGCGCATGAAGCCTTTCTTCGAGCGCTACATCCGCGGCACGGACGATGTGCCGCTGGCGCGCCTGCTGGCACCGTTCGGCGTGAAATACAGCGATGCCCGCAAGGGGCAAAAAGCCTGCCTGGACGTCAACCTGGGCCGCGACGGCAACGATGCCAAACTGGCGCAGGTGCACCAGGGCGGCGCGGCACACCTGGCCGGCCTGTCGGCGGGCGACGTGCTGGTGGCCATCGATGGCTTGCGCGTGACGGGCAACCCGGCCAACCTGGACACCTTGCTGGGCCGCTATGCGGTGGGCGCCAAGGTGGCGGTGCACGCATTCCGCCGCGATGAGCTGATGACGTTTGCGGCCGTATTGCAGGGCGACCGCGTGCCCGGCGTCAGCCTGAGCTTGCTGCCGGCGCCAAAGAAAGCTGCGGGGCCGAAGCGTCCGAGCGCCGCATGATGCTGCTGCTCATGCGCTAAGACCAGGAACCGGCCGTCACTGGCCGGTTTTTTATTGGGTGCTGTAATTTCTCAAATGCAACTAAGCGGCTGGTGCCGGCGCGGTGTCATCATATTTACCGCAAATGAACTAATTTTTCTTTAACTAAACTAAAATTGCCGAACTGCTTCTTTTAGATAGCGCCCGACGTGCAAACCCTCGATCCTCGAACGATTATGCTGATGACGACCCTGATGTGCGGGGCGATGAGCATCGTCATGTTCTCGGTCTATCGCAGTTTCCGGCGCGAGGTGCATGGACTGGGGCATTGGGCGGCCGGTTTGCTGTTGCTGGTGTGCGCGTCGCTGCTGTTCGGTACCCGCGAGATGCTGCCACCGGCATTGTCCATGCTGGCGGCCAATGCGGTGCTGGTGGCCGGCATCGGCCTGTCGATGCTGGGCACGGAGAAATTCTATGGCCTGGCGCCCAGCCACCGCGCCTATCTGCTGATACTTTCCCTGGCCATCGCCGGCAGCGGCTGGTGGCTGCTGGTGCGTCCCGATTTCTCGATGCGCGTGACGGTCTTTTCCCTGCTGGTCTTCCTGTTTTATGCACGCCAGGTGCAGCTGGTGTGGCGCTACGGCGAGCGCCACTTTTCCAGCTTTTTCTTTGGCGCGCTGATGCTGCTGCAAGCTGTCGTGGTGCTGGCGCGTGGCGTGTCTGCCTTGCTGCATGGCGGCGCCAGCGTGGACCTGACGGTGGCCGGCACGCCGGCCGGCATCTATCTGGCAGTCGCCAATTTCATGGCGCTGCTGCTGACGGTGGGCTTCATGACGGTGGCGACGCGCCGCCTGCAGCAGATACTGGAGCGCCGCTCGACCCACGATCCCTTGACGCAGGTGCTGAACCGGCGCGGCTTCGGCGACGCCTATGCGCGCGAGATAGACAACCTGCGCCGCCACCGCTTGCCGCTGACACTGCTCAGCATCGACCTCGATTACTTCAAATTGATCAATGACCGCCACGGTCACGCGGTGGGCGACCAGGTGCTGGCGCATGTGGCCACCGTCATTGGCGGTGCCCTGCGCGAATCGGACTGCGTGGCGCGTTTCGGTGGCGAGGAGTTCGTCGTGCTGATGCCGGACATGCCGCCACAAAATGCGCTGGGCGTGGCCGAACGCATCCGCGCCTTGCTGCATGAACCCAATCACGCGGGTCTGCCGGCGTGTACGGTCAGCATCGGCGTGGCTTGCCAGGCATCGGTGATGGAGGGGCTGGAAGAATTACTGTCGCGCGCCGATGCGGCCCTGTACCTGGCCAAGGAGCGGGGCCGCGACCGCATCGAATTCGATGCCGCCGCGTTTACTGTGGACCGGACAAGGTCCGCAGCTGGAATCGATACTGTTCGTTGAACAGGAAGGTTTCGGAAAAATCGAAAGTCCGGGCGCGGCTGTGCATCAGGTGTGCGGCCGGCGGAAAGAGGGTGGGCACGCGCCGCACGGCGGCCAGCGCCGCGGCCGATGCTTCGCTGTCGCGTGAGCGGTGCACATGCACGCTTTTCAGCTCGCCGTCGGGCCCCACGCTCAGGTCGAGCACGACGATGGCCGGCAGCATGGGCGGCAGGCTCCCGCTGAACGTGTAGGCGCCGTTGGCCGCCATGATCTGCTGCGCCACCAGCGCCTTGTAGGCATCGATGCTGGCGGCCAGCTGTATCGCCGCCTGCGCGCGTGGGGGCGCTTGCGCCGCGGGCGGAGGTGCATGCTGGCAAGCCGACAGCAGGACGGTGGCAGCAAGGACGGTGATCGCGTGTCTCATGGTTGCCAGCCTACCACGGTTTAACTGAACAGGCGTTCCAGCTCCACGCCGGGGTCCGGCGCACGCATGAACGCTTCGCCCACCAGGAAGCTGTGGATGTGCGCGTCGCGCATGCGCTGCACGTCGGCCGTGCTGTGGATGCCCGATTCCGTGATGATCAATTTGTCTTGCGGGATGCGCGGCAGGAGATTGATGGTGGTGTCGAGCGAGGTCTCGAAGGTGCGCAGGTTGCGGTTGTTGATGCCGACCAGCGCGCTCTTGAGCTTGAGTGCCGCCGTCAGCTCTTCGCCATCGTGGCTTTCGATCAGCACGCCCATGCCCAGTTCGTGGGCGCACGCTTCCATCTCGGCCATCAGGCCATGGTCGAGCGCTGCGACGATCAGCAGGATGCAGTCGGCGCCCATGGCCCGCGCTTCATAGATCTGGTACATGTCGACCATGAAGTCCTTGCGCAGCACGGGAATGGCGCAGGCGGCGCGCGCCTGCTGCAGGTATGCCACGGAACCCTGGAAGAACTGCTCGTCCGTCAGCACGGACAGGCAAGCCGCGCCATGCGCCGCATAGCTGGCGGCGATGTCGGCAGGGCGGAAGTCGGCGCGGATCACGCCTTTCGACGGCGACGCCTTTTTCACTTCGGCGATGATGCCGGGCTTGCCGGCGGCGATGTGCTGGCGCAGGCTTGCTTCGAAACCGCGCAGGCCGTCGCGCAGGGCGCCGTCGCTTTCCACGTCGCCGCGCAGGCTGGCCAGGCTGCGGCGGGCCTTGGCCTTGGCCACTTCATCGGCCTTCACGGCCAGGATTTTATCGAGTATGTCGGACATGATGGTCGCTATTCTATAAAGGAGGGCGGGGAGCTCACGCTTGCGCCGGGGTGCCCAGCTGTTGCGTCACCTGCACGAATTGTTCGAGTTTCGCCAGCGCGGCGCCCGAGCTGACGGCCGTGCGCGCGCGCGCCAGGCCATCTTCGATCGAGCTGGCCACGCCGGCCGCATACAGCGCCGTGCCCGCGTTCAGGGCAACGATGTCGCTGGCCGCGCCCGGTTCGCCGCGCAGCGCTTCCATCATCTTGGCTTTCGATTCCACGGAATCGGCCACTTTCAGGTTGCGGCTGGCGATCATCTGCAAGCCGAAATCTTCCGGATGGATTTCATACTCGCGGATTTCGCCGTTGACCAGCTCACCGACCATGGTGGCCGCGCCCAGCGACACTTCATCCATATTGTCGCGGCCATACACGACGATCGCATGCTGCGCGCCCAGGCGCTGCAGCACGCGCACCTGGATGCCGACCAGGTCGGCGTGGAATACGCCCATCAGGATATTCGGCGCGCCGGCCGGATTCGTTAGCGGGCCCAGGATATTGAAAATCGTGCGCACGCCCAGTTCGCGGCGCACGGGGGCCGCATGCTTCATGGCCGCGTGGTGGTTGGGCGCATACATGAAGCCGATGCCCGTCTGCGCGATCGACTGGGCGATCTGCTCGGGCTGCAGATTGATGTTGACGCCCAGCGAGTCGAGCACGTCGGCGCTGCCGGACGAGGACGACACGCTGCGCCCGCCATGCTTGGCCACGCGCGCGCCGGCTGCCGCCGCCACGAACATGGAGGCGGTGGAAATATTGAATGTGTGCGCGCCGTCGCCGCCCGTGCCGACGATGTCGAGCAGGTTGGTGGTGTCGGCCATGGGCACCTTGGTGGAAAACTCGCGCATCACTTGCGCGGCGGCGGCGATTTCGCCGATGGTTTCCTTTTTCACGCGCAAGCCCATGGTCAGGGCGGCGATCATGGTGGGCGACATTTCGCCGGACATGATCTGGCGGAACAGGTACAGCATTTCGTCGTGAAAGATTTCGCGGTGTTCGATACAGCGCAGCAGGGCTTCTTGTGGGGTGATCGGCATGATGCTTCCTTCTTCAATGATGGCGCAGGAGGACACTGACGGCACGCCGTGGCGTGCGCATGGAATCAGCGCTCGAGAAAGTTCTTCAGCAGGGCGTGGCCGTGCTCCGAGAGGATCGATTCGGGGTGGAACTGCACGCCCTCGATATCGTATTCCCGGTGTCGCACGCCCATGATTTCGCCGTCGTCCGTCCACGCTGTCACTTCCAGGCAGGAAGGCAGCGAGGCGCGTTCGATCGCCAGAGAGTGGTAGCGGATCACTGTGAAGGGGCTGGGCAAGCCTTTGAAAACGCCCACGCCCGTATGCGCGATGAGGGAAGTCTTGCCATGCATGACTTGCTTGGCGCGGATGACGTTGCCGCCAAACGCTTCGCCGATGGCCTGGTGGCCCAGGCACACGCCCAATATCGGCTTCTTGCCGGCGAAGTGCTTGAGCACTTCCACCGAAATGCCCGCCTGTGCCGGCGCTTTCGGGCCGGGCGAGATGCAGATGCGGTCCGGGTTCAGCGCCTCGATCTGCGCGATCGTGATTTCATCGTTGCGGTAGACCCGCACGTCTTCGCCCAGTTCACCGAAATACTGCACGATGTTATAGGTGAAGGAGTCGTAGTTGTCGATCATCAGCAGCATCTTAGAATCCTCCATCCAGGCCATCTTGCACTTGTTCGGCGGCGCGCAGCACGGCGCGCGCCTTGTTTTCGGTTTCCTGCCATTCCATTTCGGGGATCGAGTCGGCGACGATGCCGGCCGCAGCCTGCACGTACAGCATGCCGTCCTTGACCACGCCCGTGCGGATGGCGATCGCCACATCCATTTCGCCGCCAAACGACAGGTAGCCGCAGGCGCCGCCGTAGATGCCGCGCTTGGTGATTTCCAGTTCGTCGACCACTTCCATGGCGCGCACTTTCGGCGCGCCCGTCAGGGTGCCGGCAGGGAAGGTCGCGCGCAGCACGTCCAGGTTCGACAAGCCTTCCTTCAGGCTGCCTTCCACGTTCGAGACGATGTGCTGCACGTGCGAGTATTTCTCGATGACCATGCGGTCGGTGACTTGCACGCTGCCCGTTTCGGCGATGCGGCCGATGTCGTTGCGCGCCAGGTCGATCAGCATCACGTGTTCGGCGATCTCTTTCGGATCGGCCAGCAGCTCGGCCGACAGTTCGGCGTCGCGCTCTGGCGTGGCGCCGCGCGGACGGGTGCCGGCGATCGGACGCAAGGTGACTTTCTTGCCGCCGCCCGCCGTCGTTTCGTTGCGCACCAGGATTTCGGGCGAAGCGCCGATGATCTGCATGTCGCCGAAATTATAGAAGTACATATACGGGGACGGGTTGAGCGAGCGCAAAGCGCGGTACAGTGTCAGCGGCGAATCGACGTAAGGTTTACGGATGCGCTGGCCGATCTGCACCTGCATCAGGTCGCCGGCCATCACGTATTCATGCGCCTTGGCAACCGCCTTCAGGTAGTCTTCCTTGGAAAAATCGCGGATGGTTTCCGTGCGCACGGAAGCGCTGGTGACGGGCGCATCGACGCCGCGGCGCAGCATCATGCGCAAGTCCTTCAGGCGCTGCTGCGATTTCGAAAACGACTCGGGCTGCGTGGTGTCGGCGTAGACGATCAGGTACAGCTTGCCGGACAGGTTGTCGATGACGGCCAGTTCTTCCGTCACCATCAGCTGGATGTCGGGCAGGTTCAGATCATCCTTCGGCGCGCCGCCGGCGAGTTTTTTCTCGATGTGGCGCACCGTGTCGTAGCCGAAGTAGCCGGCCAGGCCGCCGCAGAAGCGGGGCATGCCGGGGCGCAGGGCCACCTTGAAGCGCGACTGGTACTGCTCGATGAAGTCGAGCGGATTGCCTTCGTGTTCTTCGATCACGGCGCCGTTCTTGACGATTTCCGTGCGTTTGCCATAGCTGCGCAGCACGGTGGTGGCGGGCAAGCCGATGAAGGAATAGCGGCCGAAACGCTCGCCGCCGACGACGGATTCGAGCAGGAAGGTGTTCTTGCCGCCTTGCTGGGTCTGCGCCAGTTTCAGGTACAGCGTGAGAGGGGTTTCCAGGTCGGCGAATGCTTCGGCGATCAGGGGGATGCGGTTGTAGCCTTGCTGGGCCAGCGATTTGAATTCGAGTTCGGTCATGTTTCTCTCCATGCCGTCAGGGTGCGTGTGCGCATAGTGCACAAACCCTGCGGTGGGTTATCAAAAAACTTGCCGGGGCATGCAACTTGCGCAAAATGCGCAAAGGACGCGTGTGCAACCGGCAGCAATCGTAACGGCTCGGCCCTTAAGCCTGCCAGGATTGCCAGCGTCGCCAAAGCCAGGCCTCAATCGAGCCGGTTTGGGTGACATTGTGTTTTTTGATGAGAAACGTGTTCACGATATGGTGGTGGGTTTGGTCAGTATGCCGGTTAGTTTTGCATGCTAATAAATTGGGCCGCTTCGAGCAGCGTATTTACTATACCATCGGAATCGGTATCGTGTATAGAGTGTCCGTGATTGTAGCCATACGGTACCGTCAATACGGGACAAGCCGCAGCCCGGGCCGCTTGCGCGTCATTCGAGGAGTCGCCGATGGCCACCACTTTGGCGGGTGCCAGGTCGAAGTCCGCACACACTTGCAGCAGCGGCATGGGATGCGGTTTTTTCTGCGGCAGCGAATCGCCGCCGTAGACGATCTCGAAATAGCCGTCCAGGTTTTTTTGTTTCAGCAGGGGCAGGGCGAAGGCGATCGGCTTGTTGGTGACGCAGGCCAGGCGCAGGCCCGCCGCCTTCATTGCCGCCAGGCCCGCTTCCACGTCCGGGTACAGGGTGCTGAACTGGCCGTTGATGGCCAGGTAGTGGCGCTGATAGGCGTCCATCGCCTGTTCGAAGCGCTGTTCCACGCCGGCCGCGTCGAAGTCGAGGGCCAGCACGGTACGGATCAGGTTTTCCGAACCCTTGCCCACCATCAGCTTGATGGCCTCGGCACTGATGGGCGCCAGGTCGAACTCGGCGCGCATGCCGTTGATGGCGACATGGAAATCGGGCACGGTGTCGAGCATCGTGCCATCGAGGTCGATGATGGCGGCGCGCACGCCGGCCAGCACGTGTTGCTTTACCGTGCCCGCCTGCATCAGTTGCCCACCGTCTTGGCCAATTCGGCGCGCATGGCGTCGATGACGGCCTTGTAGTCCGGCTTGCCGAAGATGGCCGAGCCGGCGACGAAGGTGTCGGCGCCGGCAGCGGCGGCGGCAGCGATGTTGTCGATCTTGATGCCGCCGTCGACTTCCAGCATGATGTCACGGCCCGACTCGTCGATCATGCGGCGCGCTTCGGCGATTTTCTTCAGCGCTTGCGGGATGAAGGACTGGCCGCCAAAGCCCGGGTTGACCGACATGATCAGGATGATGTCGATCTTGTCCATCACGTGTTCCAGGTAGTGCAGCGGCGTGCCCGGGTTGAAAACCAGGCCCGATTTGCAGCCATTGTCGCGGATCAGCTGCAGCGAACGGTCGACGTGATCCGACGCTTCCGGGTGGAAGGTGATGATGTTCGCGCCAGCCTTGGCGAAATCCGGGATAATGCGATCGACAGGCTTGACCATCAGATGCACGTCGATGGGCACTTGCACGTGCGGGCGGATCGCTTCGCACACCAGCGGGCCGATGGTCAGGTTCGGCACATAATGGTTATCCATCACGTCGAAGTGGATGATGTCGGCGCCGGCAGTGACGACGTTGCGCACTTCCTCGCCCAGGCGGGCAAAGTCGGCGGACAGGATGCTGGGAGCAATACGGAATGTTGTCATGGTGGCTAAAGGCTAAGAGTAGAAAATGCGAAGATGCGCTATTTTACGCTTGACGCCGTTACCATGCCTTATTGAAGCATAGTGAAACACCGAATACGCGGCGCGCGATGGCCCATGCGGCGCGCGCGACACACACGACTGGTAATGTCTGAATAGGAATGACGATGGCGACTTATGAATTTACAGTAACGGTCAAGACGCAATATCTGCCCGAGCAATCGGCACCGGACCAGGGGCGGCACGTGTTCAGCTACACGATCCGCGTCGTCAACACGGGCACGGCTGGCGCGCAGCTCATTTCGCGCCACTGGGTCATCACGGATGCGAACAACAAGGTGGAAGAGGTGCGCGGCCTGGGTGCCGTCGGCCACCAGCCGCTGCTGCAGCCGGGCGAACAGTTCGAATACACGAGCGGCACCATGCTGGGCACGCCGCAAGGTTCGATGCACGGCGAATACTTTTGTGTGGCCGAAGATGGCCATCAGTTCGAAGCGCCGATTCCCGAGTTCGTGCTGTCGGTGCCGCGCACCCTGCATTAAGGAAGTGGGGGCCTTGCGCCCCTTATTTCAGTTTTTCGGCGCTGTCCTGTTCTTCGCTGAGCTGTTTGCGCGCCGGTGGTGCGGGCTTCTTGCCCGAATACATGGTCCACCAGACTATAAATGCCAGCAAGAAGAACGCCACCAGCGCTTCTATCATCAAGATCCACATACGCACCCCTATGTTATTTACCCGCAGCTTATTATTGAACCGTCGTTTATTGACACGCGGTAGTCTACTCGTTTCAGTCAGTGCCGTCGCGCTTGCTCTTTCTGCCTGTACCACGCCACCGGTAGCGCCCGGCGCTGCCGGCGACAAGGCGCCCGCGATAGCCCCGACCGTCGTCAAGCCCGTGCCGGCCAAGCCGGCCGATGTCAAGGAGACCAAGGACGCCACGGATGCGGCCGCCCCCACCTTCGTGCCCGCCAAGTTCGCCGCCTTGCCTGGCTGGGCCCGCGATGACATGCGCGCGGCCTGGCCCGCCTTCATGGCTTCGTGCGGCGTGCTGGTCAAGCGTCCTGACTGGAAAGAATCGTGCACCATCGCGCGCCAGGTGAATGCCGACAGCGACAAGGCCATCCGTCTGTTTTTCGAAACGTTCTTTGTGCCAAATCAAGTGGTGGCTGCCGATGGCGCCAATACTGGACTGGTGACCGGTTATTACGAGCCATTGCTGCATGGCGCGCGCAAGCGCGGCGGGCCATACCAGACGCCGCTGTACAAGGTGCCCGACGATCTTGTCACGGTAGACCTGGCCGGCGTGTATCCGGAACTGAAGAACATGCGCTTGCGGGGCAAGTTGGTGGGCAAGAAGGTAGTGCCGTATGCCACGCGCGCCGACATCGAGCGCGCCACGTCCGTCACGGGCAAGGAATTGCTGTGGGTAGATGACGAAGTGGAGGCGTTCTTCCTGCAAGTGCAGGGCTCCGGGCGCGTGCAACTGACCGATACGCAGGAAACCGTGCGCGTGGCGTACGCGGACCAGAATGGCCACCCGTACAAGTCGATCGGCCGCTACCTGGTCGACAAGGGCGAACTGACCTTGAGCCAGGCGTCCGCGCAGGGCATCAAGGCGTGGATCGCCGGCCATCCCACGCGCAAGGATGAGTTGTTCAACGCCAATCCCAGCTATGTGTTCTTCAAGGAAGAGCGCCTGCCCGATCCCAAGGTGGGGCCGAAGGGGGCGCTGGGCGTGCCGTTGACGCCGCAGCGTTCGGTGGCCATCGATTCGCGCTTCGTGCCGCTGGGCGCGCCCGTGTTCCTGGCCACCACGCAAGCCAACAGCGATATCCCCATGCAGCGCCTGGTGATGGCGCAGGATACGGGCGGCGCCATTCGCGGGCCCATCCGGGTCGATTACTTCTTTGGTTTCGGTGCGGAAGCGGCGGAGAATGCGGGCCGCATGAAACAAAGCGGCGCCGTGTGGGTGTTGTTGCCGAAGCAGGCGCCGGCGCGCTAGACGATGCTGGCGCCGCCGGGGGCAAGGTCGGCGCTTGCTGAATCACACCTGGCAAAACCGTTACGCGCGGCAGTGGGTTGCGTCCTGCGACGCGCAGCTGCTTGGCTCAGGTGTCAGCGCAGGACCATCACTGGCAGATGGGTATGCGCCAGCACTTTTTGCGTTTCGCTGCCCACGAACAGCTTGTTCAAGCCCTTGCGGCCATGCGAGGCCATCAGGATGATGTCGCAATGGTAGGTTTGCGCCGCATTCACGATTTCCTCGTGCGGGCTGGGCGAGACGGCCACCACGCCTTCAAAGGGGACGCCGGCGGCGCGCGCCGCTTCGCCGATCTTGTCGATGGCGCGCTGCGAGGCTTCCTGCATCTGTTGCTCGTACAGGCCGGCGTCGAGCACGATGCCGCCATCGGCCATCGGCGAGAACGGGAACGGTTGCACCACGCTGATGGCGACCAGCTTGGCCTTGTTTAATTGGGCGAAGGCGAGGGCGGTCTCGGCCGCTTTGTCGGACAACGGCGAACCGTCGGTGGGAAATAAGATGGTGTTAAACATAGCGTGCTCCTCAAGTGATGTAAGACAGCTTATGGATTTACATTAATTAAAACCTTGATGTAAATCAAACCTCGCAAGCTTTGGCGTGAATAGTGTCGCCAAGGCAATCTTTCAGCAGTGTATGCCCGTTCATTGCTTCAGGTGCGCACGCTACGCAGCGGCGTGCCCCACACCATGGCCACCGTCAACAGGATGCTGCCGGCCGCGATGCAGGCCAGGCCATTGCGCACGCCAAAGTGTTCCGCGATCCAGCCGGCGGCCAGCGCGCCCAGCGGCGCCGTTGCCACCGTCAGGAAGCGCATGGTCGAAGTCATGCGGCCCAGCATGGGGTCGGGCGTGACTTTCTGGCGCAAGCCCAGGTAGGGAATAAAGAACAGCATCACGCCGCAATCGAAAAAGAACATCAGCACGGCATAGGCCACGGCGCTGGCGGCTGCGCTGCCGAACAGGGCGGCGGGGATGGTGGGCGTCAGGGCAAAGCACACGGAAGTCGACGCCAGCCCGATCAGGATGGTGCGGCCGGCGCCGTAGCGCTTCGTCAGCGGCTTGACGATGAAGGCGCTGAGCAAGACGCCGGCGCCACCGAGCATCTGCGTCATGCCCAGTACGCCGGGGCTCATGCCCAGGTCGCGCGTGGCAAACAGTACCGTCAAGGCCATGCTGGCGTAAAACAGGAAATGCCAGATGCCGGCACCCCACGCCAGCGCGCGCAGCAGCGGTTCACGCCAGACAAATAGCAAGCCGTCGGCGATGTCGCGCAGGGCGTGTTTGTCGGACGGCGCGGGTCGCGGGTCGCGCACGCTCATGGCGCGCAAATTGAAGACGGAAACCAGGTAGCCGCAGGCCGTGCACAGGATGGCGACCGGTGCCGACAAGACTTGTACCAGCACGCCAGCCAGGCCGGGACCGATCAGGCGTGATGCCGATTCGGTAGCAGCAAATTTCGATTGCGCATCGATCAAGCCATCACGTCCCACCAGGAAGGTCAGAAAGACTTGTTCGGCGCCGCCGCCGACGACGAAGCCCGTGCCGATAATGAAGCCCACTATATATAACCAGGGCATGGACAGCACGCCGCACCAATAGGCCACGGCCACGCTGGCCAGGGCCAGGCCCGACATGCTTTCGCTGAACAGCATGATCGGGTGTTTGCTGCGCCGGTCCAGCAGTACGCCGACGGGCAAGCCGAACAGGGCGAACGGCAGCGCCTGCAGGGCGACCAGGACGCCCATCTGTTCCGGCGTCGCATGCAGCAACAGCACGGCGCACAGGGGCAGGGCCAGCGAGGTGATCTGGGCGCCGAAGCAATTGAGGCCGTTGCTGAACCACAAGCGGCGAAAATTGGCGCTGGCGGCGCTGCCGTCGCCGCGCAGGTAGCGGACGCAATGCTGGAAGAATGAAGAGAAAATATCTTGCTCGATATGAAAATGATCAGGCTCACAATAATAGCAGCGCACCTGCCGCGCCGCTGCCGTTAGCCGCTACAATCGTCGCTACCGTGTTCATCCAGAGGAGACTATATGCAATACGAAGACCTGATCATCGAAATCCAGGACAAAGTGGCGGTCATCCGCCTGAACCGCCCGAAGGCGCTCAACGCCTTGAACGACAACATGATGAATGAGCTGGGCGACGCCTTGCTGAAGTTCGACGCCGACGACAATATCGGCTGTATCGTGCTCACGGGCGGCGAAAAAGCGTTTGCCGCCGGCGCCGACATTGCCGCCATGGCCGACTACACTTACCCGGACACCTTTACCCAGGGCTACATCAGCCGCAATTGGGAACATATCTTGCGCGTGCGCAAACCCGTGGTGGGCGCCGTAGCTGGCTACGCGCTGGGCGGCGGCTGCGAACTGGCCATGATGTGCGATTTCCTGATCGCTGCCGACAGCGCCAAATTCGGCCAGCCGGAAATCAAGGTCGGCGTCACGCCGGGTGCGGGCGGTACGCAGCGCTTGCCGCGCGCCATCGGCAAGGCCAAGGCCATGGACCTGCTGCTGACGGCGCGCACCATCGACGCAGCGGAAGCGGAACGCATCGGCCTGGTGTCGCGCGTGGTGCCGGCCGATAAATTACTGGAAGAAACCCTGGCTGCCGCCAAGACCATCGCCGCCATGCCGATCTCGGTGGCCATGATGATCAAGGATTGCGTCAACCGCGCGTTTGAAACGACCTTGACCGATGGTGTTGCCTACGAGCGCCGTTTATTCCAGGCGGCCTTTGGTACGCCTGCGCAAAAAGAAGGCATGCACGCTTTCCTGGAAAAGCGCTTGCCAAACTTCGACGGTCTTTGATATGATTCGCCTCCCCGATGCAACGCAGTGGTTTTAGCGAAACAGAGGGAGCCGGATGCAGTAGCAAACGGCGAAAAAGAAGGTTGACGAAATGCTGAAAACGCTTCATACTCTTCCTTCTTCGCAGCTGACAAACACAACGCTTTGTCGATAGCGCGAAAGCAGTACCGAATACAGTTCTTTAACAATTAACAGTCGATAAGTGTGGGCATTTGATGTCAGTGCAGCAGTAATCTTCGGATTGCTGTAATACTTAAAATATCAAATGTTCACAAGAAATAATGAAATAGGCGCTACGCAAGTAGTGGCCTGTCAGTTTTTTGAGTGAGCGACCCATCAGTAATGATGGTGCCTGTAAAAGGGCAAAGTAACAGAGATTAAACTGAAGAGTTTGATCCTGGCTCAGATTGAACGCTGGCGGCATGCCTTACACATGCAAGTCGAACGGCAGCACGGAGCTTGCTCTGGTGGCGAGTGGCGAACGGGTGAGTAATATATCGGAACGTACCCTGGAGTGGGGGATAACGTAGCGAAAGTTACGCTAATACCGCATACGATCTAAGGATGAAAGTGGGGGATCGCAAGACCTCATGCTCGTGGAGCGGCCGATATCTGATTAGCTAGTTGGTAGGGTAAAAGCCTACCAAGGCATCGATCAGTAGCTGGTCTGAGAGGACGACCAGCCACACTGGAACTGAGACACGGTCCAGACTCCTACGGGAGGCAGCAGTGGGGAATTTTGGACAATGGGCGAAAGCCTGATCCAGCAATGCCGCGTGAGTGAAGAAGGCCTTCGGGTTGTAAAGCTCTTTTGTCAGGGAAGAAACGGTGAGGGCTAATATCTCTTGCTAATGACGGTACCTGAAGAATAAGCACCGGCTAACTACGTGCCAGCAGCCGCGGTAATACGTAGGGTGCAAGCGTTAATCGGAATTACTGGGCGTAAAGCGTGCGCAGGCGGTTTTGT